>CABUNJ010000021.1 GCA_902492935.1 uncultured Collinsella sp. | reverse complement strand
GCGCAACGCGTTGCGCTGAGTCCTGAGGCTGTTGCAATGAAAATGACAATCAAGGAAGTGGATAAACCCTGCTCCCAACCGCCGAAGACACACGTAAACAGCATGTCCATGAGGGTATAATTTGCACCGTATGTCTGCACAACGCCTGTGCGCGTACGGTTTTACTCGGGCTACCGTCCATTTCCGTGGAGGCACGGTTCGGCAGCCCTAACAAGAGAGGGGTTCTATGTATAAGATCCTGGAGAAGACGCAGTTCTCGGAGAAGGTGTTCAAGTTCCGCATCGAGGCGCCCGCAATCGCCAAGCATGCGCACGCTGGACAGTTCCTCATGGTTCGCGCCAACGAGACGGGCGAGCGCGTCCCGTTTACCCTGGCCGGCTGGAACGGTGACGAGGGCTGGGTCGAGTTCATCTTCATGGTGATCGGCAAGACCACCGAGATGCTTTCCACCTACGAGGCCGGCGAGTCGCTGCGCGACGTCGTGGGCCCGCTGGGCGTTCCCACCGAGATGGCCGAGGGCCCCTGCGCCGTCATTGGCGGCGGCGTCGGCCTGGCAATTGCCTTCCCGGTCGCCAAGCACCTGGTCGAGACCGGCCACGAGGTGCACGCCATCATGGGCGCCCGCACCAAGGACCTCCTGCTCATGGAGGACCAGTTCCGCGAGCTCCTCGACGAGGACCACATCCACATCACCACTGACGACGGCTCCTACGGCGAGCAGGGCGTTGTCACCGCTCCGCTGGAGCGTCTGCTGCAGGACAAGGCCGTGAGCCAGGTCTTCTGCGTCGGCCCCGTTCCGATGATGAAGTTCTCGACCCTCACCGCCCAGAAGTACGACACCCCCATCACCGCGTCCCTCAACCCCATCATGGTTGACGGCACCGGCATGTGCGGCTGCTGCCGCGTCGAGGTGGGCGGCGTGACCAAGTTCGCTTGCGTCGACGGCCCCGACTTCGATGCTACCCTGGTCGACTGGGATGACCTTCGTGCCCGCCAGGCCGCTTACCGTTCCGAAGAGGGCGAGTCCCTCAAGGCCTATGAGGAAAAGAGCTGCGCATGCCACTAGTTAACGGTCGTTTCGTTGCCGATATGAAGTCGCCCCGCACCCCCGATAACGAGGAGCCGGCTGCCGAGCGCGCCTGCGACTTCCGCCCCGTCGACAAGGGCTTCACCGAGGAGATGGCGCTGGCCGAGGCCGAGCGCTGCCTCAACTGCAAGAAGCCGTTCTGTGTTGAGGGCTGCCCCGTCAACATCAACATTCCCCGCTTTATCGAGCAGATCCGCGAGAAGGACTTCGGCGGCGCCCTCGATACCATCCGCGAGGACTCCATGCTTCCCGCCATCTGCGGCCGCGTCTGCCCGCAGGAGAACCAGTGCGAGGGCAAGTGCATCCGTGGTAAGAAGTCCGAGCCCGTGGCCATCGGCCAGCTCGAGCGCTTCCTGGGTGACCGCCCCGAGCTCGCCTCTACGCCCAAGATGGCCCCCAAGAACGGCAAGAAGGTCGCCGTCGTCGGCTCCGGCCCGTCCGGCATCACCTGCGCCGGCGAGCTCGCCCGCAACGGCTTTGACGTTACCGTCTTTGAGGCTTTCTTCACCGGCGGCGGCGTGCTGGTCTACGGCATCCCCGAGTTCCGTCTGCCCAAGGCAGTCGTCAAGCGCGAGATTGACGGCCTTGAGGACATGGGCGTCAAGTTTGAGTACAACTCCGTCGTGGGCAACATGGCCACGGCCGAGGAGCTGTTCGAGCAGGGCTTCGACGCCATCTACGTGGCGACCGGCGCTGGCCTGCCCAAGTTCCTCAACGTCCCCGGCGAGAACCTGCCCAACGTCTTCTTCGCGAACGAGTACCTCACCCGCGTGAACCTGATGAAGGCCAACAAGTTCCCCGAGTACGACACCCCCACCAAGCACGGCAAGAACGTCGTCGTCTTTGGCGGCGGCAACGTGGCTATGGACGCCGTCCGTACTGCCAAGCGCCTGGGCGCCGAGCACGCCATCATCGCTTACCGCCGTACCGAGGACGAGATGCCCTGCCGTCGCGCCGAGCTGCACCATGCTAAGGCCGAGGGCGTCGAGGTTCTGCCGCTCGTCTCCCCGCTCGAGTTTGTCGCTGGCGAGGACGGCTCCGTGTGCGCTGTCAAGGTCCAGAAGATGGAGCTCGGCGAGCCCGACGAGTCCGGCCGTCGTCGCCCGGTGCCCATCGAGGGTGCCATCGAGGAGATCCCCTGCGACGTCGCGATCTCGGCTATCGGCACCAACGCCAACCCCTTCGCAAAGAAGATCGGCGGCAAGATGGAGCTCAACAAGTGGGGCTACATCGTCGCCGACGAGGAGACCGGCCAGACCACCGATCCCCGCATCTGGGCCGGCGGCGACATCGTCACCGGTGCCGCTACGGTCATTCTGGCGATGGGCGCCGGCAAGAAGGCCGCCGCTTCCATCACCAAGAGCCTGCTGGGCGAGTAATCACCCTCAGCGCTAGCCACCAAACGGCAAAGTCCCCGTCGAGCACGCGCCCGGCGGGGACTTTTTCTATGTCGGCCGCCCCAACCACCACAATGGGGACAGACACCTTTGTGGTGGTTTGGAGCCTGGCTGGTCGGTGTGTCTCGATCTGTAACAGGTAGACCCTGTTGAGCCTCGTAGTTGTTACAGATCAAGATATTGTGCCAGCCGCCTCCGCTTTATCTCAATCTGTAACAGCTAGAGGCCAAATATGCCGCCTGGTGTTACAGATCAAGACGTTGGGCTGACGGCCGGACGGTTCATCTAAATCTGTAACAGTTAGAGCCATTTTCGTTGGCTTGGTGTTACAGATCGAGATTTTGCAAAAGCCGAGGATAGACACTGCCGCCAAGGCCTTCCCCTCGGCCTAAAACAAAAACCACCACAAAAGTGCTTGTCCCCTTTGTGGTGGTTTTGGTCGGTTAGTCTTCGAGCTGGGCCACCTTGTAGCGGTAGGCTGCGGCGATGACGTCCTTGCAGCCTTCGCGGCCCAGTTTGGCTCGGTTGACGACGATGTCTTTACCGCTCGTCATCTTCCACTTTCCGGCACTGTAACGCTTGTAAAATGCCTCGCGCGCCTTCTGCTGCTGCTTGACCAGCTTAGCGCCCTTCTTTTTGTTAAGGCCGCGCTTCTTGCGCACGATCTCGACACGGTCCTCAAAGGGTGCGGTCACCAACACGGCAATGTGGTTGGGGTTATTACGCAACAGGTAATCGGACAGGCGGCCTTCGATAATGCAGCTCTCGGTCTCGCCCAGATCCAAAATCACCTGGCTCATCTTTTGGAACAACTTATCCGAGTACGAACGCGCATCGTAGCGGTCGGGCAGAAACGCCATGTTCTCCACGGCCAGGCGCTCGTCGTAGGCAGCCATCTTGTCGAGCGACTCGCCCGCGCGCAGCGACGCACGCACCAGCAGCTCGTTATCGTACAGCGGAATCCCCAACTCGTCGGCAAGCATGCGACCAATCTCGTGGCCCTCGGCGCCAAAGTCGCGCGCAATGGTAATGACCACAGGATTCTTCTTATTCTCCAGATCGCTCATCGCGATTCCTTTCTAACAAATGAGAAAAAAGGCTGTATATCGCCTTTTTTCACGATAGCGTACCAGGGAAAGCCAGGCTATGCGGCCACGATGCGGCGCTGATACGCTCGGACCAGCAGCGAGATACCAAAGTTGAGCACAAAGTACATCGCAAACACCAGGCCGTAGAGCATAAGCACCTGCGACAGGTCGATCGCGTGGGCCATCACGACGTTTGCCGTGTACATGAGCTCGGCCACGTTAATGCCCGAAAGATACGAGCTGTCCTTAATGACAGTTGTGCACTGGCTAAACAGCGCCGGAATGATCGTCTTAAACGTCTGCGGCAGAATGATGTAGCGCATGGTGGCAAAGAAGCCAAAGCCCTGGCTCTGCGCTGCCTCAAACTGGCCGCGCGGAATCGAGTTGAGGCCGCCGCGCACAATCTCGGCCATAACAGCGCTGGTAAACAGCGTAAAGGCGATGGTCGAAATCACAATATCCAAACCCTGCACCGTAAAGTAGATAAACAGAATCCACAGCAGGTTTGGCGTGCAACGGAACAGCTCGATATAGGCGCTCACCAAAATACGGAACGGGCGGGGCGCATAGCTTTTAACAAGCGCCAGCACCGTGCCAAAGATGAGCGAGAAAAAGATTGACAGCGCCGAGATCTCGATCGTCTTAACAAAGCCGCCCCAGATGTAGAGCAGGTTGGTCGCGTTGAAGATTTCCATGCGCTAGGCCTCCTCTACGTTGTCGAGCCCCAGCTCGGCCAGGCTCACGCCGCGCGGACGCTCCTTGGAGCGACGCTCGAGCCACTGCACCAGCATGGCGAGCGGAAAGCAGATGATGAAGTACATAAGGCAGCAGACGATGTATCCCTGCAGGTAACCGTACAGACTCACAAAGTTGTCGGAACGGTACATAAGGTCGCCGCCGGCCACAAGTGCCAGCACCGACGTGTTCTTGACCAGGTTGAGCGCCTGGTTACACAGCGGCGGCAAAATGATCTTGAACGTCTGGGGCAGCACGATGTACCAGTACGCCTGCGCACGGGTGAAGCCCTGGCTCTGGGCCGCCTCCATCTGACCGCGCGGAACCGCCTCGATACCAGTGCGGATGACCTCCGAAATGTAGGCCGCATGATACAGGCCCACGCCCAAGAAGCCCAGCACGAACGGCGCGATGCGCACCGGCTGGTCGGCACCGGTTATGGCCTGCAAAAACTGCGGTCCGGCCATATACATAAAGAGCACCTGCACGGGCAACGGGGTGTTCTGGTAAAACTCCACGTACACGCGGCTTATGGCACGCAGCACACGCGAACGAGTGGTAGAGAACACGCCCAGCAGCGTGCCCAGCACCAGCGACAGCAGCAGACCGGCAACGACCACTTGCAGCGTCACGCCAAAGCCCTCCCAGAAGGGCCCCATGTTTTGAAATGTCGTCGACCAACGGTCGGCGTCAAATAATCCTTCGAGCATTTGATTCCTTCCTTGGACGATGCGCCTATACAAGACCCCAGGTCTTGACCTCTTGGTCGAGCCAGCCGTCGGCCAGGCGATCGCAAACCACCTGATCGACCACGGCCGAAAGGTCGCAGCCCTTCTTGGTCGCCACGCCGTAGCCCTGCTCGCCAAACTTGACCTCGGGCTGCAGCAGCTCAACGGTCTCGTTCATGTAACCGGCCAGCGTGGAGCGGTCCATGGCGAAGACATCGATATTGCCGGCGTCGAGCGAACTCTTGATGATGGGGTAGCCGCTAAAGGCCCTAAACTCGGGCTTACAGCTAAAGCCGTTGTCCTTGATCATCTGCTCGATCAGGCCCTGCGTGGTAGCACCTTGGCTCACACCGATGACCTTGCCGTCCAGGTCCTCAATCGAGGTAAAGCCCGAACGCTTCTTGACCATGAGTCCCACGTAGTCGGTGCGGTACGGCGTCGAGAAATCCCAGCTCTTCTTGCGCTCGTCGGTGATGGTGTAGGTCGCCGCGACCACGTCGAGTTGGCCGTTATCGATCAGCGGGCCGCGCGTCTTGGGCGTTACGTCGGTAAACTCGACAAGCTCCTGGGCACGGGCCTCCTTGTAGCTCACGCCAAAGACGGCAGCGGCGATCTGATAGCACAAATCGACTTCCATGCCCTCAAAGCGACCCTTGGCGGTGTCGTAATAGCCGTAGCCGGGAACATCCTTCTTAACGCCGGCATTCAGATGGCCACGCGACTTGATGGCCGCAAGCTTGGACCCCTTGTCGGAGCCCTCGCCGCTGGTGGAGTGGCCGCAACCGGTAAGCGCGGTCCCCGTCAGCGCGAGCATGCCGGCGCCAGCCAGCTGCAAAAAGTGACGGCGCGACACGGCCGCCCTCGTCATATCCGTCATGTCCATCACCGCGCCTAGTGCAGAATCTTGGACAGGAACTCGCGGCAACGCGGGTTCTCGGGGTTATCGAAGAAGTGCTCGGGCGTGCCCTCCTCCAGGATGCGGCCGTCCTCCATAAAGATGACGCGGTCGGCCACCTGGCGCGCAAAGCCCATCTCGTGCGTCACGCAGATCATGGTGATGTCCTCCTGCGCGAGCTCAATCATAACGTCAAGGACTTCCTGGACCATCTCGGGATCGAGCGCCGAGGTCGGCTCGTCAAACAGGATGATGGGCTGTTTGGTGCACAGGGCACGGGCGATGGCGATGCGCTGCTGCTGGCCGCCCGAGAGATTCTGCGGATACTCGCCGGCCTTATGCGCCATGCCGACGCGCTTGAGCGCGGCGACGGCGATTTCGGTCGCCTCCTCCTTGCTCTTCTTTTGCAGCTTGATGGGCGCGAGCGTCAGGTTGCCCAGCACCGTCATGTTGGGATACAGGTTGAACTGCTGAAACACCATGGAACTGTACTTGCGAGCCATCTCCAGGTGGTTCTTTTTGGTGAGCGGCGTGCCGTCGATGATGACCTCGCCCGACGTGGGCTCCTCCAGATAATCGACGCAACGGATGAGCGTCGACTTACCCGAGCCGGAAGGCCCGATCATTACGAGCTTCTCGCCGCGCTTGACGGTGAGATTGATATCTTTGAGCACATGCAGGTCGCCAAAGTACTTGTTGAGATGCTTGATCTCGATCATGTCTGCCATGAATGTCCCTTCCCTGCGTTTACACGAGTTGAACTATTGTACGGAAAGAACCGCGTTTCCGCAGCCCACACTACATTCCCGTAAAGAACCCGCAACCTTTAACCCACTCGTTGGCGCTCATTGGGGACAGACTTAAATGAGTACCTGCCCATTGGGTACTCATTTAAGTCTGTCCCCAATGAGTGCCCAATGACCAGCCAGGGGAGGCGCCCTTCATCGGCCAACAAAAAAGGGCGCGACCGCAATGGTCACGCCCCTCAACATCAACTATGTGTCGACCGCCCTTAGGCAAGCTTTGCGCCGACGATCTTGGCAGCTGCCGGCTTATCGAAGTTGCCGCCGGTGGCCTTGCCCAGGGCACCCATGACCTGGCCCATCTGCTTCTTGGACGTGGCGCCCAGCTCGGCGATAACCTGCTCGATCAGAGCCTCGAGCTCCTCGCCCGAAACCTGCGCGGGCAGCAGGCTCTCCAGAATCTTGACCTGCTCGGTCAGGTTGTCGGTACGCTCTTGGTCGGTGCCGGCCTTGATGGACATCTCCAGCGTCTCGCTCGTCTGCTTAATCAGACGCTTGATCATGCTGTTGACGTCTTCCTCGGTCACATCGCGGCGCTCGTTAACCTCGATATTCTTCACCTCGGCCTTAACCTGGCGAATGATGGACAGGCGAACCTTGTCCTTGGCCTTCATGGCCGCGATCATTTCTTTCTGCAGCTCTTCGTTGGTCATCTGTAAATCCTCCTCAATAGCGTGGGCGGCACTCACGCAGGCACCGCCCCATGATTACTCAGTCGTCGACGCGTCGTCGGTCGAACTCTTGGTGACGCCCTTCAGGCTGACGTTGTATGGCACGTCTTTGGGCATGGGGTTGACGGTGATGTCGGCATCCTTCTTGTACTGCTCCAGCCACTCGCTGTACGCGGTACTGGCCGCCTGTGTCTTCACCACGTTGGAGACGTACTTCTTGATGGCCTTGGGCACCTGGTTGATGTCATCAACCTGATTATCGACATGGAAGTAGTCGGTGCACTTGATGACGTGGTAACCGTACGTCGACTCGACGACGTCGCTCACATCGCCCTTGTTGAGTCCCTCGAGCGCCGTCTGGTAGCTGTCGACAAAGGTGGTGAGCTTGTCCCAGCCCACATCGCCCTTCTTATCCTTGGAGCCGGTATCGTCGGAGTACTGCTCCACGGCGTCCTCAAAGCTCAGCTCACCGGAGTTGATCTTGTCCAGGCACTCCTGCGCCTTGGCCTTGGCGGCAGCCTTGTCCTCGTCGGAGGCGTCGGAATCAACCTTGATCAGGATGTTCGACGAGCGGCGGGCGTCGTTGTAGCTGGACAGGTTTTCGTTGATGTAATCGACAATCTCGCTGTCCTTGGGCTTGCTCGTGGGCGCAACGGCATCCTTGAGTTTCTGCTGCGCCAGACTCTCCTTGAGCGAGTCCTTGTAGGTGTCCTCGGTATAGCCGTAGGTCTTAAGCGTCTTCTTAAAGGCCTTGGCACCACCCGCGCTCTTGCACGCGTCCTTCCAAGCCTTCTCGACCTCCTCGTCCGACACCGTCACGCCGTTCTCCTTCTGTGCCTGTTGAAGCAGAATCTGCTGCGTGTAGGAGTCGATGAGTTGCTTGCGGTACTTCTTGGGCGTGAGGTCGTTGTCAACCAGATACTGCGCCCAATCCTTATCCTTGGTGTAGCCGTAGGACGTGCGCATGCTCATGATCTGCTTGGTCACGGTGTCCTCGGTGAGGTTGGTGCCGTTGATAGTTGCAGCAACACCGCCGGTCAGCTTGTAGCCCGAGGTGTCCTCGGCCTGCGACATAAGGCCGGAGCACGCCATCGCCGAGACGGAAAGCAGCATCGCCAGCACGCCGATGACCACCAGGACGATCTTGACTGTCTTAGACACGTACGTCTTGCGCTGCTTCTTGCGAGAGCTGGAGGCAGCGCGGGCCTGCTGCTCGGGCGTCGGCGCGGCCTCGGAGTTCTTTTTCTTATTTGCCATAGTTGGCCTTTCGCATAACGAATCGAACAAACGCCATTGTGTCACAACGCAGCCCCCGCGGCACGCTTGGTGCATTGGGGACAGGTTAATCTGCACCATTTTGGTGCAAAGGGGACAGCTCTGGCAGCCGGCAGTTAGGGACAGTCCCCAAGTGCCGGCTCAGCCCCACCTTAGAAGTGGCGGCGGATGGCGTCGACCATGCCCTGCGGCGTGGTCTGGCCGAGCACGTCGGCTGCGGCATCGGCGTCCATAAAGATGTTCATGAGCGCCTGCAGGGCCTCGACCTGGCCGCCCGGCTCGGCGATGCCCAGATTGATGACGATCTGCGCCGGCACCGGAGCGCCCATGCCAGCCATAGCGTTAAATGTCACGGGCGCGGCGGGCTTCACCACCGCGATATAGGGCTTGGCCACAAACCCCGGATCGGTATGCGGAATGGCAATGTTTGCCGCCGGCATGGCAAGACCCGTGGGATAGGCATCCTCGCGCGTGCGAACGGCGTCGAGCCAACCGGACGCAATGTAGCCACGTGGTGCAAGCTCGCCCTCGAGCCCCGCAAACACCTCATCCGGCGTTGCACACTCCCAATCAAAAAACACCAGCTCAGGCGTAAACAGCGCTTCGTTATCCGCCATGCGCTCACCTCTCTCATCTAGTCACCTGCGACGTTCTTGAATGACCAGTCGTTAAAGACCGTTCCCGATGACTACCCAAAACAAAAGGTGGCCACGCGCGCCTTGGCGCCAATGACCACCCTGACTACTCGGCTAAATTGTACTGTGCGCCGCTAGCCGCGAGGCGTGTCAATTGCGACCTTGCCGCTCTCCAGCACGTGGACGCGGCCGTCGGCGAGCATTTGCACGACCTCGGGGTACAGCACGTGCTCGATCGCGTGGATGTGCTCCTCGAGCGTGTCGACATCCCAGCCCTCCTCAACAGCCAACGCACGCTGAGCGATGATGGGGCCGTTGTCGTAGATCTCGTTGGCAAAATGCACGGTCACGCCAGTTACCTTGACGCCGCGCGCAAAGGCATCGTCAATCGCATGGGCACCGGTAAAGCTCGGCAGCAGTGCCGGATGCAGGTTGACCACGCGGTTGGGGAACGCCGCCAGCAGCGGCGTGTGCACCATGCGCATGTAACCGGCCATCACCACGTACTCGCAGCCGCGTTCGAGCAGCTCATGCGCAATGACCTCGTCAGCCGCGATGGGGTCGGCATAGACATCCTTGGACAGCGTGAGTGTCTGGATGCCCGCACGCTCGGCGCGCTGCAAACCCTTAGCCGAAGGACGGCTCGACACCACAAGCCCAATCGAAGCGTTGAGCTTGCCGGCGGCGATCAGATCGATCAGCGCCTGCAGGTTGGTACCCGAACCGCTGATGAGCACACCGATCTTGAGCGGCTCGGCCGTATCGGTGCCGGTCGGACGGGTGTAGGGCACAAAGCCCAGGCCCTCGGCGGCAGCCATCTGCTCGTTAGCGCTCATCGGAGTACACGACCTTACCGGAACCCTCGACGCACTCGCCCACGCGGAACGGCTTCTCGCCCAGCGCGACCAGGGCCTCGGTAACCGCAGCCTCGTCCTCGGGGGCGACGATCAGGCACAGGCCAACGCCCATGTTGAAGGTCTTGCATGCCTCGTTGGGCGCAAGCTCGGCCTGGCGCGACACATAGGTGATGACGGGCGGAACGTCCCAACCCATCTCGGCACCGTTGCGGGTGACCACGGCGTCGACGTCGTCGGCGAGCGCGCGGTTGAGGTTCTCGGTAATACCGCCGCCAGTGATGTGGGCGATGGCGTGCACCGGAGCGCCGCCGCGGAGCAGCTCAAGAACCGGCTTGACGTAGATGCGCGTGGGGGCCAGCAGAGCGTCTGCCAGCGATGCACCACCAAGCTCCTCGAGCGGGCGGCTCAGCTCCTCGGCCTTAGCGGCGGCCTCGGGCGTGCCCGGCTTAATACCGTCGACGCCGATGACCTTACGCACGAGCGAGTAGCCGTTGGAGTGCACACCGGTGGAAGGCAGGCCCAGAATCACGTCGCCGGGGCGGACGTTCGCGGGGTCGAGCATCTTGGGACGATCGACGACACCCACGGTAAAGCCGGCGAGGTCGTAGTCGGCAGGCGCCATGACGCCGGGGTGCTCGGCCATCTCGCCGCCCACGAGCGCGCAGCCCGCGAGCTTGCAGCCATCGGCCACGCCCTTGATGATCTTTGCCATGTGCTCGGCCTCGATGTGACCGATGGCAACGTAGTCCAGGAAAAACAGCGGCTCGGCGCCCGAAGCCAGAATGTCGTTGACGCACATAGCGACCAGGTCCTGGCCCACCGTCTCGTGACGGTCCATGATCTGGGCGAGCACGAGCTTGGTGCCCACGCCGTCGGTACCGCTAATCAGAATGGGGTCTTCCATATCCTTAAGCGCGGCGGCCGAGAACAAACCACCGAAGCCGCCGATGCCGCCGATGACCTCGGGGCGGTTGGTGTCCTTGACCATTTGCTTAATAGCGTCGACGGCGCGGCCGCCCTCGGCGGTATCGACGCCGGCGTCCTCATACGTCACATGCTTGCTGTCGCTCATCTGAGCCTTCCTCTCCACTACCGTGGCGCCGCGCGGGCGCCAAACGGTGCTCATAGTTGCGTTCATTTCGGCGTGTGCCATAACAGCACACGCCGTCATATCAACAAAACAGCAGGTAAAACCTACCAGAATAAACCTGTCCCTACATGGCAGGCTTTAGGCCTCGCCGTGCTCCTCTTCCCAGCTGCGGTCGTCGTATTTCTCGACCACGGCGTCGTCGTCAAAGTGCAGCGGCTTATCCAGGTTGCGGGGCTTAAAGCCCTCCATAAACTTATCGCGGCCAAAGCTCTCGGGAATCGCCACGGGGTAGCGGCCGGTAAAGCACGCATCGCAGTAGCCGCCCTTGGGCATGACCTTCAGCAGGCCCTCGACCGAAAGGAAAGCCAGCGAATCGGCGCCGATGTACTCGCAAATCTCGTCGACCGTCTTGTTGGCGCTGATAAGCTGCGACTGCACGTCGGTATCGATGCCGTAGAAGCACGGCCAGATGACCTCGGGCGAGTTGATGCGGATGTGAATCTCCTTGGCACCAGCGTTGCGCAGCATCTTGACGAGCTGCACCATGGTGGTGCCGCGCACGATGGAGTCGTCGATGACGACCAGGCGCTTGCCCTCGATGTTGTCGCGCAGCGGGTTGAGTTTCATACGCACGCCCATGGCGCGCAACTCCTGCGTAGGCTCGATAAACGTACGGCCCACATAGCGGTTCTTGATAAGGCCCTCGCCAAAGGGAATGCCGCTCTCGTGCGAATAGCCCTCCGCGGGCGGCAGGCCGGAGTCGGGCACGCCGATGACCAGGTCGGCCTCGACGGGCTCCTCGTGTGCCAGCTGACGGCCCATGTCGTAACGGCAGGCGTAAACGCTCTTGCCGTTCATGATGGAGTCGGGGCGGGCAAAGTAGACCTGCTCAAAGATGCAGTTGGCGGGCTCTTCGGCTGCAGGCACGCCCTGCTCGGATACCAGACCCTCAGCGCTGATGCGTAAGATCTCGCCGGGACGGACGTCACGGACGTACTCGGCACCCACGATGTCGAGTGCGCAGGTCTCGGAAGCAACGACCCAACCGCCGGCGCGCGTGACATGGACGGCGGAGTCGACCGTCGCGGCGCCGTCCTGCGACGGCAGCTGCGAAACGGATGCGGCATCGGCCTGGTCCAAACCCTCGTCCACCAGCTTGCCCAGCACGAGCGGGCGAATGCCGTGCGGATCGCGGAATGCGTAGAGCGCCTGCTCGTTGATGAGCGTCATGGCGTAGCCGCCGCGCACGAGCTCCATGGTCTTGCGAATGCCCTCGCGCAGGTGGCCCGTACGCTGAGTAAAGTAGCCGATAAGCTTGGTCGCGACCTCGGAATCCGAATTGGAGAGGAACGGCACGCCCAGCTCGATCAGCTGGCGGCGCAGCTCGTCGGTGTTGACCAGAGTGCCGTTGTGAGCAAGCGCGATAATGACGCTGTTGATGGTGGAAAGATGCGGCTGCGAGGCTTCCCAGCTCTTGGCGCCGGCGGTGCCATAGCGCACGTGGCCCACGGCCAGCTGGCCGGAGAGCGTCGACAGGTCGGCGTTGGAGAACACGCGATCGAGCAGTCCCAGGTCTTTGCGAACCATAACCGTGCCGCCATCACCCACGGCGATTCCCGCCGATTCCTGGCCGCGATGCTGTAGCGCGCGCAGACCAAAGTACGTCAGTCGAGCCACGTCGCGATCGGGCGCCCACACACCAAAAATGCCGCATTCCTCATGCAGCTGGTCGGAGTCCGGATCATACGTCGACATGGTCTTCACCTGTCCCGCGGCACGCTCGGCCGCGCGGATGGTTTCTTGAGACATGGCATCCCCTCAGAGCCTCGTTATTTGGCGTTACCTGCCCTATTATACGCACGGCAAGACAAGCACTCCCGCGCATGAACAGCGCTTTTTAAAAGCCCACCGAGCTTATAATCCGTTTTGCAGCCAAACATTTTATTGGGCAACCGCCTCGGGGCCGACGATCCCGCATACTTCCGTTGCGACGTGTCTCGCCCGCCGTTGGGGCTTGCATTGTTGCAATTGGGACGTTCGTCCTGTCTTTTGGCAGGTCGGCGGCGTATCCTTGTACCTACAGCAAAACGAGAAAGGTTATGTATGGATCGAAACGAACTCGACCCCAGCGTCCCCAGCGCCACGGAGGTCAAGAAGATCCCCCTCATCATTAAGGTGTACGCCGTCCTGTGCATCCTGTCCGGCGTGGGCACGCTCCCTTCGGTCGGCGCCTTTATGTGGCAGGTCATCACCGCGCTCATCAACGGCAACGCCGCCGCCAAGCTCGGCGACAACACGCTCGTCGCGGTCGGCCTTATCGTCGCCGGCATCATGCTCTCGGCTGCCAGTGCTGTCATCTTGATCATCTTTGGCCTAGACCTCATCAAGAACCAGCGTCGCAATGCCGCCCGTCTGTCCTATATCCTTATCGCGTTTACCGTCGTCGAGCTTTTGGTTGACGTGATGCTCCAGGGCATCGGGCCCTTCTTGCTGCGCCCTGCCATCCAGCTCGGCATCCTCGTCGCACTTTCGGCCACCGTCGACCCCACGCTGCGCCAGGAGCGCGAGCTGCAGCGCCGCCTGCAGGAGATGCTCGACCGCGACGCCGCCGCCGAGGGCATGCTCGGGCGCGATGAAACCGGCGAAGGCTACATCAAGCTCAACTACTTCAACCTGTTCTGGGTATTCTTTGTCTGCTGCATACTCGGCCTGGTCCTGGAGGATATCTGGCATATGACCGTCAACGATCCGGGTGTCTACCAGGACCGCGCCGGTATGCTGTTTGGCCCCTTCAGCCCCATCTACGGCTTTGGTGCCGTGCTCATGACCATGGTGCTCAACCGCTTCTATAAAAAGAACCCCATCATCATTTTCCTGGTGAGCGCCCTGCTCGGCGCCAGCTTTGAGGTGTTCGTGGGCTGGTTTATGCAGACCGCGTTTGGCGTGGTCTCGTGGAGCTACTCGCACATAACGCTGTTCGGTATGCCCGACCCGCTCGTGGTCCTCACGGGCGGACGCACCTGCACGGGCTTCGCCTGTCTGTGGGGCCTGGGCGGCCTCATCTGGATCAAGCTGCTGCTGCCGAGGCTGCTCAAGCTCATCAACATGATTCCGTGGAAGAGCCGCTACTCGGCTACCGTCATCTTCACCATCATTATGCTGGTCGATGGCGTTATGACACTGCAGTCGCTCGACTACTGGTACCAGCGCGTCAACGGCACGGAACCGGATATTCCCGTTGCGCAGTTCTACGGCAAGTACTTCGATAATGACTTTATGGAGAATCGCTTCCAGAGCATGACCATGAGCCCCAAGGATGCCACGCGCGTATAACGCTGCGCATTCCCACCGCACAAGAAAGCCCGCCGGCAGTTCATTCACAAGCTGCTGGCGGGCTTTTGTTGTGGATGGGACGGGGCGAGGCGGCACCCAGGGCCTTACGCTTCGCGCTCGACCTCGCTCACGCACTCGTTTTTGATGGTGCCGACGAGCGCCTGCAGTGCATCGACCACGTGCGGGCGAATGTCTCCGCCAATGAGCACGAGCATGATGTCGTCGCCCACCGCGAGCTCCCCCCTCGCCAGCCACACGCGAACGTAGCCGATGCCCGGCATCGCGCGCGTCTGCTCGATAGCGGCCTGGACCTTGTCGGTATCGTAATCAAACACCATACCGCCCACCTTGTGCCCGGGCGCCACGCCGTCGGTTTCGATTCCACGCGCCTCGGACTTGGGTGTCGCGCGCACCACGCCGTTATGCGTCAGGTACATACCGCACCCCGCAGCCGACGGGTCAGACTTAGCCTCGCGCAGCCACGCATCGACCGAAGGCATTACCTTGCCACTCTCAAGCATCATGTTCTCCCCTTGATCATCCCGGGTAGCTAAAAAAGCCCCGTCCCAAAAAGACTGCTCTCGAACAACTTATTCCTCGACCGGCGTGAGCACCATGACAGCGCGCGTATTGCTAAATGACAGCGAGCGACAGGTCACGAGCGTCACGACCTTCGTTGCCGAGGCGGCGCGGTCGCCTGCATCGCTCGCCACCGCCGAGGCGCCGTCGAGCATCTCGGACAGGTAATTCTTCAGTCCGTCATCGCCCTCAAAGTTGGGCGTGCGCGCCTTGGCATACGTGTCCTCGACCACCTTGGTCGCCAGCGGGCGCAACTTATACGTCGCATCACGCGTGATGTAGTACACGTATTCCATACTGTCGAACGTCGCCTGATCGGTCGTATCCGAAATCACGTTGAACATCGAACCGTCGTTCATATGATGACCGTAAATCGTGGTCTGCTGATCCACCATGCCCGGCGCGTTGTCGTCGCTATCCAGGAAGATGGCTCCCGAGGCATTGGCCGTACCGTCGAACAGCGTGTTGAGGTACTTGGAGTTGTTGTTGGTCTGCACCACGGGGTAGTTGATGTTGGTGCCGGGCGCGTAAATCCAACCCACAACCTCGGGATTTGTCTGGGCCAGCGCATTGAAGTCGACAATTGGCACGCCACTGGCGTCCTTGTCGCTCACATATTGCTTTTCGATTTTTTGATACGACTCGCTCGCCTGCTTGTAGCCAATCTGCGCGTTGATAAAGATGGCGGCCGCAGCAACGATCAGGCCAATGCCGATGATGATGAGCAGAATGGGAATGACGGAGCGGCGCTTTTTGCGCGGCGGCTCGGTATAGCTCGATGGCGCGGTATGCGCCGAAGAGCGAGGTGACTTCTTGGCCGTACTGTATGACGAAGGGCGATATGCAGCAGGCGTATCCTGACGGCGATGCTTCGCCGGCGTCACGGGGCGCGGCGCGCGCGGCTGTTGAGGAGAGGATGTCCGACCCTGCTGCGGCGCGCGGGCTGCTCCCGACTTGGCTGGATCGGAAATCCGAGAAGCCCAAAAACGCTTTCCCTGATAGTCGGACATGGCTCTCCTTATGCTGCAAATGGACTGGCAGAGCGCTTAGGCGTCAGCCATCTCCTGCTTCATCTTCTCGATAACCTTGCGGTACTCGGGGTCGCAGGCGCCCAGGATCTGCGTGGCGTAAATGGCAGCGTTCTTGGCACCGTTGATGGCCACACAGGCAACGGGCACGCCCGAAGGCATCTGCACCATCGACAGCAGCGAGTCCATACCACCCAGATCGCTCGTCTTCATAGGCACGCCGATGACCGGCAGCGGCGTAAACGCAGCCACGACGCCGCCCAGGTGAGCAGCCTTGCCGGCAGCAGCGATAATCACCTTGATGCCGCGGTCGGCAGCAGTCGAGGCCCACTCATGGACCTTCGCCGGCGTGCGGTGCGCGCTCGCAATCACGAGCTCATAGGGCACGCCCAGTGCCTCGAGCTCGGCGGTGCAACCTTCCATAACGCCCAGATCGGACTTGGAGCCCATGATGATCCCGACAACCGGCTTCTGATCTGCCATAAACAAAGACCTCCTGTTGAGAGCGGTGACGCGGCGAATCCGCGACCCTTAACTACTGAGAGTAGTATAGCTGCTCCCGTCCCTGCGGTCTCTGTGGCGCTTCGCGGGCGGGCCAGGCTTTATCTTCACTCCGGTTGCTTCGCAAAGTCGTTCAGATAGAGCCTGGCCCGCCCGCGAAGCGCCCTGCGACCTACCGGATATTGCCATGACGTACGTTGGCTGAAATAATAAAGCAATGCCCGCCGTCCTTGACGGAGCGGCGGGCACGTTTGCTTAGTTGTCGCTGGGACTACTTAGCCTTGCTGCGACGATGGAAGAAAGCGCCGATCGCGGCGATGATGGCGCCAAGACCACCGACGGCCGCGACGGTCGCCGCCGTCTGGTCGCCGGTATTGGGGATCGCCGAACCGCTCTTCTTGCTGCCCTGGGCCTTGTCGCCTGCGGGCTTGCCCGCCTGGTTGCCGCCGTTTGAGCCATTGCCGGAACCCTGGTTGCCCGAGCCGCCCTGGTTGCCGGAATCGGCATCCTTGAGGCTCTCAATGGCCAGCTTGAGCTGGTCATAGGCCGCCTGGAGCTGGATGTCGGAAGCATTCTCATCACCCAAGACGTCCTCGGCGTAGGTAATGGCATCCGTCAGGGCCTTGACAGACTCGTCCGTCTTGCCCCTGGTGTCAGTCTCCTTCGCCTGCTTGACCAAGGCCTTGAGCTGCTTCTTGGTCGGGTTCTCGACCGGGGTCACCGGAGTCTTCTCAAGCGCGTCGCGAGCACTCTCGAGTGCCTTGAGTGCCTGGTCGACCTCGTCCTGCGTGGCGTTCTCGTCGTTCAGGATGGCGCGGGCGCTCGCCAAGGCGTTCTGGAACGCGGTCCAGGAAGCCTCGGTGTAGTCGCTGGCCTTAAGGTCGCCGGCTGCAACCTCGGCATCAACCTTTTCAATCGCGGCAGTGAGGTCGTCCTTCGCCACCGGATTGGGAACGGCCGTACCGTAGAACTTGAGCTCCGCCATGCTGCAGTAGGCGTCAACGCTGCCACCGCCGGCGTGGAGCACCTTGACGGTCACGTAGCGACCGCGCGCGGCACCAAAGCTCATCTGCTTCCAGTCGCCACGGTCGGTGAGCACGCGGCCGTCGTTGTCGAAGGTAAACGTACCCATCGACGTGGCGGTGCCCATCTCATAACCGTCGGCGGTGTCGGAAACCAGCACCTCGGCCTCAAAGATATCGCCGTTCGTGCCGCCGTCCTGGCGCGGCAGGAACGTGACGTCGGTGAGATCGTAGTCGCGGCCCAGGTCGACGGTCAGGTACTGGGGCATACCGGCCTTATAGGCCCAGTCGCTGTGCCAGAGCGTCTGCTCATCGCCGTCAAGAGCGTTGACGGCGTTGCTGCCCTCATAGTCGGCCTCGCTCGAGAAGCCGGTCACCTTGACGTTCTCGCGGTTCTCGGGCGTGTTGATGAGGCTCTTCTCATCGACGGGGCGCATCTTGAGGCCGTCGATTGCCTTCTCGATCTTGGCCGTGGCGTCTGCGACATCCTTCTTGCTATAGCTGCCCTGGCCGCCATCGAGGAGCTTCTGAGCCGCCTCGACCGCAGCGGTGAGGGCTGCATAGGAATCCTTGG
The DNA here is from genome assembly GCA_902492935.1 of uncultured Collinsella sp. Lineage (GTDB taxonomy): Bacteria > Actinomycetota > Coriobacteriia > Coriobacteriales > Coriobacteriaceae > Collinsella. Next base: position 27,735 of record CABUNJ010000021.1, on the reverse strand, counting down.
TGTAGACGGACTCGCTGTAGCCCGCGGCCTTGGAAAGCGCTGCCATGAGCGCAGAGGTGTCGACACCAGCCTTGACCTCGACCTCATAGGATGCGGTCTTGGAGGGATCGAGCACCGACGCCACCGTGATCGTTGCCTTGCCGGCCTTGTTGGCGCGCAGGTAGTAGCTCACGCTATCGCCGGCCTGGACAGCGGAGACGCTCACCACAGAAGGATCGGAGCTCTCGACCGTCACATAGGGGTAGCCGGCGCTCTCGGGCGTGGCCTTGGCGTCGACGAGCGTCACATCGCCCTCGAAGAACTCGGTCTGGTTCTTGCCCAGTTCGACACCCTCGATGGCCTCGACACCCTGTGTGTAGTTGAAGTTGATCTCGCGCAGCGTGAGCATCTGGTCACCCGATGCCTCAAGCGGCGTGATCTCGACCTTGGTCGCCTTCTTGCCCTTGTTCTCGGCAGAGAGGCCAAAGGCGTAGCGAGCCCGGAAGGAATCGTACTCCCCGCCCGCGAACTCTTGGGTCGAGCCATCCTCGAACGTCACGACGGCCTTGATCTTCTGCACGGTTCCGTTGCCACCGTTGCGGTTAACGACCTCGACGCTATCGAGTTTCGACGGCGTCTTAAATGCGAATGTCATCGTGGTGGGAAGCTTCACGTAACTCGGAAGCTTACCCTCGCTGTCCCAGTTGGCGTTCCAGTTCCATAGGAACTCAAAGCCGTTGTCGCCCTCGTTATTATCGAACAGCGCGTTATAGCTCTTCTGCTGGATAAGTTTCTCGACGTTGGTCCCGTCGTCGGTCGTGAGCTCATCGTTGGTCATCGTGATGTTGAAGGTATCCTGACCGTACTCGGCGACCGTTGGCTGAGGAATATCCGGCATCGTCACCGTGCCGTCGCTCGCAAACTCAAGTGCGTCGCATGCCGGACCGATGAGCCAAGATGTCGAGGGCAATTCGACTTTGCCAGCGGTCTTGGCCTTGAGCTTGAAACTCGCCACCGCGCCGGTACCGTTGTAGAGCTTGCCATCGCCGCGGTTGGCAAAGGCGAGATTAATAGTCTGCGTTCTGTCCGCGAACTGGACCTTCTCGCGAGACAGGTTCTCCATGCCGGCAGTCGAGCCGTCCTGCGCGATGCTCTCAGAAACAAACTCGAACTGGTCGCTCTTGAAGTTGACGAGAGCGCCCAGGGCATTGACGTTCTTGGCGTCGGCCGCATAGACATCAACGGTGATCTCATCACTAGCCTCGACCTCGGTCTTGCTCGGAATCACCGCGAGCGAACCGGTGACCTTGCCCTTTTGTTTAGTGCCGCCGTCAAGACCCGCCATGGTGAACGAGTAATCGTAGACGTCGTAAACGCCGTTATCGTTGAGGTCGGCGAAGTGGTCGCGGATCTGCGAGCCGAACGTCGGGGTATCGGGCTCGCGATTCTCGAGGCCCAGATAGTTCTTCATGTTGGAGTAGTCTCCGTCGGAGATCGTGGCCTTGTTAAGGTTGGAGCCCACGGCGAAGCCATCCGTGCCGTCGGTCTTGTAGATGGCAATCTCGGACGCGGAGAAGAAATTGCCGACCGAGGCGAGCGGTGTCATGCGCACGTAACGAGCGGCCACGGTGCCGTCAAACGCTACCGTCTTACAATCAGCGGAACGTGCCCAATCGACCTCCTGGCTCGTCCAGTGGACACCGTCGAGACTCGTCTCAACACGCATCTTGGTCACAGTGCCGTTGCCGGCGTCATCGCGCGGATAGTACTCGAGCTTATCGAGCTTGTAAGCGCGTCCATAGTCAACGGTAAGCGCCTTGCCCAGATCGTTGCCGCCGGAGTGGAAACCGCCGTCGCCCGACTGGAACTCATGGTCGAAGGCGAGCTCGGCCTTATGGCTGCCGTAAAGTGAGCCCTCCCAGGTGATTTCCTCGGCGTCGGGGACGTTCCGCCACGGATCGAGTGCGGAGTTCGCCTCGAGCACATCGCTCCAGGCGGAGTAACCCTCGGCGTTGCGCGAACGAATCTGGTAGGTGTGCTTGCTATTGTAGGCGAGGTCGGTGTGCGTGAACTCGACCGCATCACCCACGGCGAACACAGTGCCGTCGACCTTAAGGTCGTAGGAGGTAGCACCATCGACCTTTCCCCAGGTGAGCTTGATGCTCGTTGGGGTCGTGACGTCCTCGGGGGCGGCAAGGTTCGTGGGTGCGGAAAGGTTCTCGTTGAGGCGATCGGCTGTGAGCGTGGCGTCGGCGCTCACGAAACCGCCCAGCTCGAGCGTCTGCGCCGCTGCAGCAACATCGGTCTTCGCGAACTTGACGTAGACCTTGGGGTTCGTGGTGATCTTGGTGTTGTTGAAGCTCTCGCCCTGCTCGGCCTCGGTGCCGTCCGCATCGCTGCCGTAGTGGTTGAGGTTGGGAGTCTTGCTGTAAAAGTAGACCGCCTGGCCGGCCTCGGGGGTCGCGGCGTCAAAGGTCTCCTGCGAGTCGACCTCAACCACGTTGAGTGCGGATCCGCCGTTCTTGGCGACAATGTTCGTGGGCTTGGCGGACACGTTGGCCACGAAGGTCGTGGTGCGGTTGGAGTCGTAGCCGTTGTAGCCACCCTGCGAGGCCTCGGCGGTAAAGGTCGCGGTGCCGCCTGCGGCCTTGGAGCTGTAGACGGTGCTCACATGCTTCCCGTAGGAGATATTGTCGATCGTGCCGAAGGAATCGTCCTCAGTCGTGTTGTTTTCGATGGAGGAGCCGTCGTCCTCGTACTGCGTAAAGGTGCCGTCGCCCTCGGTGGCGAAGAACTCGACGATACGCTGACTGCGGTCGGTACCCTTGGTGTTGGTGTCGCTCACTGCCTCGGGGTTGTTGTTCTCGGCGTACATCGGCACGATAGCGTTGGCCTTCACAAACAGTGGCAGCTTCCAAAGCGGAGCCTCGTAGTTGTTGAGAACCTGGCCGCCGCGATACTGCTTACCCGAGAAGTAGTCGATCCAGATGGTGGGATTCTCGTCGGTGCCGTAGTTGGGGAGGTAGATCCCATTGCGAATGTCGTTGCCGTTCTCATCTGCCTGGGTATCCTGATACACCGGTGCCACTAGGAAGTTCTCACCGAACATATACTGGTACTGCGTCGAAGTGCTTGCGGCGTACTCGGAGTTGTCAGAAAGCAGCATGGCGCGGATCATGGGCAGGCCGGCATCACCATTACCCGTGTCGATGTTGGCCGCCGAGGCCGCGGCCGTGTAGATATAGGGCATAAGCTGCGCCTTGAGCTTGAGGTAGAAACGCGAGATGCCCGTGTAGGGATCGCCGTGCGTCATGGGCGATTTGCGGAAGGTGCCCCAACCGTCCATGTCGAGCATAGAGGGCGTGAACGTCTTCCACTGGTAGTCACGCGCAGAGATGATGGGGTCGCCGCCAAAGATGCCGTCCATGTCTGAGCCGATGTTGGGGTTGCCCGAAAGACTCTGACCGATATACGTGGGGATATGGAAGCGAATGTACTCCCAGTTACCGCCATACTGGTCGCCGGTCCAAATGCCGCCAAAGCGCTGCGTGCCGGCCCAACCATCAGCGTGATGATGTTGGGGCGCTTGTTGGCGCCGGTCGTCACCGTGTCATAAGCTGTCTTGATGCCATTAAGACCAAAGGAGTAGCCAGATCCAACCCAGGCGACGTCGGTCTTAAGGGTAGAGATGCCTCCCGTCTTGACCTCGGCGTCGAAGTCGCGAAGCAGGTGCCACGGGGTCTCGGAGTTGCTGTCGGGCTCAAGGTTGGACTGGGTCCACAAGCCCGTGCTCACACCCTTGGAGTTGGCATACTCGGTGAACTTCTTAAGGTTGTCGACATTGGCACGCACGGCGTTAAGACGGTCAGCCGAGCTCGTTCCGTCGGAGTTGACGCCGCCGGTCTTGTAGTAACCGTTCTGGCCATAGCCGGCGCCGTAGCCGTCGTTCGGCAGGAACCAGCCGAGCGGCATGTCGTTGTCCTCGTAGTCATCGATAACCTGCCGAGCAGAGAACTGGCGGTCGAAATCGGTCGCCTTCATGTTCTCGGTATCGACCGTAGGGCCCTCACCGTTGAGCGTCTCGGCCGCAAGTGTGCCGTCGAGCTTGTAGCCCGTCGACATGCCAGATTCGTACTTAACGTCGCCCTTCTCGCTCGAGGGCTTGCTGCCCTTGGTCTCCCACTTCTTTTGACCCGAGGTCGTTGACCAGCCATCACGATTATAGGCATTAAGATGACCCAAGTAGAAACCGTACTCGGGCAACAGCACCGGGTTACCGGTCACCTTGTAGTAGTCCTGCAGCATCTCGGTTGCCACGTTCGAAGCGCCCTCGTTGGTCGCCACGAAGTAATAGGCATCAAACTCATTCTCGCTGTGCAAAGTCGTGACCGTCGATGAGTCCGTGGAACCGAAGTCGTAGGAACCCTCTGCAAACGTGTTTCGGAGCACGCCGTAGCCGTCGCTCGTCCAATAGAACGGGTTGGGCGAGGCAACGCCGCCATCGGTCCAGTTGTTAGTGTTGGAGATGGCGATGGTCTGGTTGGTATGCAGGAAGCGGCCGTTCTGGGTGCCGCCGCCAAAGAAGTTCTCGGACTTCTCCTTGGCGAGCGTCTGGACGGTACCCTTCTTATCAAGGTCGAGGGGCGCGGACTCAGAAACCACGCCACGGTCGCCTGACTTGATACTCATCTTGCCAGTCGCCTTGTCCAGGATCACGGTCGCCTTTCCGCCGGTGATCTCGATAGTGTCGCCCTTGTCGGCAACCGTCGCACTCGGCTTGCTGTAGGTGTCCGAGGTATCGGGCTGAGCCTGGATCTTAGCCGTGTGGGACTTACTGCGCGGCGTGGCGTACTCGGAAAACTCACCCTTGGGGTCGACGTTATAACGGAAAATACCGTCCTCGAGGAACGTAATACGGCCCTTGATGCCGTCAGCGAAATCGATGTCGACGACGTTCGAGGCAGACTGAGACACGGTCGCTGAGTCGACGCCCTTGAGTGGCGTGGCAATCGCCTGCTGGGGATTGGCAAACACGAGCGTCGCCGCAGTGGCGACGAGGACCGCGCTTCCCTTCACCCACCGTTTCGTAAAAATGGAATTCCTACGCACCTGGACTCCTTCCCTCCGACATGCGGAAGCGTCGCGGACGCACGCCCTGCAGCATGGGCGAACGCATCAAACGGGGGGTGTTCGGTACATTCCGCGCAGTGGGCCCACCCGTTACCAAGGGGTCAACTGGTAGTAACCAGATATCCGCCTATTAGGTTGAATCAGCATACGGGAGCAGTTGCGCAACCAAGTTCGTAATTCTCCCAGTGGTATTAAAATGAGCGTCAATGGCAAGGTGGGCTAAATAAGCCATACCAATTGGTTCTTCAGTCAAATACCAATTAAGCAAAAATGTACTGTTTATCTGGTATTACACAGACCGTACCTTTCTCTCGGGAACTGGGCTTCGCGAAGTTTCCCGAGGGAAAGGCTCAGCCGCCACCCTGCGACCTACCGGATATTGCCATGACGTACGTTGACTGATTTGGTTTGGATACAAAGGTTGATGGAGAGTGATGGGCAGTTAGTTCAGATACGTATAATTTGGCCGTGGCCTTGGGCACGAAACTGCCGCTTGGAAGCCGGCGCGGACCCAGTATTGGGCCGTTCCCAGCTTGACAGAGCGTCTTCATCGATTCAGATTGCCAAAAATAGGCTGAATGAGTCCAAATCGATCTTCTCCTACTCTCTAGAAAATACGAATTTGAACTAACTGTCCAGAGGCGTCCTCGACTAACAGTAAAAAGGCCTCCATACAAAGAGTGGGCCCTGCCGCTCGAACGAACGGCAGGGCCCACACTCATTTTCTATTTAGCCTTAGTCATCGCACAAAGCCCCTTCGGCAGCACACGGTGCTACCGAGTCACCGCAGGCCGGGGCGGGAGGCGGTCCTTTCTCTCGGAAAACTTCGCGAAGCCCAGTTTCCGAGAGAAAGTGTCCGGCTCCCGCCCCGACCGGACAGGTCACACTACACCGTGTACTGCGGCAGGTCCTGCAGGGCGATGACGTCCATGCCCATGTCGTTGGCGCTGCCGTGACCTTGCTGGTCCTCGCGCACCGCCTCGATGGCGCTCACGTACGTGTTGGCCGCAGACATCGCGGTCACGCAGGTCACGCCGCGACGCACCGCCTCGGTGCGCAGCAGATAGCCGTCGCCACGCGAACCCGGGCCGTACGGCGTGTTGATGATTACCGCAATCTTGCCATCGGCGATGAGGTCGCCGATGTTGGGGCGCTCGCCGTCGTGCGGGCCGCTAATCTTCTCCACGACCTCGCACGTCACGTTGCCGCCGCGCAGCACGCGCGCCGTGCCCTCGGTGGAGCAGATATCAAAGCCCAGGTAGCGCAGGATACGAGCGACCGAAAGGATGTGGCGCTTGTCACGATCGCACACGCTGATGAACACCTTGCCGGCGCTCGGGTCGGGCAGCTTGTAGTCAATCGCCAGCTGCGTCTTGGCGTATGCCTCGGGATAGCTCTTGGCGATACCCATGACCTCGCCCGTCGACTTCATCTCGGGCCCCAGGATAACGTCGGCACCGGGGAAACGACCCCAGGGCATAACGGCTTCCTTCATGCAGAACCAATCCAGCTGACGCTCGTCGCTCGGCAGACCCAGGCTGGCGATAGAATCGCCCGCCATGATACGCGCCGCGCACTTGGCCAGCGGCACGCCGGTGGCCTTGGAGATAAACGGCACGGTGCGGCTGGCACGCGGGTTGGCCTCGATCACGTAAACGGTCTCGCCCTTGATGGCGTACTGCACGTTGACCAGGCCGCGTACGCCCAGCGCCATCGCGATGCGGCGCGTGGTCTCGCGGAGCTTCGCCTGCAGGCTCTCGCTAAAGCTGAACGGCGGAATGCAGGTCGCAGAGTCGCCGGAGTGAATACCGGCCTCCTCGATATGCTCCAGAATGCCGCCGATGTAGACCTCTTCGCCATCGCACAGGGCGTCGACATCGGACTCGATCGCACCCTCCAAGAAGCGGTCCAGATACACCGGGTAGTCGGGGCTAATGCGCGCAGCCTCGGCCATGTAATCGCGCAGATGCTCGGCATCGTAGGCGATCATCATGCCGCGGCCGCCCAGCACGTAGCTCGGACGCACCAGCAGCGGGTAGCCGATGTGCGCGGCCACGGCCTCGGCCTCCTCAAACGAGGTGGCCTGGCCCGCCGGCGGGTACATGATGCCCAGCTTGTCGAGCAGGGCGGCAAAACGCTCGCGATCCTCGGCAAAATCGATGGCGTCGGGCTTGGTACCCATGATGTTCACGCCGCTCTCCTCGAGCATGCGCGCCAGCTTAAGCGGAGTCTGGCCGCCGAGCGTCACCACGACGCCGTCGGGGCGCTCAACATCGATGACATCCATGACGTCCTCGTAGGTGAGCGGCTCAAAGTAAAGGCGGTCGGACGTGTCGTAGTCGGTCGAAACGGTCTCGGGATTGCAGTTGACCATGATGGTCTCGAAGCCGCGGGCCGCCAGCGCGTAGCTCGCGTGCACGCAGCAGTAATCGAACTCAATGCCCTGGCCAATACGGTTGGGGCCGGCGCCCAGGATCATCGCCTTGGGCTTGTCCGCCGGCGTGGTCTCGTCGGGGGCCACGCACTTCTTGGCATCCGGACTCGTGCGGTAGATGTTCTCGTACGTCTTGTAGTGGTACTCCGTGGCGCTCGAGAACTCCGCAGCGCAGGTATCGACCGTCTTCATGCTGGGAACCACGCCCAGGCCCTTGCGATAGGCGCGCACAAAGCGCTCGTCCGAGCTGGTCAGCGCGGCAATCTCGGCGTCGCTCGTGCCGTACTGTTTGAGCAGGCGCATCGCGTCGGCGTCGATATCCTCCACACGCAGGCCGCGGATGCTCTCCTGGACCTGCACCATGTCGTTGATACGGTTGAGGTACCACGGATCGATACCGCAGATGGCATGGATGCGAGCGATGTCCCAGCCACGGCGCAGGGCCTCGACCACAAAGAAGATGCGGTGCTCGGTCGGCGTTGCCACGGCTTGAGCGAGCTCATCGTCGCTCAGTTTGTCGGCACCTTCCTTGCCACCGGCACAAATGCCCTGATGCCCGTCCTCCAGCGAGCGCATAGCCTTGCCAAAGGCCTCCTCAAAGGTGCGGCCGATCGCCATGATCTCGCCCACGGCCTTCATGCGCGTGGTGAGCGTGGGGTCGGTACCCTTGAACTTCTCGAAGGCAAAGCGCGGCACCTTGACGACGCAGTAGTCAATCGTGGGCTCAAAGCAGGCGGGCGTAGCCTTGGTGATGTCGTTGACGATCTCGTCGAGCGTATAGCCCACGGCCAGGCGAGCGGCGGCCTTGGCGATGGGGAAACCCGTGGCCTTGGAGGCCAGCGCGGACGAGCGGCTCACGCGCGGGTTCATCTCGATGACAATCAGGCGGCCGGTGTTGGGGTTCACGGCAAACTGCACGTTGGAGCCACCGGTCTCGACGCCGATCTTCTCCAGAATGGCGAGCGAGGCCACGCGCATGCGCTGATACTCAAGGTCGGAGAGCGTCTGCGCCGGCGCCACGGTGATGGAGTCGCCGGTATGCACGCCCATGGGGTCAAGGTTCTCGATGGAGCACACGATGATGCCGTTGCCGGCGTGGTCACGCATGACCTCCATCTCGTACTCTTTCCAGCCCTCGATGGACTCCTCGACCAGCACCTCGTGGGCAGGCGAGAGTTCAAGGCCCTGGCTCACGATGGAGACGAGCTCCTCATGAGTATGCGCGATGCCACCGCCGGCGCCGCCGAGGGTAAAGCTCGGACGCAGTACGCAAGGATATCCCACGCGCTCGGCGATGGCCTCGGCGTCTGCCACGCTGTAGGCATAGCCCGAGCGCGCGACCTCCAGGCCAATCTCGGCCATGGCCTCGTTAAAGAGCTTGCGGTCCTCGCCGCGCTCGATAGCGGCCAGGTCGCAGCCGATCATCTCGACGCCGTACTTGTCGAGCGTACCGTCCTTTGCCAGCTCGACGGCGGCGTTCAGACCGGTCTGGCCGCCCAGCGTGGGCAGCAGCGCGTCCGGGTGCTCTTTCTTGATTACGCGCTCGATAAACTCGGCGGTGATGGGCTCGACATAGGTGCGGTCGGCAAGACCTGGGTCGGTCATGATGGTCGCCGGGTTGGAGTTGACCAGGATGACCTCAAAGCCATCCTCCTTGAGCACCTTGCAGGCCTGGGCGCCGGAGTAGTCAAACTCGCAGGCCTGGCCGATAACGATAGGGCCCGAACCAATAACGAGGATACGCTTGATGTCAGTACGTTTCGGCATGTTAGTTCTCCTCGGTCTCAGCGGTCTCGGACTCAGCAAAATTCCAGCCGGCAAGGCGGTCCTTCGCGGTGTCGATGTCCAGGTAGTTCTCCTCGCCGTCCATGAGTCGCGTAAAGGCGGTAAAGAGATAGTGGGCATCGGTGGGACCGGGCGAGGCCTCGGGGTGGTACTGGACCGAGAAGCACGGGGCATCGAGCAGTTGGATGCCCTCGGCGGTGCCGTCGTTGAGGTTCACGTGCGTCAGGCGAATGCGGCCGAAGCGCTCGTTCATCACGACCGGCGCGATGCCGCGACGCACCCAGGCGCGCAGGTCGCCATCGGCCGCATGCTCGGTCTCGCCGCCGGAAAGCTCCGGAATCAGCTTGCCCAGACTGGGGAACAGCAGGCCAAAGCCGTGGTTTTGCGCGGTGATCTCCACACGGCGGCTCACCAGGTTCATAACCGGCTGGTTACCGCCACGGTGACCGAATTTAAGCTTTTCCATTTGGGCGCCGCAGGCCAGGCTGATCATCTGGTGACCAAGGCAAATGCCAAAGACCGGCACCTTGCCGATCAGCTGCTGCACCTGCTCATAGGTCTCCACCACGGCATCGGGGTCGCCGGGGCCGTTGGACAAAAAGACGCCGTCGGGATTCATGTCGAGCACCTCACTCGCGGGCGTATCCCACGGCACGACGGTAAGGTCGCAGCCGGCGCGGACCAGTCCCCCCAGAATGCCGCGCTTCACACCGCAGTCGTAGGCGACCACTTTGTGACGGGCAGGAGCGGCAGCCGAAAGCGCAAAGTCATGCGTGGCAGGCAGGTCGGCGGCCACAAACTCGTGAGGCGCGGGGCAGCTTACGGTCTTGACCAGGTTCTCGCCTACCAGCGTGGGCGCTGCGGCCAGACGCTCGGCAAGCTCGTCGACGTCGAAGATCTCGGTCGAGATAATGCCCATCTTGGAACCATTGTCGCGCAGATGGCGCACCAGAGCGCGGGTGTCGACACCCTCGATAGCGACGATGCCGTGGGCGCGCAGGTACTCCGGCACGCTGACGGCCGAGCGCCAGTTAGAAGGCGTGGCGCACATGTCGCGAACGATCATGCCGCGCATAGCCGGAGCGCTCGCAGGGCGCACGGCGTCGCCGGGGAAGGCCGACTGGACGTCAGTCTCGTCGATGCCGTAGTTGCCGATCTGCGGATAGGTCATGGTTACGATTTGGCCGGCATAACTCGGGTCGGTCATGACCTCAAAGTAGCCCTCGAGCGAGGTGTTGAAGCAGACTTCGCCGGTCGCGGTGCCCTCGGCGCCGCATGCACGTCCATAAAAAATGGTCCCATCCTCAAGATACAGGATGCAGGGACCGCAGGTGCCCTTGCTGGTTTTGGCCAGCATGCGCTGGCAAAGCTCGCTGGGCGCGAAGGTGCGGGCGGCAGCGCCCGCGGTATGGTTGTTCGCCATAATTCTCCTTCCCGGTCTCACAGGACCGGCTTAAAGGTGTGTAGTTAGGCCTCGCGGTATTGTAACCGCAAGTATGCCTCATGGCGTTAATTTCATCGAAATGTTTACGAAATGATAATTATGACTTTCTATGCATAATGATTTTTTAATCCCCGCCCCAGAAAAATCATCCCGCGCGGGCTTGTGGCTCACGCGGGATGATGGCGTCTTATTATCTCTTGTCCTGCTCCAGCAGTTCGGACGGTGTGCGATCGGGCTTGCCGCCGCGGAAAATCTCGCGGCCATGCAGACGATGCTCCAGGTCACGTTCGGCCTTTTCCTCGTCAATCTTGGTCTGGCTCACCACCGGGTCCTCAATCAACGACGACACCGAGTTCACCTGCTTCTGAATGCGTTCGGCGATGGTGTCATCCATACTCACGATGCGCATCTTCCAGTCGATATTCGTGGCGTTGGATGAACTCTTGGTCCACACGAACGTCAAAATGGCGCTCTGGTGGCCCCGCGCGGGGAACATGCCAAAGAAGGAATCGTGCTGAATGTTGCTATCCTCGTCGATATAGGCGTGAACGTTATACACCACGCGATCGATCTTATCGTTGAGCAGCGCGTTGGTCGCAAGCGCCGCGGCCTGGATCTGCCCGTTGGACAGCAGCTCGAGCTCGTTGGCAGACGATGTGTCCAACACCGTCACCTCGACCGTGCCCGTACGCTCATCGGCTTCATCGACGGTAAAGTCGAGCGGGAACTGCGTAAAGCCGTTGCCCCACTCGAGTCCACCCTTGAGTGCTGTAGAAACGGTATCAACCGAAACGCTCTCGGACAGGTTGGCGGTATTCAGACGGCGCATCACGCCGTAGCCGATCTGCATGCCCACGATCAGCACCAAAATACCGATGACCACGGCCATCGCGGTCTTCGTAATGGTATGGCTCACCTGCGAGCCCGAAGGATCGTCCTCGGACAGCGGGTCGATATGTTTTGCCTGGCTCGCGCGGTCCTCGCTGCGCAGCTGCGCTAGCGCCGCTTTGTCACCGCGCTTGGCCGCGGCCTCCTTCTCACGCATGCGCTCAGTTCGCTTTTTGGCAAGCGTGGGATCCAAGACACCGGATGCATCGATTTCGGAGAATAACTCCGTCACTTCTTCCGGAGTCAAAGGGTTCTTGTCAGCCATAAACTTCCTGTCATATCAATCAGTCGAGCTCGTGCGCACGCGCACCTTCGAACTGCATTCGATAGTAACGGGCGTAGGTGCCGCCACGGGCGAGAAGCTCCTCGTGCGTGCCACGCTCCACAACGCGACCATGCTCAACGGTCGCAATCTCATCGGCATGCTTAATGGTCGAAAGACGGTGGGCAATGATAATTGTGGTGCGGCCGCGTGCCAGCTCTTCGAGTGACTCCTGCACCGCCTCCTCGCTCTCGTTATCCAAAGCGCTCGTCGCTTCGTCCAGAATCAGGATCTTGGGGTTCTTGAGAAACACGCGCGCGATGGCAACGCGCTGCTTCTGTCCGCCCGAAAGACGGCTGCCGCGCTCGCCCACCACGGTGTCGTAGCCCTGCGGAAGCGACTCGATAAAGGCATCGATGTTGGCGCGACGGGCGGCCTCGGCGATCTCTTCTGCCGTAGCGCCCGACTTGCCGTAGGCGATGTTCTCGCCAATCGTACCGTCAAATAGATAGACATCCTGCTGCACCAGGCCGATGGCGCGGCGCAGGCTCTGCTGCGTCACATCACGCACGTCCTGACCGTCGATGCTAATGGAGCCGGTAGCCACGTCATAAAAGCGCGGCAGCAGCGAACAGGTCGTGGACTTGCCGCCGCCCGAAGGGCCAACCAAAGCGATGGTCTGCCCGGGCTTGATGGACAGGTCCATATGGTCGATAACGGGACGCTCGTCGGCATAGCCCTCGCCCAGCTCGACATCCTCGTAGTTAAAGCACACGTCGTGATACTCCACGGCGCCGGCAGTCACCTGCAGATCCGTAGCGCCCGGCTTGTCCTGGATATCCGGCGCGGTCGAGAGCACCTCGTCCATACGCTTAAAGCCGGCGATAGCCTTCTGATACGTTTCGGCCGAATTGACGAGCGTCTCAAGCGGCGTGCAGAACAGCGAAATATAGAGTGCAAAGGTCGCCATATCGACCGCCTGCAGCTGTCCCTGGGCGACCAGCCAGCCGCCCAGCAGCACCACGATCACATAGAGCACACCAGAGAGCAGGCCATACGTCGCGGTATAGACGCCCATGGCGTGATACATGTTCTCCTTGGACGAAAGATAGCGATTGTTGGAGGCGCGGAACTTGAAGCGTTCGGTCTCCTCATTGGCAAAGCTCTTGACCACGCGCATGCCCGCCAGCGAATCCTGCAGCTGTGCATTGATGCCGCTGATCTTTTTGCGGTTGTCGCTAAAGACCTCACGCATGCGCATGTTCTGCCAAAACATGATGACCGCAAACGCCGCCGTCACCACGGCCATGGCGAGCGCCAGCACCGGGGCGATGGTAAAGAGGATCACAAACGAGCCGATAATCTCGATGCCGCAGATGATGATCCACTCGGGCACGTGGTGCGCCGCCTCGCAGATATCGAACAGGTCGTTGACCACGCGGCTCATCATGTCGCCCGAGCTGTTGCGGTCGAAGTATGCAAAGCTGAAGCGCTCATACTGGTCGAACAGGTCCTCGCGCATTTTGGACTCCATACGCGCGCCCATCACGTGACCCCAATAGCTCACAAAATAGCGGCAGGCGCAGCGGACGGTATACATCAGCACCAAGCCCACCGCGATCATGCCGAGCGCCTGCATAATGGCAGCCTGACCCTGAGTAAACAGCCCACCGGTCAAATTGCGCAGGATAATGGGGAACGCCAGGTCAATGGCGGCAAGCACCAGAGCACAAACAGTATCAGCAACAAAAAGCCCCATCTGGGGCTTGTAATAAGACAAGAATCTTCTAAACATGCAGTCCTCGGAGATAAAACAACAACGTAAAACCCTGGGGCAAAACAATCAGTAGTGTTTGCCCCAGGGTCGCCCTCGCTTTTAAAGCTCAGTTCCGCCCAGCCTGTGTGCGATGCTGTCACAGGCCAAAGCGCCTACGACGGTCTTGGCGTCTTCGATCTTGCCGTCGAGCACGGCGTCGATCAGCTCGTGCAGCGGCACCAGGTCCACGTTGACAAACTCGTCATCATCGGGGTTGGGCGCATCAAACTCGAGCTTGGTAGCCAAGTAAATGTGGATGATCTCATCGCAAAAACCGCAGGACGTGACAATCGACGTCAAAAAGCGAATACGACCAGCCCTAAAGCCCGTCTCCTCATGCAGTTCGCGCTTGGCGCAATCGAGCGGGTCCTCGCCTGGATCGAGCTTGCCGGCGGGAATCTCGACCGTCACGCGGTCGATGGCGGTGCGGTACTGACGCACCAGTACGATCTTGCCGCTCTCGGTCAGTGCCACAACGGCCGCCGCACCCGGATGGCGAACGATATCGCGGGCGCTGCGGCGACCGTTGGGCAGCTCAACCTCAAGACGGTGGACGTCGAGGATCTTGCCCTTCCAGGCGCACTCCTCCGAAAGAATCTTCTCGTGCAGCTCGGCATCGTGCGGGTCGTCATCGCCCAGCACCAGTGCCGGCTCGTCAGCGACCTCGCCACCAGGCTCGCCCTCGGCGTGCCCATACATGCGGCTGTCCTCTTCGACGATCTGCGCGTCCACGAGCTCTTCGTTCTTCTCGTCCATCCGTCTCATTCCTCTCGGATTTTAGGCATCCCAGGCGTCGCGACCGCGCAGCGCGCGCAGGCCGATGTCGTGACGCAGGGTCTTGCCCTCAAAATCAATCTTCTCGCAGGCCTCGTAGGCAAGGTTGCGAGCGTTCTCGAACGTGTCGCCCAGAGCGGTCACGGCAAGCACGCGGCCACCATTGGTCACGAGCTGGCCGTCCACCACGGCAGTGCCCGCGTGGTACACGGTCACGTTCTCCATGGCCTCGGCATCCTCAATACCGGTGATGACCTTGCCCTTCTCGTAGCTGCCGGGATAGCCCGCGCTCGTCAGGACAACGGCCACGGCCCACTCGTCACGCCAGTCGAGCTCAATCTGATCGAGCTCGCAGTTGGCACAAGCCAGCATGACATCAACCAGGTCGTTCTTAAGGCGCGGGAGCACGACCTGCGTCTCGGGGTCGCCAAAGCGGGCATTGAACTCCAGTACCTTGGGGCCGGCGGGGGTGAGCATAAAGCCGCCATACAGGCAGCCGCGGTAGTCGATGCCCTCGGCAGCAAGCTCGGCCACGGTCTGCTCCATGACCGCCACCATCGTGGCGTGCTCCTCGTCGGTCACGATGGGCACCGGGCTGTAGACGCCCATGCCGCCGGTGTTGGGGCCCTTGTCGCCCTCGAGCGCGCGCTTGTGGTCCTGCGAGGTGGCCATGGGGCGCACGGTCTTGCCGTCGGTAAAGGCCAGCAGCGAGCACTCGGGGCCGGTCAGCATCTCCTCGATAACCACGGTGTTGCCGGCATCGCCAAAGGTGCCGCCAAAGCACTCGCGCACGGCCTCCTCGGCCTGCTCAAGTTCGGTCGCCACGATAACGCCCTTGCCCGCGGCAAGGCCGTCGGCCTTGACGACCAACGGAGCGCCCTGCTCACGCACATAGGCAAGAGCCGAAGCCTCGTCGGTAAACGAGCCGTAGGCTGCCGTCGGAATGCCCGCACGCTCCATGAGCTGCTTGGAGAACAGCTTGGAGCCCTCCATCTGGGCGCCCTCGGCACCCGGGCCAAAGCAGGGAATACCCGCCGCGCGCACGGCGTCGGCCACGCCCGCCACGAGCGGAGCCTCGGGGCCAATTACCACGAGTCCGCATCCGTGGCTCTGAGCAAACGCCGCCACGGCCGCAGGATCGCAGTCGTCGAGAACAACGTTCTCGCCGCAGCTCGCGGTGCCGCCGTTACCCGGCGCAATGTAGAGCTTGCCGGCGCGCGGTGATGCTGCGAGCTTAGCTGCCAAAGCATGCTCACGGCCGCCGCTGCCCAACAACAGGATGTCGATGGTTTGAGTGTCCGCCTTCAAGGGTGCCTCCTCTATGGATGAACGGCCCGCTCCGCGCGAGCCCTTTGCAAGCAAATATACCCCTCGGCCGCCCGTCCGGGCTGCAAAGGGGTATATCGCAATAACCAAATAGTCCCGATTACTTCCAGAATCGGTTGATGATCTGCTCGCGACCAGCGCCAACGCCAATGAACGTCACGCGGGTGTGTGCCAGATCCTCGATAAACGCCACGTAGTCCTGAGCCTCCTGCGGCAGCTCCTCAAAGCTGCGGCAGCCGGTGATATCGCACTTCCAGCCAGGGAGCTCCTCGTAGATGGGCTTGGCATGCTCAAAGCGCACCTGATGCTCGGGCACGCTGGTGTAGCGCTCGCCATCGACGTCGTAGGCCACGCACACCTTGATGGTGTCGAAGGCCGAAAGCACGTCGAGCTTGGTCACGGCGATATCGGTGAGGCCGTTGACGCGCGAGGCATAGTTGGCGATAGGGCCGTCAAACCAGCCGCAACGACGACGGCGACCGGTGGTCACGCCGTACTCATAGCCCTCCTCGGTCAGCGTGTGGCCGGCCTCGGACTCATAGGAAAGCTCGGTGGGCATGGGGCCCGAACCGACGCGGGTGATATAGGCCTTCATGACGCCCAGCACGCGGTCGACATTCTTCATGCCCACGCCGGAGCCGGTGATGGCGCCGCCGGCGGTGCAGTTGGAAGACGTCACGTACGGATAGGTGCCGTGGTCGATGTCGAGCAGCGTCGCCTGGGCGCCCTCAAACAGCAGGTTCTTGCCCTCATCGATCATGTTGTTGAGTAGCAGGCTCGTCTCGGTGATGTAGGGGCGCAGGCGCTCGGCCATCGGCAGGTACTCGTCGCAAATCTGGTCCACGGTGTAGGTGGGCAGGTTGTAGATGAGCTCGAGCTCGGGGTTCACGCGGGCGAGGGCGGTCTCCAGCTTGTCTCGGAACAGCGCCTCGTCCAGCATGTCCTGCATGCGCAGGCCGATGCGAGCCATCTTGTCCTGATAGCACGGACCAATGCCGCGCTTGGTGGTACCGATGTTCTTCTTGCCGAGCTTCTGCTCAAAGGCGCCATCCAGATCGATGTGGTACGGCATGATGACATGCGCGTTGCCGCTAATCTTGAGGTTCTTGGTGGTGATGCCGTCGGCCTCGAACATGTCAATCTCCTCAAGGACAACCTTGGGGTTGACGACGCAGCCGTTACCGATCACCGACACGTGGTCGGAATACATGATGCCGGAGGGCACCTGGTGCAGGCCGTACTTCTTGCCGTTGACGACGATGGTGTGACCGGCGTTGTTGCCGCCCGAGTAGCGCACGACGGCATCGAAGTCGCCGGCGACCAGGTCGCAAATCTTACCCTTGCCCTCATCGCCCCACTGGGCACCGACTAAAACGGTTGACGGCATGTTTACTCCTTACATTCATGGACTGTCTACGCGCCACGCCGGCACGCAGAAGCACAAAACATTCCCAGTATACCCGTGCAACGGGCGCCTGTCCTACTCCTCGGCATGTGCCCCATCAAGCTCATAGAACTTGGTGGATGCCGGCAGGAACATCAGGTCGACGTCGCCGATCGGGCCCGAACGGTTCTTGGCCACGACGATACGCGTAACGCCCTCGTCGGGTCGATCGTCGCGCGAGGCTTCGGCCTCGTCGGCGGAGCGGTCCAAGAACATGACGATATCGGCGTCCTGCTCGATGGAGCCCGATTCACGAAGGTCGGAAAGCTGCGGGCGCTTGCCGGTACGGGATTCGACCTGACGTGACAGCTGCGACAGCGCGATGAGCGGGATCTTGAGCTCCTTGGCCATGATCTTAAGACCACGCGACATCTCCGAAACCTCGACGGTACGGCTCTCGGAGCGGCGTCCCGGTGGAGGACTCACCAGCTGCAGGTAGTCCAAAATGATGATTGCCTTCTCCTTGTTATGGAGCATGCGGCGGCTCTTGGCGCGAATCTCAGTCACTGTGGTGCCGGGCGTATCGTCAATCAGAATATCGAGCTTGGACAAGGTCTGCGTGGCCTCGTTGATATTGGCCCACTGCTCGGGGCTAATGCGGCCCATGCGGAAGTCACTGATCGAGATCATGGCGTAGGCGCAAATCAGACGCTGGGCAATTTCCTTGCCCGACATCTCCAGCGAGAAGAAGCCGACGGTATAACCAGCAGCGGCAGCGTTGAGCGCCAGGTTCAGAGCGAACGACGTCTTACCCACAGCAGGGCGGGCGCCGATAATGATGAGCTGGCCCTCGCGGAAGCCCATGAGCATGCGGTCGAGCGACGGGAAGCCCGTGGGCACGCCTGCAGCCTGGCCACCGGCCTGGCACACTTCCTCGGCCTCGTTATAGGCCTCGACCATAAACTCGGTCAACGTCTTGTAGCTCGACTTGACCTCGCGCGCCGTAACCTTGAGCAGCTTGCTCTCGGCCAGCTCGACAACCTCTTTGGTGTCGGTGGGGGCGTTATATGCCAGTGCGTTGATCTCGTTGGTGGCGCCGATCAGCTCACGCAGCATCGAATCGCGGCGAACGATGGCGGCATGGTGCTGCCAGTTGACGAGCGACAGGGTCTGACCCATCAACTCCAAAATGTACGCTTCGCCGCCCACGGCATCGAGCTTGTTGATGCTTCGCAGGTAATCGATCAGCGAGATGGAGTCGATGGGAATGCGGCTGTTGTACATATCGACCATCGCGGTATAGATGGTCTTATGAATGGGCCGGTAGAAGTCATCGGGCTGCAGCTCGACCTGGGCCTCTTCGACCACCTCGGGCGATAGCAGCATAGCGGCCAGTACATTGGCTTCTGCATCTTGGTTTTGGGGAAGACCCAACTTGGAGCCGCGGTCCTCGACCGTCAGCCCGGTCTCCCTATCGTCATATGCCATGAGCATCCTCATTCACATCGCTTGCGAGCATCCATAGTATCAGCCACGGTCCCAAAACGCGCCGCGCGCCGCCAATCATCACCGAACCAAACGGATGAACGGTCCTGTATATAGGACTTCGACGCAACGTTCACCATGACACTCACTCAGCGCAAAAAACAAAAGGGCGCCCTGGTTTCCCAGAGCGCCCTTCTTAGAACAAGATTGTTGCGTTGCAGCAAATGCTACTCGGCAGCAGCCTCAGTCTCGACCTCGGCGGTCTCGGCCTCGGCGACCTCAGCGGCCTCCTCGACCTCAGCCTCGGCAGCGAGCTCCTCGGCGGTAACGCCGACGAGAACGACAACCTCGGCCTTGATCTCGCGGTACAGCGAGATGGCAACGGTGTGGGCACCGGCAACCTTGATGGGCTTACCGAGCTCGACGCGCTTGCGGTCGATGTCCATACCGAGCTGAGCCTTGATGGCGTCAGCGATCATAGCGGCGGTAACGGAGCCAAAGAGGATGCCCTCGTCGCCGACCTTGACGTCAACGGTGACCGTCTTGCCCTCGAAGGCAGCCTTGGTCTCGTTGGCGGTAGCCAGACGGACGGCCTCGCGCTTGGCGATGTTGTTGCGACGCTCGTCAAGCTGCTTGAGGTTGCCCTTGGTGGCGGCAACAGCGAGCTTCTTGGGGAACAGGAAGTTCTCAGCGTAACCCTGAGCAACCTCTACGACGTCACCCTCGCCGCCCTTGCCCTTGATCTCATCGAGAAGAATAACCTTCATGATGCGTCTCCCTTCTTAGCCGCGGTCGCGGTTGCCACGAGAGGAAACCACGGGGACGGTGTACGGCAGGAGAGCCATCTCGCGGGCGCGCTTGATGGCGTTGGCGATGTCATGCTGATGCTGCGTGCAAGCGCCAGTGACGCGACGGGGCTTGATCTTGCCACGATCGGTCATGTACTTACGGAGAAGCTGAGTATCCTTATAGTCGATGAACTCAGTGTTCTCCTTGCAGAACTGGCAGTACTTACGACGCGGCTGACGTGCAGAAAAATCATTAGCCATGTCAAAATACCTTTCATTTGGCAACTTCGGCGAACCGAAGCCGCCTCTCACTCAAAAATAGGTGAACAACCCTTAGAACGGGATGTCCTCATCGTAGACGTCGACCGCGGGCGGCGTAGCCACCGGTGCGGCAGGACGCGCTGCGGGCGCGGGAGCTGCGGGGGCGTAACCGCCCTGATCGTAGCCACCCTGGCCACCACGGGAGCTCATAAACTCGATCTCATCGACGATGACCTCAAGCTTGCTCCTGCGCTGACCGTCGCGCTCCCAAGAGCTGTAGCGCAGCTTGCCCTCGATCGCGACCTTGTTTCCCTTTGCCAGGAAACGGCTCACGGCCTCGGCGCGGGTGCCGAACATGGTGCAGTCGACAAAGTTGGGATAGTCCTCCCACTCGCCAGTCTGCGCGTTGCGGCGACGATCGTTCACGGCGACGCCAAAGGACAGAACCTGGGTTCCGCCGGCGGTGGCGCGCAGCTCGGGATCGCGGGTGAGGTTACCGGTGATGTTCACTCGATTGATGCTCATAACTCACTACTTCCTCTTGGGGCACAAGCCCAGTCCAAAACGACAGTCTTACTCCTGGTCGTCGCGACGGACGATCATGTGGCGGACCACAGCGTCGGTGATGCGCAGGACGCGATCAAGCTCGGCGATCTGGGTAGGATCTGCATGGAAGTTGATGAGGGTGTAGTCACCATCGGTGAGGTCGTTGATCTCGTAGGCGAGCTTGCGCTTGCCCCACTCGTCAACGGAGTCGACCTTGCCAGCGCCCTCAGCGATCGTGGTATCGATACGCTTCATAACAGCGAGACGAGTCTCGGGGTCGAGCGACGGGTCAACAAAGAACAGCAGTTCATAAGCCTTCATATTGTCACCTCCTCTGGGCAAATGTGGCTTCAGGTCGTGAAGGTGCGCCTGAAGCAGGAAAAGACTTGGTAATAATATCTTTCAACCTCCCATGCCGCAAGAATATGCAGCTACAACCTCATGACCTCCACATATGCCCATACTCGCACGACGTTTCATGCGCATTCCAACCAAATGCTGACCAAAAGCTTGACGGATCTGTGGACAAGATACGGTGCCGTTGGGACAAGTTGATCCAAACCGCAGGTCAGCGATTGCAAGGCTGTGGTCGCGAAATGCATACCAGTGGTTCGCTCGGCTGGCCAGATATTTTTAAATTCGCTGCCGCAGCGTTTATAAATACCTCTTTTGAGCATTTCGCGGGGCGCGATTCGGCTGGTCAGGAGTCATTTCGGAGTCCAAAGACCGGCGATCGGAACCAAATAGTGCCCAAGCGTTTTAAAAAATGCCAACTTTTCTGTTTGCACTTTGCGATTCCTCGTGTATACTGACTTTCGCATTTAACGGAGAGTTGTCCGAGTGGCCGAAGGAGCACGATTGGAAATCGTGTAGGCGTCAAAAGCGTCTCCAGGGTTCAAATCCCTGACTCTCCGCCAGTTAATTCCAAAGCAGGCCTTCGAGCCTGCTTTGTTTTTACCCCACGCGGAGGGGTGGCAGAGTGGTTGAATGCGGCGGTCTCGAAAACCGTTTGGCCTGTATAAGGTCACGAGGGTTCGAATCCCTCCTCCTCCGCCATTAGATGGTACAAGCCCCAGCAATGGGGCTTTTTCTTTTTTGAGCACAGTCCAATAACGCGCAGGAGGAGGGATTCGAACCCGCAGGGCGCGAAGCGTAAAGAAAACGCGCCACGGGCGCGTTTTTAGCGCGGCGCGGTCGGCGTAAGCCGACCGGATAAATTTTGAGCGCTGCTCAAAATTTAGACATCCCTCCTATTCAACCACGCCCCCATCGCGTTCAGCATCAACCCAGATCCCCAAACATGGTGCCTACGCACGCATCCAGTCCCGACCGTTTGCCGAGCAATAGGGTCGCAATCGGCGTCGAACATGTACTATGTACGGGCATTGTCTAAACCCGTAACTCAAAGGACCCCATCTTGCCCGTCGTCGCCGCTATGACCATTACCTCGCATGCATCGGATGCCATGGTCGCTATTCCGTTTTGGCTCGAGATGTTCGCCGTTGTCGCTGCATCGATCTCGGGTGTGCTGGTTGCGCGCGAGCACAAGCTCGACCTGGTGGGCGCGGTCGCGCTCGCGGTGGTCTGCGGTCTGGGCGGCGGTCTTTTGCGCGATATGACGCTGCAGGTGGGCAACGTCTACATCCTCAACCAGCCAATGGCGCTGCCGCTCTCCATCGCCACGGCAGCCATCATCTATATTTTCCCGGCAATCGTCGACAAGCCCGAAAAACTCATTCCCCTGCTCGACATCATCTCGGTCGGCATCTACGCCGCCACTGGAGCAGACAAGGCGCTGGTCTACGGCTTTGCACCGGCGGTGTGCATCATGATGGGCTTTTTCACCGCGGTGGGCGGCGGCATGTTGCGCGATGGCTTTATGGGCGTGGTTCCGGGCATTTTCCAACGTACTAACTTTTATGCCATCGCCGCCATCGCCGGATCGACAAGCTATGTGTGTCTCGTTATGAGCGGCATTATGAGCAATGTCGCCGCGCTGGTCGTATGCGTTGTCGTGACCATGGGTCTGCGCTGGCTCTCGCTGCGCTTTGACATCAAAAGCCCCACCGAAGAAGATATCGCGCGCTTCTTGCACCGTAAAAAGTAAACAGCACGGCACGACCCTTCGAAATGCAACCGAGAGGTTCTTTTAGAGCGCCCACGCGTTGGGTACCCTGTTAGGTGTATGTCGAGCATCTGACGAAGGATTCACTATGCCCCGTAATCAATTCCCGTCGACCCAGCGCCGTAAAGCGTGGGTCCGCATCACGATCCTATTCGCGCTCGTCGCCCTAGCGGTCACCGCACTTCCCACGGCGTCGTTCGCCGGCACAGACACCGCAGGCAACGTACTTGCGACCGACAATGACGCCAATTCGTCCGGCGTCGAAGGTGACCTGTACTGGGCAGGTCAGGCCCTCAACTTGGACGATACGTCCATCGACCGCGATATCATCGCCGCGGGCGATACCCTCTCTATCCGCGACTGCACGGTGGGCGGCGCCGTCCGCTTGGCGGCACGCACTATCGATATCGCCAAGACCACGGTTGATGGCAGCGTCACGGTCGTCGGTCAGCACGTTGTGCTCAATTCCGACAGCACCGCCAACTGTTTTTACGCGATAGGCGAGACGGTTGCCCTGCGCGGCTCTACCAAGTCGGCAGCGCTTGCAGGCGACACGGTGACCATCGATGGCACCGTCGAGGGCGATGTCGAGGTTTGGGCCGACAAGCTCATCCTGGGCAAGAACGCCCACATCACCGGCACCGTGAACGCGCACGTCTCCGAGGACCCCAAGCGTGCCGCGGGAGCCGAGGTCGGTGCGCTCAAGATCGACCGCACCGAGAACGAGGATACTTCCACCGCTAACGATGTCATCGGCAGTATCGTCGCCGCGGCACTCTCGACCTGCTTTGTCGCTCTGCTTCTCGAGCTCGTCTTCCCGCGTGCGACTGCCAGCGCCGCCGGCATGCTCCACCAGCACCCCACGCCCCTGTGGGTGAGCGGTCTTCTAGGTACGATTGCTATCGTCCCCGCCATCCTACTGCTGATTATCTCCATCGCTGGTCTGTCGCTTGCCGGAGCCCTCTTGTGCGGCGTTATCGGCATCGCGTTGGTGTCGAGTGCCTTTGCGGGGTGCGCGATCGCCCGCACGGTCGGACACAACCAGAACCGCTACGCCATGGCAGCCGTGGGCGGCATAATCGCAGGCGCCCTCACGGGGCTTCCCCTCGTAGGCGACTTCATCAGCGGCGTGGCCTTTGTCTTTATGCTCGGCTACATCATCCAAATCATCTGGCGCAACGCCCGCCTCAAACCGCAGCAGCCGGCCAACACGCCGGGACTCCCCACCGCTTAGCCGCCAACCACCATAAAGGGGCCAGGCACCTTTATGGTGGCGCAGACCAGCTCAATTCTCTTGCACAAAAAGGGCGCCGACCATCGCGGTCGGCGCCCTTTCTTGTTAGACGCTATAAGCCCCAGCGCTTATTTGTTGACCTGGCCGGCGCGGACGGCGGCCTTCTTGCGGTCGGTGGCGTTGAGCAGGCGCTTGCGCAGGCGGATGTTCTTGGGAGTAATCTCGACCAGCTCGTCGTCGGCGATGTACTCCAGCGCCTCCTCCAGCGAGAAGGTGCGGGGCGGCACCAGCTGCACGGAGATATCGGAGGTCGAGGAACGCTGGTTGCCCAGGTTCTTGGTACGGGCGATGTTGACGACCATGTCGCCAGCCTTGCTGCGCTCGCCCACGATCATGCCCTCATAGCACTCGGTGCCCGGCTCAACAAACAGCTGACCGCGCTCCTGCAGCGTACCCAGAGCGTAGGCAACGGCCTTCTCGGTGGTCATGGAGATCATGGCGCCGTTCTGACGGTTGCCGATCTCGCCGGCGTAAGGACCATACTCCAGGAAGGTGTGGTAGAACACGCCCTCGCCGTGGGTGACGTTCATGATGCGGTTCTTAAGACCCATGATGCCGCGCGTCGGGATCTTGAACTCGAGGTGCGTCACGATGCCCGAGGTGTCCATACTCGTCATGATGCCGCCGGAGGTACCGAAGACCTCAACGACCTTGCCCGAGTACTCTTCCGGGCACTCGACGACGGCCTGCTCGACAGGCTCCATCTTGTTGCCGTTCTCGTCCTTCTTAAACAGAACGCGGGGACGACCGACCTGGAACTCAAAGCCCTCGCGGCGCATGGACTCCATCAAGACGGACAGGTGCAGAATGCCGCGGCCAGAGACCTCGACGCCGCTCTTGTCCTCGAGCTCCTCGATCTTCATGGTCACGTTGTTCTCGGCCTCGTTGAACAGGCGCTCCTTGAGCTGACGGGCGCCCACGATGTCGCCGTCGCGACCGACGAGCGGGGAGGTCGAAGCCTCAAAGACGATGGACAGGGTCGGCGGGTCGATCTCGATGGGCTCGAGCTCGACAGGGTTCTCGGGGTCGGTGTAGACATCGCCGATATCGGTTCGGTCGATGCCCACGACGGCGGCGATATCGCCGGCGCCGACTTCCTGGCACTCGGTACGGCCCAGGTAGTCGAAGGTAAAGAGCTGCTTGACGGTAGCGGTGGCGCTGGAGCCGTCGTTCTTCACAACCAGAATCTGGTCGCCCTGGTGGATGGTACCGGAGTACACGCGGCCGATGCCGATGCGGCCAACGAAGTTGGAGTGGTCGATGGTCACGCACTGCATGGCCAGCGGGGCGTTCTCGTCAACCTCGGGCGCGGGCATGTCGTCGATGATCATATCGAGCAGCGGATACATGTCCATGTTGCCGTCGTTGGGATCAAGACGGGCAAAGCCATTCATGGCGCTGGCGTAGACCACGTGCTCCATGGCGAACTCAAGCTGGTCGTCGGTGGCGCCCAGGTCGGCCATAAGGTCGAGGCAGTCGTTGTAGGCCTTCTCGGGGTTAGCACCCGGACGGTCGATCTTGTTGATGACGATCATGATCTTGAGGCCGGTATCGATAGCGTGACGCAGCACGAAGCGGGTCTGGGGCATGGGGCCCTCAAAGGCGTCGACCAGCAGCAGAGCGCCGTCAGCCATACGCAGTACGCGCTCGACCTCGCCGCCAAAGTCGGCGTGGCCCGGGGTGTCGATGACGTTGATCTTAACGTCCTTGTACTCGATAGAGATGTTCTTGGCGAGAATCGTAATGCCGCGCTCGCGCTCCTGGTCGTTGGAATCCAGGACGCGGTCCTCGACCTGCTGGTTGGCACGGAAGGCGTCCGTGGCACGCAGGAGCTTGTCGACCATCGTCGTCTTGCCGTGGTCGACGTGAGCGATGATGGCGATGTTCCTCAGATTGTCTACGCGCATGTAGTTCCCCTATCTTCTATCTATATACAACCGGCACGCGTATGCGACCCACCCAGCAATGCAACGCTCGGCGGGAATATTGAGCCTTTTACCGAAAACTCGTTTATTTTAGCGATTTTAGATGAGAGGGGTTTCCTCACCTGCAGGTTCAGGGTCGCTCCACATAAAACCATCGCCGGCGCCCATGCCCTCATACAGCACATATGCCGAAAAACCACTCTCGAGCGTGGTTTCGAAGAAGCTCACGAGCAGGGCGTCGTGATAGCCGCCGTCAATTTCGACACAACCGGTGTAGCCGATGGCATAGCGGGCGATACGGCCCAGGCCCTCGTCCTTAAGACCCATCTTGTGCTCGGAAATAAAGTTGGTGGCCGCCTCCAGGCACGCCTCTTCGCCGTCCTCGTCGAGCGCCGCCAGATATCGGTTGGAAGCAGCGTCCTCAATCGCCACAACTACGCCCGGATTCTCGCCGGCGGCAAGGTCGTCCAAGAACGCGCCGATCAGGTCACACACCATGGCGTCGAGCTCGGCGGAGACGTTACCGGCGTCCTGCATATCCTGTGCCATCTTTAGACCTTCCCATCGAGTCTGGCGTCATTACAGTTCTTGTGCCTCGGCGGCGATCTTGGCGGCAGCGTCGCGGGCGCGCATCATGTCCGCCGCGCGCTTGTCGAGCACCTTGATCTGACTGGTCAGCATTACCGCATCGACCACACCCCAGATCACGAGGCCCGTAGAGACCGAAAACCCAAGCGCACCAACTGTACCACGAAGGCGCGAGCAGATTGCCGCGACAAGGGTGGAGATGACAACCATCTTGATAAACGAGCCGCGGCGTTCGCGAAGCGTGCGGGCCTGCGTCACATAGGCAATGCGAGCCGCCTCAGAAGCCTCCGAGCGCATCTGGGCCTCGCGGGCGATCGCAGCCGCCTCGGCCGACATACCGCCGGCCATCAGCGAACGCTCCGCATCCTGGCCGCCCCGCATTTAGAAGTCATCGGGGGAGAGCGTATGGACGAACTCGTCGAACTTCTCGAACTCCTGCTCGTCGTCGACTTCCTCGGCGTGGGTAGAAACAGTACCCAGGCGATTCATGATGTCGTCCTCCACAAACATGGGGGCATTGCTGCGCACGGCAAGGGCAATGGCATCACTGGGACGGGCGTCGATCTTGCGCTCGTCACCATCGGCCAGTACGACGATCGTCGCGTAGAACACCGGCGGCTCGGCGCGAACGATCTCGATGCGCTCGAGCTTGGCGCCCAGGGCACCAACAGTATCGATCAACAGGTCATGGGTAATCGGGCGCTCGGCGCGGCCGCTATCGATGCCACGGCTAATGGCAGCGGCTTCAAACGAACCAGTTTGAATGGAAAGGGAACGCAGTGGCGCGGGCAAGTCCGATTTGCTGCAGCGCTCGCGAAGCACGATAAGCGATGGCACGGGACCGGCGGCCATGACGATGGTCTCTATGTCGACACGAACCATGGAACACCTCCGGTACGTAGCGGTTAACACGCGGCAGCTCCACCGCATTGAATAGCTATACTACCCAATCTTTCGCACAGCACACAAAACCAAAATGAGATTTATCGCAGACAAGAAAAAAGCCCCGAGGCAACGCCCCAGGGCTCTTCACAGTTTTGATGGTGGACCTGACAAGATTCGAACTTGTGACCTCCCGGTTATCAGCCGGACGCTCTAACCAACTGAGCTACAGGTCCATCATGGTGGAGGTTAGGGGGATCGAACCCCTGACCTCAGGCTTGCAAAGCCCGCGCTCTCCCAGCTGAGCTAAACCCCCACGGAGACAGTAATAAACACCCCAGCGGCGACTCGGCTCTCGCTGGGGTGTTTATTGCGAAAGAAAGTGGTGGACCTGACAAGATTCGAACTTGTGACCTCCCGGTTATCAGCCGGACGCTCTAACCAACTGAGCTACAGGTCCATCGCGCAAGGGATATATTAGACGAGTCGTTACGCGCGCGTCAACAACTTTTTTGAAAATCTTTGAAGGGTGTCCGTCCCGGCTGCCCGGCGGCATGCGAAGTCGCCTGCTCGGACAGTCCTGCTCGCACGGAGAGCACATTAAGTGCTCTCCGGCTCG
>CABUNJ010000020.1 GCA_902492935.1 uncultured Collinsella sp. | reverse complement strand
AGCACCGCTCTCCTAAAGCGGGTGTCGACGGTTCGAATCCGCCCGGGGGCACCAGGAAAATCGCAGGTCAGGAGTTATTTTTGCTTCTGACCTGTTCTGGTTTTGGGGTTAAGAACCGCTTCCGTTTGTAAATTTGGTAAGTAAATATTATGACTTCCCGAGTTTTCCACTGAAAACAGGAAATCACCATTTTGGGGATAAAAGTTTTCAACAGCTGTTAGTCGGTTCCATTTTGGTGACGCGCTTCCCTCTTTTGGGTAAAAAATATCACCATTTTGATGATTCGGCAGCTTTGAATTCTCTGATAAAAAGCCTGTTCAGAAGCTTGTGTCATACCCATTTTGGTGAAACCAATTAATAGAGAAATAGATTATAAAGAATAGGGACGGCGATGCCGTCCCCTTCGCTCGCAGAGCTCGCTGCGCGGCCACGTACCGTGTCCTTGCCGCCGGCTACGCCGTCGATTGATTCGCTCACTTCGTTCGCTGATTGATGGACTAATCCGATTTATCGGTGACACCAGTCATAAGTGCAGCAATTGATATGTTGAATCCATTGGCAATTTTAGAGAGGTTAGAAAGACTGACATTTCTTCGCCCGACCTCTATCGAGGCGTAGTAAGACCTGTCCATGTCAATGCGGTTCGCAAATTGCTCTTGTGAGTAACCAGACTCTGATCTGAGTTCTTTGCACCGTAGACCAAAGGATTGTTGTAGCGGCGAGATATCCATGACAAAAAGAGTCATGGATTGTTGTATTTATGCCAACGGACTATATACAACAATCCCAGTTAAGGCGCATAATTATCTCTATTGGAAAGCACTCTGATGCCCAGTCGAATAGGGCACGGAAAAGGAATGGAACAGCACAATGACTCAGGGAAAGCATTTCGCCGCCGGTGGCGATCACTTCGCCGCACTGCCAAGCAAAAAGATTCACACTCCGAAGGGGATCGCGCGTCTGACCGTCACCGCGGCGACCATGGCCGCCATGACCGGATCGAGCCTCATCTCACCGTTCGCGGCATTCGCCCAGACCGGTGACGGGGGCACGCAGCACCCCGCCGTGATGTCGCCGATCGCCACCCACGCCGGCGCGGCATCCGGTACCGGTGCGAAATCCGCCGCACAGACCATCGCGGACCTGCAGAAGGCAGTCGACGAGGCGAAGGCGAAGGAGGACGCCGCCAAGGCATCCTACGACGAGGCCGCCGGTCCCTACAACGAGGCGGCTTCCGCCCGCGACCAGGCCAAGGCATCCTACGATTTGGCAGTCAGCGCCGGTACGGCAGCCGACCGAGCGGCAATGGACGAGTACGCCCGTCAGGTCGCGGAGGGCAAGGACGCCGCCGATGCCGCCGGCAAGGACCTCGAGCAGGCGAAGGCGGGTCTCGCAGACGCCAAGGCGGATGCGTCCGAGAAGGACGAAGCGTACCAGTCCGCCCTCAAGGCGGCCCAGGATGCCAAGGATGCCCTCGATAAAGCCAAGGCAGATGCCGTAAGCGCCACCCCGGAGGCAATCAGTGCCGCCGAGCAGGCCGTGCGCGACGCCCAGGCTGCCGTGGACAGGGCACAGGCCGAACTGGACAACGCCAACGCAACGCTTGCCGATGCCCAGTCCAAGCTGGTTGCGGCCCAGTCTGCAAAGGATGCCGCCGATGCCGTCCTCGCTGCAGCCCAGCAGAACAAGGATGCGGCGGATGCGAAGGCCGCAGCCGCCAGCGCCGCCTACGAGAAGGCGAAAGCAGACCTCGCTGCAGCGGAGGCAGGCGCCAGCGGTCCGGAGTACGATGCGGCAAAACAGAAGGTCGCGGACGCGGAGGCAGCCCTCGTTGCCGCACAAGCGACACAGTCCCAGTGCGAGTCCGAGCTCGAGCAGGTACAGTCCGCTGCGGCAACGGCACAGGCCGACCTGAATGATGCCCAGGTGGCCCTCTCCGTAAAGCAGCAGGCCGCGGCCGATGCCGAATCCGGTGTGAACGCCGCCCAGTCCGCTCTCGATGCCGCGAACGCCGGCCTCGATGCGGCCAAGCAGGCGAATGCCGACGCCGTCGCCAAGCTGGATGCCGCGAAGCAGGCTGTCAAGGACGCCGAGGCAGCCAAGGCAGCCGCCGACGTAGAGCTCGTGAACGCCAAGGCCGCAAAGGATACCGCAGACGCCGCCGTGACCGCCGCGCAGCAGAAGGTCGACGAGGCACAGGCGAAACTCGATTCCGCCGACGCGCAACTCAAGCAGGGAGCCATCGGCTTCTTCCGTGCCATGGGTGCCGATTCAGCCATCGAGATCATCCAGAACTGTACACACAAGGACTACACCGAGGTCGGAAACAGCCTCGATGCGACCAGTCTCGACAACATGCTCGCGGCAATCCCGTACATGAAGTCCATCAACGAGTATCGCAAGTCCGTCGGTCTCTCCGAACTCCAGGTCACCTATAAGCTCATTGCAGCGGCGATAGCCAACGCAAACTATTCCGATGTCAAGTTTGGACATTCCATGCAGTTCGATACGACCGAAAACCTCGCATGGAATTATGGAACCGATCCGAAACCGCAGTGGGTTGACCAAGAAAAGGCTTTCTTCGATCAGGCGGTTCAGGAGCTCTATGGCGTCACCGGTCTAACCGGTAAGGATGCCGTAGACTTCTACAAGTCGCATAGTGGGATTGAATCCTATGTCAACCAGCATTTTAAGGTTGCCGGATATCCCGCAACTGTCGGTCACTACCTGCATGTCATCAGCCCTGAAATCGGCTATATGGGCATGGCGGTCTGCAGCAAGGGAACCATGAACGGCTGGAAGACCGACAGCTTCGATACCGCAAACCTGGGTTGGGCAGGCTCCGGTTGGAACATGAACCCCATGTCTGTCGACGAGTATGAGCAGAAGCTGACCTCCTATATCAACGGCCTCAAGAACGCCAAGAGCGCACTCGACGCAGCCAAGGCCAATCTCGCATCCAAGAAGCAGGCAGCTACCGACGCCGCTGAAACCGTCCAGCAGAAGCAGGTCGCGGTGGATTCCGCACAGGCAGGTGTCGATGCCGCAAAGCAGGGTGTTGCCGATGCCCAGCGTGCCGTCGATGCCGCCAAGGCTGATGTCGCCGCCAAGCAGCAGGGCGTCACGGATGCCCAGACCGAGCTTGATGCGGCGAAATCGGACCTCGATGCCGCCAACGCGGCAGTCGATACGGCAAAGTCGACCGTCCAGCAGAAACAGGTCGCCTTTGATGCCGCCAACGCAGCCGTAACGGCCGCACAGACCAAGCTGGATTCCGCCAAGGCGGACACCGAGGCCAAGCAGCAGGACGTCATGGATGCGAACGCCGATCTCGCGAAGTTCTTCCAGGACGTCGCCGACGCCAAGAAGGCGCTCGATACAGCAAAGAGCGTCCATGACTCGGCGGTAGCCGATCAGACCGAGAAAGCGACCGTCCTCGCCGCCGCCGAGCAAAAGGCGGACGCCACCGCACGCGCCCTCGCGGATGCCCAGCATGCCGTCGATGCCGCAAAGACCGACACCGGCGTTGCCGCCGACAGGCTTACCGGCTCCCAGACCGATCTCGATGACGCACAGTCGAACCTCGACATCCTCACCGATCTTGCCGCGAAGCTCGCAGAGGCACAGCAGCGCGAGCAGGATGCAGCAAAGGCCGTCAATGACACCAAGGCCGCCCTCGATGCCGCGAAGGCGGATACCGCCGCCGCCGAGTCCCTGGTCTCCGCCGCCGAGCAGGCGAAGGCGCAGGCAGACGCCAAGCTGTCGAAGCTGAACTCCATCGATGCCGGCGCGGCGATCGCTTCCGGCCATGATGTGAACGCGGATGACGCCCTCAACGCGCTTTTCGCCGCAGCAGTCGAGGCACGCGCCAAGATCGCGCCCGCCAAGGCCATCCTGGACGAGAAGCAGGCCGCGGTGGACGAGCTCCAGCCCGGCTACGATGCGGCACTCGCCGCCTACGAGTCGGCGAAGTCCGACCGCATCGCAGCGGAGCAGAAGCTTTCCGATGAGATCGCACGACAGGAGGCAGAGGAGGCGGCAAAGCAGCAGGCGGCATACACCCCGAAGCACCTCGCCGGCACGGATACCGCCCAGCCCGGCAGCCTCGCCCAGACCGGTGACCGCGCGGGACTCATCGGCGAGACGTTCGCCATCGGCGGTACCGTCCTCGTGGCAGCCGGCGTCTTCCTCGATCAAAAGAAGCGCCGCGAGCAGATGTAAAAGCAAGCCGGGCGTTGGATATCGGCTAGTGTCCAACGCCCGGTTTCATGGACAGGGAGATCGGTGTGAGAACAAAGGCTATTATCGTTGCGCTTCTGGTGTGCCTTTCGGCACCTCAACTTGGATGTGCCAGCGTTGCAAAGCAAGGAAGCGGCTCTACGGAAAGGGCCGCCGCGGCGGTAAAGAATAAAGACAAAAAGAAGCCGAGCGAAGAAAAGGCGGCGCAAGCCTCTGGAACCAAGACCGAGGAGAAGAAAGAATCCGACGACAAGGACCAGAAGTCCGATGACTCCAAGAAAGAGGATAACAAGTCTTCCGACTCGTCGAAGTCTGACAGCAAGGGAAACTCCTCCGACTCGAAGCAGAATTCCGGCAATTCACAGGGTTCCGGCAGCAATAATTCCTCTTCCAACAGCGGTAGCCAGAAGAAATGGGTTGCCGAGCAGGGCCACTGGGAAACCGACTACAGCCAGGTCTGGGTACCGAACGTGGTATACACGCGTCATCCTCGTTTCTGGGTCAATCATGGTGGTACTATGGTAGGGCCCTTCGATTCATCCGATGCCGCCTACGCTTGGATTATTAACGATGGCGAAAACGGCGGTATCGGTGGATCCGTTGTAGATGATTCGTATACCACCTCTGAGGACCAGGGACATTATGAACAGCAGGCTACGGGACAGCATTGGGTTGTCGACGTCGCCGGTCACTGGGAGTAATGTGCATCGTTCCTCTCCTCTTACATTCGGTGAATGTTTATTTATTTGTGGGCGGCCGGTTCGGCCGCCTTTTTTAGACGCCCAGTTTGGGAGCAAACGATAGGAAAGCAATCAAACGAGAGGCCGTTCCAAAAGAATCCGGCGGTGCCGGATGCTTCGGGCAAAACCTTCCGCAAATCGGTAAGGTCTTCCATCAACTTGCTCCAGCCCTCGCCCGGAGTCCGCTGCGCGGTAATGCAAAAACTCGGCATCCCTCGCATTCGCATTACCGCTCCGCCCTCGCTACAGCGAATTTCTAACATTCAGTATCCTTCGCGTTAAAAATTCGCTTCCGCTCACGGTCTCCGCTGACACTACGACACCGCGAAGCCTTTCGCTCGAAACGAGGCCTCTCATTTCGTGTCTACGCTACGCTCCGCCCAATCGCCGTCCCGGTGATTGCAAGATGACTGTGGGTGGCATTTTTGTGGGTCCATTCGGACCCCAAAAACACCACGCCACAGACCTTGCTTATCGCCTGCTACGGCGATAAGGTTATCGTGAAGTTGAAACTTCGCGATGAAGAATCGCGGCGACGATTCTTCATGTTCGGAACGACGCCAGCCGTTCCTCAAAAGGAAAGCGAATCGCATAGCAGGTTTTGATCGGAGGCCTCTCCGATCGCTGATTCGTTTTCCGGAGGAATCATGAGCAGGCTCCGCCCACACACCATCAAGGCGTCTCTTTCTGATGAAGAGAAGAAAGTCATCACTGCAATCGCAAAGCGACATGAGATGAGCGAGGCGGAACTCATACGTTTCGTTTTGTGCAATGCCGACGATCTCGATATCGATTTTGGTCTGGCGGAAATCGCTGATCAAAAATCCCGAACCGATGACATTCACGTCCGGGTCTCGCCGGAAGAAAAAAGAAAAATCGAAAGCAATGCTGATTCCCTCGATATGACTGTCAGTGCGTATGCTCGTCGCGTACTGCTCAAAGGGCATGTCGAGAAAATCGATGTCGATCGGGCGTCGATCGACAAAATCTATCACGAGCTTTTGAAGGAAGGAACAAACCTCAATCAGCTGATGTATTTTGTGAACGCCCAAGGGCTTCCCGCGTATAACGGGAAAGCTGTTTTCCGCACACTCGAAAAGGTTTACCAAGTTGGGCGTAAGCTGGATCGTTTTATCGACGAGCTCGAGAAGCGCTATTTCGTCGGCGGTGATCAAAATGACCGTCATTAAGCAGAAAAGCATATCGAGCGAGCGCTACGCAAAGAACGTCCGCAAATACATCAACGGAAAAGATGCGATTGCGCGTGGTGGCTGGAACATCGAATGGAGCGACCGCTGGTTTTCGAAAATGGATAGAACCAGAAAGGTTTTCCATCACGACAAGCCGTCGAGAGCCGGAGCCAAAAACGTAATCCTGCTACACCAGATCCTCGCGTTTCTTCCGGAAGAATGCTCATGCAACGGAGGCAAGATGACCCCCGATGCATGTCTGGCCTACGCGGAGCAATGGCTTGCGAAGCACTATCCGCATCAACAGGTGATTCTCGCGCTGCACGAAGAAAGCGATAAGGCGGGAAAACGCTACGCAGTGCACATGGCGATCAACCGTACCGATTTGTTAACCGGCAAGCGTTGCGAGACGGGCGGGCGGCACGGAAAGTACGAACGCGCCTCATGGGTCCGCGAACTCGATAAGGACTGGAATCTCGCTCAGCTCGAAAAGGGAAAGAAGAATTCGAAGATTCGAGATCGACAGCCGCGCGACACGGAAAAGGAGATTATTTGTCGCGGCGAGTACAGTTATAAAAACAATCTGCGTGAGCTGATCCATATTGCGATTGACGAAGGTCGCGTAAAGAATATGGAGCAGTTCAAAAAACTACTTGCATCATGGGGCGTAGACATTTTCATCAAGAACAATCGAGTCTATGCGACAGATCTCGATATCAAAGAAGACGGCAATCCGAAGTGCACCTTCAACCTGGCTCGTCTTGACGGACGCTTCGCGTTGAAGTCATTGCAGACGGCTTTCGAAAATAACGTGTTGGAGGCCGAGCGTGCGCTTCCATACGAGAAGCGCTGTGAGATTTACATCCGACGACTCAAGAAAGCATACTCGGCGTGGGTCGAGCAGGCTAAAGCAAGCAAAGGCGTCGCCTACAATTCGTTTCCTAAATTCATTGCACCGAAGTGTGATGAAGACCTGCTCGAAGATCCGGCGGTTCGCGATGAGCTTCTTGCGCGTCGCGGTTATGCGAGGGAGATTCGCAACCGTTACGCCGGCGCCGTTCCCGATGCCGGCGATGACCGCGTTCGCACCGCCGGCCAGGCGCACGGCGGTAGCGCTGTGTCGCGACAGATGGACGATCGCGTTATCGACCGTGGCGATTTCTCACGTGGTGACACGCCTCGCTAGTTTTGGATAGTTCATCGTCAGTGCCCTGGCGCGCTACCGTTCGGTGCCGATTCTGCCACGCCTGCAGTCTCGGCGAGGGTGGGGAGCATGAATTGAATGAAGAGGGCCAGCCACTCTGATAGAATCGTCCTCGCTGTCGGCAGTCCTCGTGCCGGGCAGAGCCCTCCATTCGATGGGAGGTGATGCCCATGACCGATTTCACCGAGTTCGTGAAGCTCCTGACCGCTATGGTCTCGCTCCTCACGGCCCTTGTCGGCCTTTCCAAGGCACTTAAGCAGGGCTCGAAGCCCAAAAAGAAAGGTCACCGTCGCTAAGACGATGACCTAACTTCGTTAAGCAACGGCTCTGCCCAGCTCACTACAACTTGGGCTGCCGTCGGCATTATTTTACCCTCTTGACGAGGAATTCGTCCATAATTCAAAAATCAAATTGTGCTCGCTATCGAAGCTTTAGACTTTTATCCGAGCAAATTCGGCAGATTGGAGCTTGGAACATGAGGGATATGTACCTCATGTCGCTCAAAATACGTCTCCTGGCATCGAAGGAGAACGTTTTTTAGCGATAAAAGGAGACTATAAATATGATCTGGTTTACCAGCGACACCCATTTCGGGCATGAGAACGTGCTGAAGTTTACCGACCGCCCGTGGGAGACGATTTGGCAGATGAACGACGCCATCGTCGACAACATCAACGGCAGGGTCGCCATGGACGACGAGCTCTACATCCTGGGGGATTTCTCATTCAAGATGACCGCCCAGGACGCCTATGCCCTGCGCAAGCGGATCGCCTGCAGGCGCATCCACCTCGTCCCGGGAAACCACGACAAGGACTGGACCCAGCCGACGGTCGCGGGCGCGTTCACCGTGGAGCCGCCGATCTGCGTGCTCAAGATCGACGGGCAGAAGATCGTCCTGAGCCATTACCCCATGGCCGACTGGCAGGGCATGAACCATGGGTCGTGGCACCTCCACGGGCACATCCACAGCAGCGGCGGCGCGTACAACGAGTTCAACCGCAAGCAGGGCCTTCTGCGCTACGACGTCGGTTGCGATGCCAACGGGCACTCCCCGGTGAGCCTCGACGGGCTGAGGGGGTGGTTCGCCGGAGTCGGCGAGCCGTGCGGCCGGGTGAAATGGCCCTGGTGGGTCAACGAGACCGGCGACAGGCAGGTCGAGCGCGAGCTGGCGGCGTACAAGCGGAAAGAGGTGGTCCGATGACGGTCTATGTGACAGGCGACATCCACGGTGGGCTCGACATGCAAAAGCTCCGCGACTGGGAGCTTGGGGATGGCCTGACGAGCGACGACTATCTGATCATCGCCGGCGACTTTGGCTTTCCGTGGGACTTCTCTGCCGAGGAATGCGCCGATATCGCTTGGCTGGAGTCGCGCCCCTACACGGTGCTGTTCGTCGACGGCAACCACGAGCGCTTCGACCATTGGGCGGAGCGCCCCATGGAGCCGTGGCGCGGCGGGCTGACGCAGCGCCTGTCGGATACTTCGTCCATCCGCCGCCTCATGCGCGGGGAGGTCTTCGAGTTCGACGGGAAGACGGTCTTCACCATGGGCGGGGCGACGAGCGTCGACAGGGCGTACCGCATCCCGTACAGCTCGTGGTGGCCGCAGGAGCTGCCGGACGAGCGCGATTTCGATGCCGCACGGGCAAGGCTCGACGAGGTCGCCTGGAAGGTCGACTGCGCCATCACCCATACCTGCTCGACGCGCATGCTCTCGCCGACGCTCTACCCGGACCCAGGCTGGGAACGCCCTGATGCGGACCGGCTGACCGGATTCCTCGACGAGCTCGAGGACCGCCTGGACTATAAACATTGGTATTACGGCCATTTTCACCGAGACGGCAACCCAGACGAATGGCACACGGTGCTGTATGACCGGATCGTGAGGCTTGGGGACAAACTCCTGCCGTGGGGTGCGTACTGATGGCTATCTATGTGACGGGCGACGTGCACGGCAGGGCCGAGTACGGGTCCAGCCGGTTTGCCTTCAAAAACTGGCCGCTGGGGCGCACGCTGACGCGCGATGACGTGGTGATCGTGGCCGGCGACTTCGGCTTTGTCTGGGATGGCTCGAATGCTGAGAGGTATTGGCTCGACTGGTTCGAGTCGAAGCCCTGGACCACGTGTTTCGTAGACGGCAACCATGAGAACCACCATGCCCTGGCTGGGCTGCCGGTGCGGGAGTGGAACGGCGGGCTCGTCCATGAGGCACGACCGCACGTGCTGCACCTGATGCGCGGAGAGGTGTTCGATATCGACGGGCTCACAGTCCTTGCCATGGGCGGCGCCGCGAGCAACGACAGGCAGTATCGCAAGGAGGGGAGGAGCTGGTGGCCTGAGGAGATGCCGAGTGAGAAAGAGACGGAACACTGCCGTTCCTCGCTCGACCGCGTGGGCTGGAAGGTCGACTACGTTGTGACTCACGAGGCTCCGGCTGCCCTTGCCGAGGGGCTGTGTCGCGAGCGTGGACGCGAGTATCGGGACGACCGGCTTCAGCGATTCCTTGCCGAGCTCGACGGGCGGCTCGGCTACCGCGCCTGGTTCTTCGGCCACTACCACGGCGACAAATGGTGCGACGCCAGACACTGCCTTATCTACCGAGACATCGTGCCGATCGAAGACGCTGCGCCCGGTTCTAGAAACCTTCTAGAAGCGCTCTAGAAGGTTTCTAGAAATCAGCAGCCTGACAGGAGGAGCGCGGGGCTACTCACCCCTCATCTGGGTCATGACCTCGACCTTAGTCTCGGCCACGGCCGCCCGCTGCTCGGAGGCGGCGAGGCGGTCCTTGAGGGCGGCGACCTCGGTCATCAGGTCGCGCTGGGCTAGGAGCGCATCGTTCAGCTCGGGCTGGGCTTTCAATGCGGCGTCACGCTCGCCGCGCAGACGCTCGATCTCATCGACCATGGCCTCAGCCTCGGCATGGAGCTGGACGACCTGTCTGTTGAGCTCCCTGGCATCGGCGAGGTACCTGACGCTCGCGGCGTGGAGCTCGTTGTTCTCGAGTTCGAGGCTCGCGGTATCGAGCTCGAACTTCTCCTCTATAAAGGCAATCCGCTCACTGCAGTCGGCCTCAATCTTTTCATTCCGATCCGTGGCCTCGGCGAGCTTGAGGTTGAATTCGTCGAGCTGGGCCCTGAGCAGCTCGTTCTCGGTCTTGAGGTCGGCGGTCTCGCGCAGCAGCTTCTCCCGCCACCTCGCCTCGATCCGCTCGGCGGCCTTATCGAGGACGGGCTTAATGCCGTAACCGTAGGTCTCCCTGATTTTTCTCTCGTCTGCCATGGTGCGACACTCCAATCAACAATGGGCATGGCTCCGCCACGCCGTACGGCTGGGAACAAATACGCGGCCGCTGTTGATTTGTAGTCGTCCTGCGATCGGTGAGTTCTAAAAAGGCGTCTCAAGTCATGCGTTCACGCAGGTTTTCGATTGGAGAAATACCGCACGTTTTCATGGTATCACGTGCCTTAAAGACCATGAATGGACGGCCGCATCGATTCGTTGAAAATGGCACCTACGACGTGTTGGTGGCGGGAGAGTGATGGCGTTAAAGATGTCGAGAATGATTATGGGATTGTTTTAGATGCGGGCATGAAAAAGGGTCGAATCGAAGTGTCTGGCCGGACGCCAATTGTCCGGGAACTGTTTCGGTTCGACCCTGTTTTATTTTACATCCGCGGCATGTTCTTGTGGGAACCCTGACGGTGGCCGACTCTCACGACCTCGATAGTCGGTTTGTGGGCTTAAGATTTCGGAGGCTCCCAGCCGTTTTCGATCGCGGCGCGGTAGATTGCAGCGTAATTAAGCATCCAGCTGCCGTCACCCGCTTTTTGAATGTACCTCTTATCCTTCAAAGAGGTGTGGGCGCGGGAAATCGTGTTCTTGCTCAGGTGGTAATGCTCCTCAATCCATTTGCTTTTTGCGTAAAAGCCCATGGCTTTTTTGTTTGTGGAAGGCTTTCCAAACTTCCATACAAGGCCGAGGATGAGGCGCTCGGCAGCGACGGTGGTGACGCAGCACGCCCACTCGGGCACTGAAATAAAATTAGCTTTATCCATTTTCCATTTAATCTTTCGTTGCTCATTAACATCATCGCGATATTTGTCGGAAATCGACGGCAGCTCGCTCATGTTTACCACCTAGTCAAGGTGGGCCGTATGACCTTCAAGCTGCTTGAAAAGCTCGTAAAACGAGCTCTCAAGCATGTAATTCGAGCGATGGATTTGGATGAGCTTGCCGGATTCACGCATAAACTTGCGCGCGGTGTTTTCGCTCCAGCCAGTGATTTCGCGGATATCGTTAACGCGGAGCAACCGATCGCACTGAACGGTACCAGTAGGGAAAGTCGGTGTGGACGCCTGAGTGCTAATCTTTGGAGTAGCCATGATGAGCTATCCTTTCAATGAGGGCCCTCCCTGTGCTTGTAAGACTTACCAGGTTCATAAGCACTTGGGGGGCCGGTTTTTATGACTACATGCGTAGCCATCTGACAGCTTTAGCATGTAATAAAACCCATTAAATGTCAATCAAATATAGCATCTACCTGCGGAAACGGTATTATAGTACCGTAATATTATGGATGAAACGATGAATAAAAAACAAACTATTGCTCGCTTCTTTGTATATGGACGTTGATTAAGTCTTCGTATCCTTTAACTGCTTTTATTTCTGATTGTTGAACGAGGCTTGTATACGTTTTGAGGGTGATATTGGGGTCTGCGTGGCCAAGAATGCCCTGCACGCTTCTAATATCTGATCCGTTCGCCAGCATAAAAGTGCTGACACAATGCCTGAGCTGATGCGGGCAGATTCCCTTATATAGTTTTCCACCAGTTGAATCGTTCGGCTCATAGATTCCAAGATTGCAGCTAACTGCGAAATCGCGAAACCAATGGTTGTAGATGTAATTCTTCATGTGGCAGACAGTAGGGACTCCCTGTTCGACGGCAATATCACTAATGATGGGTGTGCTGCCAGTCTGAGACAGTCCCAAAGAGGCCAGGAACTTTTTTTGTTTGGCTGACCATGATTGAAGACGTTCGGTCAAGGTTTCTCCAACGGGGATTTTGCGTTGGCTTTCTTGTGACTTTGGTGCCCTCAATTCATGGTCGTTGGTGTACTGCCTGTCAATTTTCAAAGTTTTATTGACAGGGTCCCAATCGCGCCATTCGAGACCAAGCATCTCGCCTTTTCGCATACCCGTATACACTAGTACTAGCGTACCGACAGCTTCGGCGGTGAGCTCAATGTGTTGAAGGTGTGTGCATAGGGCAGCAACTTGGTCGATTGTTAGCGATTCCCTTTTGTTGCGTGGCCTGCGAACATGAACAGTGGCACAGGGGTTTCGGTCAATTATCCGCTTCGCGACTGCATTCGACAGAATTTGACGCAACTTCGCGTTGATCCGCACAAGCTCCGATGGCTTGTATTTTTCCGCACGACGAGCTTCGGCATATGTTTCTTCGATTAGATCGGGAGTCAGCCCCTCAATTGTCTGAAACGGACCGAATAGGTCTTCGATATGCCTGCAATCGTACGCTTCTCTTTCATAGCTCGTTGGCGCAAGCTCAGTGTCCCTATTTTCATGAAAGGCCCAGCAGTAGGACGCAAGTAAAGTTGGCTTTTTAGTTTTAGAGACCGCGCCAGAAGAGTTGATTTCTGCCAGCTTAGCCTGCATTGCAGCCTTTGCTTCTGTTTTAGTCTTGCAGTGAACCGTATAAGTTGGGGATCGTTTGTAGCGCCCCGTCTTAGGATCCTTGATTCCAAGTGAAAAATAATAGCGATAGGTGTTAGGCGACCTCTTGTCTTTCCAACACGTGCCTCTTCCGCTAATGAGTGGTTGTTCTAGCATCTTTGCACTCCGTTTCTTTGAAGAGTTTTCAACAATTCATTGAGTTCAGTTTAGCTAAAACCGTTAGTAATATGTTTGTAAAAGCGTAGGCGCAGCTATCAGAGCTAAAAGACACAAACTGCTATGTTTATCTGCGGTTATATGGTGTTCAATGATGCTTGGTGCATGGTAGGGGGTAGCATTAAATCATATCTCCTAAAGCGGGTGTCGACGGTTCGAATCCGCCCGGGGGCACCAGAGGAATATCGAGCCCGGTATCGCTACGGTGCCGGGCTCTTCTGGTCTAAAGGCCGGATTCGAGCCGTCGACACCCGCGTCACCAATTTCCCCGCGGGGGGAGTTTTCGAATCCGCCCGGGGGCACCAGAGGAATATCGAGTCCGGTACCGCTACGGTGCCGGGCTCTTCTGGTTCATGCCATGTCAAAAACGAAGCGCCCGCTTGCTGGGGGAGCAAGCGGGCGCCTGTGAGCGAATATGTTTGCGGCGAGAGCCGTAATGAGCGGTGAGGTGGCGACTAGTTGGTCGTACCGGAATCGTCGCCCGTGCCCGTGCCCGTGCCCGAGCCCGAGCCCGAACCAGAAAGTGCGACCGTCAGCGTAATCGTGCTGTCGGTGGACTGCTTGCCGGTGGGGGAGACGCCTGTAACGGTGGCATCCTCGTTACCGCTTACGGGATTGCCGTTCTGGTCACAGAAGCCAATGTTATAGAAACCGGCGTTGTTGAGCGCGGTGACGGCGGCGGAGATGCTCTTGCCGTACAGGTTGCCCGGAACACTGGCCTTGCCGGACTTCTTGGCAATGACGACGGTAATCGTGGCGCCGGGCTTCTGCTTGCCGCTGGGGTTCCAGCTGATCACGGTGCCTTCGGCAACCGAGTCGTTCTCCTGGTAGCTCACGTCGACGCCAAAGCCTGCCATATCGAGGGCGTTGCGTGCTTGGGCCTCGGTCATGTCGGTCAGGTCGGGGACGGACGTGGTATCCGGGCCGCTCGAGACCTTGTACGAGATGGTCGTGCCCTTCGCGACTTCCTTACCGGCTTCGGTGCCCTGCTCAAAGACCTGGCCCTCATCGGCCTCGTTGGCCT
Organism: uncultured Collinsella sp.; assembly: GCA_902492935.1. Taxonomy (GTDB): domain Bacteria; phylum Actinomycetota; class Coriobacteriia; order Coriobacteriales; family Coriobacteriaceae; genus Collinsella. Next base: position 33,121 of record CABUNJ010000020.1, on the reverse strand, counting down.
CCTCGGAGGCGTTGCCCTTCAGGCCAACGCTTGCCAGCGCGGCTTCTGCCTGGTCCTTGGTCAGGCCGACAAGCCGGGGAACCTCAACCTTCTCGGAGGGCTTGGGGCCCTTGGAGATTACCAGGTTCACCTTGGTGCCCTTGGCCTTCTTGGTGTTGCCGTTGGGCGTCTGCTCGGCGACCTTGCCCTCGTCGACATCGTCGTTGTAGCTTTGGTCGATGGTGCCGACCTCGAGGCCGGCTTCCTTGATCAGCTCGACGGCAGTCTGCTGGTCCTTGCCCAGCACATCGGGCACGGTGACCTGCTCGCCGCCAAAGAGTCCTGTGGCAAAGGCCACCACGATGGCGATGACGGCAACGGCTGCTACCACGGCGGCGATGATCTTATTCTTGTTGGATTTGGGCTTTTCGACCTCGTAGGAGCCGGTAGAGCCCGAAACCGAGCTACGGGCGGTATTCTGGCCGCTCACGCCCGAAACGGGACGCACCATGGCGCGCGTCTGATCGGAAAGCTCGCGAGTCTTGGTGGCGCCCAGCTCACCGGGGGCACCGATGATGCGCGTGGGCTCCGAGACGTTGACGGCACGGCCCGACAGGTAGCTGTTGAGCACCTGACGCAGCTCGTCGGCGGTCTGGAAGCGGTTTGCCGGGTCTTTCTCCATGCACTTGAGGATGATGCGTTCAAGGTCGGCGTCGACACCGGAGTTGATCTGGCTCGGCGGAATAGGCAGCTCGTTGACCTGCTTGAGTGCGACCGAGATAGCGTCGTCACCGTCAAAGGGAACGCGGCCGGTGGCGCACTCGTACATCACGACGCCCAGCGAGTAGATATCCGAGGTGGGGCCGAGGTCCTGACCGCGGGTCTGCTCGGGGCTGACGTAGTGAGCGGTTCCCAGCACGTTGTTGTCTTGCGTGAGGTGGCTGTTCTTGGCGCGCGCGATGCCAAAGTCCATCACCTTGATGTTGCCGTCGGGCAGCACCATGATGTTCTGCGGCTTAATGTCGCGGTGGATGATCTCGTGCTTGTGGGCGACCGAAAGCGCGGAGCTGATCTGCGAGCCGATCTGGGCGACCTTCTTGGGGTCGAGGGCGCCGTGGCTCTTGATGCCGCTCTTAAGGTCGGTGCCGCGCAGGTACTCCATGACGATGTAATAGGTGTCGCCGTCCTTGCCCCAATCGTAGACGCCCACGATATAGGGGGAGGAGAGACCGGCTGCTGCCTGGGCCTCCTGCTTAAAGCGTGCGGCGAAGGTTGTGTCGCCAGCATACTGCGGCAGCATAATCTTGACGGCTACCGTGCGGTCGAGGACCTGGTCCTGTGCACGGTAGACGGTCGCCATGCCGCCTGTCCCCACCTTATCCTTGAGGAGGTATCTTCCCCCGAGGACCCTCTGTTCCATTCCTGCTCCTAACATAACTATTCGCTCAACGATGTGTGTAGTACCTACGATGTGGCCGCTGGGGCCGTGTGGCGCGTTGCCGCTAACTCTTCGGCCGCGGCGCGCCTCGGGTGTCCGATTCGATCATGGGCATCACGCTCCCTGTGCGGCAAGCGCCGCGGTCAGGACGATGCCGGCGATCTTGGCGGCCTTGACGTCATGCTTGTCGTAATCCTCTAAGGCCACCGAGATGGCGACTGTGGGTGAATCATAAGGTGCAAAGCCAACGAACATCGAATTGACGTTGGTGCCGCCAGTCTCGGCCGAGCCGGTCTTGCCGGCGACCTTGACGCCGGGGATTTGGGCATCGGTGCCGGTGCCGGACTGGACGACGGCAAGCATGGCCTGCTTGACCTGGTCGGCCGTGGCGGAGCTGACGGCCTGACCCAGCGAGCGGGACTGCGTGGTCTTGACCACGGTTCCGTCCGGGGCGAGTACCTGGGCTACAAAGTACGGGTCCATGACCACGCCGCTGTTAGCGATGGCGGCGGCAATCACGGCGTTTTGCATGACGGTGGTCTGCGGGCCGGGCGTGTGGTCCATGCCGACAGGCTGGCCGGCACCGGCCCAGGCGGTCTCCCACTCGGTCATGAGCGACGGGTCGGCCATGATGGAGGCGGCGGAGGTCAGGTCCTGGCCGAGCTTTTGGCCGTAGCCAAAGGCGTTGGCAAACTGCACGAGCGTGTTTGCGCCAACTTCGTTTGCCACCTGGCCGAAGACGACGTTGGAGGACACGGCAAAGGCCTGCTGCAGGCTGATGGTGCCGTAGCTCTCGTTGGCATAGTTGGTGACCGGTGCGTTGCCGATGTCCATGGAGCCGGGCGCCTGGTAGGTGCTGGTAAGGCTGGCGGTACCGGTCTCGAGTGCCGCGGAAAGCGTAACGACCTTAAACGTTGAGCCCGGCGTGTACAGCGCGTCCATGGCGCGATTGTACATGGAGCCGTCCTCGCCGTCGCCCGTCTGCAGCAGGGCATCGATGTTGGTGTTGTCGTAGGTGGGCGAGCTGGCACATGCGAGCACCGCGCCGGTACGCGGGTCGATGACCACCACAGCGCCCTTAAAGCCCTTGAGCGCCTGCTCAGCAGCCGTCTGGATGCGCGAGTCGATGGTGAGCTTGGCGGTGTTGCCCGGCTGGGTCTGGCCCGCGAGCGACGCGATGGCGTTGTTCCAGCTGGAGTAGTCCTTAGAACCGGTGAGCGTGTCGTTCATGACGCTCTCGATGGCGGTGGTGCCATACTGCTGGCTCACGTAGCCAACCACGTGCGCTGCCAGGTTGCCGTTGGGGTAGGAGCGTACGTAGGTGCCGTCCTCCTGCTGCAGCGACTCGGCCAGCGTCACGCCGTCGGACGTGATGATGGAACCGCGCTGGATGTACTTGGAGCGGGCGATGGTGTGGTTGTTGGTCGGCATGTCCTGATAGTCCTTGGCCTTGATGACCTGGACATAGGTGAGGTTGCCGATAAGGATGGCGAACAGCGCCGTAAAGGCGAGCACCGCGCGGGTTAGACGGTTGGCGAGCGCCACGCGGCCGAGCACACCGGATTCAGGTGTGTCGAGCAGGCGACGGCGCATGCGCGAGCCGACGGAATGGCTGCCACTGCCGTAGGAAGACGAGGTGGCAAAGCGCGTGCCCGTCGGGGCGGCGGCAGATGCGACCTGATCATCGGTGATGGCGGCCGTGGTGCCGGTGCCGGTAAGCTCGGCCTCGCGTCCGGTCGCCTCGTCACCGGCGCGCAGCAGGAGCGCGACGATGATAAAGCTCGCCAGCAGAGAGGAGCCGCCCTGGCTCATAAAGGGCAGGGTGACGCCGGTCAGCGGGATCAGGCGGGTTACGCCGCCAACGATCAAGAAGGCCTGGAAGCTGATGGCGGCCGTAAGGCCCGTGGCGCTAAAGGCAGCGAGGTCGGATTTAGCGCGGGCAGCCGTGGTCAGGCCGCGAACGGCAAAGAGCATAAACAGGATGAGCACGGCGCCGCCGCCCAAAAGGCCCATCTCCTCGCCGATAGCCGAGAAGATAAAGTCGGACTCGACGACAGGGATGTTGTTGGCCATGCCGTTGCCGATGCCAACACCGACCAGACCGCCATCGGCGAGCGAGAAGAGCGACTGGACGATTTGGTAGCCCTGGCCCTGGGCGTCCTTAAACGGATCGACCCAAACTTGGAAGCGCACCTGAACGTGCGATAGGAACTTGTAGGCGCCCACGGCTCCGACGGCTAAGAGCGCAAGGCCGATAACGACATACGAAAAGCGCCCCGTGGCAACGTAGAGCATCAGCAAGAAGATGGTGTAGAACAGCACGGCCGAACCCAGATCGCGTTCGAAGACGACGACGAGCAGGCACACACCCCACACGGCAAACAGCGGCAGCAGCAGTCGCAGGCGAGGGATCTTAAAGCCCAGGATCTTGCGGTTGGAGATGGAGAGCAGCTCGCGGTTCTCGGCCAGGTACCCGGCCAGGAATAGCACGATAAAGACCTTGGCGAACTCGCCAGGCTGGATGGTAAAGCCCGCGATGCGAATCCACAGTTTGGAGCCCGAGATCGTGGTGCCGATAAAGATGGGCAGCATCAGCAGGATGATGCCGATAATGCCAAAGGTGTACTTGTAGCGCATGACTACGTCGAGGTTTTTGGCCAGTGCGAGCGTTCCCACCATCAGGGCCACCGAGACAAACAGGATGATGAGCTGTGAGATCGCGAGAGCGGGTGCGAGACGCGTCACGAACGTGATACCGATGCCCGAAAGCACAAAGACAATGGGCAGGATGGCGGGGTCGGCACCGGGCGCCAAGATGCGCACGGCAATGTGGGCCGCGGCAAAGGCGGCAAAGAGGCCGATCGGTACGGCGAGCGTCTCAAAGGAGATGGCAGCGCCCGCGGTGAGCACGTACATCGCATACAGCAGGATGACGGGGAACGCCGAGGCGATGAGCAAGAGCAGCTCGGTGTTGCGGCGACTCATAAGCGGCACTCCCTTTCTAATTCTTATCGGAGGCTTCGGCCTCGGCGGACTGTTCGGCGGTTTTCTCGGAATCTGATTCGGAGGTCGATCCCTGATTGGTGTTGTCGCGAATCGTTTGCGCGTCGATCACCTGGCGGGTCTGCTCCTCATCGATCTGGTGGCGGTACTTGGATATCGTGTCCTGCGCATCGTCGACACTTGTTTGCGGAATGCCCGCCTTGAGGCGGTTTTGCGTGTCTTCGGGCAGGTCGGACAGCTTGATGCTGGTTTCGCTTTCGAGCCAGTGGAGCTTGAGTCCGAGCGGCTTGCCGGGCAGGCCGCGCCAGACGGCGACATTGCCCTGGTAGGTACCCAGGTAGTACGAGCCGGTGACACCCGTGTAGGCCCAGATGCCAGCTGCCAGCACAAAGACGAGGGCCAGAATGGCGGCGATAGTAATGTTGCGGCGACGCACGCGCTGCGCCTCGCGCATAACGCCATCGTCAACCAGGTCAACGACTACTACGGTCACGTTGTCGTGGCCGCCGGCGGCAAGCGCCGCGTCCACCAGGTTGTCGACGCAGATTTGCGCGGTTGAGGACTGCGTGGCGATGTTCTCGATATCGCTATCGGGAATCATGCTCGAAAGGCCGTCGGAGCACAGGATCAGGCGGTCGCCTTCCTCGATATGCAGAGTGAAGTGGTCGGCATACATGGCGGGGTCCGAGCCCAGCGCGCGGGTGATGACCGAACGGTTGGGGTGGACGCGAGCCTCGTCTGCCGTGATCTCGCCGGCGTCCACGAGCTCCTCCACGTAGGAGTGGTCGCGGGTCACGCGGATGAGCGTGCCCTCGTGGAGCAGGTAGGCGCGAGAGTCACCCACGTGGGCGATGGCGAGCGTGTCGTTTTCGATATAGGCGCAAGTGGCTGTGCAGCCCATGCCGGGCTTGCCCAGGCCATTCAGGGCCGCCTCGATTACGGCGGCGTTGGCTGCCTCGACGGCTGCGGCCAGGCGTGCTGCGTCGGCGGACTGTGGGGCCGTCTTGGCAATAGTCTCGACGGCGATGGAAGAGGCTACCTCGCCGGCAGCGTGACCACCCATGCCGTCGCATACGCAAAAGAGCGGCGACTGCACCAGGTAGGAATCCTCATTGTGCGGGCGCACGCAGCCAACGTCGGAGCGGGCGCCCCACATAAGTTGCGTGGTGGTGCCGGCATCATAGGTCGAGTCGGTCTCGATGCGCTCCTCGGTCAGGGGCTCAAAGCTCATGGTCGACCCGGGGTCTTTGAGCTTGGCCTCAACGGCGGCAACGTCGATTTCGGCTGTGTCACCGGGGGAGACGGTGTCGGTCTCGGCGTTTGATTCGGAATCGCCGGTGTCCGGGGAGTCGGGCTCCTCGGAAACGCGGGCGGTCGACTCGTCATCTTGCGGGCTGACGTCTATAGGCTCGGGCGTCGCAAAGTGCGACGGCGCGGGCGTGCTTTGCGACTGGGCGGCGGGCTCGGCCACGGCATCGGACTCGCTTGCGGGCGCAGTCTGCGGGGTCATGGGCGCGGGGCCGTCCTCGGGGGATGGCCCCGCCTCGGGCGCCGGCGTAGGCGCGGGCGCAACCTCGGATGCCGGGGCTATGGGAAACGCCGGCGCGGCGGGCTCGGGTGCCGCAAACACCGCAGCGCTCTCGTTGATTGCCGCGGCGACGGGCTCTGCAAAGTGAGCCGGCGCCGGGGTTGCTTCGGGCGCTGTGGGCTGTTCCGCAGCATGTGCGCCGATGGGCGCCGCTACGGCATCCGCTTCGTCCTCGTTATCGGCGAGATCCGAAATATCATGCGTTACATGCGAAAGAGGCAGGGAGAACACGGTGTCCTCGGGCTCCACGGGTGTGGAGTCAGCCGGAGCGGCGTGGGCCGGTGCAGCTGCGGCGGCAGCCGGTGCCTCGGTCATGGTTGCGGACTTGTTCTCCTCGTCGATCATCGACGGTTCACCTTCATGACCACGTCGCCAATCTGGACTTCGTCGCCCTCACGCAGCGTTGCGGGCTCCACGAGCTGGCGGCCGTTGACGAGCGTGCCGTTAAGCGAGTTGAGGTCCTCGATGATGAGCGCCGGGCCCTGCAGCGAAAAGCGCGCATGCGAGGCCGAGACAAACGGTTCGTTGATGCAGATGTCCGAAGACGGCGAGCGGCCGACGATGACGGGGCCGAGCATGTCTACGTGGATGCCGCGGATACCGCGCGGACCCTTGTCCACATCGATCGTCCAGATGGCCGAGTCGCGGCGCTGTCCGCGCACAAGTCCCACGCCGGTCTTCATGACGGCGAACAGGAAGATATAGAGCAGGGCGACCAGGACGATGCGGCCTGCAAAAAGGACGATATCGATGTTCATAAGCGACTATCCCCTAAATTCAAAGGTACTCAGGCCAAACGTCAGCAGATCGCCGTTGCGCAGCGGGCAGCGCGTAATGCGGCGGTTGTTGACGAGCGTGCCGTTGGTGGAATTGAGGTCCTCGATCGACCAATCCGAGCCCGTAAAGGTGAGCTGGGCGTGGCGGCGCGACACGTTGGGGTCGCGCAGGGCAATGTCGGAAACTGAGCGCTCGCGACCGATGGTCACCTGTGCGGAGGTGATGCTATGGCTCTCGCCGCTCACGACGTCGACGAGCTGGGCGAGCGGGCGCTGCGGGGCGCGAGTGCTCGCCATGTTGGAGGCGATGCCGGCTGCGGCGCCTAGGCCCACGGCGGCACCGGTCGCGGCGGCTCCGCCCATGCCGGCAAGCGCGTCGCGCGAGACGGTCTGCGGCACCGGGATGGGTGCGGCGGCGGGGTCGGGGACGCTAGGCGCGAAGGGGTCTGCCACGGCAAGCGGGTCGGCAGCGGCGGCGCGAGGCGTCGGCTGCTGCTGGGGCATGGCGGCGGGGCGCTGCTGCTGCGGGGCAGCAAACTGCTGCTGGCCGGCGCGCGGGGCGCTGGCGGCACGGCTTGTCGCGGAGTTGTTCTGGCCCAGGCCGTTTTGATAGGCGCGCTCTTCTTCGTACAGGCGGCCGAGCGTGGGGGCATCGACGTTCTCGGCAAAGACCGAGAACTTGCCGGCGCGCAGCTGCGGATCGATCATAAAGCGCACGAGGGGCTCGCCGACAAAGACATAGCGGCGCTTTTCGGCCTGCGCCTTCACAAACTCGCGGACCTCGCGCGAAAGCTCGGGGTAGAACGGGGCGAGCATGGGATCGTCGTCGGCGGCGATAAGGATGGTATAGAGTGCCGGCGCCGTGTTGACGCCGTTAATCACCAGAGTCTGATCCTCCATGTCGCGAGCGGCCTGCTTGGCAAGCTTCTTAAAGGAGAACGGGGCACGGGTGGCACCGAAGATGCCGGCCACGTGGTCCTCGAAGATGTTCAGGAAGTTCACGAAAGATCACTCTCCGTATAGGTTCTTTGGTATCCGAGCAAATATAGGCATATCCCAACGATTATAGAGGATAGGGTTCCCGCAACCGCCGCCTTGGCGACGACCGCGGCTGCAAGGCTGGCAATTTCCATATGGTGTGCAAGACAGGACGCCGCTGCGCAGCCGATGCCGGTGACAGCGATGGCGGCGATTGCGGCAAGGTTTGAGCCCTGATCGGCACGCTTGGCATGGGCATTGAGCAGCGCGGATGACGCTGCGGCAGTTGCCGCGACCAGCACAAAGGCGGCCCAAAGGAGCGGGTCTCCCAGCGCTGCGGCAACGTTACCGAGCCCCAGCACGCCTCCGGCTGAAAGCGCGACCGTGGCCAGACGGGCAAAAAGCGCGCCCATGCCCGTTGCCGCGGCGGCGCTTGCCGGGCCGAGCCAAAATGACGCGACGCCGGCGGCGACCCCAGCTGCCAGGAAGGTATTGCCGGTCAGACAGCCAAGCGCGAGTGCACAGGTGAGCGTGGCGCTCGCGGCAGCCTCGGTGCGACCCCAGGCGATCCACCAACCGGACATGGCGGCGGCAAAGATCACCGCGACGGGCAGCATCGACAGGATGCCCTGTGCCTGCATGGTGGCGTTGGCCATGAGCACCAAAAAGCCCACAGCCGAGATGGCCGAGCCAATCTGGGGGGCCAGGCCAGCCGCCGCTCCGATCGCGATGGCCGCAATGACCAGGCCGGGAAGCGCCGCGACCCCGGCCGTTTGCATCAGCAAAAAGCTAAAGGTGCCGCACGTTAGCGCCGAGATAGTGCGCATGGTGTAGTCGCGCGCATGGCTCCAGCGCGTGCCCGCCCAGCCGAGTGCGGGGTCGACCTCGATGGCGTCGTCCTCGTAGTGCGACGGCTCGATATCGTCAAGCTCCTGCTCGTCATCCGAAAGCTCGCCAACCATTTGCTCCAGGCTGCGACGGCCTTCGCGCACGCTGCCCAGACCGGCAAGGAGCTGGTCGCAAAATGCCTCGATGCTGTTGGGGCGGTCTTGCGGCATGGGGGAGAGGGCGCTCATGAGCGCGGCCTCGGCTCCCGGGGGAAAGTGCGGTATCAGCTCGCTGGGATAGGTGGCGCCGCCGATGATGCGGTCGAGCGAGTCGGCGGGCGTGGCCGCCATAAAGGGAGCGCTGCCGCACAGACCCTCGTAGATCACACAGGCGAGGGCAAAGACATCGGCGCGCTCGTCGACCGTGCCGGTCTCGATATCGAGCTGCTCGGGCGGCATGTAGCCGATGGTGCCGCCGCGCGAGCCGCCAAAGCCACCGGCGGACGACAGTCGCGCCATGCCAAAGTCGGTGAGCTTTACATTGCCCGAGTGGTCGATGAGCACGTTGGCGGGCTTAATGTCCAGGTGGAGTACGCCATTACTATGGGCGAAGGTGAGCGCCTGGCCCAGGGCATCGGCAATGGCCGCGGCCTCGTCAAAGGTAAGTGAGTGGCCGTCCACGCGATGCAAAAACTCGGCAAGCGACATGCCATCGACATACTCCATAACCAGGTAGGCATAGGCTGTGTCGTGCGTAAAGTCGATGACCTGCACGATGTTGGGATGTTGAAGCATGGCGGCAGTGTGCGCCTCGCGCAGGACATCCATGATGTCGCTGGCGGGCATGCCGGCACCGTTGATAAGGGGGATGCGCTTAATGGCGACGCGGCGGCGCAGGTGCGTGTCGCGGCAGATCTCGATGGAGCCAAAACCGCCGGTCGCAAGTGTCTCGAGCGGCTGGTACCGCTTGAGCAGCTCGCGAGAGCTGGTGCCCTCCAAAGGAACGTCCGGCGAGAACCGGGCGGTATGTTGCGAGAAAAGCGGCATGGCCAACCCTCGTGCGTTTAAAGTTCGTTTGCGAGCGGCGGGCGCGGGGCCGAGCCGTTCGCGGTGGCATAGATGCTGCTAGTGTAGCACGCGCAAGTGGGCGACATTCAATTTAAGCTCCGTCTGGGGTTTGTGTCCCGCGGTTGGCTTAGCGTTTCTTCTTGCCTTTCTTCTGCTTGCGCTTGGTCTCCTGGGGCTTGTCGCCCTGCTTGGCCTCGGCGGCGGCCTTCTCGGCCTTCATTTTCTTGCGTTTGGTCTCGATGCGGAGTTTTTTGTTGATGCGCGCCTTAAGGAAGGAGCCAAACTGCTCGGCATCGCCGCGAATAAAGGTGTCCTTAGGGATCGTCACGCCCTGGTCGGCGAACATGGCCACAAAGATGCGCTCGCCGTCGAGCACGTGGTCGAGCTTTTCAAACGGGAAGAACTGCGACTTGCCGCTCTTGCCCCAAACCATCAGGCCGTCCTCGTTGGCGGCGACGCGGCGATAGCGGCCGCCCATGGACTCGTCGGCCTCGACGGCGTCGATAAAGTCGCGGGCGAGGGTGTGGTGCAGGTTCTTGCTCCACCAGGCCAAAAAGGCGCCGAATACGATCAGCACGACGCCAAACTTGATCCAGTTGCCGCCGGCCACCAGCATGCCGATGCCGATGAGCGCGGCAATTGCCGCGGCGACATACAGCGAGCCGCGACGCCTGGGCGAGGCGACCAGGCGGGCGAAGTCGGTGACCAGGTCGTTTTCGTACTGGTACTCGTTGAGGTACAGGATACCGTCGTCGGCTGCGGCCTGCTCCTCGAGCGCGACCTCGACCTGGTCGGCTGCTTCGGAGGGAACGAGGTTGCTCTCTGCGTCTGCCATGCTCTTTGGACTCCTATCGCGGCGGGCTCGCCGTACGGGTTATTATGAATGCAGCATGCCGTGCGACCGCATGGCCGTCGCGGCAACAAGACTCAGTATACCCGGGGGAGCACCCATGGAATCGTTGTACCGAAAGTATCGCCCGCTCACCTTCGACTCCGTGGTGGGCCAACAGCATATCGTCTCGACGCTCGAGCACGCCATCACCGAGGGACGCCTGTCCCACGCCTACCTGTTCTGCGGACCGCGCGGCACGGGCAAGACCACCATGGCGCGCATTCTGGCCAAGGCACTGCTGTGCCGCAATGCCGAGGCGGCGCGCGCCGAGGGTGCAAGCGGCTGCATGCCCGACGGTACTTGCGAGGAGTGCGAGCTCATTGCCGAGGGCAACCACCCCGATGTTTACGAGCTCGATGCCGCCTCCCGTACCGGCGTGGACAACGTGCGCGAGGAGATCATCAACTCCGTCAACTTTGCCCCGGTGCGCGGCAAGTACAAGATCTATATCATCGACGAGGTCCACATGCTCACGACGGCGGCGTTCAACGCGCTGCTCAAGACGCTTGAGGAGCCGCCGGCGCACGTGATCTTTGTGCTGTGCACCACCGACCCGCAAAAGATTCTGGAGACCATCCTCTCGCGCTGCCAACGCTTCGATTTCCACCGCATCGGCAACGAGGATATCGAGCATCGCCTGTCTTACGTGTGCGAGCAGGAGGGCTTCGATTACGACGACGAGGCGCTGGCGATCGTGGCGCGCCATGCCAAGGGCGGCATGCGCGACGCATTGTCCACACTGGAGCAGCTGAGCGTTTTTGGCAACGGCGCCGTGCATGCGGACGATGCCCGCTCGCTTTTGGGCGAGGTTTCGGACCAGATCCTGGGCGAGTTTGCCCGCGCCATTGCCGAGCGTGACATTGCTGAACTCTATGGGCTCATTCGCGCACAGGTCGAGGAGGGAAATGACCTGCTTGAGTTGACGCGCGACCTGGTGGCGCATGTGCGTGACGTGTATGTTGCCTGCGTTGCCGGTGCCCGTGCCGAGCTGTTTGAGGGCGGCTCGGAGCAGGCCGAGGCGCTTGCTGCCGAGGCCGCTGCCTTTGGCGAGCATCCTGCCGACCGCCTGGCCCGTGTGCTGACAGTGCTCGACGATGCCGCATTGGAGATGAGGGGTGCGAGCGACGTGCGCCTGGTGCTCGAGATCGCCTGCACGCGCCTGGCACGTCCCGAGGCCGATTTAACGATTGAGGCATTGGCCGAGCGTGTGGCTCGCTTGGAGGCCATGGTTGCCAACGGCGCCGTGCCGGCGAGCGTGGCTGCTGCTCAGGCCGCCGCGCCTGCAGCATCCGTACCCGCTGCTGCCCAACAGCCGACGCTCATTTCGGGCGCCCGTGCTGCCGCTCCGGCGGCATCCGCTGCCCCCGCTGCTACGTCCGCGCGCCAGGGCGGTATGCCTTGGGACCGTGGTGCTGCCGCTCCGGCGGCTCAGCCTGCGCCCCGTTCTGCGTCCGTGTCAGCTTCCAAGCCTGTGGCGCCTGCACCTCGGCCTGCGCCGGCTCCGACGTCTCAGCCCGTTGCGGCCCCCGCGCCTGTCACCGCTCCGGCACCTAAGCCCCAGTCCAACAATGCCGCCCAGGTTGCCGCCGCCGGTGCTGCCGAGACCCCCGCGGTTGAGGATGCCGGCGAGCTCCAGCGCAAATGGGCCGAGGTCGTCGAGCGCGTCAAGGCGCGTCAGGCTTCCTATGCAGGCCTGCTGCTCAACGCCCGCGCCACGGCCGACGACGGCTCCAGGCTCACGGTCTCGTTCCCCGCGGGCTCGACCTTTGCCATCAAGATGCTCGGTCGCGCCGACACGCAGTCGGTGGTCCTGCCGACGGTCAGTGCGGTCTTCGGTCGTCGTACCGTCGACTATGTCCTGGATGGGGGTGGCACGCCGGCTCCTCAACATGAGGAGCATTCTCCATCTGCACGGGCTGCGGCATCTGCGGACCCGCAACCCGTGTCCTCGGCGGCCCCTGTATCCTCGAGCGCCAGCGCGCCGCAGCAGCAAACGACACCGGTAGCGGCATCGACCCCGTCGGCGCCTAAGCCCGTGGCGCCCAAACCGGCTGCTCCGACACCCGTGTCCAAGCCCGCCTCGCCCGCGCCCAAGTCGTCTGACCTGGGCAAAGCCCCCTGGCTACGCTCCGACAACCCCGCCGGCGCTCCTGCCACGGGTAAGCTCCCGACCGAGCCCGCACCCCGTGCGCCCGAGCGCTCGGCTGCCCCCAAGGCTCAGCCTGTCGCGCAGTCCGCGCCGTGGGAATCCGAGCAGGTTCCCTACGACGATGCCATGGTCGGCGGCTTCGCTGGCGATGCGGGCGGGGACGATCTGCCTCCGTTCGACGTGCCGGGTGCGGCGTCCGCGCCCAAGTCCGCTGTAGCTGCCCCCAAAGAGGAGGACGCTCCTGCAGCTCCCTGGGAGTCCAACCCCGGCGCCGGCAGCCCCTTCGGCCACCAGGGCGCAGCCCCGAGCATCCCGCAGACCGAGGACGAGGCCAAAGACCTCATCCGCAGCGTCTTCGGCCAGGCCACCATCTTCAAGCCGGTGGAGTAGCTGCGCAGGCGGGTATACTGCTCAAGAAGAGAACCCTTTGAACGGAGCGAGCTTATGATGTGGGAATATGTCTGCCTTGAGGACGATACGCAGGTTTCGTATTCCGAAGTCCGGGAGGACAACACGGTGAAGGTTGTTGTGGAGCGCCCGCGCGATTGGGGTTTTGACACGGCGGAGTGTATCTTGCCGGCATTCAATTGGGTGTCACACGAGGGCTTTAGCGAAGCGGACCTCAAAGAACTCGATGATTTCGTGCGTAACAATGCCCCGCTCATCCTGCGTTTTGCCTACGAAGGCGGACGAGTCTATGCCTAGCCTGTTTCGACTCGGGCCGTACATCATCTTCTTCTGGACGGGGGAGAACGGCGAACCCGTCCGTGTTCATGTAGCGGTCAAGCGCCCCACTGCCGAGGCAACCAAGATATGGCTTACCCGCTCCGGCGGATGCAAGCTGGCCCATAACAAGGGCGATATTCCTGCTCGGGATTTACGCGATATCATGCAGTTTGTTTCATCTAACCATGCGCTGATTTGCAAGCGTTGGAAAGAAACAACCGGTGGGCTATCGTTTTACTGCTGAGGGCCACTCATTGGACTTAGGGCCCCTAGCTCTTTAGGGGCTTTTAATTCGACCATGCATAATCTTTGGGTGCGGCTTGCACTCCGGGACATGTATATCGACTGAGGTAACACGTCCGCCCCGCTTGCTTGCCCCGCGCCGTGGTACGATTTTTGAGTTTGAAAGTTCCGCCGTGCTCCGGCTGCCCTTGCAGCTCGGCGTGCGGCCGCACGTAAAGGAGCCATCATGGCCGGTATGAACATGCAGCAGATGATGAAGCAGGCTCGCAAGATGCAGGAGCAGCTTGCCGCCGCGCAGGAGAACCTCAAGTCCCAGACCGTCGACGCCTCTGCCGGCGGCGGCATGGTCAAGGTGACCGTTAACGGCGAGATGGAGCTCGTCAACCTCACCATCGATCCCGATGCCCTCGATCCCGAGGACGTCGATATGCTGCAGGACATGATCATGGCTGCCGTCAACGAGGCCGTCCGCGGCGTCAACGAGCTCGCCAACAAGCAGATGGGCGCCATCACCGGCGGCCTCAACATCCCGGGCATGCCGTTCTAAGACACGCATATATATGAGTGCGAATCACAGTCTGCAAAAACTGCTCGATGAACTGGGTCGTCTGCCGGGCATTGGTCCCAAGTCGGCCCAGCGCATCGCCTATTACCTGCTCGAGGCCGATGCCGAGGAGGCCCGCCGCCTGGCCGAGGCCATCCTGGAGGTTAAGCAGGAAGTGCACTTTTGCAGCCGTTGCTTTAACTACGCCACGGCCGATGAGTGCTCCATCTGCCAGGACCCGATGCGCGATACCACTCGCATTTGCGTGGTGGGCGAGCCGCGCGACGTCCAGGCGATCGAGCGCACGGGCAGCTACCACGGCCTCTACCACGTATTGGGCGGTGTGATCAGCCCCATGGACAAGATTGGTCCCGAGCAGTTGCACATCCGCGAGCTGCTGGCGCGTCTGGGCCACGAGGATATCCATGAGGTCATCATCGCCACCAACCCCAACATCGAGGGCGAGACCACGGCGAGCTACCTGGCCCGCACTATCAAGCCGCTGGGCGTCGAGGTGTCGCGTCTGGCGAGCGGCCTGCCCGTGGGCGGCGACCTGGAGTATGCCGACGAGCTTACGCTTGGCCGCGCCATTGAGGCCCGTCGCGCGATTTAGGTGGCGAGCCTGCTCCTGCCGTATGTTTTCCTCGCGACGCACGGGGTGGTCATAATTTCCCCGTGCGACTGTGAGTTTGTTGTGCAACAAAGATGCTTCGTATCCGCTTATCGCATGGATGCTTCCGCCCGCGTCCTTAATTTGCCCATTCGTTGCGCAACCTTTTGGGTTCGCTGATACACTCAAATGTGGATTCGAATGAATGCGCCGCTCCCGAGCGGCGTGTTTTTGTTGGAGGAGAGCACATGCGGCCCGGTGGCACTCAGACAAAGCGCGGCGCCGCGGTGCGCATGCGACGCCGACTGGGCTTGGCGCCGCGGGCGTACGTGCTGCTGTCGTGCTCGCTGGTGCTGGTCATAGCTGGCGTTTCTGCCTATGGCATGACCGTGCCGTCCATGATGCAGGCGCATGCCGCACGCGAACCGCGCGTGGGGCATGAGGTCAAAAGTGATCTGGGCACCACGACTGGATATGCTTGGGCAAGTGTGGTCGCGCATATTGTGTTTGGCACCGACGACGCGGACGGCGCCGAGGCCCCGGACAACGAAGTCAAGCTTGCCAATGGCAAAACCATCGTACTCACCAATACCAAGATCATCGATCGGTTGTCCAACAATAGCGTGGCGGCAACGGTGAATAAGGTCGAGCAGCAGAAGGAGCAGGACGCCCAGCAGTCCGGAAAGCCCGGTAGCTCGGATACTTCTGGCTCCGGCTCGGATTCATCGAGTTCGGGCGGCGGCTCTGGGTCGGGTTCCTCTACCGGAGGGTCTGGAAACGGCGGTTCGACGGGCGGCAACACTGACAACGATGCAAACTCCGGTGGCCTTTCCGCTGCTGAGGAAGAGAGCATTCACAGTTGGCTTGTGACCAAGTACAACATGCTCGACGGCTATGTCTCTCGTGCCAATGACGTGGTCTCGACCTATAACTCTACGGGAGATCCCAGGCCGTGCGACAGCCTGGTCGGGGAGATGTTTGTCATTCGAGCCGAGTTCGGTCGTCAGACATTCTCGCCCCGGTCAAAGTGGTATCAGCAGTATGCCAATCTGTGGGGCTGTTACACCAACCTATGTCAATGGGTCGGCCATTACGGCGATGATGACGTCGCGCTCGGTAACTTCAACAGTAACGTGGCGGCGCTTGCCCTATGATGACCGATCTTGCATCCACCACACCACAATCGCTCGGTCGCGATCCCATGGTCGGCCTGCGCCTGGCGCGTGTCGACGGGTTTGAGCCGGTCATTGCGCTCGGTCAGGACGAGCTGCCTGCCTATCTGCGTCGTTTTACGATGCTGTTTGCCGACGATGCCACCATGCGCCGTGGCGGTATCGGCCGCGTGACGCGTGCCGTCAACGCCCAAGGCGAGGCCGTGGCACTCAAGCAGCTCATCTTGCCGGCGCGCGATGAGTTCGACGACGATACCGCTCACGAGGCGCTGGTCGCCAAGTTCAAGGCGGCGTTTCGCGAGGAATACGAATGCCATCGCGCCCTTTCGGGCCTTAAGGGCTTTCCCCGCCTCTATGGCTGGGGCGAGGTCGACGGTGTGCCTGCAATTGTCATGGAATGGGTCGAGGGCGAGACGCTTGCCCGCTTGCGTTCGCGACTTGCCGTGGACGATGCCGGACGCCTGTCGCCGCTTGTGGCGGCGCGTCTGGGTCGCGACCTGTTCGATCTGCTCTGCCGTATGAGCCTGGTGGGTGAGGGCTTTGTCCATCGCGATATCTCGCCCGCTAATATTATGGTGCGTACGGCGCGTCTACCGCTTGACCGGCAGCTTGCCGAGGGCACCTTTGACCTGTGCCTGATCGACTTTGGCTCGTCGCTGGCGCTCGAGCCTGCGTCGGCCGTGGCCGGTACCGGCGGCAAGGCGTCGTTTACGGAGCGTTATGCCACGCTGCGTCGCGCGACGGTTGCCTATGCCCCGCCCGAGATGCTCACCGACGATATTCCCGACCTGCGCGTTTTGCGTATGTCGCCGGCGATTGACGTCTATGCCGCGGCAAGCACGGTTTACGAGCTCATTGCCGGCGTCGCGCCATACGAAGCCGCGCCGAGCACTTCGGGCACCTCGGGTTCGCGCAAAAAGACGCGCGACATCGCCAGCCCCTACCGTCTCAAGATGGACACGCGGCCCGACTATCCTATTGGTGCCCATGCGCCCGGTTGTGATTTGACTCAGCTGCTTCGTCGTGAGCCCGATGTGGCGCTCGCCGCGGCCGAGCAGGCCCAGCAGCTAGGGCTTGAGCCGGATTCCGAAGAGCTACGCGATGCGCTGGCGTTTGTCGATGCCCAGCTGTTCGACGTGGTGATGGCCTGTCTGTCCAGCCATCAAAAAGATCGTCCCGAGCCGGCGGCGGTCGAGGCGGCGCTCTCGGCGTTTTGTGACCACTATGCGCAAAATGTCGGTCGTTCGCTCCGCGGCGAGCCGCTCACGCCGTGCCCCATGGATGCGTCCGGCCGCGCGGTTCGTCGCGCGCTGATGGTCGGCGCGACGGTCGTCTGTGGCGTGGTTTGGGCTGTGGTCGTGGTTTCGGCCGCGCTGCTGGCGTCGGGCGCTCGCGTGACGGCGACTTTGGGATCGCTCGTGTGGTCTGGGTCGCTACCGGGTATTATTGCCGCACTGGCGTTGGCGCTGCCCGGCATAGCCGGCGTTGCCGCGGGGGCACTTGCGCGCGATCGGCGCTCGGGCTTCCTGCAGGGTGTGCTTGCGCTTTCTGCCTGCGAGGTTCCGGTGCTGGTTGTGGCTGCATGTAGCGTTTTTTCCCAACGCGCCGTGATGGGCGGCCTTGTTGCCGCTCTGGTTGCAACCTATACGCTTACGTGGTTTTTGCTTGCGATGGGCTTTGCCTTTGAACTTCCCGTTTCGGCACCGCGACGCACAAAAGCCCAGATGGCGACTCCGCTTGCCGGTGGAGCCGCAGCTGCCCGTACTTTTGGCGGACCTGTCGAAGTATCGTCCGATTCTATTTCTACGACCAAGGAGGCCTAGGTCATGGCATCTCAAGTTGAGCTCACCCCATGCGGGGCCATGTTTGACATCTTTAAGCGCGCGGCGCATCTGAGCCATATCGAGCTGTGCGGCTTGGTGCTTTCGTCCCGTCCGCTCGCCGACGGCCGCAGCCCGCAGAGCCGAGCCGCCGATCGCTCTTGGGTTTCCCGCTTTATCGTTCGCGCGCCGGTCGGCACGCTTCAGCAGCGCTACTTTGCCGAATACGGTACCTCGGCTGCGCGTATTATGTCGCAACTGGCCCTGCGCCAGCGCAATCCCATGGACTCCACGGCTGTGATCAATATGGTGTGCGGTCCTGCAGGTGAACCGATGGTACGCGCGCTCGAAGAGTGCCACCAGGACACGAATCTCTATCGCAACGCGCTCGATCGCCTGTCCCAGGCGGCGGAACTCATGCCCGCCGAGCGCGCCGAGGCCGTGCTGGTGCTGTTTGTCGCCGTCGGTTGTTCGGCGGATGTGCGGTCCTCGGTGAACTATGCCATCGACTACGCACACGCGACCTGTGGCGGAGGCACATCCACGCCGCGTTCGCTTGGCATGTCGCTGACTGCGGGCGAACGCGAACCCGCCCCGGCGCACCCCTTGGGCTTGCTGCGCGTGCAAAACAGTTTTGTCGTGAGCGCCCCGCGCTGGATTCAGCCGAGTGAGCAGGGTGTTGAGATTGGCGCGCTGGCCACTGGTGAGGGCGATATTACCGACGTCGGCGACGATGTCTCGGCCCGCCATGCCCATATCTGGTGCGATGCTCAAAATATCTGGCACGTCGAGGACTTGTCGTCCACCAACGGAACCGTGGTGGTAAACGGGGCCACGCGCGTCTGCATTCAGGTCGAGCCCGGCCGTTCCGCCCAACTCAATCCCGGCGACGAGCTCAAGCTCGGCGAATCCACTACCTACGCCATTCTCTTCGGTGCCCTCTAGCCGGCAGTTAGGGACGTTCCTTTTCTGCCGGCACTTGGGGACACTCCTCGGCGCGCCAGAGCCGGTCGCCTGGGGATGGAGAGGCCATTTTGGCCCTTGGCAGTCACCCAAGGTAAACCTTTACCGCACGCCTATATTTGCCGAAATTACACTTGACGGCGGGGTACAATAAACCCGCATGCGGATTTCCGTTGCGGGCGCTTCCCATCGCCGGGGCGTGCCCGGGAGCATCCGGCATGCGGCCTTTGCGGCGCTCGGTCATGTGCAAGACGGGCGGTCGGGTCTGTGGGGCGCATCAGTTGCCCCTCGCCTCGGCATGTCTTCTCTCCACGCCACGTACCTGCTGCTGAGCCTGCCTGCCAGATGATTGGAAGCAACAGCGTAAATCCCATCACGCCAACATCCCGGCGATCGCCGGGGCCTGTATACCTATATGAGAGGAGAGGGGTATATGGCGCGTAAGTTTAAGTCTATGGACGGCAACGAGGCGGCCGCATATGTTTCGTATGCGTACACCGAGGTAGCGGGAATCTATCCCATTACGCCGTCCAGCCCGATGGCCGACCATGTCGACCAGTGGGCGGCCCAGGGTCGCAAGAACATCTTCGGCACCCCGGTCAAGGTCGTCGAGATGGAGTCCGAGGCAGGTGCAGCCGGTACCGTTCACGGTTCGCTGGGCGCCGGTGCTCTGACCACCACCTACACGGCTTCTCAGGGTCTGCTCCTGATGATCCCGAACATGTACAAGATCGCGGGCGAGCAGCTCCCGGGCGTCTTCCACGTCTCCGCGCGTTGCGTCGCTTCCCACGCCCTGAACATTTTTGGCGATCACTCCGACGTCATGGCCTGTCGTCAGACCGGCTTCGCCATGCTCGCCGAGGGCAACGTCCAGGAGGTCATGGACCTCTCGCCGGTGGCTCACCTTGCCGCCATCGAGGGTAAGACCCCGTTCCTTAACTTCTTCGACGGCTTCCGCACCAGCCACGAGATCCAGAAGGTCGCCATGTGGGACTACAAGGATCTGGCCGAGATGTGCGACATGGACGCCGTCCAGGCTTTCCGCGACCACGCGCTCAACCCTGAGCACCCGCACACCCGCGGCAGCCACGAGAACGGCGACATCTTCTTCCAGAACCGCGAGGCCTGCAACAAGGTCTACGACGAGCTTCCCGCCGTCGTCGAGGGCTACATGAAGAAGATCAACGAGAAGCTCGGCACCGATTACGGCCTGTTCAACTACTACGGCGCTCCCGATGCCGATCGCGTCGTCGTGTGCATGGGCTCCTTCTGCGACGTGCTCGAGGAAGTCATCGACTACCTCAACGCTCACGGCGAGAAGGTCGGCCTGGTCAAGGTTCGTCTGTTCCGTCCGTTCTCCATCAAGCACTTTGTCGACGTTCTCCCCGAGACCGTCCAGAAGATCGCCGTCATGGACCGTACCAAGGAGCCGGGTTCCATCGGCGAGCCGCTCTACCAGGACGTCGTCTCCGCTCTCTACGAGGCCGGCAAGACGGGCATCAAGGTCGTCGGCGGCCGTTATGGCCTGGGCAGCAAGGACACGCCTCCCGCGTCCGCGTTCGCTGTCTTCGAGGAGCTCAAGAAGGACGAGCCCAAGCGCGAGTTCACCATCGGCATTGTCGATGACGTGACCAACCTGAGCCTGCCCGAGGCCGAGGATGCGCCCAACACCGCAGCCCCCGGCACCATCGAGTGCAAGTTCTGGGGTCTGGGTGGCGACGGTACCGTCGGCGCCAACAAGAACTCGATCAAGATCATCGGCGACCACACCGACAAGTACGTCCAGGCCTACTTCCAGTACGACTCCAAGAAGACCGGCGGCGTCACCGTCTCGCACCTGCGCTTTGGTGATTCTCCGATCCGTTCGCCGTACTACGTGACCAAGGCCGACTTTGTCGCTTGCCACAACCCCAGCTACATCGTTAAGGGCTTCAAGATGGTCCGCGACGTCAAGCCGGGCGGCACCTTCCTGGTCAACTGCCAGTGGAGCGACGAGGAGTTCGCCGAGCACATGCCCGCCGTGGCCAAGCGCTACATCGCGAACAACAACGTCAACGTCTACCTGATCGACGCTATCGACCTGGCCGCTAAGGTCGGCATGGGCAAGCGCACCAACACGGTGCTCCAGTCCGCCTTCTTCGCGCTGGCCAAGGTCCTGCCCGCCGAGGACGCCCTGCAGTACATGAAGGACGCGGCTACCAAGTCCTACATGAAGAAGGGCCAGGCTATCGTCGACGCCAACCACAAGGCCATCGATGCCGGCGCTACCGCCTTCCGTAAGTTCGAGGTTCCGGCCGACTGGGCTACCGCCGAGGATGCCGCTCCCGTCGAGCTCTCCGAGGAGACCAAGTCCGCTATCGCCCAGCAGGTCAAGAACCTGCTCGAGCCCATCGATCGCATGGACGGCGACAGCCTGCCTGTTTCCGCCTTCGTCGATTGCGCCGACGGCCAGTTTGAGCTGGGCGCCTCCGCATACGAGAAGCGCGGCGTCGCCGTGGTCGTTCCCCACTGGGACGAGACCAAGTGCATCCAGTGCAACCAGTGCGCCTATGTGTGCCCGCATGCCACCATCCGTCCGTTCGCGATGACCGAGGACGAGGCTGCCGCCGCGCCCGAGGCTACCCGCACGCTCGACGCCATGGGCCCCAAGGCCAAGGGCATGAAGTTCACCATGGCTGTGTCCCCGCTCGACTGCATGGGTTGCACCAACTGCGTCAAGGTCTGCCCCAAGGGCGCCCTCGAGATGGTTCCCACCGAGCAGGAGATGGACCAGCAGCCCGTTTGGGACTACATGGTCGAGAACGTCTCCGAGAAGAAGGAGCTCATCGCGGCCAACGTCAAGGGCAGCCAGTTTAAGCAGCCCTACCTGGAGTTCTCTGGCTCCTGCGCCGGCTGCGCCGAGACCGCCTATGCACGTCTGGTGACCCAGGTCGCCGGCGACCGCATGTTCATTTCCAACGCCACCGGCTGCTCCTCCATTTGGGGCAACCCCGCTGCCACCGCTCCTTACTGCAAGGACAAGGACGGTCACGGCCCGGCGTGGAACAACTCCCTGTTCGAGGACAATGCCGAGCACGGTCTGGGCATGGCCGTTGGCTATGAGGCCGTTCAGCACAAGCTGATCGCCGCTACCCAGGACATCATCGCCGCTGACGGTCCGTCCGATGAGCTCAAGGCCGCCGGCCAGGCTTGGATCGACTCCGTCAACGACGCCGAGGCCTCCAAGACCGCTGCCGCTGCCTACGTTGCCGAGCTCGAGAAGTGCGGCTGCGACGCTTCCAAGGCGATTCTCGCCGACAAGGCTTACCTCACCAAGAAGTCCTTCTGGATCTTCGGCGGCGACGGCTGGGCCTATGACATCGGCTTCGGTGGCCTGGACCACGTCCTGGCTTCCGGCCACAACGTCAACGTCTTCGTCTTCGACACCGAGGTCTACTCCAACACCGGCGGTCAGGCCTCCAAGGCCTCGAACCTGGGCCAGGTCGCTCAGTTCGCCGCTGCCGGTAAGGTGACCAAGAAGAAGTCCCTGGCCGAGATTGCCATGAGCTACGGCTACGTCTACGTGGCGCAGGTCGCCATGGGCGCCAACCCGGCTCAGACCCTCAAGGCCATTCACGAGGCCGAGGCCTACGACGGCCCGTCCCTCATCATCGGCTACAGCCCCTGCGAGATGCACTCTATCAAGAAGGGCGGCATGCAGAACTGCCAGGCCGAGATGAAGAAGGCTGTCGAGTGCGGTTACTGGAACCTCTTCCGCTTCAACCCCGAGGCTGCTGCCGGCAAGAAGTTCTCGCTCGATTCCAAGGAGCCCGCGGGCGGTTATCAGGAGTTCCTGATGAACGAGGCCCGTTACGCTTCGCTGACGCGTTCCTTCCCCGAGCGCGCCGAGGAGCTCTTCAAGGAGAACGAGCAGGCCGCTATGGACCGCTACGCTCACCTGCTGAAGCTCAAGACGGTGTACAACGAGGCCTAGGTCTCCCACCGCAGGATCTGAGGGCTGACCTTCGCGGACGTCCTCGGACATGAAAGAACCCCCGCTGCGCACTACGTGCGGCGGGGGTTCTTTCGTCCTGTGGAGTGTCCGCGAAGGTCAGCCCTCAGATCCTGCTACGACTACGTTCTCGGATTGTGTGGGCGGATGAAGGACGTGGTTGTGGGGGCCTTTTGTCCCTTTGCTTTTTCGCGGCTTTGCCGCGAAACGCGCAGCACCTTGGGAAATGCATTGATGCGTGGACGGGGCTGGATTGCGGATTCAAATGGCTAGAGAGATATGGGTGCGAACGAGAAATCGTTATTGGGGTCATCCTTTTCCATAAATTCATCGAGACAAAACGTCATGTAGATTGGAACGTACAGAACCTTGCCCTCTTTGCTGAGATTCTCGTGGCTCAGTACAACGGCCTCGGGAATTTTGTACTCGCCCACACTCATCAGACGATCGAGAGCCGCATGCGCTCGAACCTTCTTGCCCGATTTGACCTCGATTGGGACAACATGCCCGTGGGCGCCTTCGATCACAAAGTCAACTTCACCGACCTCACGCGTTTGGTAGTACCATGCATCCGCCCCGAGGGCAACGAGTTCCTGCGCGACCACGTTCTCATAGAGACCGCCAAGGTTGGGAGTTTTCATATCAAGATAGACAGCGCGTGCAGTGCTGCCGGGGTACCGCGATGCGAGCATGCCTGTATCAGACTCATATAGTTTGAAGGCCGTCGTTTTCTCCGTCCTCTTGAGAGGACTCCGTGGCTCCGTCACCCTGGCGACCATCAATCCAACACCTGCGTTAACAAGCCACAGGAAATCCTGCTCATATTTTTTAAGGCGAGCTCCCTCACCCAGAGACGAAACAACAAAGCGATGAGATTCCGCCTCAAGCTGAACGGGAATTTGCTCAAAAATCGACCGAACGTTAAACGCTCGAGTCGATGCATATTTTGAGATATCGCTTTTGTACTGATCGACCAGCTGAGTTTGAAGCTCACGTGTGCTCACGAGCGAATAACCCGAATCAATATAATTCTGAACGACCTCCGGCATGCCGCCGCAAACGATATAAGCTCTATAGTTCTTGAGCATCGCCTCATGAATATAGTTTTCGACAGGATGTTTCTCGACAAGGCAGCTGCGAATGCCTGCAAGCACATTCTCGCTAACGCTGTTTGCCCAACAAAACTCTTCAAAATCCATCGGGCGCATAACAATGTGTTCTACATACCCCACCGGAAAAGAAGAGATCCCCTTAAACTCAGTCCCAAGCATAGACCCCGAGAAGACATAGCTAAAGCGCCCATCCTCGACCAACGCCTTCATGAGTGTAACGATCTGCGGATACTCCTGAATCTCATCGACAAAGACAAGCGTATCGCCCTCAACAAGCGGCACATCCGCAAGAAGGGCTACGCGATTGATAAAGTCAACGGAGTTCTTTGCGCCAACAAGTGCATTCCTTGCTTCGACATCGAGTAGTAAATTGACCTCAAAATACGAAGCGTAGTTGCTTTTTCCAAACGCGCGAATTGCATAGCTCTTGCCAATCTGACGCGCACCAGTAACGAGCAATGCCTTATTGGAGTTATTCTTCCAGCTCAAAAGCCTATCAGTGACCTTACGGCGTAGCATTAAACCCCCAAATGACAAAAATTGACAGATAGAATCGCCTAAAATCATACAAAAATTGGCAGATAATAACGTCGTAGATATACAAAAATTAGGAGATAGCAAAGGTTCGAATAGGCCTCAAGGCCGCTGAAACAGTGCTCTACTTTGCGAAGGGGCTGGGGACGCTGTTGGGTGCGTCTCCAGCCCTCTGATACTTACTTTGGATTCCGATGGTGGGGTGTTGTCGGTGCTGCTTGCTTGGTTACCTTGTCTCGCCGCTCTCTGTGCGTAGGCGGTAGCCGTGGACGAGGTCGCTAATAGCCGGCCAGGGAATCTGGCGGTCGACCCAAAATTGGAGCTGGACCAGATAGCGCTCGGTGGCGCGGGTGAGGGCAGCGAACTGTTCGTGAGTCTCGACCTGGGCGTAGAGGTCACGGCTGTGGGCGAGGATTGCCGTCGTGTCATCCATTTTGCCGGTGACGTCGAAGGCGCCCGAGAACCAGTCGCACAGGCGCGCGGCGCTGTTGTTGATCGTTGAAAGGTCGGCGGTGCCGTCGTTGGCGTTTTCGTTGGCCTGGGCTCGCAGGAGGGAGAGGGCGTCGGCGGCGTTCATACAGTAGCCGACGGTGAAGTTCCAGACGGCGAATTCGCGGCTGGTGTCGAGCTTGCGTCGGCGCATGTAATCGATATCGCGCGGCTCCTCGAGCATCATTTGGTCGGCGAGGGCCTCAAGTGCAGTGGTGTACTCGGCAAGGTCGAGTACGAACAGGGTGTTGATATCCATCATCTTTAGGCCTCCGTTTCGATCTCGACGATTTCGTTTTTAATGTACATGCCCTGGTTGTCCCAGACATTGCGGCAGGCGGCGGCAAAACGCCCGCGGTCGGCTTCGCAGATGCGGGCGAACATGTTGCAGGTGCCAAAGGGCTCACACACGTCAAAGAAGATGCAAATTGACGACCAACCGCCATACCAGCTCACGGCGCCCGCCGGCTCGTGAAAGACGGGGTTCTCGATGTGCTCGTAATTGGCGATGGGGCCCGATACGGGATAGGTTACCTCGGCATCGCAGATCTTGGCCGAAAAGATACGTGACTCGACCGGACAGGACGATTCGAACAGCTTGCATGTCTCGGGAGCCTTGTCCCAGAGCATATCGGCGAGAAACGTCTCGCCATTCAGCGTGATCTTGAGCATTTTTGTCATAGTAAGGACCTCCTCAATCCGTCGCTCAAGGGGTTCGCTGGCGGATAAGGAGAAGACAGCAGCGGGGTCGCCGAACCCAAACTTCACGACAGATCTCTGTCGCCCCAGCCCGCGCTGTTCTTCGCTAAAGTACCATGCCGCAATTGCGCGCGCAATAACAGTTTTTGATTTTCTGGAAGCGGCAATCGACGAGACGGCTCGCCGGCTGCCGGCCGACGCGCGGCATAGGCGCTCGTCTATTCCTTATGCTGGATGAAAAACGCCATGTTATTGCAGGGCTGCATACTCGTCCAATAAGTGCATAGAATCTCGTATAGTGCGAGTAAGATTTTGCGCTGTCTGTTTTGTGTTTAGCAAAGATACAGTTTGCATAATCTGGTCTAATCCCTGCTCTATTAAAATAAAGTTGCACGTAAATGACGTAGATATGCTTGAGCTGGGGTTCTGTACGCTGAGCGGATAAAAACGACCGTTCACCGTTCCGCTATTTTCAAAATGAATAAAATGAGCGATAAAGAGAATATAAACCTTAATAAACTCGCGT
Source organism: uncultured Collinsella sp. (assembly GCA_902492935.1). Taxonomy (GTDB): domain Bacteria; phylum Actinomycetota; class Coriobacteriia; order Coriobacteriales; family Coriobacteriaceae; genus Collinsella. The sequence goes on along the minus strand of CABUNJ010000020.1, from coordinate 6,994 downwards.
ATCGCACGGACGCGGGTTATTAATGGGTTGTAGGCCTTTTACAGAAAGGATTCCAGCAATGTCTAAGCCTCTTGGCAAGCCCGATCGTATTGTCGTCGCCCTTGGCGGCAACGCCCTCGGCAACAACCCCGTCGAGCAGATCGAGGCCGTGAGCAACACCGCCCACGCTCTCCTCGGCCTGATCGAGCAGGGCAACGAGATCATCATCACCCACGGCAACGGCCCGCAGGTCGGCATGATCCAGAACGCCTTCGCCGCCGCCCACGACGCCATCGGCACCCCCGAGATGCCGCTGCCCGAGTGCGGCGCCATGTCCCAGGGCTACATCGGCTATCACCTGCAGCAGGGCATCGGCCGCGAGATGCACAAGCGCTATAAGCGTTGGCACGCCGCCACCGTCGTCACCCAGATCGAGTGCGACCCCGACGACCCCGCGTTCAAGAACCCGACCAAGCCGATCGGCCCCTTCTACACCGAGGAGCAGGCCAAGGAGTTCATGGCCGAGGATCCCTCCAAGGTCTTCGTCGAGGATTCCGGCCGCGGCTGGCGTCGCGTCGTCGCCTCCCCCGATCCCAAGAAGATCGTCGAGGCCGACTCCATCCTCAACCTGCTCGACAACGAGTTCATCGTCATCGCCTGCGGTGGCGGCGGCATCCCCGTCGTCCGCGACTACGAGAACAAGGGCTGCTACAAGGGCGTCCCCGCCGTCATCGACAAGGACCTGGGCGGCGAGCTGCTGGCCGAGGACTGCGACGCCGACGTCCTGTTCCTGCTGACCGCCGTCGAGCACGTCGCCATCAACTTCGGCAAGCCCAACCAGGAGGAGCTCGAGGACATCACCGCCGACGAGGCCGAGCGCCTGGCCGACGAGGGCCAGTTCGGCAAGGGTTCCATGGAGCCCAAGGTTCGCGCTGCCATCAAGTTCGCGCGTTCCCGCAAGGGCCGCACCTGCATCATCGGCGCTCTGGACAAGGCCGCCGAGACCATGGCCGGCCTCTCCGGTACCCGCATCCACGAGTAGTCTCTACACTGTTGCCTCTCTCGTGGGCGCCGGGCAAAGCGCCCACAAACTAGCCTCTCTTCATGAGCCCCGCAGTCCGCTCCGACTGCGGGGCTTTTGCTATTCACCTAGTCATTGGGGACGTTCTTAAACGACTAGTCAAACAAGAGCGTCCCCAATGACTAGTAGTAGGCCCACATGGCTTCGATTTCGTTGAGGACCTCTACGACGCCCCAGCGGCGGGCGCTGCGGCTGGCCGAGTTGGGGTCGTAGACGCCAATCTGGTTGGCATCGTCGATGCCGTAGAGCACGATGTAGTGGCCTACGTTGGTAAATGTACCGGGGCGCACTGCGGCGATGACGGGCGCACCCGAGCGAAGTGCTTGGGTAATCGATTCGCGATCGTTATAGAGCTGTGTTCCGTTGAGCCCCAGCTGCCACGCACCGCCTGTCATAAACGACCACTCGGTGGCACCAGTGGGGGCGTAGTTGCCGGCTTCGGCCAGTGCGCATATATCGACCGGCGTCTTATCGGTATGGCCGGTCTTAAAGATATAGACCATGGTGAGGCAGGTAGGACCGCAAGCGTTTTCGCGAATAGTGCCACCGGCATAGGGCAGCTCCGACCATGCGGGGTCAATTTGGTAGATGTGGGGCATGGTGCCGGCACTCCACTGCGAACGCGGGGTCGAAAAAGCAAATGAGTAGCCGGGTGCGACGGAAGCTTTAAGCAGCTTGTCCTCGGCAGTGGGCTCAAGACCGGCTGATCCGTGGGAGATACAGGATCCCAAAAACACAAAGACGAGGCAGGCGGCGATGGAGCAAAGCGCAAGGCGTAGGCGGCGGGCCGGAAGCGCGTGGCTTGTGGTGTGCGACGCAGGGTGAGGGGCGGAATTGCCGCGATCGCGTTGAGGTCGCGAAAAGGAGCGCTTGACGTAGTAGTCGGTCTTACGGCGATCGTAGCGGCGTGGCTGCAATGTGTCGGTCTGGCGTTGGCGTGTGCTCGTACTCACGCGGTCTGACTGCTGCACGGTACGGCTTTGTTGCCGCGAAGAAGTCCCGAGCTGCTCTTGGGGGCGCTGCGGGTTGTCGTTGTCGGAGGTGATTCTGGGCGTTGACGTGGTGCGGCCGGCAAGGCGCACGCTTTGTGGCCGTTGGTCGCCGTCATTGTATCCGTATGCCATTCGAATCACCTTGCCTCATGTGTAACTTGTCTATCCTACATAAAAAGATGCACGACACATGGGCATGTGCGCCAAAAGCCTGACAAATGGTATGAACGTTGTCGCGCCGAGCGCCAAGCGTCACGGCAACAGGTATTCAAAAGCAGACAAGATGAAAGCGTCCAAGACGAATGACGTCTCCCGCCGTTCGTCCCAAAAACGGCGCCGCTCGTTTTGCAGTTCTGCCTTCGGTCGAGCTACAAGCGGCGCTGCTGTGCCAAGGCCGTATCTTAAAGCCACGAAATAAAAGCGCGCGGCAAAACAGACCGCGCAAGGGGTGACGTCAAGGGGCGTCAAAAAGGAAAGGAGGGGAACAATGGCGGACAAGAACGCAGAAGTTGCAGTCGAGGATAACGGCGGCATGAAGAAAACGCTTTCGCTCTGGAACTTCTTCACCATCGGTTTCGGTGCCATCATCGGTACCGGTTGGGTTCTGCAGGTCGGCGACTGGATGGTCGTGGGCGGCGGTCCCGTTCCCGCTATGATCGCATTCCTCTTGGGTGCAATCTTCCTCGTGCCCGTCGGAGCTGTTTTCGGTGAGCTCACGGCTGCTATCCCCATCTCGGGCGGCATCGTCGAGTACGTCGATCGTAGCTTTGGCCGTACGCTGAGCTACATCACCGGATGGCTTTTGGCCCTGGGCAACGGCATCCTGTGCCCGTGGGAGGCCATCGCCATTTCGACCCTCGTGTCCGAGATGTTCGGCAGCCTGCCCGGCCTTGAGTGGCTGCGCGCCGTCAAGCTCTACACCATCCTGGGGGCCGACGTCTACCTGTTCCCGACGCTGATCGCGCTCGGCTTTGCAGTCTACGTCATCTTCCTCAACTTCCGCGGCGCCAGCTCGGCCGCCAAGCTCCAGGCCTTCCTGACCAAGGCCCTGCTCTGCGGCATGCTGCTCGCCATGGGCGTCTCGCTGTTCACCGGCTCGCCGGACAACGCCATGCCCGTGTTCTCCCAGGTCACCGGCGCTGGCGGCGGCAAGGCCGCTACCGAGAGCACCAGCCTGTTCGCCGGCATCGTGTCGGTCTTGGTTCTGACTCCGTTCTTCTACGCCGGCTTCGACACCATTCCTCAGCAGGCTGAGGAAGCAGCCGAGGGCCTCAACTGGAACAAGTTCGGCAAGATCATCTCCCTGGCCCTGCTGGCCGCCGGCGGCTTCTACATGGTCTGCATCTACTCGTTCGGCACCATCCTCGACTGGCATGAGTTCGTTAAGAGCCCGGTTCCCGCGCTTGCCTGCCTCAAGGGCATCAACATGCTTCTGTACCTGGCCATGCTCGTCATCGCCACGCTTGGACCCATGGGTCCGATGAACTCCTTCTACGGCGCCACGAGCCGCATCATGCTCGCCATGGGCCGCAAGGGCCAGCTGCCCGAGCAGTTCGCCGAGGTCGACCCCAAGTCCGGCGCTCCCAAGCTCGCCTGCGTCGTTCTGGGCGTCATCACCGTCGTCGGTCCGTTCCTGGGCAAGAACATGCTCATCCCTCTGACCAACGTGTCGGCTCTCGCCTTCATCTTCTCCTGTGGCATGGTCGCCCTCGCTTGCCTGCGCATGCGCTTCACCGAGCCCGACCTGCCTCGTCCCTACGAGGTGCCCGGCGGCAAGTTTGGCATCTCCCTCGCTATTGCTGCCTGCGCCATCATCATCGGCCTGCTCGTGATTCCGTTCTCTCCCGCCTCCCTCAACATGGTGGAGTGGAGCATCGTGATCGGCTGGTTGGCTATTGGCCTGGCCCTCATGGCTTTCACCAATTCCCGCAAAAAGTAACGCCGAGCCGGGGCGGATCAGGTGCGCGGGCCCCTCTCTTCCGCGCACCGAACCCGGCGCCACTTGGGTAGCTTTGTGAGGCCTTAACCCAACACGGCCTCGCCCACTATATGGATCCATAAGGAGGAACCATGTCCACTAAGTATGCAATCGTTGGCGGTAAGCTCATCGACGGTACCGGTGCCGAGCCGGTCGAGAACTCCCTCGTTCTCGTCGACGACAACGGCAAGATCGAGTACGCCGGTGCTATGCAGGACCTTCCCGAGGGCGTTGAGGTTATCGACGCCGCCGGCAAGACCGTCCTTCCCGGCCTGATTGACACCCACCTGCACTTCTCGGGCAACTTGACTGACGATGACACCGACTGGGTCATGCAGCCGCTCCTCGAGAAGCAGGCCGTCGCCGTCAAGCAGGCCTATGACTGCCTCACCCACGGCCTCACCACCGTCTGCGAGATCGGCCGCTTTGGTATCCAGATCCGTGACTGCATCGACAAGGGCGTCTTCAAGGGCCCGCGCGTTCTGGCCACCGGCCTTGGCTTCTGCCGCGTTGCCGGCCACGGCGACTCCCACCACTGCAGCCAGGAGCTCAACAAGGAATCGCACCCCTGGGGCGATCAGGTCGACGGTCCTTGGGATCTGCGCAAGGCCGTCCGTCGTCGCCTGCGCGAGAACCCCGATGCCATCAAGATCTGGGCTACCGGTGGTGGCATCTGGCGCTGGGACTCCGGCCGCGACCAGCACTACTGCTCCGAGGAGATTCAGGCCGTGGTCGAAGAGGCCAAGATGGTCGGCATCCCCGTGTGGAGCCACTGCTACAACAACCACGCCGCTGCCTACGATTCCGTTCGCTTTGGCTGCGAGCAGCTGATTCACGGCTTCGATATCGATGAGCGCACCATGGACCTCATGGCCGAGCAGGGCACCTTCTTCACCCCGACGATCGCCTTCCTGCCCACCTGGTACGCCACCTATCCGCCCGTCTACGTCCCCGAGCTGCACGACAAGTACGAGGGCACCTTGGTCGAGAAGGAGCTGCAGCGCAACTACGACTGCCTGCGCGAGGCCAAGAAGCGCGGCGTCGTCATGACGATCGGCTCCGACTCCTTCTCCTTCGTCACCCCGTACGGCACCTGCTCCATCGAGGAGATGTACGAGTTCGTCGACAAGATCGGCTTCACCCCGGTCGAGACCATCACCTGTGCCACCCTCAACGGTGCCAAGATGTGCCACATCGAGGACGAGACCGGTTCCATCGAGGCCGGCAAGTGCGCCGACCTGCTGGTCGTCAACGGTGACGTCGCCGCCGACATCCACGTGCTCAACACCGACAACATGGACGTCATCATGAAGGACGGCTGGATTGTCGAGGCCGGCACCTTCGGCGAGGCAAACAAGTACAGCGCCTAAGCTACCGTTCATCGATGGCTTGATGTAAAACACAGTATTTGATTGCATAATGCAATGGAGAGGGTCGCTTGCGGCCCTCTTTATTGCTATGGGGTGCGTCAGTAAGAAGGAGATGACGGTGGATCTCAATAGGCTGATTCTGGGCAAGAGCTACAACTCTACCAAGGTCTTTCGTACCGCTCAGCATGTGGTTCAAGCCATCTTGCTCGGTATTGTCGTTCCGCTGCTTATCCTGCTGCTCATCTGGGATCTAACCGATAATCCCAATCCCGTTCCGGCCGTTGTCGTCATTGCCGGCTTGGTCATGCTGTGCTTCTTCTTCTCGTACGTCTTTGTCGTTCCCGACGACCTTACATCGAGCGCAACCGACCGCACGCTCGCCATCGCTTCAAAAATATTCGCCTACACGTCGCGCGGCCTTACGCCCGAAGCTGCCCTGGGCGCCTCTAAGATCATCCTGTCCGAAACTATCGCCTCTGCCATCTGCTTTACCGACGGCAAGCAGGTGTTGGCAAGCTGGGGCGAGGACTCGGCAAAATGCCCCGCGGGCACCCCGGTGGTGCTGCGGACTACGCTCAACGTGATCAACAGCGGTGAGCAAAGCGTGTTCTCGCGCGATGCCTCGACCGAGACGGGTGGCTACTTTCCGCGCCTGCGCGCCGGTATTGTCGCACCGCTTACCGTGCGCGGGCGTTGCGTGGGCACGCTCGAGCTGTATTATCCCCGTCTGAGCAGCATCGATATGCGCCAGACGGCGCTTGCCTCGGGCTTTGCCGACCTCATTTCCACGCAGCTTGCGAGCTTTGAGCTCGAGCGCCAGGACGAGCTTACGGCCCGTGTGGAGCTGCGCGCCTTGCAATCGCAGGTCGATCCTCATTTTCTGTTTAACACCATCAGCACCATCGTGTCGCTCGTACGTACCGAGCCGGACAAGGCCAGGTCGCTGCTGATCGACTTTTCCAATTACTACCGTCAGACGCTTTCTGATTCCGATACCCTCACAACGCTCGAGCGCGAGGTGGAACAGGGCACTCGCTATATCAATCTTATGCAGGCTCGTTATGGCGACGGCCGTCTGCGCGTCTCGGTCGATATCGACTTTGAGGTGCGCGATTGCATGGTGCCGCCGTTTATCTTGCAGCCGTTGCTCGAAAACTGCATCAAGCACGCGCAGCGCGAGACCGAGCCGCTTTCTATTCATGTTAGGGCTTTCGAGACCGATGACGGTTTGGAGATCATCGTCGAGGACGATGGCATCGGTATGAGCGAAGAGGTCTGCGCGCATCTGTTTGAGCAGCATCGCCTGGAGGAGCCCGAGAGCATTACCGCCGACGGCTCCGTCAAGCGAGGTTGCGGCCTGGCGCTCTTCAACGTGCTTCAGCGCATCCATTTCTTTTACGGAGAAGATTCCGGCATGCGCGTGAAGTCCCAGGAGGGCGTGGGAACGCAGGTCATCGTCGAGCTGAACGGCGAGCCGCATGAGCCCGCGCCGTTGACGGCGTAGCACGCGGTTGGATTGAGAGAAAAAGAGGGGAAGCACATATGTCCGAAGGCTGGAACATCTTGGTGGTTGATGACGAGCCTCCCATTAGGG
>CABUNJ010000019.1 GCA_902492935.1 uncultured Collinsella sp. | reverse complement strand
GCGAAGAGCGTTGCTGCCTAGGCTAGCCCCTTGTCACACAAACTACCGAAGCCTCGCAAATTCTCTGCCCGCCGGAGACAAAACAGCCTCCCCCGCCGATCGGTCGAGCAAAACAATCTGATACTCAGATTCCAACTTTTTGATTGCCGACGAAACGGCCTGCGGACTCACGTGAACGGCGCGAGCTGCTTTGCGCACGCCGCCATAGTTCGCTACCGCTTGAAGGTGTTCGAGTTGAGAAAGCTGCATAGGTTACTCCAAAGGCAGCCAAGGCGACGGGCCGTGCGTCCTCAGATGAGGTTCTCGCCCAGGTTCTTGCCGCCGAGGACGTGCATGTGGAAGTGCATGACGGTCTGGCCGGCGTTGACGCCCTTGTTGGAGATGACGCGGAAACCGTCCTCCAAGCCCTTGACCTTGGCGACCTCCTGGATGGCGTGGGCCATGGCGCCCATGGTCTCGGCGGGCACGTTATCGGCGATGTCGCTGTAGTGCTTCTTGGGGATCACGAGCGTGTGGACCGGCGCCTGGGGATTGAGGTCGTCGAAGGCGATGACTTGGTCGTCCTCGTAAACGACGGTCGAGGGGATCTCGTGGTTGGCAATTTTGCAGAAGATGCAATCACACATGGTTGGTTCCTTTCTCGCAGACCAAGGTAATTATATTTGGTCGGGGTGGTTAGAACGAAAGGTTGTCGTCGGTGTTGGCGGCTTCGCCGTCGGCGAGCACGTCGTTGCCGTCGACGTCCTTCAGGAGCACCGAGACCTTCTGCTCGGCATCGGACAAGCGGGTACGCAGGCTCTTGAGGAGCTCGACGCCGCGGGTATAGCTCTCGAGCGACTCCTCGAGCTCCATATCGCCCGATTCCAAGCTGCGTATGATGAGCTCCAACTCCTGCGAAGCCTGCTTGTACGTAAGCTGCTCGACCGGGGTCTTCTCTGCCATATCTGTTTCCTTTCCTAAAGGTTTATCGCTATGAAACGCGGGTTACTCGACCGTATCGACCGTTGCAGCCACGTTGCCGTCTGCCATACGCACGCGGATGGCGTCGCCCGGCTTAAAGGTCTTGGCGCTCGTAGCCACACCGTCATCGCTGTACGCGATGGAGTAACCGCGGGCAAGCACCTTGAGCGGCGACAGGGCATCGAGCGACGCGGCAGCTCGGCCCAGGTCGGACGCGGGTTTGTTGAGCATCGTACGTCCCTGATGCTCCAGACGGGAACTCGCAAGCGCGAGCGCATGGCGCTTGCCATCGAGCCCCGAGGTGCTTGCAACCAGGCGCTCGGGCAGGCGCTCAAAGTTGGAGCGGAATGCCCCGACCGAGCGTACTATGGCGCCCGACAGGCGATCGGCAGTCAGCGCAAGCTCCGATTCGCGACGCTCAACCATAAATGTGGGGTCGTTGAGGCACGGGCGGCACGCAGCCGCATCGAGCGCATCGCCCAGACGGGCCGTATAGGTATCCCAGGCGCGGCGACCGCGCTGATCGAGCATCTCCAGGTCGACCTGGGCCGACCCAATCATCGATGCCATCGCGGCACCCAGACGCTGATGGCGCGCCTCGAGCACATCGGCCAACTCCGTCATAGCCGGCGCCACCGATTCTGCCGCCGCCGTGGGCGTGGAGGCGCGGCGGTCGCTCACCATGTCGCAAATCGAGGTATCGGGCTCATGGCCGATACCGGTCACCACGGGCACGGGACAGGCAGCCACTGCGCGGGCAAGCTCCTCGTCGTTGAAGGTCATGAGGTCCTCGAAGGAGCCGCCGCCGCGCACCAGCAAGATGCAGTCGGGCGCTGGCGTGATGGCGGCGGCACGGCGCAGGCCCTCAATAAGCTCGGCCGGCGCACCCTCGCCTTGAACCTTGGCGCCCACGCAGACGAGCTCGACGAGCGGGTTGCGACGACGCAGCGTGCGCTTGACGTCGTCGATTACGGCACCCGAAAGCGAGGTGACGACCGCCACGCGGGAGCAGAACACCGGTATGCGGCGCTTGCGCGCTTCGTCCATCAGGCCCTCGCGGCGTAGCTTTTCGGCCAGTTGCGCCACTTGTTGACGCAGCAGACCCTCGCCCGCCAGCGAAAATGAGCGAGCGACAAAGCTCATGCGGCCCGTGGCCTTATAGAGATTGAAGCTGCCCTTAAAGCTCACCTGCATGCCATCGCGCAAGTCGAAGGTGCGCTTAAGGTAGGCGCCCTTCCAGATGATGCAGTCAACGGCGGCCGAGTCGTCCTTAATCTGGAAGTAGCAGTGACCGCTTCGGGCATTGGGGCCACGGAAACCCGTGACCTCGCCCAGAACGCTCAGCTGCGGAATGGCATCGAGCGCGCCGGCGGCAATCTCCACCGCCTGGCTCACGCTGAGCTCCTTGCGCTCCTGATCGTCCGAACCGTCGAACTCGGCGGAAACGGCATTGCCGGTTAGATTCCAGCCTGCCACGCAGCCTCCTTTCGTCATCGTGCACAAGGGCTTCGGCCCTGCGCAAATTCAAGTCCAACACATAGTACAGCGCCGCGGGGACACGAATCCCCGCGGCGCCCAGCGACCCAATTTGTTATCGGTTGGAGTTTCTGTTGTAGCGAGCCATAAGATAGAGCAGCTGAATAATCGAGGTGAGCGCCGCAGCCACATAGGTAAGCGCGGCGGCCGTCAGCACCTTCTTGGCACCGTTGACCTGCTTGGAGCTCATACCCGACTGCTCAATATACGCCACGGCGCGCCGACTAGCATCAATCTCGACCGGCAGCGTAACCAGTTGGAACAGCACGCTAAACGAGAAGAAGATCAGCGCGAGGGTCGTGAGCCCGGCAATGTTCATAAACAGGCCCAAGAGCAACACGATGGTCCAGGTGTTCTGGGTAAAGTTGACGACCGGCACGAGGGCGGTGCGAACCTTCATCATGGCATAGCCGCTTTGACGCTGGGCGGCATGGCCCGCTTCGTGGCAGGCGACGGCAACACTTGCGACCGAACCGCCCGAACGGTTGGCATCCGACAGATACAGGTTGTTGTCCTGCGGGTTGTAATGGTCGGTGAGCTCGCCAGCGACACCCTTGATACCCACGGCGCTACAACCGTTGGCATCGAGCATGCGGCGAGCGACCGTGGCACCCGTATCGCCGTCCGAGCGAACCTTGGACCAGGTTTTGTACGTCGAGTTGATATAGTTCTGTGCGGCAAGGCCAAGCACCGTGCAGACAAGAACAACCAGCAGGTACAGCGGGTCGATGCCAAAGCCGTATCCATAGTAATAAGGCATGCGAATTCCTCCGAATCGAGTTACATGTTGGAGGCATTTTACCCACTCAAACGGCTAGGCTTCCTTACAGCAATTCGATTTTTCCGTCCTTCACCGTCAGCCCCATATTGCCCGAGAGCAGATCGTCCAGGCGCGAGCCCACAAGCTCAAAACGCCAGCCTTCGCGCAGGGGGCTCTGCTCGGGACGCTCAATGTAGTCGGCCAGGTCATCGCGTGAGGCAATGACCGAGGTCGCCACGCCCGAGCGCTCGGCAACCAGGCGGATAAGCGCATACATGAGGTCAGTCACGCTCTCCAGCTCCGGCGAGATCTGACGATGCCCGCGCACCATGAGCGGCAGGCGATCATGCGGGCAGCTTGCGCCACGCTTGATGGCCATGAGCGCACCGTCCACGTCACGCTCCCCCAACTGATCGGTACCGCGAATGCTACGGAACTCCTCAACGCGTACGGGATTGCGCTTAACGAGCGCAAGCAGCGTGTCGTCGGACATGACCCACTTGCGCGGGATGTTGCGCCGCTCGGCGCGGTCCTCACGCCAGGCGGCAAGCTCGCGCGCAATGCCCAGCTGATGGCGGCTGCACGAGTTGATGCGCTTGACCTTGCGGAATGCCTCATGGCGGTCGGCGCGGTAGTGCGACTCGTCTGCCAGAGGACGCAACTCGTCGAGCACCCAATCCACACGGCCCAGCTCGCGCAGGCGGCTCATCATCTCGGTATAGGCGACGATCAGGTACTTGACGTCATCGATCGCGTACTCGATCTGTTTATCGGTCAGCGGGCGGCGCGACCAGTCGGTCAGCGACTCGGTCTTGGGCAGCGATACGCCGCAAAACGCCTGCACGAGTGCGCCGTACGAAACCTGCTGGCGCTCGCCCAAAAAGGCGGCGGCAACCTGTGTGTCAAAAATCGGTCGCGGCAGTGCACCTACGGTATGAAGCATGACCTCCATATCCTGCGAGCAGGCGTGAAAGACTTTGGTCACGCCCTCGTCGGCCATAAGCTCGGCCAGCGGCGACAGATCGTCGATCACCAGAGGGTCGACCGCCACGCTCTCGGCAGGGGTGGCAATCTGAACCAAGCACAGACGCGGATGGAACGTGCGCTCGCGCAAAAACTCGGTATCGACGGCAATCGCGTCGAACTCACGGGCGCGCTGGCAAAAGTCGAGTAGAGCCTGATGTGTGGAAATGTACATATCAACCCATCGAATAAGGTTAGGCCCGAAAAACACGGGTAGGATATCGGCATTGCCTTACAACTATACTCGGTTAGTCACAGAACGGGAACGTAAGTATGCGCTGCCTTATCATCCACAACCCGGCATCGGGCCCCAGCTCAGATGAAATCTTCGCATTCACGCACGCCCTCGCGCAGGGCGGCGACGAGGTCGTGATGCGCTTTATCGGCGATGGCATGGAGCCCGAGGACGCCGTGGCAGACGTGCGCGAGTTTGATCGCGTGGTCGTTTCGGGCGGCGACGGCACCGTCTCCAACGTGCTCGACCAGATGCGCGGGTGCGGTGTCCCCACGCTCGTCTTCCCCTCCGGCACAGCCTGCCTGTTCTTCAACAACATCGGTAATGCCCCCGAGGCAGCGGCGCTCGCCAAAGCCTGCCGTGCCGGTCGCACGGTCAAAGTCGACATGGGCGAGCTCTTTTGGCTCGACGAGAACGGCAACGAGAAGCGCCACGGCTTTATCATCATCGCCGGCTCGGGCTTCGACGCCGAGATCATGATGAAGGCCGCCCCCACCAAAAACGACATCGGCGAGATCGCCTACTTCCTCTCTGCGCTCGCCACGCCCAACCCTACGGTAGCGCACTTTACGATTGAGCATGACGGCATTGTCGAGGAACTCGACGGCATCTGCTGCATGGCCGGCAACACCTCGGTCATCCAAAACGACATCAACCTGTTCCCCGACTGCCGTATGAACGATGGCATGGTCGACATTGCGGTCATCGAACCCGTAAAAACTGTGCAGCTTCTACCGACTGTGATCACCGCCGCACTCGACCCCGCCGGCAAGGTACTCGGCCGCCCGCAGTTCAAGATCATCCAGACCAAGGAAGCCAAGATCACCTGCACTCCGTCGCTGGGCATGCAGTTCGATGGCGAGATTATCTCCAGCAATTCGGGCGTCTTTGGAGCCCGCGCGCTTCCACAATGCCTCGACCTCATCGTCGACGAATTCTCCCCGCTCGGAAAATAGGAGGACCCCATGAATGACAATCCCCTGCTCGGCTTTATCGTCATCGTTTTGGCCATGCTCGTCGGCTATGCGATCAACGTGATCCACCGCCGGAAGAAGTAATTCCACATTGGTATGATATTCATCCAATCACCGAGGAGAAATCCGAGGGCAACAACACGGCCGCCATGGGTGTTGGCGCCGTCATCATCATCGGTATCTGCGGCTTCGTGATCTATCGGCGCAAGAAGGCCTAAGAACCCCACACCTTAAGGCACGGGCGGGATGGCCAAGGTCGCCCGCCCATTCGACCGGCGGGAAACGTCGCCGAAATCTTTTCAAAAAAGATTCCCCGCACACACTTTGCTGTGCTATAGTGCAGCGCAACAGCAACTAGGTGCGACCGCGCCACGGCATCACGAAAGGAGCCACCGACATGAAGAACACGATGAAGTCTCTCAACAACTGGTGGTGGCGTGATGCGAATACGATCGGTCGACAGTGAGTCCCTCACGCCTGTTTTTTGCGCTCTAGGTGATTGGAAGGCCTCCGGTTTCGACCGGGGGCCTTTTTCTATCTCGAGCCCGATCGCATTCGCATCACGCGCCTCCGCTTTTCTCTTGCACTCCCCTTCCGAAAGGATTTTCACCATGTCTCAGAACACCGCCGCCACCCAGCCCCGCACCGTCCAGACCGCCGACCGCGGCAAACTCGATGTCCGCGCCCTCGTCCTGCTTGCCATCCTGCTCGCCGCCGGCTTCATCCTCAACTTCACCGTCGGCAAGGCCATCTCGGGCATATCGGGCGGCATGATCAGCCCCGAGTTCATCATCTCGGCCTTCTGCCTCACCATCCTGGTCGTTCGCCCCAACATCGGCCAGGCGCTCGTCATTGGCCTCATCTCGGCTGCCGTGATCCAGATCACCACCACCTCGCCATTCATCGATTTTGCCGCCGAGGGCATCGCCGCCATGCTTATGGCCGCCATCGTCAACGCCGCCGGCAAGAACGGTCAAGTCAAGCCCGCCATCGCCATTGTCGCAACCTTCCTGACCACCTTTGTCTCCGGCGTCATCTTCATGGTCATCAAGATGGCCATGCTCGGCGTGGTAGGCGAGCTCGCCGCCGCCATGCTGCCCGTCGTTGCCATGACCGCCGTCTTTAACGCCATTCTGGTCGGCGCCCTCTATCTGCCCATCCAGAAGGCCCTGAAGCTCAACTAACTCATCGCTGCCCCACCAGCAAAGACTGTCCCAAACGACTAGCTTTTGGGGACGTTCTTAAACGACTGGTCATTTAAGAACGTCCCCAATGACTATGAAAGGTATCCATGGAAACGATCATCAACATCGACGATGTCTCGTTCTCCTATGGCACGCAAACCGAGCAGGCGCTCAGCCACATCTCGCTCAGCGTGAACAAGGGAGATTTCATCGGCATCATCGGGCCCTCGGGCGCCGGCAAGTCCACGCTTGCCGCCTGCCTGTCGGGCGCCGTGCCCCACCACTACACCGGCACGTTCTTTGGGTCCGTCATGGTCGACGGCCACGACACCTGCGAAGTCTCGCTCACCGACGTGTCGCAAATCGTCGGCAGTGTGCTACAGGATATCGACACGCAGATGGTCGCTTCGATCGTCGAGGACGAGATGCTCTTTGGCCTCGAGAACTTTGGCGTTCCCCACGACCAGATCGAGCAGCGCGTGAGCGAAACGCTCGAGACCGTCGGCATCAGCGACCTGCGCGACCGCGAGATCGCCACGCTCTCGGGCGGACAGAAGCAAAAGGTAGCCATCGCCGCCATCCTCGCCATGCGCCCGCGCGTCTTGGTTCTAGACGAGCCCACCGCGGCACTCGACCCCGCCAGCTCCACGTTGGTCTTCGAGACGCTGCGTGAGGCAAACCGCGCACTTGGAATCACCATCGTCGTCGTTGAGCAAAAGGTCGCCCTGCTCTCGGAGTACTGCAACCGCGTGCTCGTGCTCAACCATGGCGAAATCGCGCTGCAGGGCGAGCCACACGAGGTCTTCGCGCATACCGACGAGCTTCGTGCCATCGGCGTCGACTGCCCCCGCGTCACGCGTATCTTCAATAGCCTCGAGGCCGATGGCCTGGTAAGCGGTACCCCTTGCTTGGATGTCGATGAGGCCGAGCGCCTGATTTCGGGCATCGTCGACCCCGCACACGCGGCCATCGAAGCCCAGGCGCCCGCCGGTTCCCCGCATGCACCGTCGTTGCGCCCTCATGCCAAGGACGCCGAACCCGTACTCACCTTCGACCATGTTGAGTTTGCCTATCCCAATGGCGGAGCCGCCGTACACGACCTTAGCCTGACGCTCTATCCTGGCGAGCTCGTGGGCATCGTCGGCCAAAACGGCGCCGGCAAGACCACACTCACCAAACTGCTCACAGGCCTGCTTAAGCCCGCCTCGGGCAGCGTGCGCGTCACGGGACTGGATACCGCAGCCGTTCCCACGAGCCGCATCGCTCGCGAGGTCGCGACCCTCTTCCAAAACCCCGACCGCCAGATCTGCAAGGACACCGTGCTCGACGAGGTCGCCTTTGGCCTGGAGCTTGCCGGCATCGACCGTGCCGAGGCGCTGCGCCGCGCCCAGCTCGTCATCGACCGCTTTGGCTTGCCGGCCGACGAGGCGCCCTTCTCGCTCTCGCGCGGTCAGCGACAAATGGTGGCGCTTGCCTCCGTCGTAGTGGTTGAGCCCAAAATCGTCGTGCTCGACGAGCCCACGAGCGGCCTTGATTACCGCGAGTGCATGACCGTCATGGAAACGGTGCGCACCATGGCCGAGCGCGGTTGCGCCGTTATCATGGTCTGCCACGATATGGAAGTCGTCTCGGATTTTGCCGAGCGCATTGTGGTAATGGCCGACGGTCGCATCCTCGACCGCGGCCGCACGCACGAGCTATTCTCGAACATCGATCTCATGCGGCGTGCCGACGTGGAGCCTCCCCAGGTTATCGAGCTCTCGCGCCGTCTGGCATCTTCCGTCTCGACCGCTTTTGCGCAGGTGAGCGAGGTCTCCGATGTCGTTCGAATTACCAAGGAGATGGTCCACCGTGGTTAACGTCATCGACTACATGCCGGGTGACACGCTGCTGCATCGCCTGAACCCCGTCGTCAAACTGGGCCTCGCCGCCGCCATCATCGTCGGCATCTTCTTGTCCGACACCTACGTGGCGCTGCTGGGCTTTTTGGCACTCACCCTTGCGCTGGGTGCCTATGCCGGCGTCGTCGACCGTCTGTTTTCGCTGCTCAAGTTGCTGATTCCGCTCGCGCTTATCATGCTGGTGCTCCAGCTGGCCTTTATGCGCGATGGCAACGTGGTGTGGGGTTTTATCACCGACACGGGCCTCATCACAGGATCGAAGGCCTGCCTGCGCCTGCTGGGTGTGGCGTTACCGCTCATCCTCATGCTCATGGTGACCAAACTCAACGACCTTGCCAACGCCTGCGTCGAGGTGCTGCACGTGCCGTATCGCTATGCCTTCACCTTTACCACGGCACTGCGCTTTGTGCCGGTGTTTGGTCAGGAGATGAACGCCATCATGGAGGCGCAGACCGCACGCGGCGTCGAGTACGACACCAAGAACCCCATCAAGAAGCTTAAGCTCATGCTGCCACTGTGCGTGCCACTGCTCATCTCGAGCGTGGGCAAGACCGATGCCACAGCCTTGGCGGCAGAACAGCGCGGCTTCTATCTGCGTACGCGCGCCAGCTCGTACAAGCGCTACCCCATCAAGGGCCTGGACATCGCCGTACTCATCGTCAGCATCGCCCTCATCGCCATCGGCTTCCTGTTCTAGTTCACCACCGACAGCAACCGCCCAACGCAAAAGGCCTCGGCTCGCACCAAACGAGCCGAGGCCTTTACTGTTTCACCAGATAAAACCTACCAAAATTAACCTGTCCCTTTTTGGCAGGTCGGAAGCTAGAGGCGGTAGGGGGCACCGCTACGGATGATGGATTCGCGCACTAGGACGTCCATGGCGTCGAGGGTGATCTCGGGCATCTCTCGGTACTTTTGCAGCACCGATAGCTCGGTGCAGGCCAGAATGACGCGGTCGCAGCCGCTACGGGCGAACTCCCACATCACGCGGTCGAACTTATCCATATCGGGCTCACGTCCGGCCTTCACATCATCGTAGATAAGCGACATCACATCGTTCTGACGTTTCTCGCTGGGATAGACGACCTCAACACCCGCAGCCTTACATTCGCGGCCGTAGACGCCCGCGCCCACGGTGCCATCGGTGCCCATGATGCCGATCTTATGCACCGGCTCGGCCGGCATACTCAGGTTGGGGTCGAATTCGCACTCCCCCATCACCGCACCCGCAAGGGCATAACGAACCGACTCACGCGGCATGTGGATAATCGGCACCTTCGTAAACGACTGGATCTGGTCGTAGAAGTAGTGCGACGTGTTGCAGGGAATGGCAATGTGCGCACAGCCCAGCGACTCGAGTGCCTGGGCACACTCTTTCATGGTCGCCAGCAGCTTGGCATGCTCGCCGGTCTTAATGGCCAACGTGCGGTCGGGCATGGTCGACTTGGAGAGCACCACCATGTCGATATGTTCCTGATCGCAGGCAGCAGCCGTATGACGCACCACCTGGTCGTAGTAATACGACGTGGCCTCGGCGCCCATGCCGCCGATAACTCCCAGCTTTTCCATCGCCGCCTCCTTGGTGACGCTTGCGCAATTGCGCGTATCATACCCGCGCCCGCCCGATGCAAACCGGACGGGCGCCGCGCTCATCTACTTGTAATACGTCTTGAACAGCTTAAAGTGGCGCAGCTTGGTGTGCCACATGCGCAGCCAGCGGTTAAAGACAAAGTCGCCCTTCATAAACGAAGGGTCGGCACCCTTGCCTTCCTTGTCCAGGCGATGCACCTTAGCGCGCAGCTCGGGATCCTTGACGTACTTGTCGACGACGCCCATGGGGACGACCATCCACAGGGCCTCGTCCTGCGCCGTCACAAACTCCGGCTCAAACGGGCGGTTGAATACATACTCGTCCACCACATACTTGGCAACGTTAAAGCCGCTGTTAGTAACGTAGTAGTTGCTGCGGCCCTGGCGCGTGTTGAAATCGAAGAACTTAAACGAGCCGTCGCGCTCGTCGTACTTAACGTCAAAGTTGGAATAGCCCACAAAGTGAAGGTCCTCGAGCAGCTTGCGCACGCCGCCCATGAGCTCGTCGTTGGGCTCGGTAATGATACAGGCATGGTTGCCGACGCCGTGGGGCTGATGCTCCTCGAGCAGTACGTGACCCAGGCACATCATGCGCACCTTGCCGTTGCGGTCGGAATAGCTGGTGAGCACGCGCATGTACTCGTCGTTGCCGGGCACGCGATCCTGCAAGATCAGATCGTCGGTGTAGCCGCTGGCATACGAATCGCGAATGACCTGTTCCAGCTCGGCGCGGTCGGCAATCTCATAGGCCTTCTTCTGGCCCTCGAACTCATGTTGCCACCACATGATGCCATCAGAAGGCTTCAGAATCATCGGGTAGGGAAAATCGATCTGGTCGAGCACTTCGGCAGGTGCCTCACCCTGGGCATTGAGCATCGCCTTGGTAAAGGTAAACGTGTGCGGATAGGGCACGCCATGCTTCTCGCACAGCTCATAGAAGATCTCCTTCTTCTGACACTGCTCAAGCATGCTGTAGGGAGCGTAAGGCGCGACGATGTTATCCGCCAGCTCATGGGCATCCTTGGCCTGAGCCACGAGAGCGACATAGTTGTCGCCACAGCCCACAAGGACAATCGTCTTATCGGCATGCGCTTGGGCAATGCCGTTGACGGTTTTGAGCATCACGGGCATGGTGTCGATATCCACGTTGGGCGTGTAGTCGATAATCTGGCTGCGGTACGCGGGACCCGTCTGATACTTGCCAAAAACCAGACTCTTGACCTGATACTCCTCGTAGAAGGCGCGCGCCACCGAATAGGCGTTGATGTCGCCACCGAGCAGCACGGGAATGAACTCGCGCTCTGTAAACTGCAATGCCATGGAAACTTCCTATCATGAACTGCCCACACAACGGGCGGTCTTTGCGCAACTGAATCATTCTAGCGTGCCAAACCGCCGGCGCCCAAAGCTCCACCGTATCTATGGCAATCGACGTAATCGTCCAGTACGAAGACGGCGCCCACCGTTGTATGACAATGGGCAATGAACCTACCGTTGTTGTAGGATTCAGTGTATTGACATCTTCGAGCGAAAGGCGCACACGTGCCCCAAGACCATCCGACCGATAATCCCATCCTCAATGCCGCGAGGCGCGAGCTGGCGGAACGTGCGAAAGCGACCGCTCCCCTGTGCACGGCAAACGACGCCTACAACGGACCCGCCCGCATCGTCTCGATCAACACGTCGGCACACAAGGGCACGCGCAAGTCGCCCGTCGCCGATGGACACGACACCGTTATGGAGCAATTTGGCCTCACCTCCGACGCACACGCCGGGCATTGGCACCGTCAGGTCTCTTTTTTAGCCGCGGAGTCCATCCAGACGGCGCAGGCCCGCGGACTCGATGTGCGCAAGGGTGACTTTGGGGAGAACTTCACAACCCGGGGCATCAACCTGCTCTCGCTCCCCTTGGGCACACAGCTCAAGCTTGGAAGCGACGTGATCGTCGAAATCAGCCAAATCGGCAAGGTCTGCCACACACTCTGTGCCATCTACTATCTCGCCGGCGACTGCATCTTTCCCCACGAGGGTGTTTTGGCGTGGTACTAAAGGGCGGAGAGGTCTACGCCGGCGACGATATCCAGGTAATCAAACTCGGCGACGGCACCTGTTCGTTCACCCCCGCCGAGGCCCTCGAAGAGATTGAGCAGGCTCGCCAGAAGGGCACGCTGTAGTTATAAAACCCCACGTTGAGATGGCTTTTACAGACCAAAACTCCTCTCAAACAGGGCTCTGTAACGTTAAAGTTGAACTCTATGGTTTCTCAACAATTCATCATAACTGCAGGTCAAAGCCAAAGCCTCAAGTTCAACTTGACCCTTTGGGACCTTTAAGGTTCAAGTTGAGGTCGAAAGCAGTAGTAGAATACCGTTCGAACCATAACCTACGATTGATTGCAGAGGGACTGGATGCAGCATTCGAATCATCGCACCGCAGCGCTCATTGCGTCGAAGCCGGCTCGTATCATCACGAGCACCGCGCTCGCCGTTGCGCTGACGGCCACGCCGATGCTCTCCCCCGTTGCGGCGTATGCCGCCTCGCAGGCAACGCAGGACCAGCTTTCCGCAGCCCAGCAGAAGATCGAAGCCGCCACGAGCGCCTACAACGACGCCCGCACCAAACTCGATGACCTGCAAAAGCAGATTGACTCCAATGAGGCAAGCATCGAGGAAATCGAGGCTAAGCTTCCCGAGCAGCAGGCCAAGGCAAGCTCCGCCATGCGCGATCTGTACAAGTATCAGAAGGGCACCAATCCCATCGTGAGCTTCCTGGTCAACGCGCAGAGCCTGGGTGAGTTCATCACAACCTGCAAATACACCAACCAGATCACGAGCTCGAGCGTCGACGAGATCGAAGAGCTCAATAACATGCAAACCGAACTCGAGCAGAACAAGGCTGAGCTCCAGCAGGCCAAGTCTCAGCTTGAGGCGGAGCAGAAAAACGCCGAGGATGCGCTGGCGCAGGCCCAGCAGCTCCGCAGCGAGGCACAGGCAAAAGCCGAGCAGGAAAATGCCGCCGAGCTTGCCAAGCTTGAGGCCGATAAGGCCGCTGCCGCCGAGAAGCTCTCAGGCGAGGGCGTAAGCGGCAGCAATTCCAGCAGCCAGGCCACCAACACCAACACCACCATCGACACCACGGTGAACAACTCCAATGCCGGTAGTTCCGATTACGATTCGTTCATTAATGAGTGGACGAGCCGCATCGACAATTATCTCGCCGGCTCCCCCATGGCAGGCCAGGGCTACAACTTTGCCGTCGCCGCTTGGAATACCGGTGTCGACCCCCGTTGGTCCCCCGCCATCGCCTGCATCGAGAGCACCAAGGGTGCTTATTGCGCCAATTCTTACAACGCCTGGGGCTGGAGTGCACGTGGCGGCGGTTGGCGCAGCTTTGGCAGCTGGAGCGAGGGCATCTCCGCTCACGTTGCCTATCTGGGCGCCAACTACGGCTCCACCCTTACCCCGGCTGCGGCCAAAAAGTACTGCCCGCCCACGTGGCAGGACTGGTACAACAAAGTCGCCGCTCAGATGAACCGCATCTAAGTGCAACTGCAAAGGGCCCCAACGGGGCCCTTTTCTTTTAGGTAGCGGAGGTATCGACGACGCCGGTCGCATTGGCAACCGCGATTATGACGATCATGCATAGGAGCAGCACGCCCAATGCCTTGAGCCAGAGTTTCGCGAGTTTCTTGCCACGATAGCTGTCGAGCAGTGCGAATCGCCGACGAAGACGGCGCTTATCGAGCAGCGCAAAATGCATAAGCGCCATAAGGCCGTCGACAAAGAAAAAATACTCGATTATGAGAAGCCACGTAGGGTAGCTTTGGTTTGCTCCCGTGGGGTGAAAGACGGTAAAGTGACTTCCGGCAAAGAACACAAGCAGCGAGAAGCAGACGAGCGTATTCCAAATGCGCCCCAGAGACTCCGGAACGCGAGAGAGCAGACCGCATGCAGCGGAGGCGGCAGGCCTAGGAAGCCCTGCGGGGTTCTGGAGCCCTTGGGGTGTCAACACCGTCTCCGAGGCCGGAGTACGGACAGGCGGCGCAGGAGGCCGCACGGGGCGACTCAGATCGTATGCCGCGCGCGTCGCCCGTCCCAACGCTTCCGCACTCGCAAAACGCTTGGCCGGGTCGAGCGCCATCGACATGCAGACGGCATCGGCAAGTGGAGTGGGAATGCCGCGCGCCTCGCATTGCTCGCGCATGTCGAGCCCTGGTTTAGGGTCGACTCCCGTCAAGCAGAAGAACAACAGGGCGCCAAGTGCGTAGACGTCGCTTCGCACGCTCGTCTGCCCAAACCCATACTGCTCGGGCGGCGCATAGGGCCGTGTCCCAAACTTGACAGTATCGGCATCGGCGCCATCGCGCCATACGCGAGCGATCCCCAAGTCGATAATCACCAGCGATGAAAATGTCAGGCCGTCATCAGGCGTATAGTTGGCACCTGTCACGATGATATTCGACGGCTTGAGGTCACGATGGATCACCGGCGCCGACGTCTCCCCCGCTATTGCAAAACCGGCGTGGAGCTCGCCCACGGCATCGCATAGGGCAGGATACAATTCACGCGCATAATCGGGGGTGGCTCCCAGACGGTCCACCAGCGCCCCGAGCGTCTCCCCTTCGACGTATTCCATAACCACGTTGAGCTCGTCGCCCACACGACGACAATCGACGATTCTGGGCAGGTGCTCAAAACGCCTGCCCGCCCGCTGAGCGGCAAACAGGCGCTCGTATGCCCCGCCGATTTGAGCCGAAGCATCGATGCGTTTACGGACAAAGGGGCCGAGCGAGCCACCGCCGGTTCCTTCAAAGTACACGAGCTCGGTTGTTTCAACGGACGAGCGCTTAAGT
Source organism: uncultured Collinsella sp. (assembly GCA_902492935.1). GTDB lineage: Bacteria > Actinomycetota > Coriobacteriia > Coriobacteriales > Coriobacteriaceae > Collinsella. The sequence continues at coordinate 35,764 of CABUNJ010000019.1, read as the reverse complement.
ACACGCTCCACGTGATAGCTGTCGTCACGATCGAGCGACGCCAGGTGCTCGGCAAGCGCTGCGGTCAGCTCGTCATCGGAATATGTTGGGGTCTGAGTATCCATAGCCTCCATCATAGCGCAGGGCGCAGACACCCCATGGCATCCGCGCCCCGTTCGCTTGCATCGTTGTTCGGCAGCTCCGCCGGCTCAGATATCAGCCGCTAACTCACCGTCTCCTCGCCAAAGCGATACAGCTCCTCGTTGACCTTTTGGAGGCTGCAGCCGCGATCGATGCAAAAGATGATAATCGCATCGCGGCGGTCCTTGCAGTTAAGGACGCTTGCCCCGGCAGCCGTCAGCGCACGGTTGGTCTCTTTGAGCGTCAGCGCCATCGCAAAGGCGATCTGCAGCACCTTATTGCGGCTCGGATGACGCGCGCCGGTAAAGATCTGATAGCCAAAGGTCTCGTTGAGGTCGGCCATACGCACCACGCGCGAGCGCTCCAAGCCCTTTTCCTGCAGTAGCTGCTTCAGGTAGTCCGAAAGCGACGGGGCGGCAAAGTCGTGCTCCCTGATATAGCCATCGATGTTTGGCGCGTCGAGAAGCTCATTGAGCAACTCTTCGGTTAGCTTTTTATCGGACACGCGGCTTCACCTCCCCCAGTGCATACAACATGCTAGAAACCGCTCACATCCGAGCGCTCCCAACTGGCGACCTGATCGGGAGACACCGTACCCAGCGCCTCGAACTTCCAGGAGCCGCCCGCCTTCAGATGATTGGTGTTTGCAAGAGCCGTTCCAACCTGGTTGCCATCAGCATCATACAGAACATACTCAATCTGAATGTAGCTCTTTTCCTTGTCCGTGTTATTGGTCAGCGTGCCCGTGATCTTATAGGCAAACTGATTGGAAGTGTCTTCAGCCTCGTCAGCAATGGTATACGGTTCTTGCGGTTCATTTTGCTCCTCAGCCCGCTGTGTCGCCTCGGCAGGTTCTGCCGAATCGCTCGCAGACGAATCGGTTGAGTTGCCGCCCATAGAGCCCACGGCACCGACAATAACCAGCACCACGATGACGCCTAGGACAATCTTGCCAATCGGCTTCTTTCCCTCTTTTGCCATTATTCATCCTTCCTACGATCCGGCTACCGCGCCGGCACACAGCACATCGTAGGAAGGATTAAACTTGAATTCATTAGCTGAGAGCTAAGGTCGCGGTAAACGGCCAATGCAGTTATCCAAACGCCGAGCAAACGCACTTTGCGCGACCGTCTGCCAGCAGTGATCAACCCACCGTGACGGATTCCCCGGTAAAGGCACTGATCATCAACAGGACAAAGAACACCAGGTAGCTGACACTCAGCGGGAACGCAATGACCAGGAATACGACCCAGCCGACATTGGTCTTACCGTCGGCGCGGCGCTGCTCACGACTGCGATAAAGCCAAATCGTCACGCCGATAGCAGTGATAAACAGTACGAGTGCCGCTGCCGCCAACCCGGCAAGCGCAAACATAACACCAATGCTCACAGCAATAACCGGAAGCAGCAGCAAGCCGCACCCACATCCACCCGGACTATACACGGCTGATTGCCGACGTCGCCTCATCGTCACTCCATCACAAGCAATCGTTTATAGACATCGAGGCCTTTGAGAAGAATCTCCTCGTCAAAGAGCATAGTATCGGTGTGAAGGGCGCTCATCGCATAAGCTGGGCAGCCGTCTGCGTCGATCGGGTTTTCTTGCGCCTCTGGCATACCCGTGCCCAGCAAGAAGAACACGCCCGGCAGATGGCGCTGATAGAAAGCAAAGTCCTCGGCAATTAACAGCGGCTCGTCCACAAGTTGCAGCTCGGGCAAGGCAGGTGTGATGTTGGCAAACAGCTCGGGGTCGTTATCGACCGGTGGATAACCCTCGGCAAAGTCGAGATCATACGTGCAGCCCGTTGCGGTGCACGCCTCGTCGAGCACACGGCGTACGCCCTCGCGCGCACGGTCGAACATGGCGTCCGTAAACACACGCAAGCTACCGGCAACATGGGCCTCCCCCGCCACCGCATTGCAGACGGTGCCTGCCTGCAGCAGGCCGAACTTGCCAATGCAGGGCTCATCGGTACCCAGGTCATCCATCAGTTCACGCTCGGTAACCAAGAACTTGGCAGCCGCCAGCGCCGCATCGTGCGACTCCTCGACCGGAACGCCATAGGTCTTAGCGATATGGATACTCGTCCCGTGAATATGAATGTGTGTCTCACTCGAACGCGCCAGCAACGGACCGGAGCAGCTCGCCAACGTGCCGGCGGGCAAATCGGGCCACACGTGGAAGCCGAAGATGCGGTCCACCCCGTAGCGCTCGAACACACCGCTCTCGCATACCGTCTTGGCACCACCTGTCGTTTCCTCGGCCGGCTGAAACACAAAGAGCACATTGCGCTTAATGGCGCCCGGCTGCTCGCGAATCGTACGGTCGACATACGTCGCGGCGGCAAGCGCCATGGCCATGTGTCCGTCATGTCCGCAAGCGTGCATCTTGCCGGGATGGGTCGAGGCAAAGGCCGCTCCCGTCGCCTCCGCGATGGGCAGCGCATCCATATCGGCGCGAATCGCCGTGGCATGCGCGGCGCCCGTGCCAGCGTCGAAGAAAGCACAAACACAGCTGGGGCAGGGATGGGTCACTTCACAGGCAAGCGAAGCGAGCACGCCCTCGATATAGGCAATGGTTTGCGGAAGATCGAAATCGAGCTCCGGAATGCGATGGAGATCGCGGCGATAGCGACGGAGTTCTTGGAGCTCGGTCATAGAGGATCCCTTCGTGAGGCACATCTGTTCAACTTATTGTGATACAGGATTGTGGCGCACATGTTTCCAGCATATCCCTGCATTTTTTTAAACGTTATATACGAATACTCTTGTTTGGTAAAGTGCAACGTGGTAGGGTCGTTACCACTTGATAGAGGCGCGGGCACGAAGAGCCGCGGGCGAGCCGGCAGGCTTTGACCCCGCGGGGAGGCGAAACCCGCCGAACTGGGCTTTTCGGGCACGAACAACCTGGTGGGCCTGCGGGAAACACCCGCAGGACTGTCTGCAGCAATGCGGGAGCGCTATCCGGACATTGGGTCCACGCTATGCGGATTCGATGCGCAGATGGCGCCGTCTGGATAGCGAGGTTTACGGGACATGGCATTGACCCCCAACGAGGCATATGCGGCCAAGCAGCCGTTTGTGGACAAGGAGACACTCGAGCATATCGTCGAGCAGTTCCCCACGCCGTTTCATCTATACGACGAGGCGGGCATCCGCCGCAACATGCAAGAAGTGCGCGACGCCTTTGCATGGAACCCGGGCTTTAAGGAATACTTTGCCGTCAAGGCCAACCCCAACCCGGCGCTCATCTCCATTCTCAACGAATACGGCTGCGGCTGCGATTGCTCGAGCTATACCGAGCTCATGATCGCCCGATCGCTGGGTATCATGGGACACGACATCATGTTCTCGTCCAACGACACGCCGGCTGCCGACTTTGAGCTCGCCGACAAGCTGGGTGCCATCGTCAACTTTGACGACATCAGCCACATTGAGTTCTTTGAGCGTGTTGCGGGGCCCATCCCCAAGACGGTCAGCTGCCGCTTTAATCCAGGCGGCCTGTTCCAGCTCTCCAACGGCATCATGGACAACCCGGGCGACTCCAAATATGGCATGACCACCGAGCAACTCTTCGAGGCCTTCCGCATGCTCAAGGCCAAGGGCGCCGAGGACTTTGGCATCCACGCATTCCTTGCCAGCAACACCGTCACCAACGACTACTACCCCAAGCTCGCGCGCATCCTCTTTGAGCTTGCCGTACGCCTGGAGCGCGAGACCGGCGCACACGTCGCCTTCATCAATCTGTCCGGCGGCGTCGGCATCCCCTACCTGCCCGAGCAGCAGGCCAACGACATTCACGCCATCGGCGAGGGAGTACACGCGGCATACGACGAGATCCTGGTTCCCGCCGGCATGGGCGATGTGGCCATCTGCACCGAGATGGGCCGCTTTATGATGGGACCCTACGGCTGCCTGGTCACCAAGGCTATCCACGAGAAGCAGATCTACAAGGACTATATCGGCGTGGACGCCAGTGCCGTCGACCTCATTCGTCCCGCCATGTATGGCGCTTACCACCACATCACGGTGATGGGTCAGCCGGGCGGCAGCGACAAGACCACGGCGCCCGTCACGAACACGTACGACATCACGGGCAATCTGTGCGAGAACAATGACAAGTTCGCCATCGACCGCGAGCTGCCGCATATCGAAATGGGCGACCTGCTCGTGATTCACGACACCGGTGCGCATGGCTACTCTATGGGCTACAACTACAACGGCCGCCTGCGCTCCGCCGAGGTCCTGCTGCGCCCCGATGGCTCGGCCGACCTCATCCGACGCTCTGAGCGCCCGGGCGATTACTTTGCCACGCTCGACGTGCTGCCATGCGGTCGCGAGCTGCTGGCCAAATCGCGCGCCGAAAGCGCCCGCCGTCGCGCTCAGGACGAGCGCTTAGCAGTCGCCGCCCAATGGAACAAACGCGTCCAGATCGCGGAAGCGAAGGAGAAGAACATGGATATCCGCAACCTCGAGGGCTCGATCGTCGCCCTCGTCACGCCGTTTAAAAAGGACGGCAGCGTCGACTTTGACGCACTCGAGCGCCTTATCGATTTCCAATTGCAAAATGGCACCGACGCCATCCTCACCCTGGGCACCACCGGTGAGAGTGCCACGATGACCGATGACGAGGACAACTCCGTCGTCGCCGCCGTGGTCCAGCATGTTGCAGGACGCGTCCCCGTCATCGCCGGCTCGGGCTCCAACTCCACGCAGACCATGCTCACCAAGTCGCTCACCTACCAGGGCTTGGGAGCCGACGGCCTGCTGCTCATCACCCCCTACTACAACAAGTCCAACGAAGAGGGTATCTATCAGCACTTTAAGACCGTCGCCGATGCCGTGGACATTCCCTGCATCCTGTACAACATCCCTGGTCGTTGCGGCTGCGGTATCAGCGAGCACAACGTAGAGCGCCTGGCCGCACATCCCAACATCATGGGTATTAAGGAAGCCTCTGGCAACGTCGCTTACGCGGCCAAGATCGCCCACCTGCTGTCCGACGACTTCCGCATGTACTCGGGTGAGGATGCCCTCACCGTGCCGCTCATGAGCCTGGGCGCCTCGGGCACCATCAGCGTGTGGGCAGACGTGCAGCCGCAGCTCGTGCATGACATGTGCCGCGCCTATTTGGACGGTGACGTGGCGCGTGCCCGCGATATCCAAATTGCCGGCCAGCCGCTCATCAATGCCCTCTTTAGTGAGGTCAACCCCATCCCCGTCAAAGAGGCGCTCGCCCAGATGGGTATGATCGAGGCAAACTACCGCATGCCGCTGTGCCCCATGGCAGACGACACGCGCGCCGCACTTACCGACGCTCTGAAGGGAGCTGGTCTGCTTGATTAAGACCGTCATTATGGGAACGGGCCGCATGGGCTCGCTCATCCGCACCACCGCCGAGGGCGTTGTCGACGCCGCCGGTCAGCACGTTTTTGATATCGTCGCCCAGATTGGCTTCGATTTGAGCGAGCTCGAGAACGCACCGGCCGCCGATGCAATCATCGACTTCTCGAACGTCGTGACCTTCGATGCCGTCGTCGCCTATGTCGAGCGCACGGGTGCCGCGTTGGTCTCGGGCACCACGGGCTACACACCCGATCAGATGGACCGCCTGCGCGAGCTGGGTCAGAACGCCCGCGTCATGCACTCCGGCAATTACTCCATCGGTGTCGCAGCCCTGCGTCATCTGGTAGCACAGGCCACACGCGAGCTGCCCGGCTTTGACTGCGAGATTGTCGAGACGCACCACAACCAAAAGGTCGACGCTCCCAGCGGCACCGCCAAGCTGCTACTCGACGCCGTCGTCGAAGCCGAGCCCGAGGCAGGCTACCACCCCGTCTATGGCCGCGAGGGCATGTGCGGCGCTCGCGATCCCAAGGAAATCGGCATGCACTCGCTGCGCGGTGGCAATGTCGCCGGCGTGCACGAAGTGAGTTTCTTTGGCCAGGACGAGGAGGTCACGCTTAGCCATCGCGCCACGAGCCGCCAGATCTTTGTCAACGGCGCTCTAGCCGCCGCTCAAAAGCTTGTCGTCCGCGACCCCGGCTTCTACACCTTCGACCAGGTCATGTTCGCCTAACCAGTTATCTACCGTACCCACGCAAAGGAGAAACAGTATATGAGTAACGCAGCCGAGATGGATGCCCAGGAGATTATCAATTACATCGCCACCGCGCCTAAAAAGACACCCGTCAAGCTGTATGTGCGCGAGAAGCCGGGCATGAAGGTCCATTGGGGCAATGCACACGTCTACGGCGGTCGCCGTGGCAAGACCGTCTTTGGTGACTGGGATGAGCTTAAGGCCATCCTAGACGCCAATGCCGATTCCATCGATTACTACGACGTTGAAAACGATTGCCGCAACTCCGCCGTGCCCATGCTCGACCTTAAGGGCATCAACGCCCGCATCGAGCCGGGCGCGATCATCCGTGACCGCGTCGAGATTGGCGACCGTGCCGTCATCATGATGGGCGCCATCATCAACATCGGCTCCGTTATCGGCGAGGGTTCCATGATCGATATGGGCGCCGTGCTGGGCGGTCGCGCCACCGTGGGCAAGAACTGCCACATCGGCGCCGGCACCGTGTTAGCGGGCGTCGTGGAGCCCGCGAGTGCCACGCCTGTCATCATCGAGGACGATGTCATGATCGGCGCTAACGCCGTGGTCCTGGAGGGCGTGCGCGTGGGCAAGGGTGCTGTAGTTGCCGCCGGCGCTGTGTGCGTCGAGGACGTCCCCGCCGGCGCCGTCGTGGCTGGTGTCCCCGCCCGCGTCATCAAGATGCGCGACGAGAAGACCGACAGCAAGACCGGTCTCGAGGAAGGCCTGCGCCAGCTCTAATAGTTACGCGGTTTTGACAAACCGCGTAACAGGTCGACGCTGCAAACGCCCCAGAGCGGCAATCTGACGTTCAATCGTCGGGCATGACCAGAAGGTCAATGCCCTCCTCTTTCACGTCACCTTGCTCGCTCTGGGGCGTTTTCGCTGACGTATGCTAAACCAGTAGCGTGATTAAGCCCCAAGTAAAAAGGCCGAAGCCCTCGTCCGAGGCTTCGGCCTTCATCATCTCAGGGTTCCGTCGTATTCAACCATGGCGGGTCGCTTTGACAGGCGCCCTGCGGCCGTCTTATAGACCTCGGAACGGTCGCGCCGCCCTATTGCCACGATCTCGGCAATCTCAACCGTTCCGTCCTCCCGGATTCGAAAAACCATTCGGAGTCCTGCATTCCACCATTTGATCTTTTTGCAGCCGGCGAGCTCACCGTGAAGCGGCGTTCCAATTTCATCAGCGCACGTCTTTAATTTCGCGACTGCAATACGGACGAGTCTTCGCTGAGATCCATCTAGTTTTTGATATTCCTTCTCGACGTCTCGATTCAAAAAGCCGACGACAAAATGCCCACTCATTCGAAAAGATCCTCATCGGGGATCGCGTCCGGATCCATCGATTCAAACTCCGCGAGCTCCTCGGTAGTTAGGGCGTCCTCAAACGGAACAAATTCATGCGGACCATGCTTGACTCGATCCGCAGCGATGCGATTTATCTCAAGTTCGTGCAGATACTGCAGCGCACCGTACATTTCCTCATAGGCGGCATAGTCGATAATCACGGTATCGATATCGTTATGATCGGCAATGAACTGTGGTGCGCGTTTTGCGCGTTTACGAATGGCAGATAAAGACTTGCTTGCTTCGGTAGCCGAAACAACCTGGTCTTTTGTAAACACCGGTTTTTCCAGAACAAGTGGGGACATTTTGACCTCCAAAAAATAATCTCGATTATATTTCAAAGTATACTTCAAAATATAATCCAGATTTTTATTCGAAAGAAAAAAGCCCTATCGATTCTCAATTGACCCGATGTTTTTTAGCTCGATGGAGATGAGGCCGTTGGGCTCATTAACGAACTCAATGTACTCGGAATTCGAACCCATCTCGGCCGGGAAGCTGATCTCGATACCCGTGTCGGTACGAATCTTATGATTGCGCACGGCCGCGCGCTCGACCTGTTTGCGCTCCACGGGCACACGCTCAGGCACCTTCTCCTCGGTCAGCGCCGCACGCACGCTTTCCTTGATGACCGGCTCGTCCTCAAAGACCTCATCGACGATATCCCAAGGCGGCAGCTCCTCGTCATCCTCGACCTTCTCGGCCACAGCGGCCTTAACCTTGGCGAGCGCCACGGCCGTGTTGGCACCGTGCTCCTCGGCGACTTCCTCGACCACACGCGTCACGGTGTCGATGACCTCCTTACCCGACACGCCCGTGTCGCACTGCAGCAGGCCATCGGGAATAAGCATATGGTCCTCGCCGGCAATCTTGCGTTTCTTGTCCACGTACCCAATCTCCATGGTGCTCGCGCGCACGATGGCATAGCTCGGCACCTTTTGCGAGGGGTTCGGCAGAATGGCGTAGTGGCGCGCGATGTCGTTGCGCACCTCCCCCTCCTCGCGGCCCACTTCGTGCATAAAAGCCTGCTTGGAGCCCAGCAGCATCACGGCAAACCAGCGGGCATCCTCATCGTCGTCAAAATCAGCCACGAGCACGTCGGTGGACTCAGCTTTCTCGGCTTTGGTGAGCTCGGAGGAGATAAACTCAGCAATCTGCTGCGACAGGTCCACGAACTCGCGCTCGCCAAAGAAATAGCCCTTGAGCTCGCCGCCGAATGCGGAGTTCTCGGCAAACGTGGCGCGTTTATTGTCGGCCGAGGTGCGTGCGCGGCGCAGATGCGTGGTTACGAAATTGCGGACGGTACGGCTCTCGATATCGAGCTCGCGCTGGCTCATGACGTTGACGGCAGAGTCAAAGTCCAGGATATGCAGAATCGCGTGATTGATTTTCATATACGGCATTCCGTTCTAGATCGATTTCGGCACGAATCAGTATAGCGGTCGAGCCCGCCCCAAGCATATCGAAGATTGGTGCATCGGGGACAGGTTGCTCTGCACCAATGGTTAGCGCAGGAGCTCGGACTGCCAAGCCTCGAGCTGTTCTGCCAAGCTCTTGCCGGCAGCGGGCATGTCGATCTGGGGACGTTTGGGCAGAAGCGCACACTTAAGAATCGCAACGATAGTCTGCGAGACAAAGCGTCGCGTATCCTTGTCAAAGCCTTGCGCAGCCTGGAGCATCACGGGCAGGCTCTCGCGCAGATTCCCAGCAATATCCGCAAACCGCTCAGCACCCGTAGCCTCAAGCACGGAGAACAACGCATCTACAAAACGCTCGCGCTCGCTAGGCGACACCGCAAGCAGCATCTCGCGAATGGAGCCATCAACGTATCGAGCACCGGCGGACAGGCGCTCACAGTACACGAAGTCGCGACCATCAACCACCCAGCTAAAAGGATTATGCTGAAGCAGGCTGAACTCGGTGCTCTCAACGATGGCATAGTCCTCCTGTGTCTCGAACATCATGCCAAAGATCGACGACCGAGGTAGCGTCTTGTCGATTCGACCGGATAGATCGGCGAAGGCGTTGCCGCTCAGAAACTCCTCGACGAAGCCCGGACCATCATGGGAATACGCCCGTTCGATTCGCTCACGGGCGACATCGGGGCACATCGCCGCACCGTACACCGCAAGGTTTCCACCCTTGGAATGACCTCCGCACAAAAGCGGCCCGTCAATCACATCCGCCGCCTCGTCTACATAACGCGCCGCGGATTCCTGGGCCGGCACAGGACACCGGAACGCCATGTTAAAGTCCTCTTTCCAGCCCACAATCGTGCTGTCGGTCCCCCGGAAGGCAAGATAGCTAAACCCCGCCGGAAATCGGAACGTCATGGCCGCAAACTGCTCCGTTGTCTCGGCATCACTCACGCTACGATAGCCGCAAACACGAACGCCACGGTAGCGAGGGCTTGCTGCCACAGCCTCCAACAGGGCACGGCTCCCCTCCGGATCCCACAGGTCGCCAATCATGTCTTGGTAGCACTCGGCGCGCAGCAGCTCGCGTACGTCTAGGCCCTGCCAGTTCGTCAGCTCCGCCATATCACCCGGCAAACGCAAATAGGACAACCACGCAAAGACCAGGCTATCCACCGCGCAGAACGGCCGTTCCTCAAACGGATCAAACGCCGTCTGGGCATAGGTCAAAAAATTAGGCGAATCCGACATGGCCCTCCCATCAACTATGGTGCATTGGGGTGGTGCAAAGTAACCTGACCCCTCGCACCAAAAAGGCGCCCGGACCGTGTGGCCCGGACGCCTTTCATTGTAGCCTGTTGCCCAAAAGAGCTTGATTTAGCAGGAGAAGTCGACGCTGTCGATGATGTCCTTGAGGGCCTTTGCGGAGGCGGTGAGCTCATGCTGCTCGTCATCGTTCAGCGGCACGGGGACGCGGCAGACAACACCCTCGCGGCCAACGACGGTCGGCATGGAGATGGCCAGATCGGACAGGCCGTACTCGCCCACCATGAGCGAGGAGACAGGCAGAACGGTCTGCTCATCGCGCATGACGGCAGTGCAGATGCGCTTGACGGCCATAGCGACACCGTAGTAGGTGGCGTGCTTCTTCTCGATAATGGTATAGGCGGAGTTCTTGACGTCCTCGGCGATACGCTTCTCGGCAGTCTCATGCTCCAGGTGGCCGTGAAGCTCGCAGAAGGTGTTCAGCGGCACGCCGGCAACCTGAGCGCTGGACCAAGCGACAAACTCGGAGTCGCCGTGCTCACCCATGACATAGGCCTGGACATCGCGCGGGTCAACCTCGACGTGGGCACCAAGCATCTGCTGCAGACGGCCGGTGTCGAGCACGGTGCCGGAGCCGATGACATGGCCCTCGGGCAGGCCGGACATCTTAATGGCAGCATAGGTCAGAACATCAACCGGGTTGGAGACGATTAGCAGAATGCCGTCGAAGCCGGACTTCTTAATCTCGGGGATAATGGACTTAAAGATGTTTACGTTCTTGTTGACCAGGTCCAGGCGGGTCTCACCGGGCTTCTGGGCAGCGCCAGCGGTGACGACGATCATGGCGGCGTCGGCGACATCGGAATAATCGCCGGCGTAGATCTTCATCGGCTCGGCAAACGTCATGCCGTGCGCGATATCCAGAGCCTCACCCTCGGCGCGGTTCTTGTCCACGTCGATGAGGACCATCTCGGAGAACAGACCGCTCTGCATCAGAGCGAACGCCGAAGACGAACCGACGAAACCGCAGCCGACAATAGCGACCTTCTTCTCGTTAACCATTAGAAACTCCCATCTCTCTCCACAAACAAGCCGCCCGGGAACGACCCGAGCGGCTTGCCGTAATCCCAATACATCCAATCGGGACTTTGATTATGCTCCTATTCGCAGCCAAAAATCGACCGTTTACCGAAATTGTTTGCAGAATTCGTAAAATAACTGCACGAAATCGGTTTCGAGCTATTGACGAGTCGAAATGGGTTTCTAATACAGGCCCGCCTCGCGAATGGCCTCGACAGCCAAAGCGATCTGATCGGGCGGCAGGACCAGTGCCATACGCACGTGCCCCTCGCCCGAAGGGCCAAAGCTCGCGCCCGGCGTCACCACAACGCCGGCCTTCTCCATAAGCTCCTCGCAAAACGCCATGGAATCGGTGCGACCGCCGGGAAGCTTGGCCCACACAAACATAGAGCCATGCGCGTTGGGACGCTCCCAGCCCAGGCCCTCAAGACCGTCGCACAGGGCATCGCGGCGTTCCTGGTACTTCAGACGCTGCGCCTCGACCTCATCGCGCGGACCGTTCAGGCATGCGATGGCGGCCTTCTGAATCGGGAAGAACATACCGAAGTCGATCTGGCCGCGCAGCTTGGCAAAGGCAGAGACCACGTCCTCGCGGCCGACCAAAAAGCCGATGCGGGCACCGGTGACGTTAAACGACTTGGAAAGCGAGAAGAACTCCACGCCCACCTCAAGCGCACCGGGATACTGCAAGAAGCTGCCGCCGGGCTCGCCGTCGAACACGATGTCGGAGTACGCGTTGTCATGAACGATCAACAGATCATGTTCGCGGGCAAAGGCGATAATCTCCTCGTAGACCTCGGGCGTGCCCACCGAGCCGACCGGGTTCGCAGGCAGCGACACGATCATATACTTGGCACGATCGGCGACCTCGGGGTCGATGCCCGCCACATAGGGCAGGTAATTGTGCTCGGCGACCAGTGGATAGTACTCGAGCTTGGCGTCGGCGATCTTGGCGCCCGCCTCAAAGACCGGGTAGCACGGATCGGGAACCAGAATGGTGTCGCCCGGATCGAGCAGGGCCAGGCCCAAATGACCCACGCCCTCCTGCGTGCCGTTGCACGACTGCACCATGGACGGCGTAATACCCGAAACGCCAAAGCGACGCTCATAGTAATCGCACACGGCCTGCTTGAGTTCGGGCAGGTCGCGCAGGGCATACTTCCACATCTCGGGATCTTGGGCCGCCTGCGTGAGCGCCTCGACCACATGGTCGTACGGCTTAAAGTCGGGCGTGCCCACACTCATGTTGTAAATGGTCTTGCCCTGAGCCTTCAGCGCGAGAAGCTTGTTGTTGAGCGAGGCGAAGACCTCCGCGCCAAAGCGGTCGAGACGCTGCGATGCCTGCATGGTGCCACCTTTCGATATAAAAAACGCGGCGCTCCGACAAGAGCGCCGCGCGATACGGGCCATCAGATTTCAAAAGTGTAACGCTTGCAACCCCCGTATTGGTTCAATTTAGCCAACCTTAGTCAATTGGATTGAGCGCGTCGATCTGCGCAAGCCACAGACGCGAGCTGGCGTCACTCGGCATACGCCAATCGCCGCGCGGGCTGAGCGTCACCGAACCCACCTTGGGACCATCGGGCAGGCAGCTGCGCTTAAACTGCTGGGCAAAGAAGCGACGATAGAACGTACGCAACCACGTGTGGACGGTCTTGACGTCGTAGACGCCCTCGAAGCTCTTGAGCGCCATGCGGTAGATCTTGCCCGGCTCAAAGCCAAAACGCAGCAGGTAGTAGAGGAAGTAGTCGTGCAACTCGTACGGGCCCACCAAATCCTCAGTCTTCTGCGCAATCTCGCCGTCACCCGTGGGCGGCAGGAGCTCGGGGGACACCGGCGTATCGAGAATATCGAGCAAAACCTCGGCGATACGCCCGCCAAAGACATTGGCGGCATAGCGCACCAAGTGACGCACGAGCGTCTTGGGCACGCTCGCGTTGACGGCGTACATGCTCATGTGGTCGCCGTTATAGGTAGCCCAGCCGAGCGCCAGCTCCGACAGGTCGCCCGTGCCAATGACAAAACCGCCAGCCTGGTTGGCCAGATCCATCAGAATCTGCGTACGCTCGCGCGCCTGGCTGTTCTCGTAGGTCACGTCCTGCACGGCCGGATCATGCTCAATGTCCTTGAAGTGCTGCTCCACAGCCGCGTGGATCGAAACCTCGCGGAAGCTCACACCCAGGTCGCGAGCGAGCGACTCGGCATTCGACTTGGTGCGATGCGTCGTGCCGAAGCCGGGCATGGACACGGCTGTGATACCAGTGCGCGGCAGCCCCAGTGCATCGAAGGCACGCACGGTCACAAGCAGCGCTAGTGTGGAGTCCAAGCCGCCCGAAAGGCCGATAACCGCAGCCTTGGTACCCGTGTGGGCAAGGCGGGTCTTGAGGCCCGCAGTCTGCAGATCGAGGATCGTCTCGCAGCGCTCGGCCAAGTCGCCGTGGTCGGCCGGCACAAAGGGCGCGCGCGGGAAAACGCGGTCGATATCGCAGGCATCGCGCAGGACGGGTTCTTCAGCCAGCACGACCTCAAACGAAAACTCAACGGTCGTGGCCTCCGGCGCATCGTCCGCGCGCGTCCACGTCGTCGAGCGACGGCGCTCGGCAACCAGACGGTCAAGATCGACATCGGCGACGGCCATATCGCAGGTAAGCAGTTTGGTCGCGGCGAGCTTCGAACCGTTTTCGTAGACGAGGTTCTCGCCTGCAAAGACCATGTCGGTCGTGGACTCGCCCTCGCTCGCGTCCGCATAGGCATAGGCGCAGTACAGACGTGCGCTCTGGTTAGAGATGAGGCTGCGGCGATAGTCTGCCTTACCGATGATTTCGTCCGAAGCCGACGGGTTGAGAATCACCGTCGCACCGGCAAGCGCCATCTCGGTCGAAGGCGGCGCCGGCACCCACAGGTCCTCACAGACCTCAACGCCCAGCACCATATCCTCGGCACCCTCATCACAGCAACGGTAGATAAGCCCCGAACCCAGCGGAACCGGACCCTGACCGGCAAACTCGACCCACACGGGATCCGCAGGCGCCGGAGCAAACCAGCGACGCTCATAGAACTCGCCGTAGTTGGGCAGATACTTCTTGGCCGTGAGGCCCAAAAGCTCGCCCGCACAGCACACGGCCGCGCAGTTGTAGATGTTTTCAGCCACCGCAACGGGCAAGCCAACGGTAAAGACGATCGGCAGCTCACGGGTTTCATCGAGGATGTGCACCAGAGCCGCTTCGCAGACATGCAGCAGCGTGCGGTTATGGAACAGGTCGGCCGCGGTATAGCCGGTCAGATTAAGCTCGGGCAACACCAGCGCGCGAACGCCGCGCTCGGTAGCCTCGCGAACAGCCGCCAGCGCCACCTCGGCATTGCCCTCGACATCGGCCACGCGAATCCGCGGCGACGCCGCCGCCACACGCAAAAAGCCATCGTTCTCAACTTGACCGTTTAGAAAATCGTTCATGCGAGCTCCAACATATCCGTTTAGCCGCAGCAAGCGGCAGCGATAAAGTCCGCTTCCATTGTACTGTCAAGTTCAATCAGTGCTGATGGAACGGGCTCATGCTTAAAATTGAAAAAGGAAAGTCAGGGTGGCGTTTAGCAGTAGAACGAGATCTCGTCCACAAGGAAAAAGCTTTCCATTTAGAACAGATCAATTCATGCTGAGCGGCGATAATTTCACAGAGGTCGTCAAGCGTGCTCCGGGGGATCTTCGCTTTGTTATTAGCGACAATGCAACCTCCCCTGCGAGTCAGCCAGATTTTGGCCGAATTATCTGAAGGCGCTCCCTTGCAAACATGAACATGGATTGGCTCGCCCGCTTCGTTGGACCAAAAGAAGACCCGATAGCCGCCAATAAGAAATAGGCTAGGCAACTTTAGCTCCTCCATTTGCGGCGTAGCGATACAGCAGGTGAGCATTATTGCTCAGAAAAGTCTCAAATCCTCGCTTCTCCTCGTCGGTGAAACGCCCCTCCCACATAGTCCAATTGTAAGAAGGTAACTCACAACGAGCGGAGTCGAAGCCCTCTGCCGTCGGTCGTTCAAAATGCACGATAACCTTTTCGATATCGCCATCTGTAATCAGGTCAGAATGAATGACCTCGGTACCGTCTTCGAATGTCATATACGGGTACATCACGTAAACCACCTCGCAATCGTAAATCCAGTTTAGCATCAAGCTATTGCACCAAAGACAGCAAGCCCCCTTGATGAGTTGATGGTATCTGTTAAATGTCACGTACGATTCACATCTGGTGGGTACCCTGATGGCTACACGAAACGAAGCAGATTTACACCGGGAGGACCCCGTATGACAACCAAGTACACCGACGCGCCGCGCACGCGCGTCATGACGCCGGCATCGCTCAACAACGGCGTGCACGAGAACCATTCCATCGGACAGACCATGGCCATCGCGCCCAAAAAGGGCCTGTTCGATGACATTTCTATTCCCCAGATCATCGCCGGCGCCGCAGCTGCTGCCACGAGCGTCGCGCTTGCCTCCAAGATTGGTATCGCTGGTTCAGTAATTGGTGCCGCCGTGAGCTCGGTCATCACCGTTGTGTCCTCGCAGGTCTACCGCCACTTTATCTCTGCCAGCGCCGAAGCAATCAAGGGCACGCATGCCGCTGTCGACTACCCTGCCGGCGCCTACGAGCCCGTTGAGTCCGATGTCGAGGAGCACCTAGGTGGCGCCGCGACCACGCAGGAGATGCGCCAGGTTGCGGGACGCGCGACCACGGCGCGCGTCGCCCCCAACAGCCTGCGCGCCAAGGCGGCGGCAGAGCGCAGCCAGACGCAAAAGAAGGTCATCGTCTTCTCGATCGCCATCGCCATCGTCGCGGTCATCGCCTGCGCTGGCGCCATCCTTATCACCACTGCCGGTGAGGGTCTGGGCGAGCGCCCCGAGCCAATCCTTTCGTCGCGCACGACCGAGAGCGATGCAAATGGCAACACCCAGTCGCAAGATCAGCAGACACAGGCGGACGGCACGCAAGACAGTTCCACCTCTGCCGATTCGTCCTCGAACACCCAAAACCAATCGCAGGGCACCGATTCCTCTACGGCCAACAGTAGCACGCCGTCCGGCACGACCGACTCAAGTCAAACGACTGACGGTTCGCAGCCGAGCACGGGCGGCCAGACGAGTGACACCACGTCGGGAACGGGCACAGCAGACAGCAGCAACACCAACGGCTCGAACAGCTCGAGCGGAACTGCGTCCGGCACGGCATCTGACAACTCGAGCCAAGGCACGGCATCGGGCAACTAAGCACATTTGCCTCTCTTAGATAACCGACCTGTACAACGGGCGCGAATCGAAAGCGGTTCGCGCCCGTTTGCCTTGGGCGCCGCCATGGCGAACGCCATGCGATGGTAAGATGCTTTACATGTGTAAAGAGGAGATTTGCCATGAGCAAGACAATAGTTAGGCCCACGCTTTCGCTGGGCAACCACATCTATCTGTATCGCCTGCTGCGCGACGCAATCGGATGCGGCAAGCAAACGTTTATGACGCAGGTCGAGGAGGCACTCGCCGCTGGTGATATGGCCGCTTATGACCTGGGCTTCGAGTCCACGCGCGAGCTGCTCGAGGAGCTCGACGACTGCATTAAGCTGACCGTCTTTAAGGGCGGTCGCCTGTATGCCACCGTCATCGCCAACGAGGCTTGGGATGCCGCCCTTGCCAAGGGCGAGGACAAGCCCAAGGCTGCCAAGGGCGCCAAGCAGTCCTACAAAAAGAAGAAACGCGGTGAGAAGGGCCTCAAGGCCGTGCGCCCCAAGCACGTTAAGCGCACCGAGCCAGAAACCATGGTTGAAGCCGCGCCGGAACCCGAGCTCGAGACAGAGATCGAAGTCGCTATTGAGGTAACGGCAGAAGCCGAAACCGAAATCGCCGCCACGACCGATCCCAAAGTCATATCCGAGCAGGAAGCCACTGTGGAGCTCAATGAAGCGCCCAAGTCGACAACCAAAGAAGCTGCTGACCAACCCGAGACGCCTGCGTTCCAAAACAGCGATGTCTTTGGCAACGAGGCCGAGGACGATCAGTCCGACGAGCCCGCAGATCAAGACGCTACCGAGTCGGCGCCGGAGCCCGAGACGCCGCAGCCCACCATCTCGCTCACGGTCGTCTATGACCCCGAGAACGCCAACGCCGGCATCACCACCATGGCATCCACGCCCATCGAGGTAAAGTCGAGCGTCGAGAATCAGAGCGCTCCGCAAGTCGAGCTCGACACCGCGACCGCAGACGCACCCGCCATCGTCGAGCCCGCAGATTCCGCGGCGATGCCGAAAGCGGACACCGAATCAGTACTCGGCACCGAACCCGCGCCCGTCATCGAGGTGACGCCCGTCAATGAGCAGGCCTCCGCACCGGCGATGGCACCGGCCCCCGCACCCGCAGCACCGACCATCCCCGAGGACTTCCCCATCGATTTCGCAACCGAGGTCTTCTGCCCCGGCCCGTTGCTACACCAGCTGTCGACCTATCTCCCCTACGGCGCCGACACGCTCGGCATCATCGGCGAGTACTACTGGATCGCCCGCGAGCGCGGTACCATCGAGGCCGCGCGAAACCGCGCAAGCTTCCCCCTGCACTACACGCAGGCCGGCGAGCGCCACGAAGTCACCGTGCGCATCCGCCGCAACACCACCGGCGGCCTCGGAGCCACCTGGGCTATCGACAAAGTCGAAGAACCCGAGCAGTAACGACAAACGGCTCAAATCCAAATCAGGATTTGAGCCGTTTTAATTTGTTGATGTTGCGTGACCAACAGCGAGCGGGCCGCAAGTGCCCCAGGTTGCCGTTGAAAGAGGAGCGACGCGTACTTCGGTACGCGAGCGACGGTTTGAACGGCAAGATGGGGTGCTTGCGGCCCGCGCAGCGTCGAGCAGTTACGCGGTTTGGTAAAACCGCGTAACAAATTAGTCACGCGTCAGCTTGCGGTGAATACGATGCGGCTGGGCTGCGTCCTCGCCCAGGCGCTCGATGCGGTTGGCCTGATAGGCCTCGAAATTGCCCTCGAACCAATACCAGTTGCCCGGATTCTCGTCGGTGCCCTCCCACGCCAGAATGTGCGTGGCAACGCGGTCCAGGAACATACGATCGTGGCTAATGACCACCGAGCAGCCCGGGAACTCGAGCAGCGCCGCTTCGAGCGAGGAAAGCGTCTCGACGTCGAGGTCGTTCGTGGGCTCGTCGAGGAGCAGCAGGTTGCCGCCCTGCTTGAGCGTAAGTGCCAAGTTCAGACGGTTGCGCTCGCCGCCGGAGAGCACGCCAGCGCGCTTCTGCTGGTCCTGGCCCTTAAAGCCAAAGCTCGCCACATAAGCGCGGCTCGGAACCTCGGTCTCGCCGACCATCATGTGGTCCAGGCCGTCCGAGACGACCTCCCATAGGTTCTTGTCGGGGTCGATGCCGGAACGGTTCTGGTCGACGTAAGAAATCTTGACGGTCTCGCCCACCTCGAGCTCGCCCGAAGTCAGCGGCTCCAGACCCACAATCGTCTTGAACAGCGTGGTCTTACCGACGCCGTTGGGGCCGATGACGCCCACGATGCCGTTGCGCGGCAGGGTGAACGATAGGTCGTCGATGAGCACGCGGCCATCGAACTCTTTGTGCAGGTGATGGGCCTCGAGCACCTTGTTGCCCAGACGCGGGCCCACAGGGATGCGGATGTCGGTCCAGTCGAGCTTCTGGCTTGCGCGGGCCTCGGCCTCCATCTCCTCGTAGCGAGCCAGACGGGCCTTGTTCTTTGCCTGGCGAGCCTTGGGCGAGCTGCGTACCCACTCGAGCTCGGCCTCCATGCGCTTGGCGAGCTTGGCGTCGCGGTTGCCCTGGGCCTCGATACGGGCGGCCTTGGTCTCCAGATACGTGGAGTAGTTGCCCTTGTAGGGATAAAGGTGGCCGCGGTCGACCTCGCAGATCCACTCGGCAACGTTATCCAGGAAGTAGCGATCGTGCGTGACGGCAAGCACCGCGCCCTGGTAGTTGTGCAGGAAGTGCTCGAGCCACAGGATCGATTCGGCGTCCAGGTGGTTCGTGGGCTCGTCGAGCAGCAGCAGGTCGGGAGCCTCGAGCAGCAGCTTGCACAGGGCCACGCGGCGGCGCTCGCCGCCGGAAAGTACGTTGACCGGCATGTCGGAATCGGGCAGCTGCAGGGCGTCCATGGCCTGGCCGAGCTTGGAATCGATATCCCAGCCGTCGGCGGCGTCGATCTCGTCCTGGAGTTTTCCCATCTCAGCCATGAGAGCGTCCATGTCACAGTCCGGGTCGCACATCTCCTCGCCGATCTTATTGAAGCGATCGACCTTGGCGATCATGTCGCCAAACGCCATGCGCACGTTCTCGATGACGGTCTTGTCGTCGTCGAGCGGCGGCTCCTGCTGTAGAATACCCACGGTGTAGCCGGGGGTGAGCCTGGCATCGCCGTTGGAGACCTCCTCAATGCCGGCCATGATCTTGAGCAGGGTCGACTTGCCCATGCCGTTGGGACCCACGACGCCGATCTTGGCACCGGGGTAGAAGCTCAGGGTCACGTCGTCAAGGATTACCTTGTCGCCATGGGCCTTACGAGCCTGATACATCTGGTAGATGAACTCTGCCATTTGCCTGTTTTATCCTTTCTACCTGCCGTTTTCCTATTCTTGTTTCGCTTTAGTGGAAACGAAATGAGGAAATCAGCTCTGAAACTTAACGAAAAGGGGCATGGTTGCCCACACCCCCCTAATACTACCTGGGAAAAGTCCCCCAGAACATACCATGAACTGCGTACGCTAGTTTTCCGCAACCTTAGCGAGCGGCTCGCTGCGATTTGCGCCACAGCAGATACGAGTAGACGTAGACGGCTCCGACCGAACCAAACGCCAGAACCGCAATCACCGCGGCGACGACTTCACTCGAAAGCACGCTGCCTGCCACGCCCATCACAATCAGGCCAATACCCAGCACCATAAAGCAGGCGCCGCCAAAACGCTGCGTACGGCGCCAGTTCTCGGGAT
Source organism: uncultured Collinsella sp. (assembly GCA_902492935.1). Classification (GTDB taxonomy): domain Bacteria; phylum Actinomycetota; class Coriobacteriia; order Coriobacteriales; family Coriobacteriaceae; genus Collinsella. Next base: position 15,440 of record CABUNJ010000019.1, on the reverse strand, counting down.
CGGCAAGCGCCCAAGGCGTCTTGATACCGAGCGTATAGTTCTGCTTCACACGCGGCAAGTAGTTGCCTACGCCGATGAACAGCAAACCGACAACACCGGAAATCAGCACGTTAACCGAACCGACCGCCGGCACCACGCCCCAGACCGTAAGCTCTCCCAGCCAGCTTATGGCGCACATGAACAAGGTGAAGGCGATTACGAAGCCCTGGTAGAACTTGCCCGAGGTTCGATATGCCTCACCTTTGGGGTCGATGCGCGGCACCACGCAGAACATTGCGAGAAGCGCCAGAGGCAGCACGCCGAGCGCGGAGGCCATCCAGCTAGGACCCCAACCGTCGACGGCGCCGTTCGCGCCCCAGTGCGTGGGAATCTGCGCAGGCAAGCTCGGCATCACCATGAGGTGCGCTACGACATTGGCGACGCACAGAGCGACCAGCGCAATCCACACGCGCGACGATACCCCCGTGGGGTGAATGCCCTTGTTTTCGTTATTCATCCTTATCACCTTCAGTGTTTGTAAAGCCCATAAACCAACCGATCAAGTCCTGCATGACGGTGGTGTTTAAGCTGTATACGATGTTTTGGCCATGACGTTCGTCGGTCACCAACCCGGCGTTTTTGAGCGTCGCCAAGTGATGGCTCAATGACGGCTTGCTGATGTCAAAATGCTCGGCAAGCTCCCCCGCCGTGCAATTGCCCTCGCGCAGCAACTCCAAAATGCGCCGTCGCGTTGGATCGGCAAGCGCCTTAAAACCCTCTCCCGGCATAAGACCTCCTTTCATCATCTCTCATGACACGCACACTATACTCGGTATTTAGATGTTTGTCTAATTATCTAATACAGGAACATCTATAGAACATTTGTTCGTGTTTAGCTACAATGGGAGCTGAAGCAGATGGGCCAGCTCCCTCTACCCGAGAAGGAGATGGACTATGAGTATTGACGATGTCCTGACGTTGTTATTGCTTGTAATCGCGGCCGTGGAGCTCGGCATCCACATTGGAGGTCGAATGAAATAGCCGCCCCCGCGTAATGCGAAGACGGCCACTTCTCACGCTACAAACGTGTTTTGGAGTTGGCCAACCCGCTGCAACGGGTGCCATCTGCTTCAATCTTATGCGAATCCCGATCCCATTTCAACAAGCCCAAGGGCTCAAATGGAATCGCGATAATACCTATAATGGCGATAGCTAAAACACGATTCGCTTCCCCATCGGAGGATGTCTATGACCGAAACTGCTGCCGCTCCCGTCGAGACGCGCGATACTAAGCTCGAGATCATCATGGGCCGCGAGGCGCTCGACAAACTCGCCAACTCCACAGTGCTGGTGCTCGGCTGCGGTGGCGTGGGCTCCAATTGCTGCGAGGCACTCGCCCGCGGCGGCATCGGTCATTTTGTAATTCTGGACAAGGACATCATCGCGCCCAGCAATATCAATCGCCAGGCCATCGCCTTTCACAGCACCGTCGGCAAGCGCAAGGTGGACGTGATGGAAGCCATGATCAGCGATATCAATCCCGCCGCCACCGTTATCAAACGCACCGAATACCTGCTGAGTGACAACATCGACGAGTTCTTCGCGAGCGTTTTGGAGCAGACGGACGGCAAGCTCGACTACGTCGTCGACGCCATCGACACCATCTCGGCCAAGCTCACCATTGCCAAATATGCTCAGGACCACGACATTCGTTTGGTTAGCTCCATGGGCGGGGCCAACAAGCTCCATCCCGAGTGCCTCCGCTTTGCCGACATCTTCGATACGGTGCGCGACCCCATGAGCCGCATCATGCGCAAAGAATGTAAGAAGCGCGGAATCAAAAATCTACATGTATTGTTTAGCTGCGAGGAATCGGTTAAGACCCAGCCCCGCGACCCGTCCAACATCCACGAGCGTACAGAGTTGGGCACCGCCAGCTTTATGCCGCCCATCATGGGTCAGATGATTGCCGGCGATGTTATCCGCCAGATCAGCGGGCGCGGCACTGAGCGCGTACGCTCCGATGGCCAACGTCTGGACTAGCAGGATGCCCTGCGATGGAACCGCGATTCTTTGACACGCATTGTCACCTTGATTTGATGCTCAACCCCGATGCTGCAGCCAGTGAGGCGGCGTTGGGTCTGGGGCTCTTTGACTGCGGGGTCGACCCACGCGACTTCGCGGCAGCAAAAAAGCGGGCCGGCCGCTACCCAAACATTATCGCGGGCGCCGGCCTCCATCCCTGGTGGATCGCCGATGGTCGATGCGGTCCTGCCGAAGTCAATCTGCTTTGCGAAGTTGCTGCCCAAGAGCGCCACATCGGCGAGGTGGGACTCGACTTTTCCGCGCGCTTTGCCGGAAGCGAACCGCTACAAATACGGGCATTTGACCGGCTCTGCGACACACTCGTGCAGCGTTCTCTTGCCGGGCGCTTGATATCAATTCACGCCGTTCGTTCGGCAGGAACCGTACTGGACGCCCTCGAATCGCACGGATTACTCATCCCAAACCCCGACTCCCCCGTTATCATCTTCCACTGGTTTAGCGGTACTTCGGACGAACTCGTCCGCGCGCGTAATGCGGGCTGCTATTTTTCCGTCAGCGAGCGTATGCTCGCCACCAAGCGCGGTCGCGAATACGTACGACAGATTCCACTCGACCGTTTACTGCTCGAGACCGATGCACCATTCGACCAGCAATCAAACACAAGCGCGCAGCAGCTCGTCGCATCGCTAAAAAGTACCTCCCGACACATTGCCGAACTTAAAAATTACGCCGCGGAGAGTATCGAATCGATCGTTTTAGATAATTCACGCTCCATTTTCGCCTTCCGCTGACCCCGGTGGGCAAAAAATGCCAAATATGAGTACTGTTGCAAAGCTAGTAACATTACATTGTGTCAAAACAATACCTTGATAGTGAACAACCGTTCATTATCAAGGCGCTTTAACATGGACAAAGCCATATTTACCAGGTTTTAATCGGCTGCAGAACCTCAAGCAGAGCCTCAAAGGGCCGATTTAGCTGTTACTAAATTAGTGACAGTACTCATATTTGGCGTTTTTTGCACACGAGGTCCCGGGGAGGTGGCTTCAACTCCGCGGGACTGCTCACCTATTCGGAAATTGGCGCTCCATGGCCCCAGGAGCCTTCCATGCCGCATACGGTCGAAGCAAACCCCGCCGCAAAGTCGAGTGCGCGCTCGATGGCCTCGGCACCATCCTCTCCACGCTTGGCCGAATCGAGATAGCACATCAGGAACGAAGTCAGGAACGAGTCGCCCGCGCCCATGGTGTCCTTCATGTCTGCCACAGGCTTGGCACGCTGACGATAGTAACGCTCGCCGTCATAGGCAATGCAACCCTCAGCGCCAGCCGTGGCCGATACAAAACGCGGACCCAGGCTCTTCACCCATGCCAGACGCTCGCGAATCTCGTCCTCGCTCGCAGCGTCTGCTGCGCTAAAAAACGCGAAGTCAACGTAGGGAGCAATCTGTTCGTAGTACTCGTCGGTCGAATCATCCGAGAAGTCAAACGAAACGGTAATACCCGCTGCCTTCAGCTTAGGCAGCTCACGCTCGGTAAAGCAGTAGTTACCCGAATGGACCACATCAAACTGTTTCATATATGCCAGATCAAAACGATCGAGCACATAGCGCGCATCGCCACGGATGCCACCCTCGTTAGACCCCAGAAATACACGATCACCATCGATCACAGTAACGCGTGCCGCGCCATTCTCGCCGATGAGCTGCTTGCATTTGGCTAGTTCAACGCCCTCATCCTCAAGACTCGCAATCACATGCTCAGCAGCAGCGTCATTACCAAAGATGCCCATATACGCGGAGCGCGCGGCACCGCACTTCTTGGCATATACGGTAAAGTTCACCGCATTGCCACCCGGATACATTGTGTGGATATGCTCGTAGCGGTCGACGACGTTGTCGCCAAACCCAAGAGCGTTAACGTTGAATGTCATAGCGCCGTGCCTCTCTTATGCCAACGGAACCGGTGTTGTGGCAGCAGTACCGCCCAGAATCTACGCAAGCTTCAGCAAATCGGGAAGCTGGTCGATAATCTTGTCCGCTGCATCCTGGCTAAAGCCAAAGCGCTCCTCGCGCTTGGCGATTACCGTCAGACCAGCACGCTTACCTGCGGTAATGCCATACAGAGAGTCCTCCACACAGCAACAGCGATCCGCAGGCAATCCCAAACGGTCTATGGCGTGCAGATAGATATCAGGATCGGGTTTGCTGCGCTTGAACTGCTCGCCTGAGACCAAAAACTCAAAGTAATCGCGAATGCCGCAGGCACCCAGCACCTCCTCGATATTGTTGAGAGGCGACGACGATGCCAGCGCAACGCGAACCCCACGTTCGTTCAGCCCCGCCAGCGTCTCGGCAACGCCGGGGTTGAGCAGCTTTCTATAGTCGCAGGGATACGCACTCGCCCACACCTCATAGCGTGCCTCGGCAGCCTCGACGCTGAGCTTGCCCAAGCCCGCACGCTCATGCCAATCGACGAGCACCTGCTGAAAATCACGGTGCGATGAACCAACAATCGCATTAAGCTCGTCGCGCGTCACAGAAATCTGCAGGTAATCGATAAACTTCTCGAGTTCCTTTTGATAGTAAAACTCGGTGTCGACCAAAACGCCGTCCATGTCAAAGATAACGGCGTCGAACGGGAATGCGGACACGGCACCCTCCCTAACAAAAGGACGCCCGCGAGCAGGCGCCCGAGCCATGCATTAATCGGCGATTCTAACCCAGCAGCTTATCCAGCGCCACCGCAATACCATCTTCGTTGTTATTGGCGGTCACCATCTGGGCCACAGCCTTAACCTCATCGACGGCGTTGTCCATGGCAACACCGGTGCCGGCCCACTCAATCATGGACTTGTCGTTCTGGCCGTCGCCAAACGATACGACCTCGCTGGCATCGATGCCGAGCTTGGGCAGGGCACCCTCGAGCGCACGGGCCTTGTCGATACCGGGCGCCGTGTACTCAAAGTACCAGTCGGCCGTAAACATGCCCGAAAGCGTCTGGGTAAAGGGCGCATACATCTCCTCGTAATGCGCCTGCAGGTAGGCCGGATCGCCCGCCGTCAGCAGCTTGTCCACGGGATAAGCATCAGCGACCTCATGCAGGCTCTCCACCTCGCGGATCTTAAGATCGCACGCGTCGCGCTCGTATTTGACGATGTTTTTCTGCGAGCCATCCGGCAGCGTAATCATGCAGCGGTACGAATCCTCGACATGCAGGTCGCGACCGAGCGAAATCATAGGGATCACGTCAAAATTACGCAGATGATCAATCAGACGGTGCAGTTCGTCAGCCGGCATGGCCTGGTCAAAAAGGACCTCATCGGTCTGAGCGTCGACCACATGCGCGCCATTGAAAGCGACTAGCAAACCGTCATGGTTTTGAAGGTCGAGCTCCTGCGCCAAGGCGTGCAACCCCCATGCGGGACGGCCCGACGCCAAGATGAGCTTAATGCCCGACTCCTGCACCGCGAGCAGCTTCTCGCGCGTACGCGGGCTGATGACCTTTTGGTCGTTGGTGAGCGTACCGTCGATATCCATTGCGATGGCTTTGATTGCCATATGTGCCTCCTTGCATCGTTTTTATCGCGCACTATCTTATCCGAGCCGGGGCACGTTCGCACAGCGCGCGTATGACAGTTGCAAAACCACCCCATTTGAAACAAACGCAAAAAAGTACTTGCAAAGACGCGTTCCGACATATAAGTTGATAAAAGACCGCCGTTGCGGTTTTAAGTAGATCGAGCATATGAAGTTTGAGTTTTAGCGTGTAAGAGAAGGAAGATCGGCAAAGTACAACCCCAAACGCAATGACAACTTAATGAGGTAACTGCCACATGTGAGGCACCCAGGGCATTGCTGTCTCGATTTTGAGCACGATGCCTTCCGCCTTGCATGGGCCGTTCCATCCCGCCCCTGCAGCAACTGCCTCACGGGCTCATTGAAAACCGCATAGCACCCCAACGTCAGCACATCACCCACGGCAAGCACATCACTCACGACAACCAACACATCAACAAACAGCACGAACATCAACCGATTGGAGAAGCTATGACAAACCACCACGCTGAAGACGGCGATAAGAAAAGCATTCTGGATGCCCGCATTGAGCGAGCATATGCAAACGAATATGACGCCGCCTTTGCCGCCGCGACCATCAAGAACTACGCGTCGCTACCGCTCGCGACGATCTTGGCCGACCACCCTCAACTGCTGAAGCGCTGCACAAAAATCATGGGCGACCCCGACATTCGCAAGCTGACAGACCCCTATGCCCCAAAACGCGACAACGATTCGTACATTCTTACCGTAGGCTGCCTAGCCCATATGCTTACGGCGCTCGACACGAAACTCAAGCTCGAATGGGAGCCCGACGAGCGTCATGAACTCGAGAGCAAGCGGAACACCCTGCGCACCGCACTGTTCCTTCCGTTGGACGGCCTCAAGCGCTGCAACGTCGAGCTCAATACACAGGCGCGGCAAAAGCCCGGGACCACGGGGCAGAAAACTCCAAGACCCCATGCGGCCATCGTCGACCGCAACCGATATAACCGCATGACCGCGCACTTTTCCGCCGAGGGAGCAGTCATAAGGACGCTGATCGATCTGCTGTGCCTCCTGAGCATCAACGAGCTATTTGAGGGCTATCTCGCCCTTGTTCCCGCGACGGCACCCAAGTCGGTAGCAAAGATCATCGAGACCTGCAGACGCCAGTTTGAGCGCCATCGCAATGGCAGCGAGATGAACGCCAGCATCGCGCAGTACTACGCGGCTCATTACAAAAATGACGGATGTGCCCCTGTCGAGCATCAGCTGCGGCTCGCCTACACCACGCCCGCCGCAACGCTCCATCGCTTTGGAGCCCTTGGCGCTTGCGAGCCGCACGAACAGGCAGCCTGCCCCACAACCGAGCTCGATCTCAGGCTCGGACGAACCCTGTAGCCCGCCAGCCCCTCCGCGGGCAACAATCCTATTCCACAACACAACCAACAGAAAGGAGTCCTCATGGACACCAATCATTCCCCCATCATCAGCCCCCTCACCATGCGTGAATCCGCCCGAGGCATCACGCTCACCAGCATTTACGATGAGATGCTCGCCCGTCGCGAGCTCTCCGTCATGGGAAACATCGAAACCCCGATGGCCCACGACCTATGCCAGCAGATCCGCCTGCTCGATGCCACCGACCCCAGCCGCCCCATCACCATATTTGTCGCCAGCGCCGGCGGAAGCGTGCGATCGGGTCTTGCGATCTATGACGCTATGCGCCTCGCATCGTGCCCCATCCGCACCGTCTGCCTGGAATTCGCCGCGTCCATGGGCGCCGTGATCTTTATGGGCGGCGACGATCGCCGTATGGCGCCCCATGCAGAGCTCATGATTCACGACCCGCTGATCCCCCAGGGGGCAGGCGGCTCGGCACTTGCGCTGCAGGAAACCAGCCGGCGTCTCATGCAGACCCGCAAGACGCTCACGCAAATCCTCTCGGACCGCAGCGGCCTCACGCCCAAGCGCATCCAGTCCCTCACTGCAAAAGACACCTACCTTTCGGCCGAGCGCGCCGTCGAGCTCGGCTTTGCCCACGAAATCCTCTCGACCACCAAGGAGGTCGCCCATGTCTAACCTCGCCAGCCGCCTCGCCGCATCTGAGTCCGCATTGTCCACCATCCTCGCCAAGGATCGAACGCTTTCCTGCGACACCCGCCAAACGGGACTCAACAACAATGCACTTGTGATCGGCCCCTCGGGAGCCGGCAAGACCCGAAACGTCCTCAAGCCCAACCTACTGCAAATGAACGCAAGCTACATCGTGCTCGACACCAAAGGCACGCTCTGTCGCGAAGTGGGACCCGTGCTGGCAGCCCACGGTTACCGCGTGCAATGTCTCAACTTCGCCGACCTCAACACCGTCCCGGCCCTTGCGCCTGGCATCGAGCGCTGCGGCTACAACCCCCTGAGGCACATTCGCCGCAAGGCGGACGGCAGGCCCAACCAGCAGGACATCCTCTCGGTGGCAAAGGCCATCTGCCCCATCGAGGACAACAACCAGCCTTTTTGGGATCATGCGGCGGCAAACCTGCTGTCGTGTCTTATCGCCTACGTCACCGAACAGCTACCCGCCGACGAGCAGACGATCAGCTCGGTCATCAAACTGATCGAGCACCTGCAGGACGGTGCCACGGCCCGATTGTTTGACGATCTGATCACAACCGACCCCCAAAGCTATGCCCTCTCGCTATGGCGGCGCTACGCCATTACGCAAAATGCCGAGCGCATGCACGCGAGCATCGTCGGCATCCTTGCCGAAAAGGTCATGTGTCTGGGATTCGACGGTGCGGCACAGCTCTATCGTGAGTGCCATCAGGTGGACTTCGCTTCCATGGGACACACCCCCTGCGCCCTGTTTGTAACCGTGAGCGATATTGACCGCAATCTCGATCCGCTGACCGGCCTCTTTATTTCGCAGGCGTTTATGGGCCTCATTCGTGAGGCCGATAGGCAGCCCGACGGCAGCCTGCCCGTGCCCGTGCGCTTTATGCTCGATGACTTCGCAAATCTGCAGATCCCCCAGATCGACAACGTGCTCTCGATTATCCGAAGCCGCAACATCTGGGCAACGCTGCTATTGCAGTCGACCAACCAGCTCGATGCGCTCTATGGCGAGGCACGCGCACGCTCCATCATGGGCAACTGCGACACGCATCTGGTGCTGGCGTTCCAGGATCCCGAGAGTGCCCGGGTGTTTTCCGACCGCGCCGACGCGCTGCCCAGCACGCTCATGGCGACGCCGATCGATCGCTCGTGGCTCTTTGTGCGCGGTCGCACTCCCGAACAGGTCGAGCGCTTTAGGCTCGAAGACCATCCGCTCTACGGGGAGCTGTCCGAGGCGCAGCGAGGCCATGCGGAGGCCGAGATCTAGGCGCAGGGTTCTCGCGGCGCGCGGCGCCCCGGCGATGTTCCACAAAGGCCGTGCGCCCCGGGACTACGGCAAAGCAAAGGGGCCCGCATCCGATAGGATACGGGCCCCTGACTATAAGGCGCGATGCGTTAACAGCAGCGACTACTTGCGATGCGCGCGATAGAACTCGATGAGCGCCTGGGTCGAAGCGTCCTGCTCGGCCTTGGCGGCGTCGTCGTGGAAGGCCGGGGTAATCTGCTTGGCAAGCTGCTTGCCCAGCTCGACGCCCCACTGATCGTAGGAGTCGATACCCCAGACCGTGCCCTCGACAAACGTAATGTGCTCGTACAGGGCGATGAGCTCGCCGAGCGCGAACGGGGTCAACGTGTCGCCGAAGATCGAGGTCGTCGGACGGTTGCCCTCAAAGCAGCGGGCCGGGACGATCTGCTCGGGCGTGCCCTCGGCGCGCACCTCATCGGCCGTCTTGCCAAAGGCGAGCGCCTTGGTCTGGGCCAGGAAGTTGCCCAGGAACAGCTCGTGGACATCCTGGCCGCTGTCGGTTGCGGGGTTGGCAGTGTTGGCGAAAGCGATAAAGTCGGCCGGGACCACCACGGTGCCCTGGTGCAGCAGCTGGTAGAAGGCGTGCTGACCGTTGGTGCCGGGCTCGCCCCAGAAGATCTCACCGGTATCGGAGGTCACGGCGCTGCCGTCCCAGCGGACATGCTTGCCGTTCGACTCCATGGTGAGCTGCTGCAGGTAGGCCGGGAAACGGTGCAGGTACTGGCAGTACGGCAGCACGGCATGGCTCTTGGAACCGAAGAAGTTGACGTACCAGACGTTGAGCAAGCCCATCAGCGCGACGGCGTTGTTCTCGAGCGGCGTGTTGCAGAAGTACTCGTCGATGGCATGGAAGCCCTCGAGGAACTGCTGGAAACGCTCGGGGCCGAGCACGACGATCAGCGACAAGCCCACGGCGGAGTCAACGGAATAGCGACCGCCGACCCAGTTCCAGAAACCGAAGGCGTTGGCCGGGTCGATACCGAAAGCCTCGACCTTCTCGAGTGCGGTGGAAACGGCGACGAAGTGCTTTGCCACGGCCTCGGCGTTCTGCTCATCGGAACCGTCGATGGCGCCCTGAGCCTTGAGCTGCTCGAGCATCCAGGTCTTGACCTCGCGAGCGTTGGTGAGGGTCTCGAGCGTGGTGAAGGTCTTGGAGACGATGATCACGAGCGTGGTCTCGGGATCCAAACCCTTGAGCTTCTCGGCCTGATCGTTGGGGTCGATGTTGGAGATATAGCGGCAGTCGATACCAGCGTCGGCATAGGGACGCAGAGCCTCGTAAGCCATGACCGGGCCCAGGTCGGAGCCGCCGATGCCGATGGACACCAGGTGCTCGATCTTTTTGCCGGTAACGCCCTTCCACTCACCGGAGCGAACGCGCTCGGCGAAGGCATACATGCGGTCGAGGACCTCGTGCACGTCAGCGACGACGTCCTGGCCGTCGACGATGAGCTGGCCCTTCTCGGTTGCCGGGCGGCGCAGTGCGGTATGCAGGACGGCGCGGTCCTCGGTGGTGTTGATGTGCTCGCCGGAGAACATGGCGTCACGGCGCTCCTCGAGCTTCACCTCGCGGGCAAGATCGCACAGCAGCTTGACGGTCTCATCGGTCACCAGGTTCTTGGACAGGTCGAAGTGCAGGTCACCGGCATCAAAGCTCAGCTTGTTCACGCGCTCCGCATCGGCAGCGAACCATGCCTTGAGGTCAATACCTTCGGCCTCGAGCTTCTCCTGATGGGCCTCGAGCGCCTTCCAAGCGGCGGTCGACGTAGCGTCGATAGGTGCGGCAACAGTTGCCATAAAGTCCTCCTCAACATACGGGCGCATACCTCCATGCGCCCGGATAATCAGATGCCCCTATTCTAGCGCAGGTCAAGACCGTAATCAGCGAGCGTTGCCAATCCGCCCCCAAACGGCGACCGACCAAAAAGGGACAGGTTTATTTTGGCAGGTCAAACGCTTTACCTACCAAAATAAACCTGTCCCTTTATGGCAGATATTAGGCCGCGGCGCACACGCTGCCGAGCAACTCGCGCAGAGGAGACCCAATGCCCTCAAGCAGTTCGGGAGCGATAATGGCAAAAACGGGAACCTCGCCGGCTCCCGCGGCAGCAGGCACCTTGCCCTCCGAGACAATGCATCCATAAGGCACAAAGCCGTCTTCGCCGGCATCGAGCGCCGCCATGCGACGCGCGAGCTCGCGCGCAAAGCCGGCAGTATCGGCATCGCCAATCGCCAGGACAAAGTCCACGCCCTCGTCGGTCGCCAGGGCCACGGCCTCATCGACCAAATCGTCTCCCCCATCGCCCCCGACCAAGCCGCAGCGAAAAAGCACGCGTTCGAGCAGAGCTCGATCAAGCGAGCCGAGCGCCGCCGAGACGAGCTCATCGTGCGTATGTTTGTCACCGCCCAACACGACCAGCGCCTTGGTGCCACCGTAGTGAGCGACCAATCGTCCGCACCAGCGAGCCACGTCTCCATCCGCAACAAGGCGCGTCGGCATACCAAACCCATAATTGACCATCTTTTCCACAACCCTTCCGTGCGTATAGGCGGTATCAATCGTTAGGCTCATGCTACGAAGCGAGGTTTTCCGAGCTGTTTCGCACTCTTTAGAGCTGCGTTAAAACCCGATCCAACCGCACGACCATACCTACCAAAACAAACCAGTCCCTTTTTGACAGGTTTTGACGACGTCCGGACGAGCGGGTATTATCGAACAGGTATTCGATAAGAACATGTGTTTGATGAAAGGACACGGATGGCGCACGAGCAGCACACCTATATCTGCATCGACCTCAAGACGTTTTATGCCAGCGTCGAGTGCGTCGACCGTGGGCTCGATCCGCTCACCACCAACCTGGTCGTTGCCGACGAATCGCGCGGGCGCACGACCATCTGCCTCGCCATCACGCAGGCCATGAAGGACTTGGGGATTCACAATCGCTGCCGCCTATTCGAGATTCCCGATGGCATCGACTACATCACGGCCGTACCGCGCATGCAGCACTATATGGAGGTGTCGGCGCAAATCTACGGCATCTATCTGGAATACGTAAGTCCGCAAGACATTCACGTCTATTCAATCGATGAATGCTTTATCGACGTGACGCCCTATCTGGACCTCTATCACACAGATGCGGAAGGGTTCGCCTGCACGCTGCGCGACGAGGTCCTCGCGCGCACCGGCATCACGGCGACGGTCGGCATCGGCCCCAACCTATTCCAGGCCAAGGTAGCGCTCGACATTACCGCCAAGCACGTACCCAGCCGCATCGGCATACTCGACGACGAGACCTTTCGCAAGGAGATCTGGCCCCATCGTCCCATCACCGATATCTGGGGCATCGGTCCCGGCGTGGCAGCCCGCCTCGAGAAATACGGCGTCTACGATCTGATGGGCGTCGCGGCGCTCGACGAAAACCTGCTTTACGACGAGCTCGGCGTCAATGCCGAGTATCTCATCGACCACGCCTTCGGGCGCGAGCCGACAACTATCGCCGATATTCAGGCCTATCGCCCGCAGGCAACCTCAACTACCACAGGACAGGTGCTCTCGAAAGGCTATGCCTATGAACGGGCCTACACCGTCTTGCGCGAGATGGTCGACAACGCTGTGCTGGACTTAGTCGATAGGCACGTGGTGTGCAACAGCATCTCGCTCTTTGTAGGCTACGCGAGCGAGCGCGCCGACATACGCCGCCTCGACGCCAGCGGCACAGCACAATATGTAGACGGATGCGGGCATTTGCGTTCGAGCACGTCGAGCATCGAACCCGCCGCAACCGACGGCCCCGAGCTCGCGCCCCGCGCGCCCAAGCCCGTCCAACGCGACGACGAACGCCGACGTTTGGTGCGAGAGGCACAGGCGATTGACGGCATCTTTGTGGGCGAACACGGCGGCAAGCCGCGTGGTGGCTATGCCGCGCTCTTTGCGCACTCCAACGCCTCGCGCAAGCTGCCCGAGCGCACCAATTCGTTTAAGAAGATCATGGGCTATTTCGATGAGCTCTGGGCGCAGACTGTCGATCCCAAACGACCGGTCAAGCGCATCAACCTGGGATTTGGCAACCTCATGCCCGAGGAATTTACCACTATCGACCTGTTCAGCGATGTTAAGGCCGATGAGCGCGAGCGCGACCTGGCGCGCGCCGTCCTGGCCGTGAAGGGCAAGTACGGCAAGAACGCGCTCGTCAAGGGATTAAGCTTCACCGCCGGCGCCACCGCACGCGAACGCAACGATCAGGTAGGAGGACATCGTGCCTAAGCCCCAACAACAGCCGATGCGGCCACCGACGCCTTTTGAACGTCTAGCGGACCCCGAGGGAAGACGTCGATCCGCCGACCCCAAGCTCACCGCCAACGGCGCCGTCCGCGCCGGCCGTGCCGCGCAGTTTATGCCCTTTGCCGCCCTCACGGGATACTACGAGCTCGTGCGCAAACAAGAGATCACTGTTGAGCCCAAATGCGAACTCACGGAAGAAAAAGCCCTCGAGCTTTCGAAAAAGCTCGAGGGCCTCAAACGCGGCGACCTGGTGCGCGTCACCTATTACGATATGTACGGCTATCGTAGCCGCACGGGCATTCTCGACGAAGTGTTACCCGCATTCAAGCTGCTCAAACTCAGGGATATCGCCATCAACTTCGACGATATCCAAGGCATCGAGCTGCGTGGTCGAGCCTAGCAACGAGAACGCTTGCGCAAGACGAGAGCAATGCCAAGCACTGCGGCAGCTGCAACCAGCAATCCCAAGACCAGCGTGAGGGTCGAGTCGCCAGCGTGAGGCAGCGAGCCGTCCTTCGGAGTCTTCTTAGTGGTCGTCGAAACGGTCGTCGCGGTGCTGCTCGACTGGTCGTTGCCGCCCGTCTGGCTGCCACCAGGCTGATTGCCGCCACCCGGCTGCGAAGGATCGGTGGGTTTCGTCGGATCCGGAGTACCGGGATCAATCGGATTCTCCGAATTCTCCTTGCGCTGGATCCAAACCTGGCAACCATAGAACGGGTTGGCGGTACCAAGGCACAGACCCTGGTTGGTCACCGCAAAGGTGCGCAGACCATGGTTATACGGATCGTTAAAGCCGTTAGTCGTCAGCGTCGTAAAGTTCACGCCGTCATCGGTCACATACATATCAAAGCCGCGCTCGGCATCGCGCAGGTAGTACATGCACGTAAGGACACTCTGCAACTTCTTGAGGTTCTCCGCACTCAGCAGCTTATCGAGCGCATCCTGAATATCACCCGGCAGCTCGGTGCCATAGGCATCCTCGTACTGCTGCTTTAGGCTCTCATAGCTATCGAGCATGTCCTGATACTGATCGGCAAAGGACTTGAAGTACGCAATCTCGCTATCGATTTTCTGAACATAAGCAGCGTCGTCTTCAACGTCCGCGGACATCGTCGCGGCCTGATCGCAAAGGTCGCCCGCAGCCTCATCCAATGCATCGCTCAGATCGCCAAAGCCCTTAGCAACCTCGGTCTTCTCGTCGTCGACCTCGACGGCCTCAGCCTTCTCGTCATCGACCTCGACGGCCTCGTTTGAATCATCGTCCGCAAGCGTGTTCACGGGAACGATGGGGTCGTCAGGCGATTTCTTGTCGAGCAGGTGATCGAGCAGGTCCCTAAGGCGCTGAACCTGAGAGTTCCACTCCTCAGGCGTCATATCGATAATGTCGCCATTGGAGAACTGGCCGATCGGCTCAAGCAGGCTCGCGGTATCAAAGGTACCGATATACAGCTTGCCGTCGAACTTCTGCATGCGCCAAATGTACTGGTTCTCGTTTCGGCCAAAGCCCGAAGCCAGGCCGGAAATACCGCCCTCGGGGAACATGTCGGTGGAATCGCCAACGACGAGCTCCATGTTCTCGTCCTTGTCCATGCGGTAGATGCTGACCGACTGCTCAAGATTGGCATTCACAAACGAGCAGTCAACGCCGCCCATGCCGCTCTTGCCGCCCTCTTCGGTGTTGGATTTGTTGAACAGGATGCGCTCGAGAGCAATCTCCTCGTCGTTGTATTCACCGATATAGAGGTAGTCGTTGTAGACGATGAGGTTGGCAGCACCAGAACGGGTGCGGGCAGGATCGATGCCAAAGCAGTACCTCGCACCGTCCGCCTTGTCGCCAACAATCGGAGTCCACGTATAGCTGCCGTCGGCGTTCTTGTCGCCACGGACCATGGCAAACGACTGCATGGAATTATCATCGGGAGCATTCTCGGGCGTACCGGTGCAGATGGTCGCATAAAGATGGCCATTGTACGAGACCATATCCCAAATGGCGCCGCCGTAGATGCTGTCCTTATAGCGAATCGCCGGATAGTTAAACAGCGTCTCCGAGTTAGCAATCTCGGTGAAGCTGTCCTGGCCCTTCGAGGGGTCAGACGACGTCAGGATTGTCGACACAAAATTAGGCTCTTCGGTGGTTTCTGTGGGAGAGATTCCGGCATAGGCCCAGCTCAGCGGGC
>CABUNJ010000018.1 GCA_902492935.1 uncultured Collinsella sp. | reverse complement strand
GGGCGGCGGGCGGAGCATGGCCACCGGACCCATCGAAACACATCTCCACCGTTCCTTCAACTGGGAAAATGCCGCCCCCGGACCCCAGGAGGGGCCGCGGGGGCGTTCGGCTAACTGCGGGAATGGCCTATCCGCTCAATGTGTTCGGCTGAGATCGGAAATCAACCAGCTAAATAAGCCTCGTCCCAAATACGTACCAGACGACAATCTCGCATGACCAGTTGTTACGCGGTTTGGTAAAACCGCGTAACCTAAAGGTTGTCGGTGTCCAAGACGATGGTGAATGGGCCGTCGTTGACAAGATCGACTTTCATATCGGCGCCAAAGATGCCGTGCGCCACGTGTTCGACATCTTGACGAACGAGCGTCAGGAAGTACTCGTAGAGCTCGTTGGCAACATCGGGGGCGCCTGCATCGGTAAACGACGGACGGCGACCGTGGCGGCAGTCAGCGAACAGCGTGAACTGCGACACCACGAGCACCTCGCCGTCGACATCGGCAAGCGCCAGATTGGTCTTGCCGTTCTCATCCTCGTTGATGCGCAGGCCGCGGAGCTTGCCCCACAGCTTGTCGGCCTCGGCACGCGTATCGCCATGGCCCACACCCAGCAGCACCAGGTAGCCGCGTCCAATGCGACCCACGCACTCGCCGTCGACCGTCACGCCGGCGTTGAGCACGCGCTGCACCACCGCGCGCACGGCCTACTCCTCGCCCGTCAGTTTGGCGGATAGGTGCTCGAGCGCATGGAATCGATGGCTGATGGCATTCTTCTCGTCCGCCGTCAGCTCGGCCATGGTCTTGCCCGGCGTGTCGACCGGCAGGAACAGCGGGTCGTAGCCAAAGCCGTAATCGCCGCGACCCTCGTGCGCGATAACGCCCTCGCAGGTGCCCTCACCATAGGTGACCAAACCGTCCGTGTCGATGAGCGCAACGACGCTCATAAAGCGCGCGGTGCGATCCTCGTCCGCCACGCCTTCCAGGTTAACGAGGAGCTTGGCATTGTTGGCGGCATCGTCGCCGTGAACGCCCGCGTAGCGTGCGCTATACACACCGGGCTCACCGTCCAGCGCGTCGACGACCAGGCCCGAATCGTCGGCAATGGCCATGAGCCCCGTCTCTTCGACGGCAGCCTGCGCCTTGATGATGGCGTTCTCCAAAAACGTCATGCCGTTTTCCTCGGGGTCCTCAAAATCGCCCAGCTGGCCGAGCGCCACAAAGCGCACCTCGGGCATAACCTTGCCCAAAATGGCCTCGATCTCGGTGAGCTTATGAGCGTTTCCGGTTGCCACGACGATGGTCGCCGCCGGGTCGAGGGTGTCGATGTCGATCTTCTCAAGTGCCATAACTGGCCTCCTTGTCTCTATAGCAATGCCGCGCCGAGGGCGACGAGGGCCTCTGCCTCTTCCCTCTCAATCAACGGCAGTCTTGTGTCTAGACGTCTCCGCAGATAAAACCTACCAAAATAAACCTGTCCCTTTTTTGGCAGGTTAGGCGAGGGCTTGGCGCTGAAGCTCGATGAGCTCGGCGATACCCTTGTCGCCCAGGTCGAGCAGGGCGTTGAGGCGCTTGCGGTCGAAGGGCGCCTGCTCGCCGGTACCCTGAAGCTCGATCATCTCACCGGTGTCGGTGGCGACGAGGTTCATGTCGACCTCGGCATGGCTGTCCTCGGAATAATCGAGGTCAAGCAGCGTATTGCCGTCGACAACGCCCATGGAGATGGCAGCCACCTGGCCGGTAAGCGGGATGCGCTCGATCTTGCCCGCCTCGACCCACATGGCGAGGGCGTCGTGCAACGCCACCCAGGCGCCGGTGATGCTCGCTGTACGCGTGCCGCCATCGGCCTGAATCACATCGCAGTCGACGGTGACGGTGTACTCGCCGAGCGCCTTCATGTTGACGACGGTACGCAGGCTGCGGCCAATGAGGCGCTCAATCTCCATGGAGCGACCCTTGCGGTTGGCATGCTCGCGCTTGCAGCGCTTGCCGGTCGACGTCGGCAGCATGGCGTATTCCGCGGTCACCCAGCCGGCCTTAGCTCCCTTTCGCCAGCCCGGCACGCCCTCCTCGATAGTGGCGGCGCACAGCACGCGCGTGTCGCCGAACTCGGCCAAACACGAGCCGTGGGCGTGCTTCATGACGCCACGGGTGAGCTTAACGGGGCGCAACTCGTTGGCGGCGCGGCCGTTGGCGCGGTTGACCTGCATGTACTCCATAGAAATATCCTTTCGGCAAAAGATGTGGCGAAGGCTTTGGCGGCTGCCTTACATCTATTTCAGCTCATCGATATCGATATGTTCGATGCTCTTGAGCGGCTGACCAAAGATAAAGCTGCCCGCCACCGCAAACTCGGCAATGTTATCGGCCGTCGTGGCAAAACGATGCTGCGGCTCGGCGGCGCCGCCCGCCAGCTGCTCGCGGCGCGTGAGGATATCGGTCAGCTCGCGTGTGGTCTCCTCGGCGGAACTCACGACGCGCACCCCAGGCCCCAGCGCATGGCGGATAGGTCCCACCAACAGCGGAAAATGCGTACAGCCGAGCACCACGGTATCGATACCGTGGTCGCGCAGCGGCTCAACCGTGGCACCCACCAGCGCACGCACGGCAGGCGTATCGAAGATGTCCTCGTTCTCAAGCCACTGTTCCTGCAGATGTGCACCCGAGGCGAGCTCGTGTTCGACAACCTCGACAAAGCTCGAGGCAGGACAGCCGTATACATCGACGCCGGCATCCAGGTCCTGAATGGCACGCGTGTAAGCGCCTGAGCGAATGGTGAGGTTGGTGGCGAGCACGCCCACCCGGCGCGTGCGGGTGCTGTTGATTGCCGCGCGTGCGCCCGGTGCGATCACACCGATGACGGGGACGTCGAGCACCTGCTGGGCCAGACGCAAGGCCGCAGCGGTCGCCGTATTGCAGGCGATGACCATGATCTTGACGTCGTGCTTCGAAAGCCAACGGCCCGCCTGCAACGCAAATGAGCGCACCTCATCCTCGGTGCGGGTGCCGTAGGGGCAGCGCTTGGTGTCGCCAAAGTAGTAGACGGACTCGTGCGGCAGCGCCGTCGCAATCGCGCGCGCAACCGTCAGACCGCCCAAACCAGAATCGAACACGCCAATCGGGCGCGTGTCGCCTGCCGGATTCTCGATATCGGACATTACCTCACCAGTCTCTCTCGAAAAGACATGTCCAAGTGCAGCGGCGGCGCGCTACGAACGCGCCGCGACCAGCAGCTCTGCCGTCGCCGCCCAACCGTCGACAATTTTGCCGCGCGTAACGAAAGCGTTCTCGTAAGCAGCCAGGAACTCGGGCGCGCCGGCGCTCGTCAGGCCATTCTCGACCAGGCAGAACGTGCCCACGTGATCGGCCATGTAGAAGTCGGACTCGGAGTCGCCGAGCGCCAACGTCTCCTCGCGCTCGATCCCCAGGTGCTCGCAGAAGCGCGCAATGGCGACGCCTTTGTTGAGGCCCGCGGGGTTGATGTTGAATGCGCGGCCGTCCTCGACGCGATCGAGCTCGAGCGTCGTCGGCTTGGACAGGTGAGTCAGATGGCCGTTGCAAGCCCAGATCAGACCGCAGCCGGCCTCGTCCAGGATGGCCTGGACCTCATCGTCGGGCACATCGCCGCGCATGCCGACAGTGACCTCACGGTATTTGTAGCCGGTCGACATGTCGTTGTGGTACTCGATCTTGTGCGGCCAGCGGGCAAGGATCTTCTCGCACACGCCGGTCTGCTCGATCACCTGGTGCGGAGTAAGGCCGCAAGAGGGGTCGTAAGGCATGTCGCCGGTCAGATACTCCCAATCGTTAGCCTTGAGGTCGTACATGACCAGACCGCCCATTTCGCCGATGTAGGAGTTGAGGCCGAGCACGCGGGCGTCCTCGTGAATCATGGTGCGATTGCGGCCCGAGGTGGGAACCACCTGAATACCGGCGCGAGCGAGCGCGACGACCGCCTCGACGAGCTTGGTCGATGGATTGCCGTCGTTGTCGCGAAGCACGCACGAGCCGGGGGCGAGCATCGTGGCATCCAGGTCGGTAAAGACGTACTTGACCTTGGCCAAGCGCTCGCGCATCTCGCCCGAAAGCTCAGCGACGGTCGGCAGGGTATTGTGGGACATGGTTACTCCGTTTACGTAGAAGGGTTTGGACTTGGACGGCATGTTTTGATTGAGGGAACACGCTTATGGCGACAGCGCGCTCAGGGCGCCGCCGCCATCATGGTTCATTAGTCAAACTGGGTAACATCGATTAGGCGATTGGCCAGCGAAAGGTCGCTCTCGATGGGCACGAACTCGTCGCCCACGTGCATGAGTTCCTCGTCACCCTTTGCCAGCAGCAAGACAATGGTGGGAGCATCGGGGTTGACGTACTCCTCACGCGCCGCCTTGAACGCCGCATGCACAGCGGCTTCGCGGTCGATGATGATCTTGTTCGGCGTATCGTCGGGAACATGTTCGGCAAGCTCGCGACAGACCTTCATCGGGTCCTCGTGAGCCGGGTCCTCGTTGGCAAAGATCATCAGGTCGGAATATGGTGCGGCCTCGCGCGGAAGCTGCTCGCGGCGCTCCTGCGCCTTGCCGCCGGCAGCGCCAAACACCGCGATGACCGGGCTGACGGGAAACGCGCGCTTGACCGACGAGAAAAGCGAACGGAACGAAAGCTGGTTGTGCGCGTAGTCGACGACGCAAATCACGCGACCGTCCTTCGACTCCACAACCTCCATGCGGCCCGGCACGCGCAGCTTGGAGAGACCCTTCTTGATGGCATCGATACCGATGCCGATCTCGCGCGCGGCGGCGATAGCGACCAGCGCGTTTTCCACGTTAAAGTCGCCCGCGATACCCAGCAGGATCTTCTCCCCCGCCTCGGGCTCGTCGGCGCACAGGCCATGCAAGTTGAACTCGATGCTAAAGCCGACCATGCGTACATCGCTCGCCCACAGGCTTGCCTCGGGATGCTCGACGCCAACGGTCACCAAGCGCTCGGCCGTCGACGCTGCCTCCAGCACACGGTCGACCTCTTCGGTGCCCAGATTCACCACGGCGGTCTTTGCCTGGTCAAAGATCCTGAGTTTGCTCTCAAAATAATCCTCAAACGTGGGGTGTTCGATCGGCGAGATGTGGTCGCGGCCGATGTTGAGGAAGCACGCCACGTCAAACGGCAGATTCTCGACGCGTTGGTACTTGAGCGCCTGGCTCGAAACCTCCATGACCATGGACTGGCGACCGGACATGCGACAGTTGGCGATATGGCGCCAAACCTCGGGGGCCTCGGGCGTAGTATTGGTGCTCTCGTAGCACTCGATACCATCGTCGGTGTTCACCGAGCCGATCATGCCGCAGGACTCGCCCGCCGCTTTGATGATGGACTGGAGCATAAAAGCGGCCGTGGTCTTTCCCTTGGTGCCGGTGATGCCCACGATCTTGACGTCGTGGTCGGGACGGTCGTAGACCTCCGGCGGCAACAGGGCCATGGCCGTGCGAACACTATCAACAACCAGCATCGCAGCACCGCTCTCCTGCGCCAGCGGCTCCAGAGACTCGACCAACGACTCCTCGCACACAAATGCGACGGCGCCCGCATCGAGCGCCATGCTCAAAAACGCGGGCTTAAAGGCAGCACCTTTGCAAAAGAACACGTCACCTGCCGAGACCGCGCGCGAATCAAACGAGCAGCCGGTCACGGCACGCTCGTCAACCTGCTCTGATGCGCGCAGCTCGTCGCACACATCGAGAAGCTTGGCAAGCGTATCGACCGTGGTCACGGTCGCGGAATCCGAATGGTGCATCTTTCACCTTTCTCAGCCATTTGGCAGGGACGGTTTTATAGTAACTGAAACGCACCCACGCAAAAACGGCTCCCGGAGGAGCCGTTACGCGCAGGCGTTCGTTAGCCGAGGCTAGGCAGCCTGAACAGCGGGCTGGTCCTCGTCGATAAAGAAGCGCTTGTACCACACCAGGAACACGAGCGGCGTATAGATCTTGCGCTGGAAATCGCCCTTGCCCGCAAAGTGCAGATCGAGCAGGTGCATGAGCTCGTCGGTATCGAAGAACTCGCTTGCCCACGGCGCGGTGAAGTACTCCTTGACATAGTCGTACCACTTTTGCTCGCGCAGCCAGTAGACAATCGGCACCGGGAAGCCCACCTTGGGACGGGTGGCCCACTCATCGGGCAGCGACTTGTTGGCAGCGTGGCGGAGTACCTGTTTGTTGCCGTTCTCGTTGATGCGATAGCGGTCGGGAATGTGCTCGGCGAACTCCATGACTTTGCGGTCCAGGAAGGGCACGCGCAGCTCCAGCGAATGTGCCATGCACATCTTGTCGGCCTTGAGCAGAATGTCGCCCGGGAGCCACATGTTCATGTCCAGGTACTGCTTCTTGACCAGCTCGGGCTGACCCTTCACGCGCGCATAGATGGGAGCGGCAAGCTCGAAGGCGCCATCGCCGGTGTTGTACTCGGGCTTGAGCACGCCGTCGACCTCGCGCTCCGGCCATACCAGAGCCTGTCCCAGGAACGACTTCTCGGGGATCTCGGCACCCTTGACCAGGAAGTTATGTCCCTTGAAGTACGGCATATGCAGCGCCAGGTTACCGAGCGCGCGGCGGATGGGCAGCGGCACCATCTTTTTGTACTTGCGCACCGGGACCGTGTCCTCGTAGTAGGCGTAGCCGCCAAAGAGTTCGTCGGCGCCTTCGCCCGAAAGCACGACGGTGACGTCCTTGCGGGCCATCTCGGCCAAGAACCACAGCGGTACGGAAGACAGGTTGGACTGCGGCTCGTCCATGTGATACTGGATGTCCTCGAGCGCACCGAAGAACTCGTCAGCGGTGATCATCTTGCGAACGTTCTCGACGCCGAGCTTATCGGAAAGCTCCTTGGCGTAGTTGGTCTCGTTGAAGTTCTTGTAGTCAAAGCCCACCGAGAAGGTCTTGTCGGGCATGAGGCAAGCGGCGATGTAGCTGGAGTCGACGCCACCGGAGAGGAACGACGCGACCTTGACGTCGGCGATGCGATGGGCCTCGACGCTCTCGTGCACGACCTCGTCCAGCTCATCGACGTACTCCTCGAACGGCTTCTCGACGGCAGAGTAATCGCAATCCCAGTAGCGCTCGATATTCATCTTGCCGGTCGGGATATCGACGGTAAAGTAGTGCGCCGGCGGCAGCTTGTAGACACCCTCGAAGAAGGTCTCCTCGGTTGCCGAATACTGCAGCGTCATGTACGGACGCAGGGCCTTTTTGTTGACCGCCTTGTGGAAGTGCGGGTAGTCCAGGAAGCTCTTGATCTCGGAACCAAAGAGCACGCCCGGAGCGCCGTCGCCCGCATCGGCCATGGGATAGTAGTAAAGCGGCTTGATGCCAAAGATGTCGCGGGCGCCAAAAAGCTTGTTCTTCTTTTTGTCCCAGATGACGAAGGCGTACATACCGCGCAGGCGATCGAGGACGGCCTCGCCCCACTCCTCATAGCCGTGCAGGAGGCTCTCGGTGTCGGCGCCGCAGTGGAACTTGTAGCCCTTGGCCTCGAGCTCGGAACGGAGTTCTTGGAAGTTGTAGATCTCGCCGTTGAAGACAATGACGACGCTACCGTCCTCGTTGGCCATAGGTTGGGCGCCAGCCTCGGTCAGGTCGAGGATCGACAGGCGGCGGAAGCCCAGGGCAACGCGGCCGTCGATAAACTGACCGCCCATGTCGGGACCGCGATGGACGATGCGGTCCATCATCTTGGTGAGCACCTCGGATTGGTTATCCGTCCCACCGACAAAACCGACAAAACCGCACATATACTATCCCCTCTGCTGTTGCTGGGTATCAAATCGAATCAGTAGCTTTTGAGTATACCCGAGGGCGTAAAGAGGGGCGGAATGTTCAGGCAATCTCAACTGAATCAGCTCCGCTGTGACACGCGCGAGTTACCTTTAATGGATATGAGGTGAATGGGGCGATTGTTTTGCTATACTCTCTCCGCACGGGCGATTGGCGCAACGGTTAGCGCAGGTGCTTTACACGCACAAGGCTGGGGGTTCGAATCCCTCATCGCCCACCACCGAATTGATAGGCCTCCAGCGATGGAGGCCTTTCTTTTTTTCAGGCCCATCGCAGAGGGATTCGAACCCGACAGGGTGCGGAGCTGAGGAAACGCGCAAGCGTTTTCCAGCGCAGCACGCGAGGGCCGCAGGCCCGAAGCGGAAGCGGGCGGCGCCAGCCGCACGCGGACATCCCTCATCGCCCACCACTGAATTGGAAACGGTCCTCGCAAGGGGACCGTTTTTGTTTGCGCCCATCGCAGAGGGATTCGAACCCGCCAGCACGTCTGTCACAAAGGCTGTGGCCAAAAAATGGCAAAAATGAGTACTGCTACTTTGCTTGCAACATATAAAAAGATAGCGTTTGCTTAAGTTACGCAACATATGTCCATTATTAGGACTAACAGTTGGATCAAAATCGTGCATTCATCGCCATTTCGGCTTGCCATCTGGCCTTATTGGTCCAAAATTGCTGCTACCAAATTGGTAACACTACTCATATTTGATGTTTTTTGACCAGCAGGTCTCCCTGCCTTAGCAAATCTAAGGCAAAACGGGTTCCAGACCGCTGAATCATGCCGCATGGGGCACGTCCGCAGTCCGGAACCCGGTCCAAATTGAGTTATTGCGCCGCGTTAGCCCAAGACACCCGACAGGATCTCGACCAGACTGTCCACGTCGGCTTCCTCGCAGACGAGCGGCGGCAGGAAACGCAGCGTATGCGCACCTGTAGCGTTGATCACGGCACCGGCGACCAGCGCGCGGGCAACAACATCATGCGCGTCGCCCGCGGCATCATTCAAATCACAGCCGAGCATCAAGCCGCGGCCACGTACCTCGGTCACGTGCGGCAGCTTGGCGAGCTTTGCCTCCATATAGGCGCCCACCTTGGCAGCATGCTCGGCATAATCGCCGCGCACGAGCGCGGAGAGCGTCGCGGCACACGCCACGATGGCCAAGCAGCTACCGCCAAAGGTCGAGCCGTGGTCGCCCGGCTTAAACACGTCGGCAATCTCCTTCTTCGCCACGACGGCACCCATGGGCACGCCGTCGGCAATGCCCTTGGCAAGGCTCATGATGTCGGGCTCCACGCCATAGGTTTGGAATGCAAACGGCTTGCCGGAGCGGAAGATGCCGCACTGGACCTCGTCGGCGATAAGCACGGCGCCCACTTCGTGCGCCAGGTCGCGCGCTGCCGCCATAAACTCCTCGGTCATGGGGTGCACGCCACTCTCACCCTGGATCGGCTCGAGCATCACGGCACAAATCTCGCTCCCCAGCTGCTTAAAGATCGCACGCAGCTCGTCCACATCGTTGGGCGTGCAGGCCACAAAGCCACCCGGCAGCGGGCGGAAGCTGTCCTGCAGCCAATCCTGCATGGTGGCGGCAATGGTCTCGAGCGTACGGCCGTGGAAGCCGCCGCGCATGCACACGATGGTGTTGCCGCCGTTACCGACACGCTTGGCGTACAGGCGCGCGAGCTTCATCGAGCCCTCGTTGGCCTCGGCGCCAGAGTTGGCAAAGAAGGTCTCCCACACCTGCTCATCCGCAGCCGGGGCACCAAGAGCAGCTGCCGTGGTCTCATCGCCGGCGGCAATGGCATCGGCAAGCACGCGCGCACCATCTACGTCGTCGTTAGCAAGCTTGGACAGCAGCGCCGCGACCTGTCCGCGCTGCTCGATGTAAAAATAGTTGGAGACATGCATGAGCTTTTTGGTCTGTGCCTCGAGCGCCGAGAGCACAGCCGGGTTGCCATGACCTAGGCTGCACACGCCAATGCCGGCAAGAAAGTCGAGGTACTCACGGCCATCGTCGCCGGTGAGCTTCATGCCGTGACCCTCGACAAACTCGACCGGAGAGCGGCCAAAGGTATGCATAACGTAATGGGATTCAAGCGATTGCTGAGCTGCAAGTGACATGGGATACCTTTCGTTGGGCGCCAGACGGCGCGAGGCTATGGGTGTAGGAATGGGGTGGCTGCGGGTCAGCTAGACCGTTTGAAGCTTCTCGACCTCGTCAAGGTTCTCGGTCAGACGCGCAGCAAACGTCGAGAGCGGATGCGGATGCGTATCGAACTCGTAAGCCGTCTCGGTGGAATGGATCACGGTGCCGACACCGGCATCGGTCAGCAGCTCCAGGAGCAGCGAATGCGGCGTAGTACCGTTAATGATGTGGGCACGAAATACGCCGCCGGTAAGCGCATCGACGGCGGCGCGCAGCTTGGGAATCATGCCCTTATCGACCTCGCCGCCGTAGAGCATTTCGTTAACCTCGTCGAGCGTTAGGTTGGAGATGAGCGAGTCCTTGTCGCTAAAGTCCTTGTACAGGCCGTCGACGTCAGTCAAAAAGATCGCCTTGTGCGCGTGAAGCGCCGCCGCAACGGCACCGGCGGCGGTGTCGGCGTTGATGTTGAAGAAACCGCCGTCCTCCCCCGCCGCGACGGTAGCTATGACGGGGATGTACTCGCTATCGAGTAAGCGCTCGATATAGTCGGTGTTGACGTGCGTCACTTTGCCCACGCGACCGAGCTCGGGGTCGAGCGGCTCGGCGATGAGCGTGCCGGCATCGCTGCCCGACACGCCCACGGCCAGGTTGCCATGGTGGTTGATGGCAGCAACCAGCTCCTGGTTAACCTTGCCGCCCAGCACCTCGCGCACGATATCCATAGTCGCCGGCGTGGTCACGCGCTGGCCGTTCTTAAACTCGACGGGAATATCGTAATGGCTCAGCGCCTCGTTGATAGCCTTGCCGCCGCCGTGCACGATGACGGGGCGCATACCGATGATCTTGAGCAAAACGATGTCGCTCATCACGTCGCGGCGCAGCTGCTCATCGACCATGGCGGCTCCGCCATATTTGATAACAACCGTCTTGCCGGTCAGGTTCTTAATCCACGGCAGCGCTTCGAACAGCAGCTGCGCGGTTGCTTCGTTGGATTCGCTCGAACGACAATCGCGTGCGAATTTCATAATCTGCCTCGTCTTTCGTATCGTTATCGCGCTGTGCTCCGCTGTCCGCAATCGCGGCAAGATGCGCAGCGTGCCTGGAATCTAGGAACGGTAGTCGCCGTTGATGGAGATGTACTCGTGCGTGAGGTCGCAGGTCCACACGGTCGTTGCCGCGTCGCCTGCGCCCAGGTCGGCCGAGATCACGATCTCGGGCGCCTCGAAACGTCGTAGAGCCTCGTCCTCGTCAAAGGGAACAGTCAGACCGTCGCGACAGACAGGCATGCCCATCATGTCGATGGAAACGTCTTCCTGATTAAACTTCACGCCGCACTTGCCAAGCGCCATGGCAACGCGGCCCCAATTGCAGTCATGGCCGGCGATGCAGGTCTTAACGAGCGGCGAGTTGGCAACGGCGCGGGCGGCGATATCGGCCTCCTCGTCGTTCACGGCGCCGGTAACGTTGACCGTAACAAGCTTGGATGCGCCCTCGCCGTCGGCGGCGATATTGCGCGCCAGGCTCTCGCACACCTCGTGCACGGCAAATGCCAACTCGCCAAAGGCATCGGAGCCCTCGACGATAGGCTCGGCATCTGCAGCAGCGGCGCCGGAGGCAAGCATGATGCAGGTGTCGTTGGTCGAGGTGTCGGAATCGACCGTTACCTTGTTAAAGGTCTGCTTGACGGTCGAGAGCAGCAGGGCATGAAGTGCCACAGGCTCGACGGGGGCATCGGTGGTGATAACTGCGATCATGGTGGCCATGTTGGGCATGATCATGCCCGAGCCCTTGCACATGCCGCCCACCGTATAGGCGTTGCCCGCATGGCCCGCAGCCTCACTGACGTAGGACACGGCGTACTCCTTGGAGTGCGTGTCGGTCGTCATGATGGCGCGAGCGGCATCGGCACCACCGTGGGCGGAGAGCGCCTCGTAGGCAGCAGGAACGGCGGTCTCAAACGTGTCGATCGGCAGAATCTGGCCAATCACACCCGTGGAGGCAACCAGAATCTGCTGGGGCTCACAGGCGATGACCTGCGATGCGATGTTGCACGTCTCGCGCGCGCAGGCAAGGCCGGTCTCACCCGTGGCGGCGTTAGCATTGCCAGAGTTGATCGAAACGCCGGCGATGATACCGTAGCCCTTGTCGGCACCGCCCAGGTTGGCACGGCTCACCTGCACGGGCGCCGCGCAAAAGCGATTGGTGGTAAACACGCCGGCACCGGGACAGGGTTTATCGGGTACGACGAGCGCGTAATCCAGACGCTCGGGGTTCTTGCGGAACCCAGCATGGATGCCCGCAGCCTTAAAACCAGCCGCTGCCGTAACGCCACCCTCGACGGCGCGAATCTTAATATCAAACAGCTCGGTATTCATCGTCTTTATGACTCCTTATGTCAAACAAAAAACGGACATCGGTTGGTGCGCCATGCCAGTCGTGATCATGAGACCAGCTTAAGAGTGGCGCCCCACTCGATGCCCGACTACCAAATCGTTAACAATCGAATGTGCTACACCGGGCACGCCACTGTGGGCAAGCCTCGTCGCTCGTCAAAGCCAAAGACGATATTGGCGCACTGGACTGCTTGGCCCGCAGCGCCCTTGCACAGATTGTCGATGGCGCCCGTCGCCACCAGCACGCCCGCGCGTTTGTTGAACGCAAGGCCAATCTGGGCGGCGTTGGTGCCGACGACCGAAGCCGTCTTGGGCTGCTGGCCGGCGTCGAGCACACGCACAAAGGTGCGCCCAGCGTAGAACTGCTTGTAATAGTCGACGACATCCTCAAGAGCCAGGGAGTCGATGGCCTGCGGCGTGAGCGGCAGCGTCACCGTGGAGAGCAGGCCGCGCTTGAGCGGTGCCAGATGCGGGGTGAAGACGACGCGATCGGTCAGGCCAAGGATTTGCTCAATCTCGGGCGTGTGGCGATGCTTGCCCACGCCGTAGGCCTCCAAATTCTCGTCGGCGCTGCAAAAATGCGTACGGGCGTTGCAGGACTTGCCGGCACCCGTCACACCGCTGATGGCATCAACGATCACGGGGCCGCTCTGGGCAACCCAGCCAGCGCGCACGGCGGGCGCGGCGGCAAGGCTCGTTGCGGTGGGATAGCAACCGGCGCAGGCGACCAGCACGGACTTGCCGTCAGCATAGTCGGATGCAGCGGTCTCCAAGTCCTGGCAGAACAGCTCGGGCAGGCCGAAAGCGCGGGTCTTGAGCAGCTCGGGGCTCGTGTGCTCGGCGGCATACCATACCTCAAAGACGGACGCGTCGCTCAGACGATAATCGGCCGAAAGATCAAAGCAGGAAACGCCTGCGGCAAGCAGGGCGGGCACCTGTGCCATGGCAGCCGTGTGCGGCACGGCGAGAAAAACCGCATCGCAGCTCTTAAGCTCGGGGGCGTCATGCGTGGTGAAAACCAGATCGCTCACGCCAGCAAAGCTCGGATACACCGCGGACAGCGGCTGGCCGGCATCGGCGTTGGACGTAATGGCAACAAGTTCAAACTCGGGATGGCCGAGCACGAGGCGAATGAGCTCGGCTCCGGCATATCCAGCCGCGCCGACGATTCCAACCTTCAAAGACATATCAGACTCCTTGTCTGCGATTTATGCACCGATGCGCATTTCGCAGCGGTCGTTATGAAGTGGGTTGAAACTTTAGCACCAAAAGATGCATGAACACGTAAATGGCTTACATATTCATGCATTGAAACATTCCCGACACATTCGCTTGAAGGAATTGACAAATGAAGCGGGCCCCGTATTGACCGGCGCTCCTAACGGCGCCGGGCAATACGGGGCCCGCCCATGCGAAAACCAAGTTGTTAGGATGAGCCAGCTGGCTAGAGCTCGACCGGCACCCATTCGTCGTGATTGCAGATAAAAGCCTCGGGATCCTCGACGCTAAAGAAGACGAGCGTGGGATCGTTAGGCCCCTCATAGTGCTCGCCCAGGCGCTCTAGATGCTTCCACCCGGCTTCGCGCATTTCGTCTAAAGCCCGGTCATCTAAGCCGGCACGCCCGCGCAAGATGAGCCAGCCATGGCCCGGCCACCAACTCGTGGCCTCAAAGCGCTGATTTTGCAGCAGCTCCTGCCACACATCTTTGGTGCGCGCTGTTACAAACCACAGCCTGCCGTCCTGGATCTGCGCAAACGAAAACGGACGCACATGCGGCTGTCCGTCAACGCTCGTCGCCAAATACCATGCCGGCACCGACGTCAGATACTCCAACACCGTATTCAATCCGTCCACGTTTCCTCCTGTACTAGCTAGTTTGGGAGCCTGGTTTGTGCGAGCTAGAGCTCCAGGCGCTCCTCGCTGCCGTCGATATCACAGAAGCGGGCGACGATATTGCGGACCGAAAAGAAAGCAAGGCGGCCGTCGTTGACGCTCTCGTGTTCCTCACCGATGCCCACCATGTGCTTAAAACCCGCTTGACGCACCTTGTCGCTCGCAACTGCGTCGTTCTCAAGTGCGGCCTCGCCGGTCAACACGATCCAGCACTCCCCCGGCTTCCAGCCCGAGAGTTCAAACTTGGGATTCGCACTCAGCTCTGCCCACACATCCTTGTCGCGCGATGTGCAAAACCACAGCTTGCCGTCATCGACCATGGCAAACGAAAACGGTCTCACGCGAGGCTGATGCCCGTCGCTTGCATCGGTCGTGGCCAGATACCACGCCGGAATGCGCCTGAGATACGAACAGGCGCGCTCAAGCTGAGCCGTGCGGTCGTTGTCGGTCATAGGGACCCCTTTCTTGCGCTCGAATCGCGCCTAAACAAGTTGAAGATTGATGACGATGACGCAGATGAGCAGCAACGCCGTCACCACCGCCGCCAACGCATCGCTGCGGCCAAATGCAAGCGCATGCAAACGTGTGCGGCCCTGCTCGCCATGATAGCAACGGGCATCCATGGCGGCAGACAACGTCTCGGCATGACGGAACACGCCCGTGAACAGCGGAATCGCCACACTGCCGAGCATACGCACGCCGCCGAGCGGGCCTCCCGTCACGCGCGCACCGCGGCTCGCCTGCGCATCGGCCGTCTGCTTCATCTCGGTGGCAAACTGCGGCATAAAGCGCAGCGCGATACCCATAATCATGCCGAGCTCGTGCGCAGGAAGTCCCACACGCGCAAACGGCGCGAGCAGGCGCTCAAAGCCCGCGGTGAGGTCGAGTGTCGGTGTGGTGAGCGTAATGGCGCTCATGCCGGCCATCATCAAGCTCAGGCGGCACGCCATAAACGCCGCAGAACGCAGCGAGCCCTCGCTTATCTGCAGAAAGCCGAGCTGCCACAGGATGCGCCCACTCTGATCGGTAAACAAGTTGAGCACCGCGACCGCTGCGACGATTGCCAGCAGCGGCGCCATCGATGACAGGACGCGACGAGCCGGCACCCGGGACACGGCATAAATCAGGACAACGAAGATTGCGACCGGGACCAGTCCGCGGAAGCTACTGACCGTGAGCGTTGTGATCAGAAACACAAAGCCCAAGAGCAACTTAGTTCGCGGGTCTAGGCGGTGAATTGCACTATCGCCGAGATAGTAGCTGCCAAACGAAAACGCCTCCATTAGCAGCCCTCCTCTCGCGCGACCGTTTCGGATTTGGCTTTGTCCGAGACGTCAGAAGAACCGTCCGAGCGACCGATCAGCAAATCTGCCAACTCGTCGGCCAACGACTCAACCGTATAGAGCCCGCCGCGACGCAGCGGCACGCCCGCCTCCGTAAGCGCCAGCGCTATACGCTGGGCGGCGGGAACGCCCAAGCCGATCGACTTGAGCTCATCGGCATGCGCAAACACCTGCGCGGGGGTTCCCTCGGCAAACACCGCGCCTTCGTTCATTACGACGATACGGTCGCAGCAATTGGCCAGGTCATCCATGCTGTGCGAAACCATGACAACGGTCAGTCCATCGCGATGGAGTCGATCGATGAGCCCTAGGAAATCCCTGCGCGCAGCCGGATCGAGCCCCGCCATGGGTTCATCGAGCACCAGGACCTCGGGCTCCATGGCGAGCACGCCGGCGAATGCCACGCGCCGTTGCTGACCGCCCGAAAGCTCAAAGGGGCTCTTGTCGCCGACCGTGGCCAGGTCGAGGCCCACGCGCGCGAGCGATGTCTCAACGCGGCGGGCAACCTCGGCCTGCGACAAGCCAAGGTTGTGCGGACCAAACGCCACGTCCTGCGCCACGGTTTCGGCAAACAGCTGACGCTCAGGATATTGAAACACCACGCCGACCTTGGCCTTAACCGCGGCGGCGTCTTTCTTGTTTGACAGATCGAGCCCCAGCGCGCGAACGAATCCCTCCTGAGGGCGAATCAAACCGTTGAGATGCTGGACCAGCGTCGACTTACCCGAACCGGTGTGACCTGCCAAGCCCAGGAACTCGCCGCGACGCACCGTCAGCGATACATCGCGCAGCGCCCACGGGCTGCTTGGGTCGTTTCCCCAGAGAGCCTGTTTGCTCGATTTGCCCGCAGTGGCCGAGCGCTTATGCCAGCGGCGGCGCTCGCGCGGACTGAGCGAATAACTGTACGAAACATGGGATAGCTCGATGACGGGCTCTGGTACGTTATCTTCGTTGTCTGCCGAAACCGTACCGCCAACGATTTCCAACTGGGATGCGGAAGACTGCCCCGCGGTGCCTGCCCCACTTCGCTCGGCATAAGCCTGCGCAATCTCGGCGACCATATCCGCCTCACGTACCTGCGCGCAAACGGGCACGCCCTTCGCACGAAGCGCCATGCCCAAACGGCACGACTCTGGCATGTCAAGGTTGAGCTGCGCAAGTTCGTCCGCTCGCGTCAAGATTTCCTCCGGCGTACCGAGCATGGCAACGCGCCCCGCCCGAAACGCCGCGACACGATCGGCCTCGGCAGCCTCCTCCATAAAGTGCGTAATCATCACGATGGTCATGCCGCGAGCGTGCAACGCGCGGCAAGCCTTCATGAGGCCCTTGCGTCCACGCGGATCGAGCATCGAGGAAGCCTCGTCCAATATGAGCACGCGCGGTTCCATGGCGAGCACGCCGGCAAGCGCCACGCGCTGCTTTTGGCCGCCCGAAAGCGCATGGGTCTCGTGGCGCTCAAAGCCCACCAGGCCCACGCGCTTCAGCGCCTCGCGTACGCGCTGCGCAATTTGCGCCGATGGCACGCCAAGGTTTTCGGGACCGAACGCAACGTCATCTTCGACAAGCGTTGCCACCAGCTGGTCGTCGGGATTCTGGAATACCATGCCCGCGGTCGAACGAATGTCGTAGACCAGCTCGGGGTCGGACGCATCCATGCCGTTGATGCGTACCGTGCCCGCATCGGGTTGCAACAGCGCATTCAGATGCTTGGCAAACGTCGACTTGCCCGACCCATTGCCACCGAGGATGCAGAAAAACTCACCATCCTCGATGTTCAGATCGACACCGTCGAGTGCCGACACGGCGCCGTCATAGCTAAAGGAAACACCCCGACACTCAATCATGCGCGGCCTTTGACCTGGTCCTTTTTAGGCGTGATGAGGTTGGAGACCGCCTTATACACCGCAAGCGTCAATACCGAGTTAAGCACGGTCTTGATAAGGTTGAACGGCAACACGGCAGGAACCATGAGCGGGGCGATCACATCGACCGAGCCATACCAGAACCATACGCCAATGGTAAGGTTTGCGACCATAGACAACACCGTAGCGGCAATAACGCCGAGCACCAGACCAATCACGGCGCCCTTGTAGGTGTGCATCTTTTGGTAGACGATTGCCGCGGGCAGAATAAAGCCCAGCGTAGCGACCAAGTTCATAAGCGCGCCGACCCAGTCACCCGTGGTGAGCGCATGGATAACGATCGCCATGGCGGCAACGGCAGTGCCGGCACCAGGGCCGTACGCAAACCCGCACACCATCGCCGGCACCAGCGACGGGTCGTAGGTCAAAAACGGCGCCGAAGGAAGGATGGGCAGCTGCACATACATAAAGAGCGCGCCCAGGGCACACATCAGCGCCATGGTTACGAGCTGTTTGGTGCTCCACCTATTCGTGTTCTCAAAATGGATATGCTGCGACTGTTCAGACATAAGATCACCTGCCTCTTTCATCCGGACTCTAACCGTTGGTACTGGGATCTCACCAGTTCAGCCGGCATGCGAACCAACGCACGCACGGGTCGCGGACTCATCGGCTCGGTCGCAGGCATCTCACCTGCGCCACGGCGTCCCTTTGACACCGCCCGATTTACCGCCAGTGGGGAATTTCGCCCCGCCCTGAAACAGCAATTGCAAGTGTAGCACGGGCAGGTTTTCGCGCAAGTATGCCAAGGGTAATTTATGGTGGGGACCAGTTGCCGCAACAACCACGTTCCCCACTCATCCCAAAGTAACGCGCCTTTCGCGCAAAGCGCGAAACAGCGAAGGGGACACGTATCCCCCACAACCACGTCCTTCTCCGCGAGCCGACCTCAAGGCCGTAAACGTAGGGAATCCGGGGCGGGACGGGGGCTTCTCTCCGGAACATTCCGCAGGACGCAAAGAGGCTCCGCAGCGCGAAGCGCGATGCGGAGCCTCTTTGCATGTCCGAGGACGTTCCGGAGAGAAGCCCCCGTCCCGCCCCGGATTCCCGGTGGGAAGTTCTAGACCTTGTCGGCCTTAGTACATACCGCCGCCCTGCTGACCAGCGGTAGCAGCAGCGATAGCATCCTCAAGCTGAGTGTTCTTGGGCACATCGGAGACGGTGGCCTCGGTGATGAGAATCAGGCTGGCGACAGAAGCAGCGTTCTGCAGGGTGACGCGGCTGACCTTGACGGGGTCGAGGACGCCCATCTCGATCATGTCGCCCCACTCGCCGTTGGCAGAGTTGAGACCCTGGCCGGCGGGCAGCTCGGCAACCTTGTCGACCACGACAGCGCCCTCAAAACCAGCGTTCTTGGCGATGGTAGCGACCGGAGCGGTCAGAGCCTTCTTGACGATGTCGACACCGATCTTCTCCTCGGGATCGTCGAGCTCAACGGCGTCGAGCGCAGGAGCAGCGTCCATGAAGGCGACGCCGCCGCCAGCGACAATGCCCTCCTCGACAGCAGCGCGGGTTGCCTGCAGGGCGTCCTCGACGCGGTGCTTAATCTCCTTGAGCTCGGACTCGGTAGCAGCGCCGACCTTGATGACGGCAACGCCACCGGAGAGCTTGGCCAGGCGCTCCTGGAGCTTCTCGCGGTCGAAGTCAGAGGTGGTGTTCTCCATCTCGCCCTTGATCTGAGCGATGCGAGCGTCGATGGCCTCCTTGGAGCCAGCGCCGCCGACGATGACGGTGTTGTCCTTGGAGATGGTGACGGACTTAGCGGTACCGAGCATATCGGCGGTGATGTCAGCGACCTTCACGCCCAGCTCGTCCAGGGCAGCCTGGCCACCGGTGAGGACGGCGATGTCCTCGAGGATGCGCTTGCGGCGATCGCCGTAGCCCGGGGCCTTGACGGCGCAGACGTTGAGGGCGCCACGGATCTTGTTGAGGACCAGGGTAGGCAGAGCCTCGCCGTCGATGTCCTCAGCGATGATGAGCAGGCCACGGCCAGCGCGCTGGACAGCCTCGAGAACGGGCATGATGTCCTGAACGCTGGAGATCTTCTGGTCGGTGATGAGGATGTACGGATCCTTCATCACGGCCTCCATGCGGTCGTTGTCCGTGACGAAGTAAGCAGAGACATAGCCCTTGTCGAACTGCATGCCCTCGACGGTGTCGATGGTGATGTCGAACGTCTGGGAATCCTCGACGGTGATGACGCCGTCCTTGCCCACGACCTCCATGGCCTCGGCGATCTTCTCGCCGACCTCGGGGTCACCGGCGGAGATGGTACCGACGGAAGCGATCTGCTCCTTGGTCTCGACCGGCTTGGCCTGCTTCTTCATCTCGGCGACGGCTGCGTTAACGGCCTTGTCGATGCCGCGACGGATGGCCAGCGGGTTGGCGCCAGCGGCGACGTTGCGCAGACCGTCGTTGACGATGGCCTGGGCGAGCAGAGTTGCGGTGGTGGTGCCGTCACCCACGGTGTCGTTGGTCTTGGTGGCGACCTCCTTCACCAGCTGAGCGCCCATGTTCTCGATGTTGTCCTCGAGCTCGATCTCCTTGGCGACGGAAACGCCGTCGTTGGTGATGGTCGGAGCACCGAACGTGCGCTGCAGCGCAACGTAGCGGCCCTTGGGGCCCATGGTGACGGTAACGGCGTCGGCCAGAGTGTTGACGCCCTTGGCGAGCTTAGCGCGGGCATCGGTGTTGAACGTAATGTTCTTTGCCATGGTAGGTAATCCTCCAAAAGAAATGTGACTCGCGTCGCCGCTTCCGAGTCCTATGCGGCGGGCGCGTTCAAAGACGAATCAGAGATTCTGACGAGACTAGGCCTCGACGACGGCGTAGATGTCGTCGGCGCGCATCAGCAGATACTTCTCGCCGTCGACCTTGACCTCGTTGCCACCGAACTTACCGTAGATGACAACGTCGCCAACCTTGACGTCCATGGGGATGCGCTCACCCTTGTCGTTGACCTTGCCGGCGCCAACGGCAACGATGGTGCCACGCTGCGGTTTCTCCTGAGCGTTGCTGGCGATATACAGACCAGAAGCGGTCTTCTGCTCGGCCTCGTCGGGCTTGACCAGAACACGATCTGCAAGCGGCTTCAAAGACGACATGCTTGTCTCCTCCTTTTTGGGCCGCGCGGTTATGCCACGCGAATTAACCCTTTTTGTTTGCGTACGCGTTGAATGGTACCCACGAATGGCGGGTTATACAACACGGAGTCAAAAAATCTTATTTTTTGGCACTTAGATTTTCTGAATGCCGGGGGATAACTTAGCGATGGCTCCCGGGGCGGACCGGAGGGCATGAAGTTTGCTGCTCTACAGTCCTGCGCAAGACGGAAAGCACATTAAGTGCTTTCCTTTGCGTGCGGAACTCGCGACAAACTTCATGCCCTCCGGTCCGCCCCGGGAGCCAGGTTAACTAATTCGGGCCCGGCATTCAGAAAAGTCAGTGCAGCAAAATGGCGATGCGGATAGGAACGTGGGCATGGTTTTCGCTGCGCGCACGGGTCCCCTGGGGAGCACCGTGCATTTTTGGGAGTATTCAGCAAGCCAAGACGGCTGCATACGCGCCGGACATACCTTATTGGTCCCAAGAACGCCTTCAGCGGGCGGTTTTGGTCGGCGGGCAGACCCCGTTGGGACAAATGGGCGTACTTCGCGCCGTACCGGAGCCCAAAATGCCGTCAATCTTCGCAACGTTACTCAGCCGCAGCGGCACCGGCAGAGCTCGCGGTGCTGAATACTCCGTTTTTTGCACGGCCCAGGCGGGGGTACATCAGGGCCGGAAAGAACATCTCAGCTTTTTTATGCAATCTGCAACTGGAAGTATGCAAAACATCAAGAGGCAGCATTGCTGATGTCCAAATTGGGCGCGCGGGGCAGCAGCGCCTACACCCTGCGCCCAAATCCAGCAGAGCGGGGACGCTCCTAGCGAACCCCCATCGGCAAACAAACGCGGCTCGAGCGCTATCCCAAAATAGGCTGCCCGAGCCGCGCTTAACGGTACGACATGAATATTAGCGCTCGTAAATCAAGTTGCCTGCCAGGTAGGTGGCCTGAACCTTGGTGGCTTGAAGTTCTTGGGGGTCAATGGTGAGCGGGTTTTGATCCAGGACTACCAGATCGGCGTATTTGCCGGGCTCCAGGCTGCCGAGGTTTTGCTCGTCGCCTGCTGCATAGGCGCTGCCCAAGGTGTAGTTGCGCAGAGCCGTTGCTGCATCGATGCGCTCGCTCGGCAACCAGCCGCCCTCGGGCCAGTGGCTTTTGGGGTCCTGGCGCGTGATAGCCGTGTAGAGCACGTCCATGCTGGTAACGGGCGTGATAGGGCTGTCGGTACCGAAGGCTTGGCGAATGCCGCGCTGCTTATAGGTTGCGAACGGCCACATGATGCGGCTGCGCTCCAGGCCCAGATCGCGCTCCGGTCCACCCGGGTCGAGTGTAATGTGACAGGGCTGGCTCGAAGCAACCACGTTGAGCTTGCGCAAGCGATCGATGTCCTCGGGCAGGAGGTTCTCCAGATGCTCGAGCGTATTATGGCCGTGTTGGGGCAGCCCGTACAGGCCAGCGGCCTCCTCGAAGATATCCAGCGCGGCATGAATCGCACCGTCACCAATGACGTGGATGCGCACGGTGTGACCGCGCTCCGCGGCCGCCAGAACCAACTTGCGCATGCGCTCGGCGGGAACCGTCAGACGACCTTGGTCGCCCGGGAAGCGCGGGTTGGTATAGGGCTCGGTGAGGTATGCGGTATGCTCGCTCGACACGCCGTCGAAGAACTGTTTAAAACCCGGCGCCGAAAGCAGCGCGTTGTTCGCGTAACGTACCTGCAGCTCTTCTAGACGCGACTGGTCATCCAGGAGCGTGGGGAACAGATGGGCACGAATGCCCAGCTTGCCGGCTGTCTGCAGTTTGTCGTAGACATCGTCGCGGATAAAATCGCAGCCCGGCATGGGCATGAGCGACATATCGCAGATCGAGGTGATGCCCTGCTCGGCCATGCGCCTCATTTGATCGGCGTAAGCGCTTGCGATGCGATCTTCGCCCAGCCACTCAAGACAGCGCGGCAACAGCTGCATGGCAGCCGCTTCGTGAGCAATGCCCGTGAGCTCGCCGTTTGCGTCCTTGTCGTAGCTGCCGCCCGCCGGCGGCTCGCTGTCGCGCGTGACGCCGAGCGCCTCGAGTGCGCGGCTGTTGAGCCACAGCGTGTGGCCGTCGCCCGAGTACATAACGCAGGGACGATCGGGGAATGCCGCATCGAGCGACGCCTTGGTAGGATGCTCGGGCGGGTCCCAACGGTAGTCGCGCCAGCCCTGCGTCACAACCCAAGCGTCGTCGGGCAGGTCCTGGGAAAACTCGAGCGCGTGCTGTACCAGCGCCGCCTCGGACGTGCCCATATCCATGAGCATGTACGGCGAGGAACCGACCGAGGTATGGAAGAAGTGCAGATGAGCGTCATGGAAACCGGGGCAGACAAACTGCTCGCCGTAGTCTAGAACCGGCGTGGCGGCGGGAGCGGCGGCGGTCACGTCATCGGGCTTGCCGACTGCGACGATACGGTCACCCGCGATGGCAATCGCCAGCTCGCGGGCGGTATCGATGCCGTCTTGCGCGGTAAAGACGTTCTTGGAGCGGATAATCCGATCGATATGTTGCATGGGCATCCCCATCTCTGGCAGGAAATTCAACACCCCCGAGTGTACTCCCCCGTCTCGGTTACAAAATGCCAAGCGGCAAACGGCAACTTTACCAGCCCTAGCGGCAGGTGGCATACTGGAGAGAGCCTGTACGATTTTGCGATCAACCCAGCAAGGAGCAAATCGACCATGACGAAGACCAAGGCACAGCAGATTATGGCGGCGACCGAGGCTCGCGCGGCAGACGATGTCACCGCGGCCATCCGAGATATCGCCGCCGAGTTTGAGCCCTATATCATCAAGCAGCGCCGGCACTTCCATAAGCACCCGGAGCTGAGCCTCGCCGAAGAGCGCACAACCTCCGACATCGCCAACCAGCTCGACGCCATGAATATCCCTTACGAGCGTCCGCTCAAGACCGGCTTGGTGGCAACGCTTCGCGGTACCGCGCCGGATGCCTACCGCGAGGACGGCGCGCCGCGCCGCCGCATCCTGCTGCGCGCGGATATCGACGCCCTGCCCGTCACCGAGCAGACCGGCGAGGAGTTTGCCAGCGTCAACGAGGGCTGCATGCACGCCTGCGGCCACGACTGCCACATCGCCATGATGCTCGGCACGCTGCAGATCCTGCGCCATATGACCGACGACATCCACGGCGAGGTCCGCATCGTCTTCCAGCCCAGTGAGGAAAACGGCCAGGGCGCGAAACTCATGATCGGCACGGGCGTGCTCGACGGCGTCGATGGTGCCTACGCCGCGCACATCTGGAGCGAGGTCGACGCCGGCACCGTAAGCTGCGAGCCCGGCCCGCGCATGGCCAATACCGACTGGTTCCGCATCGACGTCCGCGGCACCTCGTGCCATGGCGCCATGCCCCAGCGTGGCCACGACGCCGTCATGGTTGCCGCCGAGATCGTCAATGCCCTGCAGACCATCGTTTCGCGCGAGATCAGTCCCTACGAGCCGGCCGTCATCACCGTCGGCGAGCTGCACGGCGGCACCGCGCGCAACGTTATCGCCGGCACGGCCTACCTCGCCGGCACGGTGCGCACCTACGGCGATTCGACCCACGAGGAAATGCCGGAGCTTATGCGCCGCATCGTGGAGCATACTGCGGCCGCCTTGGGCGCCGAAGCAGAGCTCACCGACTACACCATCGCCAACTACAAGGTCGAAAACGACGCCGCCTCGAGCGAGCGCTGCCGTCAGGCTGTAATCAAATGCCTGGGCCCCACCGGTCAAGGCCATTACCGCGGCACGCTTTCGGGCGAGGATTTTTCGGAGTACCTGCGCCGCGTACCGGGCGTGCTCGCCTTTGTAGGTACGCGCAACCCCAAGATTGGCGCCACGTACGCCCAGCATTCCTGCTTTTACAAGATTGACGAGACCGTGCTGGCAAAGGGCTCCATGGTGGCCGCCCAGTATGCTATCGACTTTTTGGCCGAGCCCACGCAAGAGGAGCTCGACGGCCCCGCGATTACCGCGGTCGCCGAAACCAACCCCGATCTGGCCGCCAAATTGCGCTCTGCCAAGGCGACGACCGCCGAGGCTCGCGACGCCATCCATGATGCCCGAACGGCTCGCCATGCCGCGATCAAGGGCATCCACGACGCACGCGCTGCTGCACGCCGTGAGGAGAAGCACGACGAGTAATCGATTCGCTGGCGTCTCGCAGTCATAGCCACATCGCGATGTCAAAGCGGGGGCGGACGTTTCGACACGTCCGCCCCCGCTCATTTGTCAAGCGCTATTTCTAGCCCGTCCCCAAATAGCAGGCGGCGTGGCTACTCGTCCTGAGGCTCCTCGTCGGAGCTTGGCTCGGACGCCGGCTCAGGTGCAGGTGCCGGCTCAGGCTCAGGCGCAGGCTCGGGCTCAGATGCCGTCTCAGGCTCGGGCGCCGGTTCAGACTCGGGCGCCGGCTCAGGCTCGGGCGCGGGAGCGGGTGCAGGTGCCGGCGAAGCATCCGGAGCACTGTAACCCGAAGCAGCGGACTTCTTCTCGAAAGGCAACACAAAAGTCAGGACGTCGTCCTTATCCTCATCGGCCCACTCGCTTGCATAGCGTGCGGCCCAATAGCCAACGGCACGGTGCTTGAGCATCTTGCCAAAGACCGTAAGAAATACGGTGACGAATGCAATCAGCACCAGGAACAATACGAGCGTGACACCACCGCCGGTAACAATTGCCTCAATACCCGTAGGACGATAGTAGTAGCTATACATACCGACAGATGCAATGGCGCCAAAGACGGCTGTCAAGATCCATGTGACAACGTTGGCGACCAGGCCCGTCAAAAACTCGGGAAGGAACGAAGCACAGAACAGCTTGGTCTTGTTGTGCTTAAAGGCCGCCCAAACCTTATCGAGCGAAAACGCGCTCTCGACGCGACCGGTCACCGCAAAGTGCATCACGGCGATGTCGGCGAACATCTTAAAGAAGACACCCAGAATCGCCGAGGCAATCAGAGCCAGGACAAGCAGGCCGAGCGAACCGAACAGCGCT
Organism: uncultured Collinsella sp.; assembly: GCA_902492935.1. Classification (GTDB taxonomy): domain Bacteria; phylum Actinomycetota; class Coriobacteriia; order Coriobacteriales; family Coriobacteriaceae; genus Collinsella. The sequence continues at coordinate 27,562 of CABUNJ010000018.1, read as the reverse complement.
GCCTCGAGTGCATAGGAGCCGTAATAAGAATACGAGCCCGCGGCGCCAATTACCACGCCCTCCACCAGCGAAAGCACTACACCGATAACGGGAATGGCAGCGATAACCTCGAGCACCACCGAGATGACGCTCGAAAAGACTCCGAGACCAAACGACGTGGAGCGCATGAGTGGACGGTCCATGCCGTCATCGACCTTAAGCGACAGATCACGGCCCCACTCGATACCAAAGCCGGAACCGCACACACTCGCAATGCAAGCTGCCAAAAAGCCGATGGCAGCCGCAATGCCGCCAATAACGGGAATAAACAACACGAGCACCGACACAACGCAAATCAGCGCCGGCAAAAACGCGATTTGGCATACACGCTGAAGCACACCCGGAGTCTTGGTCATATCTTGGAACGCCTGAGCCACACAGCCCTTTGGCGCATTCGCCACGGGCGGTTGCGGAACAAACTGCTGGGGCTGAGGCTGTCCCTGGGGAGCGGGGCCAGCGGCACCGGCATTAGGAGCACCACACACGCCGCAGAACTTGTCGTTATCGCCCATGGGGGCGCCACACTGCGAGCAGAACATAGAATCATCCCTTCGTATCTTGAACGAATCACTTGGATCGCAAACGTTGTCTTTAGCATCATTATTGCCCAATGTGGGGTCAAATACTCAAAGATGACCGATTTGCAAGGTACGCGGCGCCAGCAGGCGGTTCGTTGAATACGTCTGTGCTAGTTCGTTCCGCGGAAGCCCTTGCCGACGATCTCGGAGCTGTCGACGATCGTGATAAAGGCACCCGGATCGACTTCGCGCGCATAGCGGCGCAGTTGCACGGCCTCGCGACGGCTCAGCACGCTCATGATCACCGTCACGCACTTGCCCGAGAAGGCACCGTAGCCGCGGCTGATGGTCGCCGTGCGGTTGAGATGCTTGACGATAAACTCCTCGACCTTAAGGGGCTCGGAACAAATGACCGTGCAGACTTTGCGCAGGTGAATGCTCTCGATGGCTTTGTCGACCACGAGTGTCTTGGCAAACAGGCCGAGCACGCAATACAGACCGACACGCGGGCCATACAAAAAGGCCGCGATGGTCACGATGCCGATATCGACCAGCAGCAGGGCACGGCCAATCTCGAGCATCGTGCGGCGCTTGAGGATCATGGCAAGAATGTCCGTGCCGCCCGTCGAGGCGCCGATGTCAAAGACAATAGCGCTGCCGAGCGCCGGCAAGATGACGGCAAAGCACAGGTCGAGCCACATATCACCCGTCAGAGAGACATCGGTCGGAATAAAGAGCTCAAACAGCGAAACATAGGCGGACAGCGCAAACGAGGCGAAGACGCTCCACAGGATTGCCTTGCGCTCCAAAAAGATAAAGCCCAAAACGACGAGAACCGCGTTGATAATCCACATAAAGACGCCGACGGGCAAGGTCGGGAACAGCGTGGACAGAATGACCGACACGCCCGAGGTGCCGCCAAAAGCAAAGTGATTAGGGGTTTTAAACGCAACGATGGCAAAGGCCGTAAGAATCAGGCCCAGATTGAGCTCGGCAAAAAAGCGCGGGAAACCCGGCTCCTGGCTGCGCTTTTGGCCGGCACGCTCGCCGCGCTCGATATCGGTGCGATCAACCACGCGCTCCATCGGCACTACGGGAGGACGATGCACCTCTTCGGCAGCACGCGATGCCGCCTCTGCCGCGGCGGCCTCAATCGCCCATGCCTTGCTTTCTGTTTCGTGCTCGTCAGCCATTACGGCAACCCCTCGTTAACAATTTGGAAACAATGCGCCCATTAGGGTAACGCGGAACGCGACGATTGCAACCCCTAGTTAGACGAGCGGTATGCCTACATCGGGGGGCATACAAATAACGGCCGGCCACGCTTTTGCTTGCGCGGTCGGCCGTTTAACGTTTTCGCAGATAAAACCTACCAAAACAAACCTGTCCCTTTTTGGAAGGTTATTCGTGCTGGCTGGTGCGGTGCTCGTACTCCTCGGGGGTGATGACGTCCTCGATACGCAGGTTGACGCCCGCCACCTCAAGGCCGGTCATCGCGGCAAGGCGCTCGGTGACACGTGCCTTGACATCGTCGAAGATCGCGGGCGCATAGGCACCGTACTCGATAATGACGGAGATGTTGACGACCACGCGATTGTCATCGGTGACCTCGACCGTCACGCCCTTGGTCAGATTCTCGGCACCGAACTGCTCCTGCACAAAGTGCATGAGGTTACCCTTCATGCCCAGAACGTGCGGAACCTCGCGGGTGGCCATGGCAACGATCTTCTCGATCACGCCGTTGGAATAGGTCAGCGAGTCCTCGGACTCGTCCGCTTCCTCGTCGTCCTCATCCACATCGGACTCGGCCTCGACGAGCGCCTCATCCTCGAGCGTTACGTCCTCGACCTCGGCGGTGACGGTCTCGTTCTCCTCGAGCTCGGTATCGGCCACATCGACCTTCGTATTAAAAGCCATGGTTCCTCCTTATGCCTGCCGCAGATGCGACAGTCGAATACATATTAGCGGCCGCTAAACAGACGGCCGAAGAAGTTGACGATCCCATTCTCGCCGTCGCGAATTTGGCCGATCACAGCGCCGATCAGCACGAAGAATGCGATGACGAGCGTGTCCCACAGGCCGAGCGTGAGCACCAACACGGCGAGGATAAAGCCAGCGACGGCACCGAGCGTGGTGTTGGGATGACGCACAGCATAACTCCAGATGGCAGCGCCCGTACCCTTGATGAGACCCATAGCCTCGTCAAAATCCGCGGCTGCCGCGTCTTGTAACTCGGTTGCCTCTGCTTTGGAATCAACAGGTTCGCTCGCCGGTGTGGCGCTCTGGTCAATCGTCAGGCGCGGCGTACGAGCGGTCTTATCTTGATTGGTATCACTCACCGGAAACCTCCACGGTCTGGACGGTAGTCTTGGACGGCAAAAAACGGACGCGCGTGGTCGTACCCGGCGTGCCGAGCATGGTGTCGCAAGCTTCTTCGATGCGCTGCTGCATCGCGGTAGCCAGAGATGCCACGTCCTTATCGTCAAGCGCGATAGCCTCGACCTTAAAACGGACGTGCGAATCGTCGGAACCTTGGACGCGGGCCTCGACATGCTCGATCATCACGCGATCGTCGCGCTCTGCAGCAGCCCTGGCGCACGAAGAAAGCGCCGCGAGCGTGACCTCGATATTGCGCTCCCCCGCCGGATGCACGCAGGACGGCTCGCGACGAGCAAACATCAGGCGGAAGAAGCTTACCAGCACGCCAATCGCCACAACTCCGCCGCATGCCGTCACAACAGTGCGCGGCATGGGGTCGCGCATCAGCAGCATAAAGCGATACGTATACGGCCCCCAAAACTGGCAGACAAGCGTACCCAGCGCCACGATGGTGGCGGCAAGATACACGATCGCTAGGGCTCGTTTGAGTACGCGCACGCGGCGCTCCCTTCAAATCTCGGCTCTCGAAATGCAAAACGGTTCGCATCATTATAAAAGAGCCGGGTCCGGTGCTCTACGCACGCGGATCCGGCTCATCTATTCCACGAGGCTTGCATGCTCGCTTCATTATGCCCAGATATGCACGGCTTAACCCGTGCGGGCGCTACTCCTCCTCGAGGGCAGCGATGACCTCGTCGGTCATGTCCATGGTGCTGTAAACATCCTGGACGTCGTCGAGCTCCTCAAGACGGTCGATGAGGCGCTGAACCTTCTTGGCGTCGGCGCCGGAGACCTCGGTCGGGGTGGTCGGGACCATGGTGGTCTCGGAGCCCTTGACCTGGACGCCCTGCTCCTCGAGCGCCTTGGAGACAGCCATGACGTCGTTGGCAGCAGTCCAGACGATCCACTCCTCGCCGGCGTCCTCGTAGTCCTCGCCACCGGCCTCGGCGATGGCCATCATGAACTCATCCTCGTCACCGGCAGCACCGTTGGCGATCATGGTCTCCTTCTTGGCGTTCTCGTCCAGGATCTCCTTGGCGACGACAATCTGGCCCTTGCGCTCAAACTGGAAGGCGACGGAGCCGGAGGTGCCCAGGTTGCCACCAGCGTGGGAGAAGGCGGAACGGACATCAGCGGCGGTACGGTTGCGGTTGTCGGTCAGGCAGTCGACGTAGACGGCGACACCGGCGGGACCGTAGCCCTCGTACACGATGTTCTCGTAGACGGCGGCATCGGCACCCGAACCAAAAGCCTTGTCGATAGCGGACTTGATCTTGTCCTTAGGCATGGACTGAGCCTTGGCCTTGGCAACGGCAGCGGCGAGGCTGGCGTTGTTCTCGGGCAGCGGGTCACCGCCGAGACGGGCAGCAACGGTGATGTTGCGGCTGAGCTTGGAGAAGAGGGCGGAACGCTTGGCGTCCTGCGCGCCCTTACGATGCTTGGTTGTGGCCCACTTAGAGTGTCCGGACATACGTGTCTCCTATCGGTTTCGACCTAAAGCCCAGCGCAGATGCTCGGGCAATATAAACAAACGTCGTTATGATATACCTACTGGCCTGCGAGATAAACCCCAAAATGAAGGCGTCGTGATGATGACCCCTTTGGTGCAAAGAAACCTGACCCCAATGCACCAAGTTAGGACCAGAGGAAGTCGCTGCGGGTGACGGTGGCGCCGATGGCGAAGGGCATGCAGGCGATGACCGGATACAGGTAGCGCATGTAAGTCGAGCCGTTGCACGGGCCAATCAGGCACACGGCGAGCACGCCCAACAGCGGCACCCAGATCGCCAGCGCACGCCATGAATGACGACGCAGCAGGTAGACCACTACGGCGATCATAATCCACACATAGGTGGCCGAGCTCATGGTGAGCGAGATAAAGGGAACACGCTGCACCGCCACACGGTATAGGTTGATCAGATGGTCACACCAGCGCACCACTTTGCTGTCAACCGGATGGAAGTCGAAGTACTTGAGGTTATCGGGCTTCGCCATAATCTCGGCACTGCGCGCAGTGCTGTAGACCCACGCATCGCGAGCGCTCGGATAGAAGTACCCGTAGTAGTTATTGATAAGCGCCGAAATATAGCACTCGGGATCCTTCTTAAACATCTGGGCCCACACCTCAAAATAGGCCTTGATGTCCTCCTGCGAGGCGTACTCGTTAAAGCAATTTTTGACGGCGTCCGACTTATCCGGGTTGTAACGGCGGCCCAGATTCTCGTACTTGAGCACACGGTCGATCACGGCACGCTCTTCGTCGGTCACTGAACCGTCGCAGGGCGCCTCTTCAATCGTACCGTCGTCCTTGACCTTGGGGTTGACGCCCGAGTTGAGGCCGTCGTGCTTTTGGACGAAACGAGCCGTCTGCTGGAACGGAATCGAGAGGATTTCGCGCTTGGAACCAGGCGTAATGTCGTGCGCCGGCATAAACACCTTGGTGAAGTACATATTAGAGGCAAGGCAGAGCGCGAGCACCGCGAGAACGCCAACCCAGCGGAAACGCGGGATGGCGCCCGAAGGCGCAGCACCAGTCTGCTTGGCTGCACGACGAGCCACATGCGCATCCCATACGCAAAACGCCGCCGCGATTACGCATGCCGCCAGGGGAAACACCAGGCCGCCGTTGCGCAGGAACGTGGAACCCATGGCGCCCAGAGCGAGCAGCAGCCAGTCGTGGCGCGCAAAGAGCACGGGGGCTTTCTCGCCCGCTCGCTCGGCATTGGCATCACGACGGGGCAAGCCACATGCCACGAGTTTGACGGTCTGTACCAGCAGCACCAAGAACGCGTCGGCAAAGAGCACGTCTTTGGTGAGCAACGCCGCGTAGTTGGAGAACATCGGCATAAACGCAAAGAACAGCAGGATCGCACCGCGAACCGGCAGGCTCACGCCCAGTTTGCGCAGCGACGAAATGGAATAGGCCATGCAGGCGGCCGTGATGACGAACTGAGCACAGGTGTAGATGGCAAGACCCACGTTAGCGCTGTTGAACAGCGAAAGCCCCAGCTGAACGCACGAGCCGATAATGGCCGTGTGCACTACGGGATGATGCCCGTTGAGCAGCACGTTGGGGTTGAGTAGGCGCAGGTAGTCGCTCGTGCCATTGGGATAGTTGAACCACTGGCGAATCTGCGCGCCCGTATCTCCCATAAAAAGGCCAGGCAGCGAAGCGATGAGCGTGGGCGCCCAGGCGATCATAAGCACCAGGAAGGGCCCGGCAAAGGGATGGACCGAGAGCACGGCGTGAGTCACACGCCATACGCGGCCAAAGTGCGCTTCGGAAAACGGAATGCGCCGAGAGCTCAGCCAATCTAGACACTCAAAGGCAAGGTAGAAGGCAACGACCGCCAAGAGCATCCAGCCCGCGCCGCCAATCCAGGCGCAGATGATGCGGGCTTTGTCGCCAAGGACAATCTCGGCCGAGTCGGTGAGATCGTAGCTGCGGCCGAACACCATGCAGATGGCGAAGAACAGCGACGGCAGAATGATCGATGGGCGCCAGGTGTCGCCACGGCCAAAGAACACGTAGCGAAACGGCAGTGTGAGCAGGCAGGCAAGCGCAAGCAGCATGACCGCGTCGGTATGGCCGGCAAACGAGAGGAGCACCTCGTAGCACACGTACAGCATGCCTGAGGCTTTGGGGTCAATCGCCAAGACTGCGTTGCTCGACACCGGAGCGGGATCGATGGAAAACGCCGTGGTCGCCAACAGCGCGAGCAAAAATGCGATGAGCGTCTGCTTAGCGGGGTAGCGCTTAAACCAGACGATGCGGGCAGCGTCGCGCGCAGCCGTTGTGGAGAGATCGGAATCCTTCACAGTCCGAAAGCCTTTCTAGAAACCTGCCAAAAAGGGACAGGTTTATTTTGGCAGGTTTTATCTGGGGAAACGTTGCTGTTCTGTCATCGTTGCCCAGCAAACCACCACAAAGGTGCCTGTCCCCTTTGTGGTGGTCTTGGTTAGGCGTCGAGGTAGATGCGCTGGGGTTGGTTGCGACGACGGGCAAAGATGACGAGCGCTAGACCGGCGATCACGAGTGGCAGACTCAACAGCTGACCCATGGTGATAACGCCTCCCAGCAGATAACCCAGCTGGGCATCGGGCACGCGCACAAACTCAACGAGGAAGCGGACGATGCCGTAACCCATCACAAACACTCCCATAAACGTGCCTTGGGGCAGTAGCGGCTTTTTGCGGCTGAGCACCTGCAGAATGCAAAAGAGCACGATGCCCTCAAGAAATGCCTCGTAGAGCTGGGAGGGGTGACGCGGCATATTGCCCGCAGTCCCGCCAAAGACCACGCCCCATGGCAGATCGGTCGGCTTGCCCCACAGCTCGCCGTTGACGAAATTGGCACAACGGCCCAGGCACAGGGCCAGCGGGGCGCCGATCACAGCAAGGTCGGCGACGGTCCATGCATCAAGCTTGTACATGCGGCACACGATGATGCCGCCCAAGATGCCGCCCACCAGGCCGCCGTGGAAGCTCATACCCCCCTCGTTGGTGGCAAAGATCTCGAGCGGGTGGGTCCAATAGTAGCCATCGCCATAGAAGATGACGTAAAACAGGCGCGCGCCGATGATGAGGCCAAAGACCGCGCCGACCACGACACTCGTCAGGTCATCAATCGTAATGTCGAAGCCCCAACGACGCTGTGTGCGGTACATAACGACTGCCGTGAGCAGAGCGCCGACCACGTAGGCCAGGCCGTACCAGTAGATGGTGATGGGGCCCGCCGAGATCGCGACGGGATCAAGCATGTGGTAGAGGTCGTTGAGCATATCGATCCCCTGCTCCCTACATACAAATGCGGCCGCGGGCCTTGCGCTCGCAGCCGCATATCTGGGCGTAACGTCTATGCGGAGCGTACCGTCCGCAGCTTTCGCATCTTAGAACGGCGCGTACTCGTCGTACAGGTCCTCGGCCTCGCCGGAAGCATTGACCTGCTCAACGCGGGTAACGCCGGGCACATGCTCCTTCAGGATACGCTCGATGCCCATAGACAGGGTCAGTGAGCTCATGGGGCAGCCGGCGCAGGCGCCCTGCAGCTCCAGCTTGACGACGCCCTCGTCGTCGACGCCCACATACTCCATATCGCCGCCATCGGCCTGCAGGTTGGGGCGAATCTCTTCAAGAACCTTCTTAAGCAGCTCTTCGTTAACAGCCACAGGGGCTCCTTTCTCACAATAACGCGGGCACGCCCGCGGACAGAAGCTATGTTACTACAGCCATGTACCCGCTCACGAGCCGTCCATGCGCGCAGACGCGACTTTCACGAGTAGTCAATTTGGGACGGGGCTCTTTTTGCTGTTTTGCCGCCAGCTGGCGTTGGCACGCGCTACTGCTGAGCCTGTCCCCCGGTACCAATCTGGACATCGACGATGACCTGGCGGTAGCTGATGCCGCAGGAGTCGAGAATGCGGCGGCTGATACGGCCGTCATCGGTGTCGGCATACTTATTGTCCAGGTAGACGACCTCGCCCACACCCACCTGCGCCAGGATCTTGGCGCAGTCGTGGCACGGAAACAGCGTGACGTAGACCGTGGAACCCTCGAGGTCCTTGAGCGAGCCACGGTAGTTGAGCACGGCGTTGGCCTCGGCATGGACCACGTAGTTGTGCTTGTCCTGCAGCGGGTCGTCGCTCGTACCCCACGGAAAAAAGTCGTCGTTGAGCGCCGAGGGTGTACCGTTGTAGCCCACCGAAAGGATGCGGTGGTTGGTGTTGGCGATGCACGCACCCACCTGCGTGTTGGGGTCCTTGCTGCGGCGCTGCGCGGCGATGGCCACGCTCATAAAGAACTCGTCCCAGCTAATGACGTCCAGGCGCTTGCCTGACGAAGTTTGATGAAGATCGTCCGACATGGCAGACACCTCCGTAATCGCAATAGTTTGACCCATTGTAGCAGGTGAAAGGTGAGGGCGTTTGTCCCGCCGGCGCCCTCACTTTTACACGCGGCGGGGCTTTTGGTTGATGTGGTAGAGCTCGGCGAGTCCTCGCAACGTCAGCGCGTCGTCGACCGTCAGGCTATGGCCGACAAGGGCCGCGAGCGCCTCGGCGTCGTCGCCGGTAATGACGATGGGCACATCGCCCTCCCCCGCAGCCTTGGTCGCGCGCATCTCGGCGAGCACCATGTCGAGCATGCCGTCGATGCGTGCCACCTCGCCCAAGACCACGCCCGAGCGCATGGCCTCGCGCGTGTTGCGGCCGATCACATGCGTGGGCGCCGAAGGCTCGACCTGCGGCAGACGCGCCGCAGCGGCCGAGAGCGAGCGGGCGCCGAGCGCCAGACCCGGCGCGATGACGCCGCCCACAAAGGTACCGCACGCGTCGATGACCTCGATATTGGTCGTAGTGCCCAGGTCAATCACGATGCACGGAGAGCCGTAGACGGCACGAGCCGCCACGGCATCGGCGATGCGGTCGGGGCCGATCTCGGCCGGGTCGTCGTAGTGGACGGGCATGCCGGTCTTGAGGCCCGGCCCCACGGTGAGCACGCGCCCCGTGCAGGTGCGGGAAAGCACCGCCTTCCATGGGCGCTCGAGCGCCGGCACCACGCAGCTCAGCACTGCGGCCGCGGGAACGAGTGCACCCGGCATGCCCGAATCGGCTGCCAGTGCGCCCATGACCTGCGCGAGCCTCATGCGCGCTTCGTCGGCCGTAATGCTCGACGGCGTGGTGATCTCGCACGTCGCAAGCGGGCATTCCTGCGCCGCGGCCGAATCCTCGGCAAACAGGCCAAAGCGAATGAACGTGTTGCCCACGTCGACCGTCAATATATATGCGCACCCATTAAGCATCGTCGGCGCTCCTTTCGTCTGTCCAGCAGTATATCGCCTACCTAAACCAGTCATCCCAAAATGACTAGCTTGCGGCTATACTGGTGCGCGGTCGCGCGCGAGCTCACGCGGCGGCCCTTGGTAACCCGACTTCCCGCGCCGTATCCGTAGCGGCGCTCCCGGGGGAAGCGGATATACGCAAAGGAGTTCTATATGAGCAATCCCTCGAACCGCGCCTCGATGCGCGGGCAACTCACGCTGCGCGGCGTCGTCATCGGCGTCCTTGGCTGCGTGATCATCACGGCAAGCTCGGCCTACACCGCCCTCAAGATGGGCGCACTCCCCTGGCCGATCGTCTTCGCTGCCGTCATCTCGCTGTTCTTCCTTAAGCTCATGGGCAACGCCAGCCTCAACGAGGCAAACGTCACCCACACCATCATGTCCGCGGGCGCCATGGTCGCCGGCGGTCTGGCGTTTACCATCCCGGGCGCCTGGATGCTGGGCTATGCCGACCAGATCAGCTGGCTCGACATGTTTATCGTGGCACTCGCCGGCACTATCCTGGGCCTGCTGGCCACGGCACTCATCCATCGTCACTTTATCGTGGACGCCGCGCTAGAGTTCCCCACCGGCAACGCCGCAGCTCAGACCCTGCGCGCGACCGAGGCCGGCGGCAAGACCGGCAAGCAGCTCTTTGGCTCCATGGCCATCGCAGGTATCTACAGCGTGCTTCGCGACGCTCTGGGCGTGGTGCCCAGCATGCTGTGCACGCTCAATATCCCCGGCGTGACCTTTGCCATCTATAACTCGCCCATGCTGCTCTCCATCGGCTTTTTGGTGGGCTTCGCCCCCGTCGCGTTCTGGTTTGCCGGCGCGCTGCTGGGCAACTTTGGCATCATCGTTGGCGGCACCGCTGCCGGCCTGTTCGATGTTGTGACTGCGCAGGGCATCGTCAAGTCCTTGGGTATGGGCCTCATGATGGGCTTTGGCGTCGCCGTCGTCCTCAAGGACATCCTGCCGCAGGTCGCCGGTATCGTCCGCGGCCTCGCCGCCGACAGCTCCACCGACACCGACGAGCAGTCGCTCATCTCGGGCTCCCTCAAGCTCGACGCCGGCATCATCGGCCTGGGCGCTGCCGCCATCGCTGTGATCGTCGCCATCGCGCTCGACCTTGGTCCCGTCCCGGCCGTCATCGTCACGTTGTTCACCTTTGTCACCACCATCATGAGCGCACAGAGCTGCGGCCAGACGGGCATCGACCCCATGGAGATCTTTGGCCTCATAGTCATGCTCATCGTGGCTGCCTTCGCACAGATCGCTCAGGTCAAGCTGTTCTTTATCGCCGGCATCGTAGCCGTGGCGTGCGGCCTTGCGGGCGACGTCATGAACGACTTTAAGGCCGGCGCCGTACTGGGCACCAACCCGCGTGCGCAGTGGATCGGCCAGGCCATCGGCGGCATCGTGGGCGCCCTGGTCGCCGCCGCTGTGATGGTCGCGCTCGTCACCGCCTATGGTCCGGACGCCTTCGGCCCCGACAAGAGCTTCGTTGCCGCGCAGGCAAGCGTCGTCGCCACCATGGTCTCGGGCATCCCGAGCGTGCCGTGGTTCGCAGGCGGCTTTATCGCCGGCATCGTCATGTACTGGCTCGGCATTCCGGCCATGATGATCGGTCTGGGCGTGTACCTGCCGTTCTACATGTCGCTCACGGCCTTCTTGGGCTCCTGCGTCAAGCTCGCCTACGACAAGTGGGCTGCACACCGCGACGCCGCCGCCGGTCTTTCGGACGAGGAGAAGGCCGCCAAGGATGCCGCCTTCCAGGAGCAGGGTCTGGTTGTCGCCAGCGGCCTGCTCGGTGGCGAGTCTATCGTCGGCGTTATCCTGGCGTTTGTCTCCGTGGGTCTGAGCCTGCTGGGCTAAGCTGAGCAGCTGCTCGACAGCAACCATATTGTCTACGATTTGCTCGGTCGGCAGCTTTCGCGGCTACCGACCGAGCTTTTTGATACCACCGCAAAGAAAGGCCGGCGCGCTGCGTATGACAGCGCGCCGGCCTTATCGGTTGAGTTATCGAGTCGGCCTCGCGACATACCGCAATTCGTCGCGAGGCCAGCGCTCAATACGCTACATCTGCTTGCGACGACGATCGCTCAGCGTCACGCCCGCGGCAACGAGCGTAATGCCGCCGATGACGAACACCTCGCCCGCAAGCGCGGAGTTGTCGCCGGTCTGGGCAAGCGCGCCCGACGCAGCCTTCTTCTTAGCGGCAGGGACCTTTGCAGCAGCCTGCGTAACCTGAGGCTTAGCCTGCGGCTCGGCCTTGGGATGATACTTGTCGTACTCGGCCTGTGCAGCAGCCAGGGCGTCCTTGGCATCGCCGAGTTCTGCCAATGCGGCGGCATAAGCGTCGTTGGCATCGGACAGCTTGGCATCGGCATCGCTCAGGGCAGTCTTGAGGCCCGCAGCGGCATCGACGGCGGACTTGTATCGAGCGTAGGCGGCATTCAGCTTGGTCAGCTTATCGTTGCCCGTCGTGCCCGCGGCAAGGGAGGCCTTGTGGTCGACGGCCTCAAGATCGGCCTTGAGCGCCTCGTCGCCGGCAAGCTCGGCCTTGGCCTTGATGATATCGAAGTTCGCATCGACAACGGCCTTGTTGGCGGCCTCGAGCTGCTTTTGGGCATCGGCGACACCGGCGACGGCAGCGTCATAGGCGGCCTTGGCGTCGTCGACCGCCTTCTGGGCGCCGGCGAAGCGCTCGAAGGCCTTGTTTGCGCCGGCCAGCTCACCCTCGGCGGCCTTGGCCTTCGCCCGCGCGTCGGACAGGGCCTGCTTCTTGGCATCAACTGCCTGCTTGGCGTCCGAAAGAGCGGTCGCAGCGTGCGTATCTGCGGCCTGAGCCTTGTCAACGCCAGCCTGGGCAGTGTCGTCGGCCTTCTTGGCATCGTCAAGCGTGCCCTGCTTGTTCGCAAGGTCCGTCTTGGCGGCATCGCACTTGGCGGTCAGGTCCTTGACCGAAGCAGTGGCGTTGTCATACGCCTCATTGGCCTGATCGGACTTTGCCTTGGCGGTATCGCGGGCGCTGCGAGCCTTCGCCTTGTGAGCAGCGGCATCGGCTGCCTTCGTCTTGCTGTCAGCAAGCGTGGCGTTTGCCTTATCGAGAGCTGCCTGGGCAGTAGCCGCCTCGGACTTGGCGGCATCGAGGTTCTGCTTGAGGGACTCGATGTCGATTCCGCCGAGCGCGTCCTTCGCGGCATCGTATGCCGTCTTCGCGGCGGCGGTGTCGGACTTAGCCTTCTCGTACTCGCCCTTGGCGGTGTTCACGTTCGTGTCGGCCGCGGTATAGGCGTCGCGAGCGCTTTCTTGCTTATCCAACGCGTTAGAATAAGCCGTTCCAGCGGTCCCGAAGTTCTTCTGCGCATCTGCCAGCTTGTTCTGAAGCTGCTTCAGCTGCTCCTTCTGCTCCTGCGTGCCGCCTGCATTGTAGGCGGATTCGATGTAGTCGTTGACGAGCTTCTTGAACTCGGAGACAGTGAAATCCTTCTGCCCCGTGCTCCCGCTATAGTCGAAAACGGTTACCTCGGAATCGGTATTCTTACCGCTACCGGTCGCGATGCCGATAGCCTTCGCGCCGGCATCGATGATGTTGAGATAGTGCCCGCACTCATGGTAGATGCTGTTGTAGTGCTGATAGATATAGTAGGAATCATATCGATGGCTACCGAGCGCGTCGCCATACTGCGCGACGTACTTATCGAATGCCTCTTTCTCCTGGGTGTAGAGGCCGGTATATGGCCAGCCAAGCGTATCCTCGGTCTCGCCTCCGGTGTATGCCCCGCCGCCGCCTGCAAGGTTCTCACCTTGATCGAAATAGCAGTTCGAGTGCGCCCAGATGTTCGATGAATATGATGTATTGAGGGCGGCTGCCGCAGTCATGCGGAGGCTGACGCTAAGCTCAGACTGACCGTTCGCCTTGCGGAGGTTGTTCTGGGTATCGAGATAGGTCAGGGCGTTACGCATCTGCTCCAAGGAGAGCGGATTGGTGTCGCGAGACATGTCCTGATCGACGTAACTATCATACCAGCTCTGTTTATCTGTCGTCCCCATGAGCATCGACGCGGCAGTGCTTGCATTCGACTTCTGCGTGGCTGTGAACTGGCTGCCGCCAATGATGTAGTTCAAGAAGCCGAACATACCCTGGTTGATGACATTCTGGTCTACGGTCATGTGCGACTTGAGGTCGGCAATCTGCTGGTTGAGCTTCTCGACCTCGGCGTTTGCGGCGTCGTATGCATTGTGTGCGTCGGTTACTTCAGCACGAGCCTGATCGAACTCGTTGCTCTTCTGCTGGCGAATCTCGACGAGACGGTCGTACTCCGCCTTCTTGCCGGCCTCGGTCTGCTGGGCCTGCTCGTATGCCGTCTTCGCGGCGTCACGCTTACTGACCGCGTCCTTGTACTCCTTGTTTGCCGCATCGTATGCAGACTGGGCAGATGCCACAGCAGCGTTGGCGGCGTTGGCCTTCTCCTGCGCGGCAGCGACGGCAGCCTGGGCGGCCTGCAGATTTGTCTGTGCGGTGGCGTCGGCATCCGTCGCGGCATTGAGCTCCGCCTGCGCGGTCTTGAGCTCACCAGCAGCAGCGATCTTGGCGGCCTCAAGCGCACTCAGGTCGACACCCGTACCCGAGACGGCAGCATCGAGCGCGGCCTGCGCCTGGTTGAACTTCTGCTGGGCGTTATCGCGCGCGGTGGTTGCGGCTGCGAGAGCAGCGGCAGTCTCCTGCTTCTTGGCCTGGGCAGTAGTCAGAGCAGACTCGGCATCACTCTTTGCCTGCTCAGCATTGGCGGCGGCGGTCTTAGCTGCCGCAAGCTCACCCTCGGCCGCCTTCACGCCGGCATTCGCCGCATCGAGTTTGGCCCGCGCGTCCTCGACGGCCTTCTTGGCAGCCTCGTACTCGTCCATACCCATGGCCTCGAGCTTGGCCTGGGCATCATCGAGGGCCTTCTTGGCCTCATCCTGCTTTGCCTTGGCGTCCTTGAGCGCCTGGGTCTTATCCTCGACACTCTTGTTGGCCTGATCGAGCTGATCGTTCAGGTCGCCCAGCTTCTTCTGCTGCTGCTCTGCCTTGTCGACGGCCGCTTTAAGCTCGTCAATCTTCTCCTGAAGCGCGGCTACCTCGGCCTCGTTCTGCTCGGCGGCGTTATCGGTCACGGCCTGCGAGGCCTGATTCTTTTGCTGCTGCGCCTGCTTTTGAGACTGGCCCGCCGCGTCGGCCTTCTTCTGGGCGACATCGTAGGCGGCCTGAGCGTCCTTGAGCTGCTTTGCCGACTCCTCGGCCAGCTGGGCAGCCGTCTTTACGACCGCTTGGTTACCGGCGGCAACGGTATTCTCTACAGAACTACCCCCCCCCTGAACAGAATCGCCGCTATCGGTTGACGGTGCGGCGATTGCCGCCAGCGGCGACATGAGCGGCTGAGCGATGAGGCCCGCCGTCAAAACGGTTGCGACGGCGCGGTTAGTAACGCCCTTGACGTTGACGTCCTTAGCCCGAGGCTCAAAGTGTTGTGGACTGTAGTTTGCCATGGCTTTCTCCCTTTGACACGGATGTATCCATACGCTTCAAAATGTAGGAGCTGATTTTTGAATTCTGTTGCGCAACATTGGCGACCAGCGTATTTTTTGAAATTCATGCTCCTGTGCTTCACAATTTCGTCACATTTGAAGGAGCTGGTGCATCATATTCTTGCGGGATCGAATTGAGCCTGTGATTTGCATTTGCTCCCGCGTCATCCGCCCTATCGGATTCCGCATCCAACAGACACCCCGCCCGCCACGGTGTAGAGTATGGGCGACGGGCGAGATATGCGGCCCGTGCCAGAACGAGGTGAACATGGAACTCGACAAACAACAGATCAAGCGACTGCGCGAGCGTCATCATCGGCGTCACGGCATCCGCCCCGCTCATAGCGAAGCCATGGAAAACATCACCCGCTTCCTCAAGCGCGCATTCAACATTCGCGAGGGTCGCGCGCCCTACCACGTGATCCGCAAGCGTTTTGTAAACGGGGCACGCCTGACCGGCTCGCATCTGTGCATCCTCATCATCGCCATGTTGATCGCGAGCATCGGCCTCGATATCGATTCGGACATCGCCATCGTGGGCGCCATGCTCATCTGCCCGCTCATGGGATCGGTCCTTGCCATGGCATACGGCATCGCCACGCTCGACCGCGAGATTACCGTCGAAGCCATCGCCAGCCTTGTCCTGCAAATGGCCTTTTGCCTGTTCACATCCACGTTGTACTTTAAGATCTCGCCCCTTGGCACCACCACGGCCGCTATCATCGACAACTCGACGCCCACCGTATGGGACCTCGCCGTCGCACTCGCCGGCGGTTTTGCGGGTGGCCTGGGCAACTCACGCGACCAGGAACCCGCCACGCTCATCGCCGGCGTTGCCGTGGCGACCGCGCTCATGCCGCCACTGTGCGCAGCGGGCTATGGTATCGCCATCGCAAGCGGGTCGCTGTTTCTCTCGGCACTCTACGAGTTTGGCATCAACGTGGTCTTTATCGCGCTGGCAGCCGAAGCCGTGCTGCTTCTTTTGCGCGTGCCGCTCAAGCGCGACCTCAACGGCGACGGCATTGTGACCGCCGAGGAAGATGCTGAGGTCGACGAGCTATCACGCAAGGTGCGCCGCCGCATCATTGTGGGCACGGTAATTTTTGCCATCCCTTGCATCGTCATGACGGCGGGTTCCATTGGCTCGGCGCAGGCCGGCGTGCAGGACGGCTACGGCGTCACCGAGACCACACGCGAGCTTGCGGCGGTGCTGCCAGGCTTTAAGGATTACACCGTCGCCGTCGAGACCTCGACTACCGAAGGCGAGGAGGAGGGCATCGTCGAGCGCCAGACTGTCGCCCACGTGACGACAAGCGAAGCGCTCGGGGCGCACGACCGCCGCGTCGCCCGCAAGCTCATCGACCTCAATGTGCCCGAGCTCGATCGCGTGGAGTTCGATGTGAAGTGATGCGGAGCGCAGCGCTACAGCTCGTACTTGTACACGCGGTAGATGCACTTCTCGGCTTCCATCTCGTAGGTAGCGATGGACAGTCCATAGCGATCGTACTCGGTAAAGGTCTTGGCCATGCCCGATGCCACGAGCATGCTGTTCGAATTGCCGACGCGCTGCGCACTGCTAACGTAGCCCGAGAACGGCACGGCGATCTGGTCTTCGAGCTCGTAGGTGCGTGCCACCTCGTCCACCGTAAAGATGCGCCCAAACGAATGCGAGCCGCGGCTGTAGTCGGTCACCACCGCAGCGCCCAGCTGGCCCGAGTCGAACTTGGGATAGCTTTCGGCCGCACCAAAGTTGTTGTCGTACAGCAGCACTTGGTAGCGACCGGTCGTTCCCGTGTCAGAACTCGGCAGATACGTCACGCTGTGCTGGCCTGCATTGAGCGAGAAATCGCCCTGGGCTTGCAGCAGCTTGTCCTCAAAGCCCGAGCCGGCCCAAAAATCGGGCAAGCCCACGGAAGGCTGTAGCAAGGTCATTTGCGCAACATATGTCCAGCAAAAACGGGTAGTAGCCGGCACGGCTACCACCCGTTTGCCTCATATCTAGCCCAAAGCAGGCCAACTACTTCTTAATGCCGCGTCCCAGACGCTTGGCGACCGATGCAACGGCCTCCTCGCTGGCCAAGCCGCAGCTCACGCAGCCATCATGGGCGCGCATCTGGCCGGTGACCTCGTCCATCGCGAGCGGCGCCACCTTCTCGAGCTTAAAGCCCTTACCGGCGCGCATGTTTTCCTTGGCCACGCTGATCATGAGCTTAATGCGGTTGAGCTGGTTGACCTCGGACGCACCGGGATCATAGTCCACCGCGACGATATTGCTCTCGGGGTGCTGACGGCGCAGCTCCTTGATCACGGCCTTACCCACCACGTGGTTAGGCAGGCACGCAAAGGGCTGCGTGCAGATGATGTTGGGCGCACCGTGGTCAATCAGGTCGAGCATCTCGGCCGTGAGCAACCAGCCCTCTCCCATGTTGTTGCACACCGAAAGCACCGTACGGGCCTTGTCGGCCATGGTGCCGATGCGCTCGGGCGCCTCAAAGCGGCGGGACTTTTCGAGCATCTCCTCCACCGGCGTGCGCATCCAGTCCACGAGCTTGATGAGCGCTTGCATGCCCGCGCGCGTAGTGGCAGAGCTTCCCAGCTCGTCCTTCTGCAGCTCGGCGTTGCTCATGGAGTACAGGAAGAAGTCGAGCAGGCCCGGTACCACGGCCTCGCAGCCCTCGCGCTCGATAACGTCGACCACGTGGTTGTTGGCTGTGGGGTGGAACTTGACCAAGATCTCACCGACCACGCCCACACGCGGCTTGGTGCCCTCGCCCACGAGCGGCATGGTGTCGAACGCGCGGATGGCCTCGCGGCACAGCTTGGTGTAGTTGTGGCGGTTGAACTTGGGCGCCAACTTGCGGGCGCGCGCCATGTACTCCTCGTAGAGCGCGTTGGCGGCACCGGGCGTAGCCTCGTACGGGCGGCAGCGGTAGAGCATCTGCATCATCACGTCGCCAAAGAGCACCGCGTAGACTGCCTGTTTAAGCAGCGCCGGCGTAATCTTAAAGCCAGGGTTGTCCTCGCCGAGCGCCACGGCCGAAAGCGAGATCACCGGGATCTCGGGGTGGCCGCTCTCGCGCAGGGCCTTGCGGATGAGCGCAATGTAGTTGGTGGCACGGCAGCCGCCGCCGGTCTGGCTGATAACCACGGCAGTCTTGGACAGGTCGTACCGTCCGCTCTCGATTGCCTCCATAATCTGGCCCGTCACCAGGATCGACGGATAGCAAATGTCATTGTTCACGTAGCGCAGACCGGCCTCGACGGCATCGTGGTCAGTCGAGGGCAGCAGCTCCAAGTTGTAGCCAGCACCGCGGAACACCTCTTTGACTAGATCGAAGTGGATCGGCGCCATCTGCGGGCACAGGATGGTGTAGCCCTCGTCGCGCATCTGCTCGGTAAAGGGCACCTTGGGCCACGCGGTCGAAGCGCTCTCACGCTGCGCCTCGAACGTGTACTTGCGGCTCGCGAACGCGGGGGCATCCGTGGAGGGCGCCACCGGCGCGGCATCGCCCTGCTCGTAGGCCTCGCCCGCGGCCGTGGCCTCGGCCAAGCGCTCGGCCTCCTGGTCCTTAAGCGCTGCCATGAGCGAGCGGATGCGGATGCGCGCGGCACCCAAGTTGGATACCTCGTCGATCTTGAGCACGGTGTAGATCTTGCCGCTGGCCTCCAGGATCTCCTGCACCTGGTCGGTGGTCAGAGCGTCCAGGCCGCAGCCGAAAGAGTTGAGCTGAATCAGGTCCAGGTCGTTGCGCATCGTCACAAAACGGGCGACGGCGTACAGGCGGCTGTGGTACATCCACTGGTCGACGACGCGAATCGGACGCTCGGGCTTTACCAGATGCGCGAGCGAGTCCTCGGTAAAGACCGCAAAGCCAAAGCTCGAGATAAGTTCGGGCAGGGCGTGGTTGATCTCGGGGTCGTTATGGTAGGGGCGGCCGGCGAGCGCGATGCCGTGACCGCCGTGGTCCTCGACCCACTTAAGAGCCTCCTCGCCCATAGTCTGGATGTCCTCGTGGAAACGCGCATCGGCCTCAAAGGCAGCGTTGACGGCGGCATCGATCTCGGAGCGCGTGATCTTGGGTCCACGCACGCGACCGCGACCGGCTTGCGCATCGGCCACGCGGTCGACGGCGAGTACCTGGTACAGACGGCGCTTGAGCTCGGTCTTGTCGTGATACGGCACAAACGGATACAGGAACTCGATGTTCTGCTCGCGAATCTCGTCGATGTTGAGCGCCAGCGCCGTGGGGTAGCTCATGACGATGGGGCAGTTGTAGCAGTTACCGGCGGTCGGATCCTCCTTACGCTCCCAGCGCACGCACGGCATCCAGATGAAGTCGACGTCACGGTCGATGAGGTTCATAACGTGGCCGTGGCTCATCTTGGCCGGGTAGCACACGCTCTCGGACGGCATGGACTCAATGCCCGCCTGGTAGGTCTTTTTGCTCGACTGGTCGGACAGCTGCACGCTAAAGCCCAGGCGCGTAAAGAACGTGTGCCAGAAGGGGTAGTTCTCGTACATGTTGAGTGCACGCGGGATACCCACGGTGCCGCGCGGGGCCTCGTCGGGACTCAGGACCTCGCGGTTAAAGAGCAGCTCGTTTTTCTTTTTGAAGAGGTTGGGGGCCTCGGTCTTTTGCTTTTTGTGGCCGGCACCCTTCTCGCAGCGGTTACCGGTAATGAAGCGCCTGCCGCCGCCAAAGTCGTTGACGGTAAGCTGGCAGTTGTTGGAGCAACGGCCGCAGCGGACATGCTTTTGCGTCACGGTGAGGTGCGCGATGTCCTCGGCCGAAAGGATGGTCGAGGTGCCGTCGGCGCCAGCGCGATCGCGGGCGAGCAGGGCCGCACCGTAGGCTCCCATGCAGCCGGCGATGTCGGGGCGCACGGCATGCACGCCGGTGAGCTGCTCAAATGCGCGCAGCGTGGCGTCGGACATAAAGGTGCCGCCCTGGACGATCACCTGGCTGCCGATCTCCTTGGGGTCGCGCAGCTTAATGACCTTGAACAGGGCGTTCTTGATGACGGAATAGGACAGGCCGGCCGCAATGTCGCCCACCGTGGCGCCTTCCTTTTGCGCCTGCTTGACGCGCGAGTTCATAAAGACCGTGCAGCGACTGCCCAGGTCGACGGGGGCTTTGGCATGGATGGCGGCATCGGCGAACGCGCGCACGTCCATGTTCATAGACACGGCGAAGCTCTCGATAAAGCTACCGCAGCCCGACGAGCAGGCCTCGTTGAGCATGATGTGTTCGATGACGCCGTCCTTGACGCGCAGGCACTTCATGTCCTGGCCGCCGATGTCCAGAATGAACTCGACGCCGGGCAGGAACGCCTTGGCGCCGCGCAGGTGCGCGACGGTCTCAATCTCGCCGGAGTCGGCCTTGAGGGCCTCGATGAGCAGCGCCTCGCCGTAGCCCGTGGTAGTCACGTGGCCGATGGTGCAGCCGGCGGGAATGTGGTTGTAGAAATCGGCCATGATGACCTTGGCCGTGCCCAGGATGTCGCCGTTGTTGTTGCCGTACCAGGTGTGCAGCAGCTGACCGTCCTCGCCCACGAGCGCGGCTTTCATGGTGGTGGAGCCGGCGTCGATGCCGATGAACACGCGGCCGGTGTAGCCTTCGAGCTTGCCCTTGGGGACGACCTCGGCGTCGTGGCGGGTTTTGAACTCGGCAAAGTCCTCGTCGGTGGCAAAGAGCGGATCCAGGCGCTCGACCTCGGCACCCTGCGTGTCGCCCAGGGCATCGATGGCCTCGATGAGCTGCGGGAACGTGCTGAGCTTGTTGGACTCGTGCGCCATGGCGGCGCCGCTCGCCACAAACAGGTGAGCGTTTTGGGGCACGATGCGATGCTCCTCGTCCAGGCTGAGCGTGAGGTAGAAGCGGTGGCGCAGCTCGGAGAGATACTGCAGCGGGCCGCCCAGGAAGGCGACATTGCCGCGGATGGGACGGCCGCACGCCAGACCCGAGATGGTCTGGGTCACGACAGCCTGGAAGATGGAGGCGGCCACGTCCTCGGGGCGGGCGCCCTCGTTGAGCAGCGGCTGGACGTCGGTCTTGGCAAAAACGCCGCAGCGGCTGGCGATGGGATAGATGGTGGTGGCGTTGGCCGCGAGTTCGTTGAGGCCGCTGGCGTCGGTGTGCAGCAGAGTGGCCATCTGGTCGATGAAGGCGCCCGTGCCGCCGGCGCAGGTGCCGTTCATGCGCTGCTCAATGCCGTTGTCGAAGTAGATGATCTTGGCGTCCTCGCCGCCCAGCTCGATGGCAACATCGGTGGCCGGGATGAGGGTCTCGACGGCACGCTTGCTGGCAATGACCTCCTGGACAAACTCCAGGTCGAGCCACTGGGACAGCAGCAGGCCGCCCGAACCGGTAATGGCGCAGGTCATTTGGGCCGTCGGCAGCACGGTCGCGGCACCCTCGAACAAGTCGCGGGCGCAAGCGCGGACGTCGGTGTGGTGACGCTGGTACTTGGCGTAGACAATCTGGTTGTCGTCGTTGAGCACAGCGAGCTTAACGGTGGTGGAGCCCACGTCGATGCCCAGGTGCAGGTTGCCGCGGGCGGCCTCGGGGTTGAAGATCGCGCCTTCGGGGGCGTGGGCGGCGGTGACGGCTACGGGCTCAGCGGCGGTAGCGGGCTCGCTAGCGACGGACGTCTCCCCTGCCGCGTTCTTGGCATCGGCAACTGCCTCGGCAACTTTCTCGGCAGCCGCGGTCGCCGCCTTCTGCGCGGCGTCCACCACGGCGGGTGCAGCCTCACGCGCGGCAGCGACCATTCGGTCCTTAATGCCCTCGACGAGTTTGCTCATTGTCTCTCCTCTTAGTTGTTGGACTCGACGGTTGCGGTGGTGTCGACCGCATCCTCGAGCTGCAGATTCAATAGCTTCATGCCGTATTCCGGCACGTTGATATCGATGGGTTGGCCGTACAGGTCACCGGGGCGCACAAAAGCGATGACCGTCATAATGCGCGCCATGGTCTCGGGCGATTCGGAAAGGTCACGCTCAAACCAACGTTGGATCATGCCGACCTCGGCACTCACGACATAGGTGACGTAGTAGTCAAAGAAGGTGCCCAGCGCCAAGCCCAAAATGCCCGTCTGTGCACGCGGCACCACGGCCTCGCGTGCGGTATCGATGATCTTTTTAATAAAGGCGGGGTCGCCGCCCGGGCCCAGCAGGGCCCCGATAAGGTCGCGATTAGCCGCAAGATAGCGAAGCAGCTCAACCGAACCGGGTGCCGGCTCGAGCTCGTCGATATTGCGGTAAAGATCGGGTAATTGAGCTGCGGTGATAAGCTCCACCCGCTCGCGAATCTCGGCAAGCAGGCCGTCCTCGATCTGGCTGATAAAGTCGGGGATATCGCGGTAGTGCGAATAGAACGTGCGGCGTGTAAGACCGGCGCGCTCGGTGAGCGACGCGACGTTAATGCGCGAAAGGTCGCCGCTTTCGGCAAGCTCGCTGGCAAGCGCCTGGCGAAGGGCACGCTGCGAGCGAAGGGACCGGCGATCGCATTTCTCGAGCTGGGACAAGCGTCCTCCTTGTTACTCAACCTGTGCGCTATTGCACAGTGCGAGTATTATTGCACACCGTGTGCATCAACACGTAAAGGCAATATTTGGGATGTGACGAAGGGGCAGCCTCTTTGTCACATCCAGCGACCGCCTAGGTTGTGCCGGTTGTGCCAGGCTTTTAGAGCGGCATTACCGATTGTCCAAAATGTCATTCGTGGGTAGAATAGTGTCGACGGCAGCCCAAGTTCTGGAAAGCTGGGCAGCGCCGTTGCTTGGATTAAGGGGTCAACGCCTTAGCGGCGGCGACCCCTTTAATATGAGAAAGCCATTGTCAATAGGCGTGTTTGTTCGGGCCCGGTTTTAAACCGGGCTTTTTCGTTTCCCGTCGGGAGGGCCCGCGCACGCTGCACGTTTAGTCGACGCTTGCCTGGCAAGCTAATATCCGCGGGCTCCTGCGGGCGCGCTGCCGGCGGTCAGCCCGGTATGTCCGCGCACCCCACCGCATTTCGATTCTCCGTCCGGCGCGCTCGTCCGAAACCAGTCTTGTTCACGGGCGCGGCCCTTGGGCTGCCCAAAAAGGGCTCGTGAACGCGCGCCGGCGATGCGTCGAGGCGCGGGCCCTCCCGGCGGGAGGCTTGTTGTCCGACGGGGTCAGCTGAGGGTCCCCTCCGCCCGGCGCCCGATCTCCCAGACCCAGCAGGCGAGCTCGCGCGCGACGGCGGCGTTTGCCTTGCACGGGCTCTTGCCCGCCGCCGCCAGCGCCTCGCGGCGGCGGCAGAGCCTGGCGGTGCAGTCGTCGGCGCGCGCCCGGATCGCCGCGGGGACGTCCGCGCCGGGCGCCGGGGCCTTCGGGCGGGGCGTGCACGTCAGGTAGTGCCACGCCGACTCCACCAGTGCCGTCCTGGCGAGCCGGTTGCCCGTCTTGGTTATCCCGCCGCGCCGCTCGGTCTCGCCGCTCGAGCGCTCCGACGGGACCAGCCCGCACCAGCTCGCGAAGGCCGGGGCCGTCCGGAACCTCGTGAAGGAGCCCGCCTCGGCCGCGAGCCTGAAGGCCGTCAGGGTGTCGACTCCCTTGATGCAGGAGAGCGCCTCGACGGCCGGGCGCCACCGGTCGGTCCGGGCGAGGGCGAGCACCTTCTTCTCGAGCTGCCGGCGGTCCGACTCCGCGCACCTCGCGGCCGTGACGTAGTACTCGAGCACGTCGCGCTGGGGCCCCTCGAGCCTGATCCCGGATATCCACCTCCAGTGGGCGCGCGTCCAGGATCCCTTCCTCGTCCCGTCGGCGTTGCGCTCGTCCCAGACGTGGCCCAGCCTGATCAGGAACATGTTTAGGCGCTGCCTGGCGCGGCGGTACTCCACCGCGGCGTCGTCGAGGGCGCGGTCGAGGTCCCGGGCGGCCTCGACGGCCGCATCGGGCAGCGGGACCTCCACGATGTTGTGGGTGGCGAGCATGCGGGCGATGAACTCGGCGTCGCGCCGGTCGTTCTTGCGGCGCGCGTCCGCCGCCGGCCTCTGCATCTTGGAGACGGCGGCCACGGCGCAGTCGAGGCCGAGCGCGCGCAGCTCGCGCGCCATGTGGAAGCCGGTGGGGCCGCTCTCGTAGCAGGCCCTGGGCTCCTCGAACCCGAGGGCCCACTCCGCGATCTCGGCGGCGTCCGTCCCGAAGTCACGGTGCACCACCTCGCCGGTGAAGGGGTTGAACGCCGCGGCGGCGACCGATCGCGCGTGGACGTCCAGGCCGATGGAGGTAACATGGGGCATGGGAAGCCTCCTCCCCGCAGGTGCGGTAAGGGCTACCGCACGGGCCGATACTCAAAGCCCATTGTGGCATCCCGAGCCCGCGGAAAGAAGCTGCGCCGCGGGGGAGGCGACCCAAATGGCTTTCTCATATCGTCTTACGTTGCTTCGAACGTTGCTTGAGTGCCTCGGAAAGCCCGACGAGCGCTGTGAAGAACGAGACCAAAGCGGTCAGAAGTCTCACAAAATCAATCAGATCGGTCATGGGCATCACCTCCCATCAGATGGAGGGCGTTGCCCGGCACATGGAACTGCCGTCAACGATACCGATTCTACCAGAGCCTAGTTATATATACGAATATATGTTCGTATTCAAAGAACACAGGCCCCCTCCGCGCGACAAAAGGACAGCCCCTTTGTCACATTATTCGATGATAGTGCGAGAGTTTTGCTTGTGCATGGTGGCGAGCATGTGCTTGGGAACGGCGTGGGTCATGCAGCTGCCGATGGTCGCACTCGCGGCGGCCTTCGCTGCATCGCTAGCGTTTTTGGTCGCGTAGCTGTGGCGGAAACGCTTGAGCATGGCAATGTCGTTGCCGCCGTCGCCGTAGACCGCGACCTCGTCCTCGGCAATACCGTAGTAGCCCGCCAGCCAGGCCACGCTCTCGCCCTTGTTGCACGCCACGTCCGTGATCTCGAACATCACCGGATCGAACGGCGCGTTGACCACGCGGTCCGATCGCTCGGCCAAATATGCCTTAAGGTCGCGCTCCAGCTCGGGCGAGGTCACGCGGCAGTTGATCTTGCACACATCGTGGCGCAGGATGTCACCGATCGACTGGTCGAAATACTGCTCCTCGTGATACCCGCCACGTGCACGCATGCCGCGCATCACGACGCGCTTGATAGGGCTGTCCTTCTTAAAACCCGCCTGGTGCATCTCGAACGAACCGCTCGAGAACATGCCGTCGGGCGTGGAGCAGTCGAAGCAAATGTCCGGGAACGCCTTGAGCAGCTCCTCGGTAACCTGCGGGTCGATGGTCCAGGTCTTGAGCACCTCGCCATGGCTGTTGCGCACGATGGATCCGTTGGAGCAGCAGGCGTCGAGTGCCAGCCCCGTAAAGCCATGCTCGCCGATTGGCAACGTCGAGCGCCCGGTCGCGGGAACCACATGCAAGCCAGCCTCGGTCAGCTCGCGAATGGCACGGCGGATGGTCCCATCCGCCTCGTGCAGGGCGTTCAGCAGCGTTCCGTCTAAGTCACTCGCAAACATCTTGATCATGGGCATGCCTCTCCTTCGTCTGCACGATATTGTAGACGAGAGCGGGCGCATCCCAAGAGAGACGCGCCCGCTAGGCGAAAGATTGTCCTACACCGCGGCGGGGCCGTGTTCGCCGGTACGGATGCGGATGACTTCCTCGACCGGCTCGACCCAGATCTTGCCGTCTCCAACGGCACCGGTGCGAGCAGCATTGCAGATAATCTCGACAATTCCGTTGACATGCTCATCGGCGCAAATGAGCGTGAACTGCACCTTAGGGATCGTGTTGACAAGCAACTCGTTGCCGCGCACGTATTCCTTCCAGCCATGCTGTGCACCGCAGCCCTGCACCTGGTTGATAGTCATACCGCGAACATCAGCAGCAAACAGCGCGTCTTTAAGAACCTCAAGCTTCTCGGCACGAACAATCGCCGTAATCTTTTTCATAGTGAATTCCTCTCTTATAAGAGTTGGTCTGACAGAACGTTAGAAACCGCTAATCCAGACCACTAAACGAAGGATACGCACTTTCGCCGTGCTGACTCGCATCCAGGCCCAGCGCCTCGTCGGCCTCGTCCACGCGCAGGCTGCCACGGAACAGTGCCTTGACCACCGCGGCGATCACCAAATCGAGCACCAGTACAATGACGACCGTCACCACAATGCCCAAAATCTGCGAGATGAGCAGCGACACGTCGCCCGTGTAGAACAGGCCGCCCTTACCGGTCCACGAAAGC
This sequence comes from uncultured Collinsella sp., assembly GCA_902492935.1. Taxonomy (GTDB): domain Bacteria; phylum Actinomycetota; class Coriobacteriia; order Coriobacteriales; family Coriobacteriaceae; genus Collinsella. The sequence goes on along the minus strand of CABUNJ010000018.1, from coordinate 991 downwards.
TCCGGCACACAGAACAGGCCTGTGAGCACGCCGCCCAAGATGCCGCCGATGCCATGGCAACCAAACGCATCGAGTGCATCGTCGTAGCCAAACTTGGCCTTGAGATGACTGATGGCCAAGTAGCAGACAGGCGAGACGATCAGGCCCATGACCAGCGCTGCCCACGGCTCGACAAAGCCCGCACCCGGCGTGACCACCACAAGGCCCGCAACCAGACCGGTGCTGGCACCCACCAGCGTGGGGCGACCGGTGTGCACGCGCTCGACGACAAGCCACGAGACCATGCCCGCCGCGCTGGCCGTCACGGTGTTGAGGATAGCGAGTGCCGCAACGGCGTCGGCCTTAAACTCGCTGCCGCCGTTAAAGCCAAACCAGCCAAACCAAAGCAGGCCGGCGCCCAGCGCCACAAACGGTACGTTATGCGGACGGTAGCTCACCATGCCAAAGCCACGACGACGGCCGAGCATCAAGCAGAGGATCAGGCCCGTGAGACCGGACGAAATGTGCACCACGTCGCCGCCGGCAAAGTCGAGTGCTCCGATAATGTCGCCGATAAAGGAGCCATCGCCGCCCCAAACCATATGGGCGAGTGGCGCATAGACCACAAGCAGCCAAATGCCCAGGAAGGCCGCCATGGCACCAAACTTAACGCGGCCGGCCAGGCTGCCCGTGACGATAGCAGCTGTGATCATGGCAAATGCCATCTGGAAGGCGATGTCGATGATCTGAGGGTAGACGGCACCGTCAGTGGCATTGCTCTCGGCCGCCTGCAGCACCTGGTTGAGCACCGGCAGGCACAGCAGTTGGTCAAGGCCTCCAATAAACGGGCTGGAACCGTCGCCGCCGTAGGCCAGCGACCAGCCGGCAACAATCCACAGCACACCAACCAGGCCAATGGCGCCAAAGCACATAAGCATGGTGTTGATGACATTTTTGGAGGCTTCGGTAGTTTGTGTGACAAGGGGCTAGCCTAGGCAGCAACGCTCTTCGC
>CABUNJ010000017.1 GCA_902492935.1 uncultured Collinsella sp. | reverse complement strand
CTGACCCAGCAGGTCCGGGAACTGGTGCGGGGGATGGCGGACGCTTTCCCCGGCGGTGTGCTGGTCTTTGATGCTGCCAATCGGACAGCAGTAAAGATGATTGCAAAGACATGGCTTAAGACTGCAAAAATCAAGGATGTGGGGGCATATTTTGCAGTTTCGGATGCCGCCAAGGAAATCGGCACGTGGAACAGCCGTCTGCAGGTCACAAGTCGCGGCTATATGCTGGGCTACAACGATTTGAAAGACCCTTCTGTCAGCGGCTTTTTCCGGTTTCTCGCAAGGGTCGGTGACAACGGGATGAAAATGCAAATCGTGAAAAAAAGATTTTGAGAGGCAAAAAGAAGCGCATTCACTTTGACGTTGAAGAAGACGGCTTTTACGGCGCATATTGGGCGTGCAAGGGCACGCGAGGGAGGTCGGAAACGGCCTACCTCGTTTTTATTCATGGACTTTAGTCCGTGCCGCACGGCACGCGCGGCATAGAAAGCCACCCGCTCAGCGGGTGGAGGCCAATTTCCGCTACGCGACAAAAACCTTCCCTCTAGCATGAGGATTGTTCAGGTCATCATACTAGGGGGAAGGTGATTGCTGTGGCCCAGAAAGCCAACAGCCTCGCGCACACGAAATGGCTGTGCAAGTACCGCATTGCACCGAGGTCAAGCTCGTCGCCGCCATCGCCGAGAAGCACCCCAAGGTGCGCCTTGCCGTGAGCTGCGCCTCGGCCTACGCCGACCTCTACGACCGCATGGAGCAGGCCCTGCGCGAGCGCGTGGCCAACGCGGTGGAGATCGTCCGCTCCGACATCAGCCCCGCGCTTCTTGTCCGCATCGGTCCAAACCTCGTGGGTGTGGCGGTCCAGGGACTCTAGCGAAGGCGGGGCGTTCTGCGCCAAAAACAAATGCAAAAGACGAGCGCTTCTTGCCGCCCAATTGGCAAGAAGCGCTCGTCTTTTCTTAACGCGTTGTATGGCGGAGAGAGCGCAAGTTACGCGAGCGCCCTTCTTACCAGCTCGGCCGCGCCGAGGATTCCTTGGTCGCCGCCGCAGCCCGGGGCGCAGATGTAGCCCTCCATGTCCTTAAGCTCGGCGGTCTGGATGTAGCCACCCAGATATTCGAGGGTCTTCTTGCGGACGATGCCGTAGAGCTGCTCCTGGTGCATCACGCCGCCGCCGAGGACGATGCGGCGAGGCGAGTACATGAGCGCGAGGTTCGCGCACATCTGCCCCAGATAATCCCCCTCGAGCGCCCACACCTCAGCGTTGTCCGCGAGCTCGGCCGCGGGCTTTCCCCAGCGCGCGGCGATGGCGGGGCCGGAGGCGAGGCCCTCGAGACAGCTCGCGTGGCTCGGGCAGACGCAGCGTCCCTCCTCGGTGGGACGGGTCCTTACCAGCATGTGGCCGGCCTCGGGGTGCAGCATGCCGTGAAGGAGCCTGCCCGCGCACATGACGCCCGCGCCCACGCCGGTGCCGATGGTCACGTAGACGGCGTCCTCGAGCCCCTTGCAGCAGCCGAAGACCGCTTCGCCGAGGCAGGCAACGTTCACGTCCGTGTCGTAGGCCACCGGAATCCCGAGGGCGTCGGCGAACGCGGCGCGAAGACCATAGCCTCGCCACGCGAGCTTGGGCGTCTGGAGGATGGAACCGTAGCGCTCATCGTTGGGGTCGACGCAGGTCGGGCCGAAGGCGCCGATGCCCAACGCGTCCACATCGCGGGCGGTGAACCACTCGACCATTTGCGGGACGGTCTCGGCGGGCGCAAGCGTCGGGGTCTCCATACGGTCGAGGACCTCGCCGTCGCCGGACACCACGGCACAGACCATCTTGGTCCCGCCTGCCTCGAGGGCGCCGAGCTTCATTTGCTTTTCGCTCATGTGATCCTCCTTACAAAGGGACGCCCGCAGTCATGGTCAACCGCGGGCGTCCATAACGTTGGCTTGTTTCGAGGCGACCCTACCTGGGCACGCGGTCCTGCCTTGCGGCAAACGGGGCGAGCACGGCGTGCGGCTCGCTTTGGTACCAGTAGGCGACGGTGGAGATGTCGTCCTCGCGCTCGTAGAGCTTGATGTCGTCGTTGCCGAGGTCCTGGAACGTCACGCGCAGGTCTTCCTTGAACGAGATCGGGTCGGGAAGGTGCCACCTGTAGAGGCCGTGCCTGGGCAGCGCGTCGTCGTTGGTCGCGAGCATCGGGTTCGGGTTCGGCTTGCCCGCGCTGAAGCGGTCGCGCGTGGCGTCGCGCGTCGAGCGGTACGGGTAGCCGGCGAACAGCGTGTTGAAGCACTGCGCCTCGGGCAGCGCGTGGGGCGGCCTGTCGAGGAAGGCCCAGGCACCGCCGAAGTAGTCCTCGGCTCCCGTCGAGGTGACCGTGGGGAACTCCTCGTCGCCGTCGAGGAAGAACTTCATCTCGCCCTCGCCCCACCAATAGCGCTCCAGGGCGCACAGGGCCATGTAGGTGCCGACGTAGTAGCCCTTGCCGCGCACGCCGTCGAGCACGGTGTAGTCGACGCCCCTGCGGGTGCTGCGCTCGCGGTTAAAGCGGGCGTGGAAGTACATGGCGTCGTCCGGCACGTCGGTGAGCGCGTAGTTGAACGTGTAGAAGATGTACTTAATGAACCCGGGGTGCTCGCTCGTAAGCGTGACCTTGGCGTGCTTCCTGAAGGGCATCTCGAAGTAGCAGTTCATGCCGCCCGTCGGGTTCACGCAGATGGGCATCGAGTTGACGATGGCGCGCTCACCGAAGCCGTTGCAGAAGAAGTCGCCGACAGGGCACTCGACCGAGGGGGTCTCCTCGTCGTCCCAGTAGAAGCGCAGCACGAGGTCGCGCATGACGAAGCTGCCGGCGGCGGTCTTGTCGGGGACGGTCATCCAGATGTGGCGGATGATGCCGGGGCCCTCGATGTCCGCGAGCGTGATGGTCTCGCCGGACTCAAGGGGCACGCAGCACGAGCCCTTGCGGCCGACGCCGAGGTGGCTGGCCGACATGGCGGCGCGGCCCTTCTCGCCCGTGATGTTCTCGGGGGTGATGGCGCGGCTTTCCTCACCGCCGTGCATCCACACGTCTTTAAGGAACTCTCTCATCGTCGACCTCCTCTATTCGTCGTCTTCGCACTCGGCGGAACTGGCACCGTTCACGTAGACGATCTGCTGGCGCGCCTCGTCGACGAGGGCGTCGAAGTCGAGTTTCTCGTCGGGGCGCGCGAGCGCGACCGTCATGGCGAGCGGGAGGTTGACACCCGCGATCACGTGGATCCGGTCGGAGGCGAAACGGGAGAAGCGCTGGTTCACGCTGCCGCCGAGCGCGTCGGTAAGGACGACGACCTCATCAGTGCCCGAAAGCGCCGCCTCGACCGCCGCGTCGAGCCCCTCGCCGTTGTCGTTCACGTAGGCGCACACGGCGTTGACGGCGTCGCTCTTACCCGTAAGGAACTCGAGGGTGTCCTTGAAGCCCTGGGCGAGAAGGGAATGGCTCGCCACAACTATCTTTCTCATTGATTCACCAATCTCTTGGGTCGAAGCTAGGCAAGGATGCCGGCGGCGGAGGCGACCATCGCAAGGACGATCACCACGAGGATGAGGGCCGTCATGCTCGCGTTCTTCTTGGTAAGAAGGTAATACGCGCTTCCCGTGATGGCGGCGGGGATCATGGCAGGCAGGATCTTGTCGAGCAGCGGCTGAATCTCCATCGAGACGTCGCCGAAGCTGAAGCTAATCGGGCAGGTGACGCCGATGACCGAGGCGATGAGGCAGCCGACCACGGTGAGGCCGAGCACGGAGGCGGCGGCAGTGAGGTTGGGAAGCTTCTCGCTGAAGTCGGTGACGAGCTTCACACCCTGCTTGTAGCCGAACTCGAGGGCGTGCATGCGGACCCAGAAGATGGCCAGGATGAGCGCGAACCAGATGCCGGCTCCCACGGGGTTGCCCTCGATGGCCATATAGGCGGCGATGGAGCCCATGATGGTCGGGATCATGGTCATGAGCAGGGAGTCGCCGACGCCGGCGAGCGGTCCCATGGTGCCGATCTTCAGGTCTTGGACGGCGTCCGCCGCCGCTAGGCCGTCGCGTTCCTCCATGGCCACGCAGGCGCCGAGGATGATGGCGGCGAGCCAAGGCTGGGTATTGTAGTAGCGGAAGTGGTTGTTGAGCGCTTGCTTATAGTCCTCGTCGTTCGTGTAGATCTTCCTCAGGACCGGCGAGAGGGCGTAGGCGACTGAGGCGCCCTGCTGGGTCTGGTAGTTGAAGGTGCACACGCTCATGAGCCAGCGCCAGTTCGCGTTGCGCAGATCCTTCTTGGTGACCTTGTAGCCGGAGGGCTTGCCCTCGGCGACGGCGGTGATGTTCTCGTTTTCCATGGTTACTCATCCTCTCCGATGAAGGCGTCTGCGGAAGCGTGGGCGGCGAGCTCGGTGTCCCTCTCGGCACGCTGGTAGAACGCGATCGCGAGGGCAACGCCGACGATGGCGGCGCCGATGATGGGCACGTTCAGGAAGGCCGAGAGGAAGAAGCCGACGAGCAGGTACTGGAAGTACTTGCCGGTGGGCATGTAGCGGAGCAGCATGGCGATACCGATGGCCGGGAGCATCTTGCCGGCGAGGGTGAGGCCGGAGAGGAACCACTGAGGCATGACCTCGAGGAGCCAGTTGACGGCGGGCTGGCCGAGGGTCACGGAGACAAAGACGGGCAGGGCGGCGCACAGGCCGAAGAGCACGGGGCAGACCCACAGGATGGCGTTCATCTGCTTGAACTTGCCCTCGTCGCAGAACTTCTGGGACTTCTCGACGACGAAGCCGTTGAGGATCTTGACGATGACGTCGAGCTGGATGCCGAGCATGCCGACCGGCAGGCCGATGGCGAGGCCCGTGTCCGCGCCCAGGGTCACGCCGTAGGCGGTGGCGATGATGGCCATCGTGCCGTAGTCGGGAATCGACGAGCCGCCGAAGCCCGCGACGCCGAGCTGCATGAGCTGGATGGTGCCGCCGATGACGAGGCCGGTCTGCCAGTCGCCCATGACGACGCCGGTGATAAGGCCCCAGAAGACGGCATAGTTGACGAAGATCATCGGGATGCCGTAGTAGTCCACGTGCTTGATGAAGGCCAGCAGGGTCAAAAGGACGACCTGCAGGATAGTGAAGTTGACCATGATCCCTCCTTAGATGAGGTCGGCGACGGAGACGGGCTTGTCGGCGGGCACGAACTGTGCCGTCACCTTGACGCCGCGGGCGATGAGCGCCTTGTAGCTCTGGACGTTCTCGGCGGAGGCATAGGCGCGCTGGGTGAGCTGGACGCCGCCCTCCTTGACAAGAGAGCCGCCGACGATCAGCGACGGGAGCTCGATGCCCGACTCGACCAGATGAAGAATCGTCTCGGGCTCCTTGGCGATGACAAAGACCTTCTCGCGGTCGTACTTGCCCGCCGCGAAGTTCTTGAGCGCGGTCTGCTCGGAGATGATCGAGACGGCCATGCCCGCGGGGCGCGCCATCCTCATAGTGGACTTCAGGACCTCGTCGCCGGCGACCTTGTCGTCGATGACCATGACTCGGGTCGCGCCCGACACCGGGGCCCACTGCGTCACGATGATGCCGTGAAGCAGGCGATTGTCGATTCGTGCCATAACAACACTCATGTTTTCTCCTATCAAATGAAGTTTTACGTTCGGTACTGCCTCGGCGCTATCCGGATTCGCGCCGGGCAAGGGGTTATCGGATTATTGAGGACGCGCGGTCAGCTTGCGGCGGCGCGGGGAAGGTCACTCGTCGAGCAGGAGGTCCGAGGAGCCGAGGCGCTCTTCTCGCGCCGGGGCGGCGCTCACGCTTATGTAGTCGAAGACATATGCGATCTCGCTTACGGGAACCTCTACGCGATAGCGCGTCGAGATGCTCGAGAAGCTCTGCCTGAAGGACTCGATGAAATCGGCACGCTCCTCCTCGAAGCGGTCCTGGCCAACGTAGGTCTCAATGGGGTTTCTGGTAACAAGGCGCTCGACGAGACAGCAGAGGTGGACGTAGAGCCCAATGATGGCGTTGCTGCCGATCTTCTCGCCTGTCCTGCGCTGAAGCTCGTGCACGGCGCTCTCGATCTCGTGGAATAGCCGCTCCGGGTCGAGGATGGTGATGGAGCGGATGACGTTCTGCAGCGTCATGTTCGAGAGCAGCTTCTCGTGGAAAGAAGAGAGCTCGGAAGCGTCAAGCCACCTGCCGAACACGGCATCAACCTTAGAGGCGGACGCCGTCGACATGATGTCCTCGAGGGCGACGAAGGGGACGGAGGCGACCCCGGGGTCTCCCGTGCCGATGACGGCGCAAACGCGGTGCTCGGAGAAAACGGCGTCGTTCGACCCGTTCGCGACGAGCTGCTTGAAGGGCCTCGTGAGCAGGCGCGCGCCTATGGTGCGCGGGAGGCTCTGCGAGACGAGCTGGCGTATCCTCTCCGCGGCGTCGACCCCGGACTCGGAGCAGAAGACGATGGCGTCCTCACGGTTGACGCGCTCGATCACCTTACAGTGCGTCACGCACGCGGCGGTCGCATCGCCAAGAACCTCGGCGATGGACTTGCCGCCGAGCAGCCCGACCCCGATCTCGAGCGCAAGACCGGTAGAGACGTTGTTCACCACGCCGATAGTGGAGTCGGTAACGTTCTCGAGGGCCTTATAGGCCTCCTCCAAGGAGCCCATGTCGACGAGGAACACGACCCCGGTGCAGTAGGAATGGCGGTCGACGAGGCGCTGGAGCGGACCGACGATGTCCTTCAGCTGCTGGTCGTAGGGCATGTCGACAGCCTCGTACACATGCATGCCGAGCATACGGTTCGCCGCGTCGGCGATGCTCGTCGCCGTTGAGTAGCCGTGGGACAAGATGACGCAGAGCGTTCGAAGGGCCTTCGCGTCGCGAGACTCCGATGCGACGCACAGCGTCAGAAGCGTCTTCGTGAAGTGATCGAGCGAGATTCCCAGCGCCCCTTCCACGTCTGCGGCGACCTGATCGGAGACGCTCGAGGCAAACGGTAATTCGGAGGTCACGGCACCGAGGAGATGGGAGATTTGCTCCGCACAGGCAGACTTTCGCTTAGCCAGGCCGATGCCCGGCCACAACTGCAGGCAAATCTCCTGGGCCAGTAGAAAAGCGACCTTCCTCGAAAGCTCGATGCCATAAGAAGAGCCTGCGTCGGCAAGGACCGCGCCCACGATGCGCTCGAAGGCGCGCGACCTCGAGGAGGTAACGCCGCGGCCGAAGATCAAGTGATCCTCAACGCCGCGCACAGCGGAGACAGCTTGCGAGACGAGCTCGGAGACAGAGAGCTCCCCGGCGCAGAATCGCTCATCGAGAGAGCACAGGGCATCGAGCGCCTGCTCGACCGGCCCTGTGCTCTCGGCGGCATCCAGGGACGCGTCGATCAGGACGCCATCGTCGGGCTGTTGATCGATCTGCGCGGAGGAGAGGAGCCCGCTGGGAAGAAGATACGGGCGAACGACGACGTAGTCGCCCTCGCGATTGAGGAACGCTTTGGCGCAGCAGTTCGTCACGCAGGCGCGCAAGCCGGCGATGTTATCGGAAAAGTCCGCGTTCACGAGGCAACGGTATGCGCCGCGGCTGATCTTCACATCAGAACCGATTCGGCACCCCTCGCTGCGCAGGAAGCTCAAGATGAGATCCTCGCGCTCCTCGGGGGTCCGCTCCTTGAGTGAGGGGACGCGGGCACAGATGGGCATTTTGCTGTAGGCCGAGGAAACCTTCAGGTCATCGGCGGAAAGCGTCGTCGAAAGAACGAGGCGAGCGCGCGGCGCATCCTGGGAGGCATCGAGCCCGAGGGCCGTCGCAAGGCAGTGCTCCATCGCAGAGGGAGAGAGTGCCTCGATGCCGTTGACAAAGACCACACCCCCGCGCGATTTCGCGATCGACTCGTCAAGAAGCCCGTTGAACGAGGCGGCGTCCGGGACCCCGGCGCAGTCGATGCGCACATAGGAGGAGTCGCGGGACAGCAAGCCCTGGTTCTTGCCGTACTCGTACACAAGGCGAGAAAGGAAAGACTTACCGACACCCACGCCGCCGCTCAAGAGGATGGGCAGGCCAAACGGAGGGTACTGAACCGCAGCCTTGCACTGCTCGACAACGGAGCTGAGGCTCAGGTCGAAGCCCACGGCACGCGCGAAGTCGCGGTGATCGGCGATTCCCGTCGCCTGGATGAGGTCGGCGAGCGAGGCGTACTCGCTTGCAGAGAGCTTTACCTGAAAACGCTTCTGGAACGCGCGGCGATGAAAATAACGGACAGGCCTGCCCGCCACCTTAACCACAAAGCCGGCGCGGACAAGGTCGTTGAGGTACTGGCTCGCCAGGCTCCTGGAGATGATGAGCGTCTCGGCGATGTCGGAGGTGGACAGACGGGCAAGGTCGTCGAGCGAGACGGCAGAGGTGAGGGCCTCGAGATGCTCGAGAATCCTGTCCCTCATGTCGACGGGCTTCTTTGCCAAGCTGTCCTGTGCGGTCTTGTCCATGACTTCTTACCTCCTCGTACAAGGAGTATAAGGGGAACACAGAGAACGGAAAGGGGCGCGTGGGGGAATCAACAGCCCCGAGGAAAAGTCCACCACTTGAGGGGCAGAAAACAACGGCCATTGAACATTCAGGGCCGACGCTCAACACTTCGGCTCGACACTTCGCTTTGGAAAGGGCCCCGCGCGATGGTGCAGCCCTCCATCTCGCAGCACAGGTCACCGAAGGTCGCGAGGATGCGCTCCTTCTGTTCCGTGGGCGAGGCGGCTCGGTGGGCAAGGTCCTCTCAAAAGGGGTCGTCCGACGCCGCAAGACCTCGATGACCGACTACCGCCTCGAGCAAGTGGCGGATTACCTCTGCACCATCGAACTTGCCCTGGTCAAGTACGAGGCCAAGGAGAACGGTGAGACGTACAACAAGCTCTTCGGAGGTATAGGCTCTTTCAAGAGGAACTGGCTCAAGCAAGCCCGCAGCAAGCGGATATAGGTGATTCCGCAGTCTCGCAGGGAGCGGTCGTCTCTCCTCCGGCCAGGGCCCCAAGCGACACGCTTCAAGCAGCGATAGCGAAACGCAAGCAACGGCGTCGCGGGCGCCTCGTGCGCCATAGTGTCCATGTGGTCATCTCCTATCGTCTCAGCGTGGTAGCTGAAGATTCTAGGCGCTGGCCACACCCCTTTTCCGGGGCGCCAACACCAACGTTTAGCACACAAGGAGTTTGACGAGATGGCTCAGCGAGTATTGAATCTATCCGCCCATGCAGCCACGTCGAATAACTCCAGATTGGGGTAACTGACCGTTTCGCCCGTTTCTTTAAGACAGGCCTCCGCGGCGTTGCACAGCGAGCTCGCGAGCGACGCCGCATCAACGCGGAACGTCACGCTCTTAGTCGCACGCATCCCGCTCTTGGGCGACGGCCAGGAAGAGCAGAGGGCGTTGCACCCGTGGAGGACAAGCTCGAACTTGTAGTCGTAGTCGAAGCTCTCGTCTTTCTCGGGAGCATCGACCGACACATCGTAGTCGCCTGAATGCAACAGGGAGCACCGGAGCTTCCAGCACATCTTCCCATTAAAGATTTGACCTGGAATCGTTTCACCTTCGTTCGAGGGGTCTCCCGAAAACAGGAAGTCGTTTGCCGCCCAGTCATCAAACCACTTCACATACTGCCGCCCCGCCGCTCTCTTCCCGTTATGAAGGACGAGATTGGGATAAAGAAGCTGCCCCATGGCGTCGGGAATGGTAAGGGAAGACATAAGGGCTGGGATAAGGCAGTCTTTCTCAACCGCATTTCTAATCGATTCGACGAGTAGCTTCATTTCGATGCCTCAAAAAGTCTATGCGGTCTTATGCGAAGAAACGGCCGATCGGCCATGAGCCGAGCGTCGTTCGTGCCTCTTCGTCAAGTGACGCTCTGAGCGCAGAGGCCATGTCCGAGTCTCCGCGCAAGGCTGCTGCGCATGCTTTCGACAGCGCACTATCTGAATTCAGCTGGATTGCCATTAACTCAGATTTCTCCTCGCTAGTAAGATCTCGCTTTCGAGCGGCAATTTGATATCGATTTATCAGGGTTGCCTCTCGATCCGCAAAAGCTTCCAGGGCGTCTACGGTCATCTCGCAGCATTTCAGCAACTCTTCCTTACAGCACGCATCTTGATCGTAGGCTGATAGCATTTCAAGCATTTTGTCGTTGACGTAGGCAGAGCTAACTTCGGTGACTGGATACTGCTTCAACGTAGCGGCAAACACCTCGGCATCGACATTGGCAAGCCTCATATAGTCCTGCATCGTTTGGACGAACAGAGGCGCGACGACTACGGGGGCATCCCCCTCGCCCCGGAAGAACACCGAGACCGTCAGGTCATCCAGTCGAAGCCCATCGACCATTCGGTACATATCTTCAGATACTTGGTAAAACACGAGCTTAATCGGATGGTTCCCCAGATTGATATATCCGAATCCGTTTTGCCGATCCTTGTAGTGGAGGGGTGCGTTCTCAACCAATCCCTTGTAAATTGTCTCGATGTTTCTTAAATCCTGAGTGGTCAACGCACCGATGTCGAGCTCTGGCTTGTAATGAAGAGCGTCGACAACCCGCTTGATAATCTCCAGCGACTGCAATCGACTCTCAAGGGCGTCGAGGTCGCCTCCGCTCAACTTGCACCCGCGAGCAAAGCCGCTTCCGTCTATGGAAAGCGTACCGGTTTGCATCAATGCGCGCATGAGGGCCAACTCTTCCATGCGCTCGACAAGAGTTCCGGTCTCGCTGAGGGTGATTGTGTTGGTGGAGAGGCATATGTCGAAACCCCTGAAGAAAACGTGCTCGCCATTCTCATTTTCTCCGGCCATGACCACCGCATTTAGGGAAACATCACCAGAGCTGACGTCATGCCGAGACCCAATCGCGACGCCAACTATGTTTTCAAGCTTATTCAAGGGATACAGCTCTCCCCAGGGGCTCTTCCCGTAGATATACAGCCCGTTCCTGTATGGAGCCAAGCTTGCGGGCGACTCGCCCTCGAGCAGCTCGATTCCAAACTCGCACTCATCAAAGCAAAGGCCGGCGTCCTTAAATTCCTCGATTGTCTTGAGGGCGATGCCAGCGACTGCTCGCTGCTTTGCTCTGTCCTTGACCGCCCTTCTGACAAGCCGCGTCAATTCCGCCGCGTCTGATGGAAGCCGGTCGAAACGCAAAGAGATGCGCTCTTGTTGCTCCGGAATATCGGCCAGAATCTTCTTTAGGTCATAGGGAAGCAAAAGTCTGTAGAAAACCTCCGCTGAACGAGCCTCGCTCCCACAGTAGACGTAAAAATAGATGCAGCCTCCAGCAATGTTGAGATAGTGCTTGAGGTCTGAAACTCGAACTTGCCGCTTAGGTCGGTCCGATTTTCTTTTCGAAGTGGTCCCCTTGACCTGAAGCGGCAACTGGCCTTCAACGGTCTCAATCGTGAAGGAAGAAGACGAGTAGACTTGCAGGTGCCCGTCGGTGCATTCGGTCTTGTCGTTCTCATCTATATACGCATAGACGCAAGCGACATCGCCGAAAGCCTGCTTGACAGCATTGACCGCGTTCTGCTCGATTTTGCGATTGTCCAAGCTTCTCCTTACTGTTTTAGATCGTCAGCAAACCGATGTCAGGCATGTTTCTCACTTGACCTAACTGCCTCGCGATGAATCGCATGGCCCTAGAGGAAAAAGTCCCTCGCGCTCACGATGCGGATGCCGTCGATATCCGTGTCGTAGGAACCCTGCCTCACGACCACGATCTTCTCGTGGTTGTCTCGTATCGACTTCAGAGGGGCGATCTCTCGCTCCCTGGTCTCGCTTGCGAACATCTCGTCAGTCGCCTGCACGTAGAGCACGCGCCCGTCCTTCGTCGCAACGAAGTCAACTTCCTTGCCATAGAGCTTGCCCACATGCACGCTCCATCCTTCGTAGAGCAGCTGGAGATACACGGCGTTCTCGAACAGGCGGCCAGTATCCGTGACCCTATAGCCGGCCATCCAGGTCCTGAAGCCGGTGTCGACGATGTACTCCTTTGGGTTCGTCTTGAGGAGCGCCTTGCCGTGCAAATCGTAACGCGTGGCACGATAGAACAGGAAGGCCTCCTCAAGCGCACCCACATACGAGGAAACGGTCTTGTTCGTGGTCTTCGGCCCCGCAGAAGTTAACGCGCCGGCGATTCGACTCGACGAGCACTCGTTGCCGATGTTGTCCGCCAGGAATTCGGCCACATGGCGCAGCAGGGAAGGGTCAGTCACCGCACTTTTGCCCTTCCCGCGCTCACGGTTGACAATATCACGCACGGCGATGGCTTCGTAGACGCCGGACATGTACGCCGAGTGCTGCGCCTGGGTCGTCGAGAGGGATGCGATGGCTGGCATGCCCCCGTACTCAAGGTAACGAGTAAGCATGTCGTCGAAGAGAACGGGATCCCCCTCGGGAGTGAGAGCCACCGAAGTTCCCGATACGAACTCGATTCCGCAGAAGTCGGCGAACTCGGAGAAGGACAGGGGCAGCATCTTTACCTCTACGTAGCGCCCGGAGAGATAGGTGGCCAGCTCGCTCGAGAGAAGATACGCATTCGAGCCCGTGAGGTAGATGTCGCAATCGAAGTCGACCCTCATTGCGTTGACCGCATCCTGCCAGCCATCGATTCTCTGGGGCTCGTCTATGAAAACGTAGGTGCGACCCTTGTCCGACAGGCGCCCGCGAACGTAATCATAAAGCTGGTCCTCCGTCTTGATGCCCGTACCCTTGCTTTCCAGGTTGACGCTCACAAAGCCGCGGCCAGCGACTCCTTCAGACTCGATGGCCATCCTAATTAGATCGAGAAGGCTCGACTTGCCGCACCTGCGCACGCCCGTGATCACCTTGATGAGGTCGGTGTCACGGAAGAGCATCGCCTCCTCGAGGTATCTATCGCGGTTCCTGAGTCTGCCACCCTTCAAAAGCTGCTCCTAAAACTCGAATCTGGTTACACTTTTAGGAGTATCGTAACTCCACGCCACAAGATGAGCAAAGAGCGCACCTCGAGACGGATCGACCAAGGGGATTACGCACCTGCCGGGAGGCAGGGCAGCTTGCTCGATCGACGCGGACTACCAATTGATAAACCCCAAAAGCCGGACCGCACGGCGGCGCTCGTTTCGCTAAATCGGCTTGATGGGATGGCGAATCACGGTCTTGAGCTTCTTCGGCGCGTACTTGCGCGGGTCGGAGAGGTAAATCTCGTGACAGAGGCGAGATTCGGAGAAGTCGGGCGCATATCCCCGTTCCGCCGCAAATACACGCATGGCGCCTATGATCGTCAGCTCGTCATCGTAAGGCCCGTATAGCAATGGGCGCGGATTCGGAAGATGCCGCGCCCATTGGCAAACACTATAGCATAGAATCGAACGTCTGTTCTATTCCCACTCGATCGTCGCGGGCGGCTTGGACGTGATGTCGTAGCACACGCGGTTGGCGCCGGGAACCTCGGCAACGATGCGGCCGGAGATGCGGGCCAGCACGTCGTAGGGCAGCTTGGCCCAGTCGGCGGTCATGGCATCGCTGGACTCGACGGCACGCAGGATGATCGGGCGCTGATAGGTGCGCTCGTCGCCCATAACGCCCACGGACTTGATGTCGGGCAGGACCGCGAAATACTGCCAGCAGCTGTGCTCGGAGTTGCGCTCGCCGGTCTGCTCAAACAGACGCTGGTTGTAGGCATCCAGCTCCTCGCGCACGATGGCATCGGCGTTCTTGAGGATCTCGAGCTTCTCCTTGTCGACCGCACCGATGATGCGGATGGCCAGACCCGGGCCCGGGAAAGGCTGGCGGAACACGATGTGACCCGGCAGGCCCAGCGCCAGACCAAGCGCGCGGACCTCGTCCTTAAAGAAGTGGTCGAGCGGCTCAATAAGGTCGAAGTGCACGCCCTCGGGGAACGGGATCAGGTTGTGGTGGCTCTTGATGGTGGCCGTCTTGCCGCCCGTCTTGCGAGCGCCGGACTCGATGATGTCGGGGTAGATGGTGCCCTGAGCCAGGTACTTGACCGGCTTGCCATCGGTCTCGAGCTGCTGCGCCACGGCGAAGAACTCTTTCCAGAACTGCGTACCGATGATGCGGCGCTTCTCCTCGGGCTCGGTCACGCCGGCCAGAAGCTCGGCATAACGGTCCTCGGCGTGGACGTGAATGAAGTCGACGTCAAACTGCTTGGTGAAGACCTCCTCCACCTGCTCGGGCTCGCCCTTGCGCAGCAGACCGTGGTTGATGAACACGCAGGTCATCTGCTTGCCCACGGCGCGGGCGCCCAACGCAGCCACGACGGAGGAGTCGACGCCGCCGGACAGGGCCAGAATCACGCGGTCGTTGCCGACCTTCTCGCGGAACTCGGCCGTCATGGTCTCGACCAGGTTGTCCATGCTCCAGTTGGGCTCCAGGCCGCAGATCTCAAACAGGAAGTTGCTCAGCAGCTGCTGACCATACTCGGAGTGCTTGACCTCGGGGTGGAACTGCGTGGTGAAGATCTTGCGCTCGGGGCACTCCATGGCGGCAACCGGGCACACGTCGGTGCTGGCGGTAACGGTAAAGCCCTCGGGCACCTCGGAAACGGCGTCGCGGTGGCTCATCCACACGGCCTGCTCCATGGGCGTGGAGTTAAAGAGCTTGGCGCCAGCCGTGCGCGTGATGGTAGCGCGGCCGTACTCGCCCACCTCGGAGTGGCCGACCTTGCCGCCGAGCGTCACGGCCGTGATCTGATGGCCGTAGCAAAAGCCCAGGACGGGAAGGCCCAGGTCAAAGATGGCGGGATCGATAGACGGAGCGTCCTCGGCATACACGGAAGCCGGGCCGCCGGAAAGGATGAGCGCAGAGGCGTTCATCTCGCGAATCTCGTCGGCTGAGATGTCGCAGGGGACGATCTCGGAATACACGTTGAGGTCGCGGACGCGACGGGCAATGAGCTGACCGTACTGCGCACCAAAGTCGAGTACGAGGACCTTTGCGGAAGCCTTTTGATCCATGGTTCCCCCTCTTGTTGGCGGGGAGCCGGTGCCCACCCGCGTGAATGAACGAAAATAACCTCCATAGTGTACACGTTATATGGGGTTTCTCGCCCCTCGCAGCCATCAGCGCACGGCAAACGCACGACCTGGGCCCCTATTTGACGGCAATTGAAGTGTTTTCAAACGTTACAGATGATGTAATACGTTTGAACATTGGACGCCCTGTGCCACAATACTGCCGAACGACTCCGCCTCTGCGGCGGCAAATACGATAGGAATACCAGCATGAAGCGCATACTTCTCATCGCCACGGGCGGCACCATCGCATCAACCGAGGACGGCAATGGCCTCTCCCCCGCCCTGACCGGTGAGGAGCTCGCCCAGAGCGTCCCCGAGATCTCGGGGCTCTGCGAGCTCGACGTCGTGCAGCCCATGAACATCGACAGCACCAATATGCGTCCCAGTGACTGGATGCGTATCCGCGACGTCATCGTCAAGGGCTATGCCGACCACGACGGATTCGTGATTCTACACGGCACCGACACCATGAGCTACACCGCGGCGGCGCTTTCCTATCTGATTCAGGACAGCCCCAAGCCCATCGTGCTCACCGGCTCGCAAAAGCCCATGGGCAACCCCTTTACCGACGCCAAGCTCAATCTGTACCAGAGCCTGCTCTATGCGCTCGACGAGCATTCGCACGATGTGTCGATTGTGTTTGGTGGCGTCGCCATTGCCGGCACGCGCGCCCGCAAGCAGCGCACCATGAGCTTTAACGCGTTCATTAGCGTCAACTATCCGCCCATTGCCTACATCCGCAACGACCGCATCGTGCGCAACGGGCTCCACGGCACTCATCAGGGCGAAAACCCGGTGCGTTTCTACGACAGCATCGACCCGCGCGTATTTGTACTCAAGCTTACGCCCGGCGTAAACCCGGGCATCCTCGACGCCCTTGCCGATAGCTACGACGCCGTGATTCTGGAGACCTTTGGCATTGGCGGTATCCCCGAGTTTGGCGAGTCGGGCGAGTCGTTCCAAGAGGCAATTTTCCGCTGGGTCGATTCGGGCCGCACTGTCGTTATGACCACGCAGGTCCCCGAGGAGGGCCTCGACCTGGGTGTTTATGAGGTCGGCCGAGCTTACGCCGATCATCCGGGTATTTTGCGCGGCGACGACATGACCACCGAGACGCTCGTGGCCAAGACCATGTGGGCGCTCGGCCAGTCACGCGATGCGGCAGAGATTCAGCGCCTGTTCTACAGCCAAGTCAACCACGATCGCATCCCGATGGCGTAATCCCTAAGGCAGCTCCACTTATCGCAGCCTTAAACGACAGGTGGTCCCCCTCGGGCCGTGCAAAAATCGGAGTATTCTGCAATTTCTCCTCCGGAGACATAGAATCGGCCGATTATTAGACGAACTTTTAGGACGAAGGGTCCGTCTAGTAAATATTTATTCCTCATTTTTATTTAGCGTGTGGATTATCTACTGTCAAAAAGGCAAAGCCAGCCGCTCGAGCTACCATCTACGGCCGAACTGGTGCTGAATACTCGCGATTTTGCACATCGCAACCAGGGGGACCCGCCCAAAGAGCGTCAAATACAGCGGGGGAACGCCCTATTCGATACCCTCGAGAAGTTCTGACACCGTCATGCCGAGTGCGGGCGCGATCTTAAATAGAACCTTGAGCGTGAAATTTGCCGTCCCATCTTCGATTCGGTCGAGGTAGGGTCGGCTGATTCCTGTCGCCACACAAAAATCAACCTTGGAGATACCAAGGTCCCTGCGTGTCTCTTCGACCCGCCTGCCAAGAATCTGTTTCGCACGTTCGTCCATGCAGCCGAGTTTGAAATGGAGCCGAATATAAACGTAAACTATAGTTTACGTTTTGCCGAATACACAGGAGTTTTCTATGTCGGGTTCTTCGGTCCGCATGTACCGAGCCACGCTTCGCACAAACAGCGCGCCGCCCAAGCTCGTCGTCGTTGAAGCTGAATGCCTTTCGCCCGATGAGCGCACAGCATTTACATTGCTATCAAGTCGCGTCGCCGCCGTTCTGGTCCCTTGCCCGGCGCAAGGTGAACTTGCCATTCAATGCCAAACGCACGGCTGCTCGCTCAATCAGGCTGCCGTTATCGCAACCAGCCAACGCGGCCTGCCGCTCCTTTTAGAAGCCGGCATAGCACTCGCCCTTCGCGGCGCCGGATACGAAAACGAGGCCGCCGCCGATGTAGTCTTTCAACCACGATCGAGCGGCGGCCTCGCAGCAGCCATTGAATATGCGTGCAGGCTCGTTGCCTAAAAGGACAAGCTAGAAACCAAAGCCAAAGCCCGTTCCGGTAATCGCCGAGTACATAAAGTAAACGTTGATCACGTTGAGGAACACACCCGTAATGCAACCGTTGCGCAGGTAGCGCTCGCACACGATGCGCGCCATGGCGGCAGAGTCCTCATTGTTCTTGGCCTGGTGTCCCGCCGTAAAGTACGTTGCCACGCTCAGCAGCAAATTGAGCACCGGAAGCGCCAGCAGCTCGTAGCTCTTGCCCCAGCGCGTCACCTCGCCGGCTGCGTTAAACTTCGTTGCCACCTCGGGGCCAATGTTGGGGATTACAAACGCTGCGACCACCAACGGAATCACCGCAAGCACCAGCAGCGCGATGCCCATGTAGCCGGCTTTTTTGCCATATTTGAACATGCGCGTCGCCCTTACACGTTAAAGCGGAAGTGCACGACGTCGCCATCGGCCATGACATAGTCTTTGCCCTCGATGCGCAGCTTGCCGGCAGCCTTGGCGCCCTGCTCGCCACCGAGCTCGATGTAGTCGTCGTAGCCAATAACCTCGGCCTTAATAAAGCCGCGTTCAAAATCGGTGTGGATGACGCCGGCGGCCTGCGGGGCGGTCGCGCCCTGACGAACCGTCCAGGCCTTGACCTCCATCTCGCCGGCCGTAAAGAACGACTGCAGACCGAGCAGCTTATAGGCCGCCTGCGCAAGCACGTCCAGACCGGGCTGCTCCAAGCCCAGGCTCTCCAGATAGTCGGCGGCGTCCTCGGGGTCGAGCTCGGAAAGCTCGGCCTCGATCTTGGCGCAGATGGGCAGCGGCTTGACACCATCGATGGGCGCCAAATCGTCGTTGAGCATATCCTCGTCCACGTTGGCCACATACAGGATGGGCTTCATAGTGAGCAGGAACAGGCCCTTGGCGGCGGCACGCTCCTCGTCGGTCATCTCCATGGATGCGGCGCGCTTGCCCTCGTTGAGCCAGGCAAGCAGGCGCTTGGCAACCTCGAACTTGGGCATGAGCTCCTTATCGCGCTTGGCCTCCTTCTCGAGTTTAGGCAGCTGCTTCTCGAGCGTGCCCATATCGGCCAGGATAAGCTCAGTCATGATGGTATCGGCGTCACCGGCGGGGTCGACGAACTCGCCCGTGCGGCCCACCTCACGCATGACGTTGGGATCCTTAAAGTAGCGCACGACCTCGCAGATGGCATCGGTCTCGCGGATGTTTGCCAAGAACTGGTTGCCCAGGCCCTCGCCCTCGTTGGCACCCTTCACCAGGCCAGCGATGTCGACAAACTCGACCGTAGCCGGCACAATGCGGCCGGGGTTAACGATGTCGGCGAGCTTTTGCAGGCGGCTATCGGGCACATCGACGATGCCCACGTTGGGGTCAATCGTGGCGAACGGGTAGTTGGCGGCAAGGCCGGTCTTTTTGGTAAGCGCGGTGAACAACGTCGACTTGCCCACGTTGGGCAGGCCCACGATACCGATGGAAAGGGACACGACAGCTCCTTTTGGTACAGGTACTTCAAACTGCATAAGTATAGCGCCGCCGCAGCATCCGGGCGAATCCGGACACCACGACGGCGCAAATGAAGCAGAGATGCGTGAGGGTTCGAGACAGTAGTCCTTACTTAAGCTCGGGCCAGAAATCCTTGTTGGCCTCGATGAGCTCGTCCAGGATCTGCTTGGCAACGCTCGCCGAAGGAATGGTCTTGGAGAGCGTGAGTGCCTGCCAGAGCTTCTGGTAGCTGCCCTCGACCCAAGCCTGGACAACGAGCTTCTCGACGGAAACCTGCTGCTCCATCAGGCCCTTCTGGAACTGCGGAATCGGGCCCTGGCAGATCTTCTCAAAGCCGTTGGAACCGACGATGCAAGGCACCTCGACCATGGCCGTCGGGTCGAAGTTGGGCACAGCGCCATCGTTGGGGACGATCAGCAGGAAGCGCTCGAGCGTGTTCTCGGCCAGTGCGCAGGCAAGGTCGACGATGTAGTTGGCATGTACATCCGGCTCAAAGCCGCCGTCCTTGGCAGTACCCTTGGCGATGATGTCGCGGCAAGCACCAAAGACCTTCTTCTCACGGCCATCCATAACCTCATTGGCGCGAGTGTAGTTGGGGTCAGACGTCTCGACGACATAGTCCGGGTACAGGTAATACTTGAGGTAGGTATTGGGAATCGTCTCGGGATCGACAGCATAGACATCCTTGGCCTTGCCGAAGGTGTGAATCCAGCTCTCCTCGACATGCTGCTCCTTACCGGCCTCGTGCTCGATGCCGTCCAGGTAGCCGTTCTTAGCCATGTGCTCCTTAATCTGCGGCATGAGGTCGTTGCCATCCTTGTCGTAGATTTTGCTCCACCAACCAAAGTGGTTGAGGCCGTAGTAGCTATACTGCAGCTCGCGACGATCCTTGATGCCGCACATACGGCTCATCTTATCCATGAGGTCGATCGGCATGTCGCAGATGTTGATGATGCGGCTGTTGGGGCGCAGCACGCGGCAGGCCTCGGCGACGATGGCCGCGGGGTTGGAGTAGTTGAGCATCCAGGCGTTGGGGCTGTACTTCTCCATGTAGTCGAGGATCTCGATGACACCACCGATGGAGCGCATGCCGTAGGCGATACCGCCGGCACCGCAGGTCTCTTGGCCAACGCAGCCGTACTTGAGAGGAATCTTCTCGTCGAGCTCACGCATAGCGTAGAGACCCACGCGGATGTGAGCAAGCACGAAGTCGGTCCCGGTGAATGCGGTCTCGGGGTCGGTGGTGTAGCTAAACTCAACCTCGGGGGCGTTCTCGTGGAAATAGATCTCGCAGGCCTTTGCCACGATCTCCTGGCGCTCGGCGTTGTTGTCGTAGAAGGTCACCTTGTTGACCGGGAAGCGGTCACGCTCCTCAAGCAGCATCAGAGCGATGCCCGGGGTGAAGGTAGAGCCACCGCCGGCAATGGTCACGGCATAGTTTTTCTTGGACATGATGTCCTCCTCATTCTGGCCGCTTGCTCAATCCATCCCCGTACGCGGCCTGCACGGTTTGGAATTGTTACCTAGAAGTGGAGTTTTTTATCTCTAGAATCGGCCTTGCGGTGCATACCGGCTCTGCAAGGCCGATTGTTTCGATGGACGATGGTTTACAGAAGACTCTCGAACTTCAGAAGACTCTCGAACTTCTCGCGAACCTGCGGGACGCTAAGGCCGACGATGACCTGGATTGACTGACCTTGGACCACCAAGCCATGCGTACCGATCGCCTTGAAGGAAGCCTCGGGTGCAACGACGCTCTTGTCCTTGACGTTAACGCGCAGACGGGTAGCGCAGTTAGTTACATCGATGATGTTATCCGTGCCACCGAGCAGATCGAGGATGTTCTCGGCAAGCACCAAGCGCTCATCATCTTTACTCTGGGCGACCGATTTGCCAGCAGCAGCACCGCCCTGCTTTTGCTTGTAGTCGGCCTTGGACTTGAGCTCGACCTCAACATCGTCATCCTCGCGACCGGGGGTCTTAAAGTCGAACTTGACGATCAGGAAACGGAAGACCACGACCCAAAGGGCGGTAAAGCACAGACCGACAAGGATGGAGATGGCGTACTGCAGACCGTGTGCGGCCCAAAGGGGCAGCCAGTCCCACGAGAGCATCGAGATGATGCCGCCGTCGAAGATACCCACGACGCCAAGGAGGTTTTGAGCCATGCAGCCAAGCGCTCCGAGCACGCAGTGGACGACGAACAGGCCGGGCGCGATGAACAGGAAGGTGAAGTCAAGCGGCTCGGTAATACCGCAAAGCATAGCGGTAAGGGTGACCGGGATCAGCAGAGCCTTGACGCGCTGCTTGCGCTCGGGTTTGGCGGTCATATAAAACGCAATGGCGACGCCAAGCGAGCCGAAGACCTTAGTCCAACCAGGGCAGGTATAGGCAGCCCAGGGTGCGGCATCCTTAAGAGCAACGCTCGGATCGGCAGCCAGTTGGGGCAGGATGTTGGCCCAAGCAGCAAAGATGCCGCCGTTGACCGCCGCGTTGTCGTAATAGAACGGCGTATAGATAAAGTGGTGCAGGCCTGTAGGGATCAGCACGCGCTCGAAGAAAGCAAAGACACCCACGCCAAACGTACCGGCGGAAAGGATGAATCCCTGGAAGGCAGAGATAGCAGCCTGAACATGCGGCCACACCAGGCAGGCGATAAGAGCGACCGGAACCATAACGAAGAAACCGATCATATAGATGAACACGGAACCCGAGAACACGCCCAGCCACTCAGGAAGTTCGGTGTCGAAGAACTTGTTATGCAGCATCGTGGCGATACCAGAGATAATGAGCGCGCCCATGATGCCCATGTCAAGCGTTTTGATGCTTGCGATAGTGGCAAGACCAGTACCGCTGCCCGCCTCGACAGAATAGTCGACACCAAAGACAGGGCCCCACTGCCCCAAGATTGTGCTTACAAAGTAGTTGAAGGTAAGGTAGATGGCCAAAGCCTCCATGCAGCAGCGAGCGTTCTGCTTGTTCGCGAGCGAGATTGGCAACGCTACGCAAAACAGCAACGGCATCTGGTTAAAGAGCGTCCAACCACCCTGGAGCAGCACATTCCAGCAATCAAACCAAAGATGGCCCGCAGTGGCCATCTCGCCAAAGATCGCCTCGGTGGTAAACAACGTACCCAGGCCGACGACGATTCCGGAAAATGCGAAAAGAATTGCAGGCGTGTACATTGCACCGCCGAAACGTTGTATCTTTTGCATCATGACGGGGAATCCCCCTCTCTTCATTCGGAGCGACTGCGGTTTTGGCTTCACTCGAGACCGCAGACGCGCCGTTTGCGTGTACCTCGTGCAATAGGACGGGTGGGCCCGCTTCCCTGACTTCTTGCGCTTCTATTTTTATCATATCACTTATCTAGACAAGTTAGCATAAATACTACGGTCGGTAAACGGTTGATTATTGGCCGTAAACGGTATATGTCCAGTATTTCGCCTGTTAAATCTGACATAGCTGATGGCTGCATTTCATTTTTCTTTTCTACTTGTCTAGATGTGCTTGTCTATATCTATAGACATGCCTATACTTCATTACAACATTCACCGCCACGTTAAGGAGTCACCATGAAAAGCGCGGTCTTCTATGGAAAGCACGACCTCAGAGTCGAGGAATCGGCAAAGCCGGCCGTGGGCAGGCGCGACGTTCTGATCAACGTCAAAGCTTGCGGCGTCTGCGGTACCGACGTTCATATCTATGAAGGCGACAAGGGTGCAGCCGACGTTACCCCGCCCACGATCCTTGGTCATGAGTTTGCGGGCGTTGTCGAGGCCGTGGGCAGCGACGTCGCTGGCTTTAAACCGGGCGATCGCGTGTGCATCGACCCAAACCATCCCTGCGGCTGCTGCGAACCCTGCCGCGACGGAATCAACCACTACTGCGAGCATATGACCGGTTACGGCACCACCGTTAACGGCGGCTTTGCCGAGTACTGCTCCGTCGATATGCAGCAAGTCTACAAGTTGGGCGATCACACCAGCTTCGAGCAGGGCGCTATGACCGAGCCCGTCGCCTGCTGCCTGCACGGCATCGATATGTGCAACATCAAGCCCGGCAGCACAGTTGTCGTTATCGGCGGTGGCATGATCGGTCTGCTCATGATGCAGCTTGCTAAAAACGCCGGCGCCACCAAGGTTGTCTTGCTCGAGCCCGTCGAAGGCAAGCGCGAGGTTGCGCTCAAACTCGGCGCCGACCTGGCAATTGATTCCATCCACGAGGACGTCCCGGCCCGCCTGAAGCAGGAGGGCGTCGGCAACGTCGATGTCGTTATCGAGTGTGTTGGCAAGCCCGTCACCATCGAGCAGGCCATCCAGATCGCCGGCCACAAGGCTACGGTCATGATGTTCGGCCTCACCAAGCCCGATGAGACAATCACCGTCAAGCCCTTCGAGGTCTTCCAGAAGGAGCTTGTGCTTACCTCGTCCTACATCAACCCTTATACGCAGCGTCGCGCGCTCGAGCTCATCGACTCTGGCAGGCTCGACGTATCCTCGATGGTCGCCAAGGTGGCTTCCCTCGACGAACTCGGCGCCATCCTGTCAGACCCAGCTCTGCGTGCCATGGGTAAATATATAATCGACCCCAGCAAGTAAATCGATCGACACCTGCGCGAGCGGTCCTCATCCACCGCTCGCGCACCCTGCTCTAGGAGACCGTCATGGCGCGAGCCATCTTCCAAACTATTTATGACAACGTTAAGCAGTCAATTGACGACGGCACATACGCCTATCAGAGTTATCTGCCTTCGGAGACTGAGCTCACGCAGCTGTTTGACTGTTCGCGCATGACGGTCCGTCGCGCCATCTCGATGCTTGCGGCAGATGGTTACGTGCTCCCCCAGCAAGGCAAAGGCATGCGCGTCATTCGCAACATCAGTGACGAGAAGAGTCGTGGCGGCGGCGGACTCGAGACCTTTAAGGAAATCGCGGTCAATCGAGGCTTTGAGCTCAAGACTGTCACCACCGTCTTTGAGCTCCTCATCTGCAGCAAGGCGCTCTCCAAGATTACCGGGTTTCCCGAAGGCTGTGAGCTCACACGCGCCAAACGCATCCGTTATGCAGACGGACAAGCCGTGTGCTCCGACGACTCCTATTACCTAAGCTCACAAGTACCGGGGCTGACACCCGAGATTGTCAACGACTCGATCTATCGTTACCTCGAAGAAGATCTTGGCATTAAGATTGCCACGGGCAAACGCGATGTGACGATCGAGCATCCCACGCCCGAGGATACGCGCGCGCTCGATCTCGACGACTTTAACGCACTCGCCGTTATACGCGGGCAGACCTACAACGCCAACGGCATCCTTATGGAATACACCGAGACCAAACAGGCTCCCAGCTTCTTTTTACTCCACGAAACGGTCACCCGCCGCAATAACGGCAGCGAGACCCATCAGAGCAGTATGAACTAACTGTCTATTAGTTGCGGTGGAATAGTTCCTAGAATGGCCAGCTTAAGGGCAAAACAGGAACTATCCCACCGCAACTTTTTTGGCCGGCGGGGCAATACCCGTTCCACCGGCCATCATTTACGCTCGTTTAGCTAGTCCGCGAGCTTTTCCACTTGGTCGAGCATCTTGTTGAGCTTTTCCTTTGCCTCGGCCTTGACCTTCTCAGCTTCTTCGTGAGCCTTCGCCTTCTGGGCGGCCTTTTCCTCGGCTTCGGGATCGACGACGACCAGATTGGACGCGTCATGCTCAACCAACTTGAGCGCATGCTCGGGGCACACCTTGACGCAGGCACCGCAGCCCAAGCAATACGTCGACTCCAACGCAAAGCGGCCGCTTCCCACCAGATCACAGGCAAACGTGGGGCACACGTTGACGCACTCGCCGCACGACGTGCACTTGTCAAAATCGCACTCCGGCGTGCTCACCTGCATATTCTGGGCAAGCTCGGGATGGTTCTGCAGTGTCGAGAGCACCAGCTGCCGCCCATGGGTGAGCGAACGGCGACGCTTGGTCGTCGTGGTGCCGCACATGGTGTTGAGCGTACGCTCCAGCTGGGTAATCTGATGGCGATGGGCCTTGAGCTTTTGCGTCACCGAGGCCAGCGCCGCCGTCGCTGGATTGAGCTTGGTCACGGTTAGACCCGTGGTACGGGCAATTTTATCCATGTACTCCTTGCGCTCGTACTCGCGGCGCTTATGGCACTTGAGGCTCTTGGGGTCGACCTCCAGGCCCATACCCGTGCCGGACCACTCCTCGGCCTTCGCAATCGCCTCGCCCAGAATGTCCTCACCACCGGTGTTGCGGCATTTATCGCACACACCCAACGGCAGGTACACACTCACGTTGGGATAGTCCGCCAGTACCGAGAACCAGGTCTCGGCCGTAATATCGCCCACGCAGGCAACGACGACCTCGTTTTCGCGCGGCATGCGCTTGAGGGCGCGCGTGCAGGTGACGTAGGCGGTCTCGTGGCTCGTAGCAGCAGAGACGATATCGTCATACAGGTTTTTGGGTGCCAAGCGCGGCGAGATGATCGCCTCGGTCGGACAGGCAGCGGCGCACAGGCCGCACTTGCGACAGGAGTCGAGGATCTCGATGGCGTCTTCCTCGACCTCGATAGCGTTGACCGGGCACACGTCCATGCACGCGGTGCAGCCGCTCTTTTCGTTTTTGCAGGTCAGACACGGGATGGTGTTGCCGCGCGGGCGCTCCTTGTAGTCGGCAGGATTCCACTGCGGCGCCGACGGATCGAGTGCATCGGTCACACCGCCAAGCGGGTTTTTAAGAAAGTCGAAACCCTTGCTGATCTCGATAATGTCATCAAACAGATCGTGTTCCTGCGCCATGCGCGGCCCCTCCCTGAGCAGTGCAAACAAGCAAGAGATAATGATACGCCATCGGCTCACGCCTCGGGCAAATTACACGCGGAGCACCTTTGAGGCAAATAGACCTACAATCTATTGCCAACCTAATCGCCTAGGTTTATTGAGGAGTCACAAGATGAAGATTGCCCTGATCGAACCGTTGGGAGTACCCGAGCAGACCATCGACAGGCTCTCCGCACCCCTTAAGGACGTCGGACACGAGTTTGTCTATTTCGATACCAAAACAACCGATCCGGCCGAGCTCGCTCGACGCAGCGAAGGCGCCGAGGTCGTCATGATCGCCAACAACCCCTACCCTGCCGAGGTCGTCGCCGGCTCCGATGCGCTCAAGATGATCGCCGTTGCCTTTACGGGCATCGACCACGTGGGGCTTTCCGCCTGCCGTGAGCGCGGTGTTGAGGTTCGCAACTGCGCCGGCTACTCCGACGTTTCGGTCGCCGAGCTCACCCTTGGCCTGACCATCGACGTGTTGCGCAAGGTGGGCGCCGCCGATGCCGCCGTCCGCAGCGGCAAGACGAGCGCCGGCCTAATGGGCGCCGAGATCCGCGACAAGACCGTGGGTATCGTGGGCTGCGGTAAGATCGGCTGCGCCACGGGTCGTCTCTTTAAGGCCTTTGGCGCCCGCGTGCTGGGATATGCCCGCCACGAGCATCCCGAGGCAGCCGAGGCCGGCATTGAGCAGGTTTCGCTCGAGCAGTTGCTCGCCGAGTCCGATATCGTAAGCCTGCACCTGCCTAACAATGACACCACGCGCAAGAGCTTCGGCGCCGAGCAGTTCGCCCAGATGAAGGACGGTGCCGTCTTTATCAACTGCGCCCGCGGTGCCATCGTGGATAACGATGCCCTTGCCCAGGCACTCAACGACGATAAGCTCACCGGTGCCGGCATCGACGTCTTTGATATGGAGCCGCCCATCCCCGCCGACTACGCGCTCGTCAACGCCAAGAACTGCACCTTCACGCCACATGTAGGCTTCCTTACGCACGAGGCCATGCAGCGCCGCGCCAAGATTGAGTTCGACAACGTCGTCGCCTACGTCGAGGGTCGCACGCAAAACGTTTGCGAGCTGTAGTCAAATGAGGGCGGGGCAAAACCTCATCGCAGGCCTACCCCGCCCTCTTTGGTGCAAAGTAACCTGACCCCTTTGCACCATAGCAAAAAGGGGCAAAGCCATCTGCTGGCTTTGCCCCTTCCTTAGCTTGATTTACTCATCCATGAGACAGTAGTGACCCAGCGCGTCAGCACCCAGGATGGCGTTTGCGACCTTCTCGGGCGTCACCTCAAACGGCATGTTGCACATGGTGTCCTCGGGCGCGCACGCGGCCTCGGCAACAATCATGGCCTTCTCGCGCGTAACCTCGGCAACGCCAAGTTCCTTCATCGTGACCGGCAGGCCCAGCTCAATGCAGAAGCCCAAGACTTCCTCAAGCTTCTCAGTCGGAGCATCCTCGAGCACCAGCTGGACGATAGTGCCAAAGGCGACCTTCTCGCCGTGATACATGCCGTGGCACTCGGGCAGCATCGTCAGGCCATTGTGGATGGCATGAGCAGCAGCAAGGCCCGAGCTCTCAAAGCCAATGCCCGAAAGCAGCGTGTTGGCCTCGATGATGTGCTCGACGGCAGGCGTCAGCGCACCCTTCTCCAGCGCAACCTTGGCCTTGACGCCATCGGCCATAAGCGTCTCGTAGCAGAGCTTGGCAAGTGCCAGGCCAGCCATGCCGCCCTTGCCGCCAGCGCAGGTGCCGCCGTCGGCATCGTGCGTCGCCTGGGCCTCGAAATAGGTTGCGAGCGCATCGCCCATACCGGAAACCGTCAGGCGCACCGGGCTCGCCGCGATAACCGTCGTATCCATCAGGACAATGTTGGGGTTTGCCTTAAGGAAGAGGTACTTGTCGAACTGGCCGTCATCGGTGTAGAGCACCGAAAGTGCCGAGCACGGTGCATCGGTCGAAGCAATGGTGGGGCAAATGATAACCGGGGACTCCAGGTAATAGGCGACGGCCTTCGCGGTGTCGAGGATCTTGCCGCCACCGACGCCGACGATGATGTCGCAACCGTTGTCGCGAGCGAGCGCAGCCAGGCGATCGACCTCGCCCTTGGAGCACTCGCCGTTAAAGTCCTCAAACAGCAGCTCGGCCTTAGCCTCGGCAAAGCCGCCCTCGATCTTGGCACCGACGCGCTTCTTGCCCGAAGGCGTCACGATGACGAGGGCCTTAGCGCCGAGCGGCTCGACATAGGAGCCAAGCTTGGCGAGCTCGTCCGGACCCTGGATGTACTTGCTGGGGCTATTGAAGATTGCAGCCATAACTATCCCATTCTCAAAAAAAGAAAGGGGCTCCGTACAGATACGTGCGGAGCCCCTCGTTACGATAACAAGAGTCGATTAGAAATCGATGTCGGTGTCGTAGTAGCAGGCCTTGAGGATCTTCTCGAAGTCGGCAGCCTTGGTCTCGCGCGGGTTCTCGGGCGTGCAGGCGTCCTGCTCGGCGTTCGCGGCGATCTCGGGCAGCTTGGCGAGGAACTCCTCCTCGGAAACCATCTGCGGGTTCTCGGCGTCGACCTTCACGCCACCATTCGCGTAATCCTTGATGGACTGCGGAATGTTGAGCTGGTCGTTGAGGTCGCGGATCTTCTGGACGAGTGCAGCGATGAGCTCCTCGTTGGTCTCGCCGGGAAGGTGCAGGATCTCCTTGGCCACGTAAGCGTAACGCTCGGCAGCACGCGGGTCCTTGGAGTTCCACTGGATGACCTTGCCCAGGTACATGGCGTTAGCGGCACCGTGGATGATATGGCCGTTCTCGAAGGCAGCACCGGTCTTGTGAGCCATGGAGTGAACGATGCCGAGCAGGCCCGAGGAGAAGGCGATACCGGCGATGCACTGAGCCTCGTGCATGTGCTGACGGGCCTCATGGTCGCCAGCATAGGACTTGGGCAGCCACTCGACGATCTCGCGGATGCCGTGCAGAGCGTTGGCGTCGGTGAACATAGAGGCGCAGGTGGAAACGTAGGCCTCCATGCAGTGGGTCAGAGCGTCCATGCCGGTATGAGCGCACAGCTTGGCGGGCATGGTGTAGGTGAGCTCGGGGTCGACGATGGCGACATCAGGGGTGATGTTGAAGTCGGCCAGCGGGTACTTGATGCCCTTGGCGTAGTCGGTAATGACGGAGAACGCGGTGACCTCGGTAGCGGTGCCGGAGGTAGAGGAGATGGCGCAGAAATGAGCCTTCTGACGCAGCTCGGGGAAGCTGAACGGCTGGATGATGTTGTCGAAGGACTCCTCGGGATACTCGTAGAAGACCCACATGGCCTTAGCAGCATCGATGGGCGAACCGCCGCCGATAGCAACGATCCAGTCGGGCTCGAAGTCGCGCATAGCGGCTGCGCCCTTCATGACGGTCTCGATGGAGGGGTCGGACTCGACGCCCTCGAACAGCTTGACCTCCATGCCGGCCTCTTTGAGGTCGGCCTCGACGTCCTGCAGGAACCCGCCGCGGCGCATAGAGCTGCCGCCAGAAACGATGATGGCCTTCTTGCCCTTGAGGTTCTTCACCTCGTGGCGAGCGCCCTCACCAAAGTACAGATCGCGAGGATTGGTAAAACGTCCCATACTGTGCCTCCTAAACAAGCCCCTCTTAGACTTGCGTATATAACGGAGCACCCAATTGGCTCCGTTAGGACCGGTTTGCGCGTTGCCGGCGATGACAATGCGCGATGTCTAAACGTCTCAACGCTCAGACAAACACTATTTTACCGTTCTGGTTGGTCAGTTATTCACCTAAAGCCGCCAATGATGAAACGTTTTTTCTATCCCTGAAGACCCTTGTGCGGCATTCATACTCCCAAGCTGGGCAAACGTTTTATCAAGGTTGACTACATATCCCGGGCAGGACTGTGCCCCTCCAAAATATGCACCGTTCGCCGCCAAAAATCGACCGTTTGCGGCACCGTGATACCACTCGGTCGTCCAAGGTGCCGACATTTGTGCGACATCCGTCTTCGTGGTGCAAAGGTGCAAGTCCAAGTGCGGCACCCCCGGTGTGCCACATGCGGGTAAACTAGAATTTTATATAGAAACATTTGAACCCTAACCGCAGCAAAGGAGGCCCCATGGCATTCGATCCCATTCAAGAGGATTGCCATCGCCTCGTTCTTGAGGCCTTGCGCCGCGACAATATCCCGCTCACCGACGCTGCCGCCGTAGAGCATCTGATGGAACAATTCACCCGCAACCCCGCACCGCTCATCGTGCACGACCGCGACCGCGCCGGGCACCTCATTGCCAAGGTGGTCGAGGCCGTCGACTACCGCATTCCCTTTATCCCTGACGATGCCCAGGCAGAGCAAGAAGAGGCCGCTGCCGAGAACATGCTCCGCGAGGCGGCCGCACTCGATCCAGCCAACTGGGATGCCCAGCGCATGCTGACGGCACTCACCGCCGAATCCAACGAGGAATACGTACAGTACCTGGTATCCAAGTGCGATGAGGTCGAGCACGACCTGGCGCTCAAGATCGCCTCGGCTCAGGACCCCTACGAGCGCGAGGCCGCAGGCGACCTTATGCGCCGCCCCTATCTGCGCTGGCTTGCCGCCCTTGCGTCACGCGCCCTCATTAGCGGCCGCTATCGCATGTCGCTCGAAGCCGCAAACCGCAGCCTCGACTTTGCCCCCAACGATCCTGCCGGCGTCCGCCACACCGCGATGCTCGCCATGGCAAAACTCGAATACCCCGCCGAGGAGCTCAAGCGCTTTCGCTCTGCCCACTCCGTCCCCTATCTCGCCAACACGCCGCTGCGCCGTCGTCCCAAGGATGCGGAGCGCGACTTGGACCCGTGGACGCTCATCGCGCTGATGAGCGCTGCCTGGCGCGAGCTGGACTACGAGGGCGCCGAGCACTACTTGCGCATCCTTGCGCGCTCGTGTCCGCACGCAGCCGAGGCACTCTACTTCCAAACCGAGTTTCCCGATGGCGTCTATGCCCGCGTCAACGTGGGTGTGGGCTCCACCGACGAACTTGTCCTTGCGCTGTCCGAAGCGACGCCGGTACTGCAGGAGGGCCTGGGCGCCCCCGACAACGCCAGTTTTGCCGCCTGGGTCGCCACCAACGATATCGTGCGTTCCCAAATCGATGAGCGCATCCTGCGGGCGGCCGAGCAGGGCTTGCCGTTTAAGGGAGGAGACCTCTAATGGATCCGAGCGTCTACATCCCCGCCTACCTGGAGCGCACCTATCTGGCGTCGCACCCCGAGCTCACCGATGCAGCACGCGAGCTTGTCCATAACGACGTGAACGTCAACCCTCATAAGTATGCGCAGTCCGAGCATGCCCAGGCGCTGCTGTCCTATGCCGGTGTTCATCGCCACCTGCTCGACGAACTCCATCGCATCGAGGACATGGGCAGCGACGAGGAGTTTGAGCAAACGCGCAACCGCCTGTTCGACGATATGCGCGATGAGCTGCTCAAGATCGTCCGCATCGATGCGCATGTCCTCGACGCGCAGCTGCTCGCCATCATCCTGGCCGACACGCCCGTTGACGCCTGCCTGGGCGACCTGATGAAGCTCGAGGCGACCACGGCCGATTACCTGCAGCAAAGCGTGCCCGGGTTCGATATGGAGGCCCCACACTACTGGGCCAATAAGGTTTTGACGGACGGCGTGACGGCGGCCGATCTCACCGTAAGCGAGCCGGCTCTTATCGGGTGGCTCCACACGCTCGAGGCCATCTCGCAGCTGTGCATGGCGAGCGCTCGCTACCGTGCTGCCGCCAACTATTCTCGCCGCGTTCTTAAGGCGGAAGGCTATCCCACCCGAGCTGCAGGCACCGTGCTACTCGCCCTCGCTCGCCTGGAAGACGAGGACGGCTTTTTTGCCCTGGCCCACCAGCTCGAGGAGCAGATGGGGGCCGATGCACTCGAGAACTCCCCCTGGTACCTACTCGCCCGCACGATCCTGTTGTTCAAAACGAACAAGATGCGCCCGGCGACACGCGCGCTGCGCGAGTTTGCCAACCGCTGCGAGGGCGGCGCGTTCTTTTTGCTGAACCCCATGTATCAGACACCGTACCTTCCCTGCCGGCCCGAACCGCACGACCCCTGGGACCTTTCGCACCAGGCCGTTTGGGAAGCGGACGGTATTATCTCGGATACCCCCGACTTTGCCCCCTGGGCCAATGCCTGCGAAGACGTGTCGCAGCTTGCCCAGGAATTTGCGCGCCGCTACGGTTTTTAGTGACGCACTCGACCCGACCATGTCGTTTACGTTAGGAACGGTTTCATGAACCTCCGCTCATCTCTTGCCTGCACCTCGAGCGATATCGCTCGCTGGGGGCTGCGCTCCGTCCTTAAGCGCCAGGGTGGCGTGCTTCCCGGCCGCATCGCCATGAAGATCGACCCCGAGTTGCTGAGCGACCTCGCTGCCCTTGTCGACCGCAGCGTGGTGATCACCGGCACCAACGGCAAGACCACCACCTCCAACCTCATCGCCGACGCCGTTGCCGCCAGCGGCGCCACCGTGGTATGCAACCGCGCTGGCAACAACATGGAGCCGGGCGTGGTGGGCGCACTGCTCGAAGCGCGCAGCGGCCTCAAGCGAGCCGGTGGCGGCAAGCGCGTGGGCGTTTTTGAGTGCGATGAGCTTTACACCGTACGCGTCCTGCCCAAGCTCAAGCCGACGTACTTTGTGCTGCTCAACCTGTTCCGCGACCAGCTGGATCGCTATGGCGAGATCGATCACACCCAGGAGGTCATCGCCCACGCGTTGGAGCTTTCGCCGGCAACGACGCTCATCTACAACGCCGACGACCCGCTGTGCGCCTCGATTGCCGCGCGCGTTCCCAACGCGAGCATTGCCTTTGGCATCGATGGCGCCACCAACACCGAGTCCGACCGTATTAGCGACTCGCGCTTTTGCTCACAGTGCAACGCCCCGTTGGAGTACGACTATGTGCAGTATGGTCAACTCGGCGCCTACCATTGCCCCTCGTGCGGTTGGGCACGCCCCGCACTGGTCCGCCGTGTGACGGGCGTGGAGCTCGGCTGCGACGGCTATGGTTTTGACCTGGTGTTTGGATCTGATTCCAGCGCGCCAGCCGCACACATCGCCACGCGTTACAACGGCCTGTACATGGTCTACAACGTTGCCGCTGCATTCTTTGCCGCACATGAGTTGGGCGTGGACCCGGCGCATCTGCAGCCCACGCTCGATGCCTACGTCCCCGCCGGCGGACGCATGGGCCGCTGGGATATCGCCGGCCGCACCGTCGAGGCCAACCTGGCTAAGAATCCCGTAGGCTTCGATCGACAAATCCAGTCCATCAAGACGGCAGGCGGCAGACTCTGCGCTTTCTTCCTCAACGACAACGATGCCGACGGCCACGATGTATCGTGGATCTACGACGTCGACTTTGAGCGCATTGCCGACACGCCGGGTCTTGTCGCCTTTGCCGGCGGCACGCGCGCACACGACATGCAGGTGCGCCTCAAGTACGCCGGCATCGATGCCGCGATTATCTCGGACGTCGCGCAGGCAATTGGCGCCGTGGCAGACGAGGCCACCGATGACACCTTCTACGCCGTCGCCAACTACACGGCCTTCCCGCCGCTGGTCAAGGAGCTCGACGGACTGAAGGGCACCGCCGACGCTGTTGCTGGGCGCGCCGTAGCCCGTGCCGACGGCAGCGCTCTTCCTGTCGGCATCGCGCCAGTCGAGCTTTCGCGCCCGCTGCGCATCGTCTACCTGTATCCCGATGCCCTTAACCTCTACGGCGACGGCGGCAACGTTATCGCGCTCGAGCGCCGTTGCGCCTGGCGTGGCATTCCCGCGCGTGTAGACGAGGTCCGTATGGGCGAAACGCTTGATTTGACCGATGCCGATATCGTCATGATGGGAGGCGGCTCCGACCGCGACCAGCTAGCTGTGGCACACGAGCTGCTCGCCCAAAAAGACAAGGTCGCGGCCTATGTTGAGGATGGCGGCTCGCTGCTTGCCATCTGCGGCAGCTATCAGCTGCTCGGCCGTTCGTACTATATGGGCGAGGATCGCATTGAGGGTCTGGGGGTCATTGCCGCCGAAACCGTACGCGGCTCCGACCGCCTGATTGGCAACGTCGCCGTCAAGACCAACCTGGCACCCGAGCCCTTTGCGGGATTCGAGAACCACGGTGGCCGCACGCTTTTGGACGCCGAGGCCACGCCGCTCGGAACGTCCGTCGTCACGGGCACCGGCAACAACGGCGACGATGGCTTTGAGGGTCTCATCTACAAGGGCGTCATCGGCACGTACCTGCACGGACCGGCACTGCCCAAGAACCCCGAGCTCGCTGACTGGCTCATCGCCCATGCCCTCGAGCGCCGTGGCGATGCACAGGCCAACGCTCTGCTTCCGCTCAAGCCCCTCGACGACACCTACGAGCACGCCGCCCACGACGCCGCCATGAAGCTCCTCCCCTAACGCCCCAACCACCACAAAGGGGACAGGCACCTTTGTGGTGGTTTTTCAGTTTGCCAACGATATGTGAACGGCTAAAAAAGTCTGCTATACTCTTTCCCGCTGTCCCCATCGTCTAGCGGCCAAGGACGCCACCCTTTCAAGGTGGATATCGCGGGTTCGAATCCCGCTGGGGGCACCATTTGAGATGTGAAGCCCGTTACCAATTCGGTAGCGGGCTTTTTGCTACCGATATGCCGGGATTCGAACCCGACAGGGTGCGGAGCTGAGGAAACGCGCAAGCGTTTTCCAGCGCAGCACGCAAGGAGCGGAGCGACGCAGCGGAAGCGGGCGGCGCCAGCCGCACGCGGACATCCCGCTGGGGGCACCATTTAAATTAAGAAGCCCGTTACCAATTCGGTAGCGGGCTTTTTTCTTCCCCAACGCCGGGATTCGAACCCGACAGGGTGCGGATCCCGGCATCATCGCAAGGCCTGTGGTCAAAAAATGGCAAATATGAGTACTGTTACCATTTTAGTTACAGCGATTTCATGCCATCAGAAGGCGATTTAGACGCCAGGGGTCCTACGGCGAAAGAATTGCAGGCGTTTATCAGCTAAGTACTTGGACATATGTTGCGTAATACTGCATATTTTGCAAAAAGATAATGCTACAGGACTTGTGACAGTACTCATATTTGACGTTTTTTGCCCACAACCCTTTATACCTAGGCAAATCGGCGGTAAAACGGGCTTCAAAGCGCCCTTCGCAAACAAAAACCGGGGCCCGCATGATGCGGACCCCGGCTCAATACCGTGACGATATGTCAGTTACGCCCTACACGTAGAACAGGATGTCGTCGTAGGTCGGGACCGGCCAGTAGTCGGCTGCCACGATCTCCTCCATGGCGTCCACGGCGGCACGCAGCGCATCCATAGCGGGAACGACCTCGTGCGCGTACACGTTGGCCTGCTCCTGGCCATCGAGGGCCTCAGCCTTCTGATGCACGGCGTCAAGCGCCTTGATAGAGTCGTTGATGGTAGTGATGCCGTTGCAGAGCTTGTTGAGCGTGTTCTGCTCGCACTGCATGGCGGCCTCGGCACCGGCGGCACGAATAGTCTCAAGGCCCTTAGCGACCTTGGTGGCATAGGCGGTAATGACCGGGCGATAGGTACGACGCGCCTCGCGAACCATCGTGGTGGCCTCGATGTTCATGAGCTTGTTGTACTTCTCGAGCTTGCAGTCGTAGCGGCACTGGGCCTCGGCCTTGGTCAGGACACCCGTCTCCTCAAAGAGCGCAATGGCCTTATCGGAAACAAAGGCGGGCAGGGCGTCGGCCGTGGTCTTGTTGTTGGCAAGGCCGCGCTTCTCGGCCTCAACGGGCCACTCGTCGGAGTAGCCGTCACCAGAGAACAGGATGCGCTGGTGGTCGGTCAGGACCTTCTTGCAGTACTCGAGCGCAGCGTCCTGGAACTCATCCTCGGGCGTACCCTCAAGCGCGTCGGCGAAGGACTTGAGCGACTTGGCCACGGCGGCATCGAGCACCAGGTTGGAGTCGGAGACGTTCTGCTCGGAGCCGCAGGCACGGAACTCGAACTTGTTGCCGGTGAAGGCAAACGGGGAGGTGCGGTTGCGGTCGGTGTTGTCCTGCATCAGCTTGGGCAGGGTATCGGCGCCCAGGTCAAGCACGCCGCGCGTGGCATGGACGGAAGCCTTGCCATCGATGATCTTCTCGACGACCTCGGTAAGCTGGTCGCCCAGGAAGATGGACATAATCGCCGGAGGAGCCTCGTTGGCGCCCAGACGATGGTCGTTACCGGCCGAGGCAACGGAGGCACGCAGGAGCTCCTGATAGTTATCGACGGCCTCGATCACCGCGGTGAGGAAAACAATGAACTGCAGGTTGTCGAGCGGGGTGTCGCCCGGGTCGAGCAGGTTCTCGGACTCGGTGCCAAGCGACCAGTTGTTGTGCTTGCCCGAACCGTTGATGCCCTCGAAGGGCTTCTCGTGCAGCAGGCAGACCAAGTCGTGGCGGGAGGCGATGAGCTTCATCTTCTCCATCATGACCAGATTCTGGTCGATGGCCTCGTTGACCTCGCCATAGACAGGGGCGAGCTCATGCTGGCAGGGAGCGACCTCGTTGTGCTTGGTCTTGGCGGGAATGCCAAGCGCCCACAGCTCATCGTCCAGGTCCTTCATATAGGCCGAGACGGTGGGGCGGATAGCGCCAAAGTAGTGCTCCTCGAGCTCCTGGCCCTTGCAGGGAGCGGCGCCAAAGAGGGTGCGACCGGTGATGACCAGGTCCCTGCGCTTGCGGTAAGCGTCCTTCTTGATCAGGAAGTACTCCTGCTCGTCGCCCACGGAAGGAACGACCTTCTTGGGGGTCTTGCCAAACAGCGCCAAAACGCGCTTGGACTCACGCGAGAGCGCGGTCATGGAACGCAGCAGCGGGGTCTTCTTGTCCAGGGCCTCGCCCGTGTAGGAGCAGAAAGCCGTGGGGATGCACAGGACGTCGTCCTTGATAAAGGCGGGGCTAGTGGGATCCCAAGCGGTGTAACCACGGGCCTCGAAGGTGGCGCGCAGGCCGCCGTTGGGGAAGCTCGAGGCATCGGGCTCACCCTGGATGAGGTTCTTGCCCGTAAACTTGGTGATGGCGGTGCCGTCGTGGTTGGGCTCGAGGAAGCTGTCGTGCTTCTCGGAAGTAATGCCCGAAAGCGGCTGGAACCAGTGCGCGTAGTGTGTAGC
The DNA here is from genome assembly GCA_902492935.1 of uncultured Collinsella sp. Classification (GTDB taxonomy): domain Bacteria; phylum Actinomycetota; class Coriobacteriia; order Coriobacteriales; family Coriobacteriaceae; genus Collinsella. The sequence continues at coordinate 17,057 of CABUNJ010000017.1, read as the reverse complement.
GCCCTTGGAGATGGCCCAGACCTTCATAGCGTGGGCAACAGCGTTGGCCACATCCAGGTCGAGCGGCTCACCGTCCTCGAGGGTTGCAGCAAGGCGCTTCCAAATGTCCTTGGGGAGGTAGTCCTTCATGACTTCCTCCGAGAACACCATGGTCCCGAAGCGGTCAGTAAGTTCGGCCATACGGAACTCCCTTCGTATCGGCACCGCGTGAGAAGCGGTGTTGATTACTAACGAACGAGTCATAGCTTAGACTCGCCGTGTTTCCGCAACATTACCGTTATGTTGCTGTCGCGAAACCAATCAATGAGGTTACCGCATCGCAGCGGCGTTGCCACCCTCAACAGCCAATCAACTGTATAAATTGCAGACCTTTCCCCATGATTTAAGGGTAGTCAATTTGGGATGGGGCTCTATTAACTGGTATTTCACATCGGATACCGGTCTTTATAGCCCCATCCTAGATTGACCGCCCTGTTATAGGGAATGCCGATAGCAAGGCATCTTTGATTGGTATCCTCAAATAGCGAGTGGAACTCCACCGTGACACAGTGGTGCTGTAGAATCCTTACAACACATCACACTATTACGTATCTAGAGGAGCACGATATGCGCGTCGACGAGGTTTTTAAGCAGGCAGCATCCCAGGGCACCGCACCCGTTTCGTTTGAGATGTTCCCGCCCAAGGGCGAGCTTACCCTCGATACGGCTCGCGAAGTGGCAGGCAATCTGTGCAAGCTTTCGCCGAGCTTTGTCTCGGTCACCTGCTCGGCCGGCGGCTCGGGCAACGGTGCCACCACCGCCCCCATCGCGCATATGATTACGAGCGAATTCGATACGCCCTCGGTGGCGCACCTCACCTGCGTGGGCCGCTCGCACGCCGATATCGCCGCCAAGATCGACGAGTATCGCACCGCCGGCGTGGAAAACATCCTGGCCCTGCGTGGTGATCTTCCCGCTGGCGCGACCGAGGACGACAAGCCCGCCTCGGACTATGCCTACGCCCGCGACCTCATCCCCGAGCTCGTCGACGCCGGCTTTTGTGTGGGCGCCGCAGCCTACCCCGAGGGCCACATTGCCTGTGAGGACCTCAACGCTTCGGTCGAATACCTCAAGCAAAAACAGGACGCCGGCGCGAGCTTCTTTGTGACGCAGCTCTTTTTTGATAACGAGTGCTTCTACCGTTTTCGCGAGCTTGCCGACAAGGCCGGTATCACCGTGCCCATTACCGCGGGCATCATGCCGTTTATGGGCAAGTCACAGATCAGTCGCATGGTCTTTATGTGCGGCGCGTCGCTGCCCTCCCCCGTCATCAAGATTCTCGCCAAGTACGAGAACGACCCCGAGAGCCTGCAGGCAGCCGGTGTAGATTATGCCGCCCGTCAGCTTTGCGACCTCAAGGAGCACGGCGCCGACGGTCTGCACCTGTACACTATGAATCGTCCTGCAATCGCCGCAACCATTATGGAGCGCCTGGGGTAATGGAAAAACCGCACATCGATACAACCGCTGTCGAAGTGCCGGCCGACCTTGCGTCGCCGGCGCTTTATCGTATCGATGCTGCCCACCATCCCCGCGTCGACCGTGCCGAAATGTTGCGCTATCTGGGTTACGGCGGCCAGCAGATTGAGCCCGAGCTGTCGCAGCGTATTGAGCTTGTGGTCGAGCGTCTGGAACTTGACATTGAGCCCCGTGGCGTGCGCCGCGTATTTGCCGTCGATGCCACGGGCGTGGACGAACAAAGTGAGCCTTGCATTCGCTTGGTCGGCACCAACGTTGAGCTGCGAGGTCGCGATATCTATCGACATCTCAAAGATGCCCGCTTTGCCGCGCTCATGGCATGCACCCTCGGCATGGACGCCGAGCGTCGCCTGCGCACCACGGGAGCCCAACATCCCCTGGAGGGCGCCGTGCTCGACGCCGCGTGCTCCGCTTACGTGGAAGCCGCCGTTGAGCAAATGGACCAGCAGGTCAAGACGGACGCCGCCACACACGGGCTCGCCGGCAACTGGCGCTTTAGTCCCGGCTACGGCGACTGCCCGCTCTCGGCCCAGCGCTCGATCGTAGCTGCGCTCAACGCCACGCGGCTCATCGGGCTTACCGTCACGCCCACCAGCCTGCTTATGCCCACCAAAAGCGTGACCGCGGTGATCGGCCTGTTCGACGGCAAGGTCCACGACGCCCAGACCCGCCCCACCTGCAATATCTGCCGCATGCGCGAGCACTGCCGCTTCCGCGCCGCCCACACCACCTGCTATTCCAGCCATTAGGAGCCCTCGATGTTTACTCCGCTTATCACTCATGATTCTGACGGCACTGCATTGGCGGCACCCGTTGATGCCGCACGCTGCAACGGCGCCGCATACAAGACGCGCACGATCGACGATCTGCGCATTAAGGACGATCGCCTGCATGCGGCCATCGAGGGCACGGGACACCTGCTGTTCGACGGCGGCATGGGCACCATGTTGCAGGCCGCTGGCATGAAGGCGGGCGCCCTGCCCGAGCTGCTCAACTTTGAGGAGCCCCAGGTCATTACCGACATTCAGCGCCAGTACGTCGAGGCTGGCTGCGACGTGATCACCGCCAACACCTTTGGCGCCAACGCCCACAAGCTCGACGGCGCCGCCACCGTGGCAGATGTCTTTGCCGCGGCCGTCGCCTGTGCCCGCGAGGCCGGCGCCCGCTACGTCGCCGGTGACATCGGCCCCATCGGCGCGTTGCTTCGTCCCTTAGGCACCCTCAGCTTTGACGAGGCTTACGACCTCTTTGCCGAGGAAGCGCGCGCCGGCGTCGCCGCGGGTGTGGACCTCTTTATTATCGAAACCATGACCGACCTTGCCGAGATCAAGGCGGCCGTCCTCGCCTGCCGCGAGAACTCCGACCTGCCCGTCTTTGCCACCATGACCTTTGAGGAGGACGGTCGCACCTTCCTGGGCACGAGTCCCGAGGTCGCCGCCATCACGCTCGACGCCATCGGCGCCGACGTTTTGGGCATCAACTGCAGCCAGGGACCGGCCGAGCTCCGAGGGCTCGCCGCACGTATGCTCACCGTTACCGACAAGCCCGTTATGGTGCAGGCCAATGCGGGTCTGCCCCACGTGGACGACGACGGTAACACCGTCTTTGACATCCAGGCCCCCGAATACGCCAAGGCCGTCGCCGGCATGATCGCCGACGGCGTAAGCGTCGTGGGCGGTTGCTGCGGCACCACGCCGGCGCACATGGCAGCGCTGCGCACGCTTATCGACAACCACACGCCCAGCCCGCGCCGCCGCAAGCCCAGCATGTCGGTCACGAGCGCCCAAACGGTCGTGGACCTTCCCTGCGACGGCCACAAGATCGCCGTCATCGGCGAGCGCATAAATCCCACCGGCAAAAAGCGCCTGCAGCAGGCCCTGCGCGACGGCGACCTGGACTACGTCGTGAGCCAGGGCATCAGCCAGCAAGAACAGGGCGCCGACATCCTGGACGTCAACGTGGGCCTGCCCGAGATCGACGAGGTCAAGATCATTCAACAGGCGACCGAGCAGCTCCAGGGTTCCACGCTCCTGCCACTGCAGATCGACTCCACTGACCCAGCGGCCGTCGAGGCCGCCGTGCGCCGCTACGCCGGCAAGCCCATCATCAACTCGGTCAATGGCAAGCAGCAGATCATGGATGAGATCTTTCCGCTGGTCGCCCACTACGGCACCAACGTTGTCGGCCTTACGCTCGACGAAGGCGGCATCCCCGATACCGCCGAGGCTCGCTTCGCCATCGCCGAGCGCATCGTGGCCGAGGCCGCCCGCTACGGCATCGGACCGGACCGCATCCTCATCGACTGCCTGGTCATGACCGCCTCGACCAATCAACGCCAAGCCGAGCAGATCCTGCGCGCCATGTCCCTGTGTAAGGAACGCCTGGGCGTCAAATGCGCGCTCGGCGTGTCGAACATCAGCTTTGGTCTGCCCGCCCGCCCGCTGCTGGGCTCGGTCTTTTTGGCTGCCGCCTTCGGCGCAGGCCTGGACGCTCCTATCATGAACCCGGGCTCCAAGCGCTTTATGGATACCGTCTACAGCTATCGCGTCTTGAGCGTTGAAGACGAGGGCTCGACCGGATACATCGAGCGCTACGCCGGCTGGACCGATCCGTATAAGATCGCCGCAAACCCGGCAGCAGCTCAGGCCGCATCGAGTGATGCCGCGCCTGCCGCGGGCACCGCCGGCACCGACGACAACGACGACCCGATTCGCCGCATGGTCGTCTCGGGCCGCAAAGGCGAGATCGCTGCCGAAACCGAGCGTCTGCTGGCAGACCACGACGCCATGGACCTCATCAACAATCACTTTATCCCCGCTCTCGACGAGGTTGGCGTCCTCTTTGACCAGGGCAAGTTCTTCTTGCCGCAGCTTATGGCCTCGGCTGAGGCAGCACGCGTGGGTTTTGACACCATCAAGCGCCTGATGCCTGCCGGCGAGATTGCCGACAAGGGCAAAATCTGCGTGGCCACCGTCAAGGGCGACATCCACGACATCGGTAAGAACATCGTCAAGATGCTGCTCGATAACTACGGCTACACCGTCTTTGATCTGGGTCGCGACGTCGACCCGCAGGAGGTGCTCAGGACCGTACGGGAGCGCGACATCAAACTCGTCGGCCTCTCGGCACTTATGACTACCACGGTCGTCGCCATGGAGGAGACCATCAAGCTGCTTCATGCCGAAGTGCCGGGCGTCAAGGTCATCGTAGGCGGCGCCGTACTCACCCCCGAATACGCCAAGCAGATCGGCGCGGACTACTACGCCAAAGACGCCGCCGAAAGCGCTCGTATCGCCGAAGAGGTCTTTGGGCAGTAACACAACGGAAACAACCGAGCACCAAAACGTGCCGCACGCGCCACTTGGCACGTGCGGCACGTTAGAATAGATAAGACTATGCTCGTTTTGGCAGATAGGAGCGCAAGGATGGCGATCACGCCCGCAGAAATCGCGGAAACCCGCGGCATGGTTGAGGAGCAGAACCTCGACATCAGGACCATCACCATGGGTGTTTCGCTCATGGGTTGCGGTGACGAGAACCTCGACCGCATGTGCACGAAGATCTACGACCACGTGACGCACACGGCTGAGCATCTGGTCGAGACCGCCGAGAACCTCGAGCGCGAGTACGGTATCCCCATCGTCAACAAGCGCGTTTCCGTCACCCCGGTGGCGCAGATCGCCGCGTGCTGCAAGGATGAGGATCTCACCCCTATCGCGCATGCCCTCGACCGCGCGGCCGAGACGCTCGGCATCGATTACCTGGGCGGCTTCTCCGCACTCGTCCAGAAGGGCATCGGCGACGCCGACCGCCGCGTCATCCAGTCCATCCCCCAGGCGCTCGCCACCACCAGCCGCGTCTGCTCCAGCGTCAACGTCGCCAGCCTGCGTGCCGGCATCAACATGGACGCCGTGCTCATGGCCGCCCAGACCATCATCGATGCCGCCAAACTCACGGCCGACCAGGATTCCGTCGGCGCTTCCAAGTTTGTCTGCTTTGCCAACATGGTCGAGGACTCCCCGTTTATGGCGGGCGCCGTCCACGGCGGTGGCGAGGCCGACGCCGTCATCAACGTAGGCGTCTCGGGCCCCGGCGTTATGGCCGCAGCCCTGGAGACGCTGCCCGATTCCGCATCGATGATGGAGGTCGCCGAGAAGATCAAGCAGACCGCCTTTAAGATCACCCGCGCTGGCGAGCTCATGAGCCGCGAGGCCGCCCATCGCCTGGGTGTCGAGAAGGGCATTGTCGACCTGTCGCTGGCTCCCACGCCCGCCATCGGCGACTCTGTCGCACGCATCCTCGAGATCATCGGCGTGGGCACCTGCGGTGGCCCGGGCACGACCTGCGCGCTCGCCATGCTCAACGATGCCGTCAAGAAAGGCGGCGTCATGGCTAGCTCCAGCGTCGGCGGTCTCTCGGGCGCCTTCATCCCCGTGTCCGAGGACGCCGGCATGATCGCCGCCGTCGAGGCCGGTGCGCTTTCGCTCGAGAAGCTCGAGGCCATGACCTGCGTGTGCTCCGTCGGCCTGGACATGATTGCCATCCCCGGCGACACCCCGGTCGAGACCATCGCCGGCATCATCGCCGACGAGATGGCCATCGGCGTCATCAACAACAAGACCACGGCCGTGCGCGTGATCCCTGCCATCGGCAAGGGCGTGGGCGACTGCGTCGAGTACGGTGGCCTGTTCGGCCGTGCGCCCATCATGCCGGTGAACCCCAACGCCGGCACCGTGCTTGCCCACCGTGGTGGTCGATTCCCGGCACCGCTGAACTCGCTGAAGAACTAGCTGAGGGGTTCGGGCGAGGAGCCCCGGGGAGGGCAAATATATAAGGTCGCCTGCTCGGACAGTCCTGACTCGCACGGAGAGCACATTAAGTGCTCTCCGGCTCGTGCGGAACTCGCGATCGACCTTATATATTTGCCCTCCCCGGGGCTCCCGCACAACGGGACCCCAGTTGGGTTCTATCCCGTATGGCAGTCGCTTCGCTCCTGCCCGCCTTGGTTGTGAGGGCGGTTTGGCGTTGGATCGGTTCTTTCTGATATATGCTGGTTGCGGCTCTTCTTTTGGGAGGAGTCGCTTTTTTGTTGTGAGGGAGATGGCCCGTGGCTGATGATTTGATTCGTTCTGAGCTGCTTTCTGCGGATTGGAATGGCGAATGGATGCGCTTGCAAGCTGCTCGGCGGCGGGCTGATGATTCTTTTGAGTGGGATAAAAGGGCTCGGCATTTTCGGCCGTTGGAGACTGCCCCTTATGCTCGGGATTTTATAAAGCTGTTGGCGCTTGAGTCCGACGAGTCGGTGCTCGATATGGGGTGTGGGGCTGGGTCGATTGCTATTCCGCTTGCTCTGGCTGGGCATTCCGTTATTGCTGCCGACTTCTCTCCTGCCATGTTGGGTACCCTTGATGCTGGCATTGAGTACTATGGGCTCGAGGACCTGATTACGCCGCTTGAGCTCGCCTGGGATAATGATTGGGATCAGGTCGGGCCGGTTGCCAAGGCTGTTGATGTTGCCTTTGCGAGTCGCTCGGTTACTACGAACGACCTGAAGGGGGCACTTGCCAAGCTTGATCGAACGGCTCGTCGGCGTTGTGCTGTCACGATGGTTGCCAACTCCAGCCCGCGCTATGATCTGCACTTGATGAACGCTATCGGCGCCTCCGTTACCTGCAGCAATGGCTTTGTGTATGCCTTTAACATTCTCATTCAGATGGGTGCGTTGCCGCAGGTCACGTACTTTGAATCACCTCGTCGCGATACCTTCGATAGCCTCGAGGCAGGCGTGACGGACTTCTCCCGTATGCTCGAACACGGCAACGAGGATAAAATCGACCGCCTGCGCGACTACATCGCTCAACACATGATTGAGAACCCCCATGCCGGTGAGCCGGGCTCCAAGGGCGTGCCGCAGGGGCGCTATATGCTCGATCATGTCCGCAAGGTTCGTTGGGCGTTTATTGCATGGGAGCCGGTCTCTGCGCCCAGCTCATAGCCTGTTCGCAGCCCGCACCGCCCACTCACTCGGCATCCGCATTCTTTTTGAACTGGGCAAACGCGCTCCACACAGCGCCGTTCCTGCGCTATCGTGGGACGGCTCACGTAGATTAAGGCCCCGTCGCGGGGCGCCCCATACATAGAAAGCGAGAACCCATGGCACTGACAGGAGCACAGGTCAAGCAGCTTCGCAGCATGGCCCATCACCTCAACCCCGCCATCATCATCGGCAAGTCCGACGTCAACGAGGGCACCGTCGAGCAGACGGTCGCCTACCTGGAGAAGCACGAGCTCGTTAAGTGCTCCGTGCTCGATGGCTCCAGTCTTTCCGCCCGCGAGGCCGCCGAAGAGCTCGCTGAGCGTTGCCACGCCGAGGTCGTCCAGGTCATCGGCCGCAAGTTCTCGCTGTATCGCGAGTCCTCGCGCAAGGACATCGAGAAGATCAAGCTCGTCTAAGAGACAATGATCCGGCGAGCCAACACATAGCAAGCTTACGGGTGCCCGAGTACTTCGGGCACCCGTTTTTTATCGCTCGACCAGCACGCGGTTGAGCCGACCCTCCACCAAGCGCTCGTATAGACGCCGCGTCTCGGGCTCGGGCACGCCATTGACCTGTTCCCTCAGATGGTGCATATGCCCGCTGTACAGCTCGACGATATCGCGCCGCCGCCCCGCCGCACTGTAGACGCGCATGGCGCAGCGCACCATATCTTCACGCGCCGTTTCCTGCCGAAGCCCCGACTCCGCCAGCCAAATCGCCGACTGCAGATCGTTTTCTTCTAGAGCGGCATTTGCTCCCTTAATCATACAATCGATGTACTTTGACTGCATAATGCGTCGCATGCGCAAAAAGTAGGTGGGATTACAGCCATTGGGAACATACAGCGGTCCGGCATAAAGCTGCTCAATCTTAAGGCACAGCTCAACTAAATGGGGCCCGCGCGCACCCGTGCGATTTCCCAAAACCTCGCGGCTTATCTGGTCAAACAGCCGTACATCGGTCTTGACGTAGTCACCGTTGAGCCCAATGCATTCATTTTGGATGAGCACACACGACTTGCCATCCGGCGTCGGTCCCAAAGCCGACCGCAAGCGCGATATCGTCGAGTACAGGTTGTTGCGGGCGCTATTGAACTCGGCATGGGGCCACAGCTCCATGGCCAGCGTCTCACGATCGACGAGCGCATCCATGCCCAGCGCAAGCCGCTCGGCAAGTGTCGCCGCCTTCTTGCGGCGCCACATTTTGTCCGTGATGGGAAACCCGTCGCGCTCGGCGCGAAACGCACCAAACATGCGAATCTCGATATGGTCGATGGTATCAACGGCTTCAACCTCGCCGGCCTGGAACAGGCGCTCGCCCTCTCTTTCCAAATCGTCGCGCAGCGAGTACCGCGACAGCTCGCGCACGGGAAGCTTCTTGCGTATCCTGCCCGCCGGCTCGCCCAGACAATGCATGGCAAGGCGCGCAAAGAGCCGATACGATGGTTCTAGAATCCCCGCACGATTCATGGACATCCAGGCCGCAAGGTCGCTATCTCGCCCCGCACAGGCCAAATGCAGCGCAACCATCCAGGCCTCCGCTCCACCAACCTGCGTCTGGCTTATATCGAGCAACTCCGCTTCCTCGCGCACCGAAACCATCGAGGTGTTACGCAGATACGCTGCGCGCTCCAGCAGCAATGCGTTATCGCGCATGTACGCAATCGACTCCTCGGCAAGTTTGAGCACTTGGACCGCACGGAACTTCGCATTAACCGGCCGTCCCTCTGCCAGCGACTGCCAGCCTTCTAGCAACAGGCCAAACAGCTGAATCTGATTGTCGCGCATGCGGACGGCAAAACGATCGAGCTCGTTGAACGCCGCATCGTCGGTTACCGGCAAGCCGGAAAGGAGCCGCCGTGCCGCCAACACCATGCGCACCCAGATAGCCATCGCCTTAAGCCCACGTACGTCGAGCGCCTCCCGCACCACCGTCATCTCGTCGTCGCGCTCGTCGGTTCCCGCAAACGACCCGTCAAAGAGCTCCACCAGCATGCTATCGGCCCGTATAACAATCCCCGCGATATCGAGCTCGCAGTCGTAGGCCTTGCTCGTTTTGAGCTGCTGTAGAACGCCGCCGTCCTCTCCCCGCTCGGTCAGGCAGCGCTTGACCTCGATATGCGCGGACAGCATGTCGAGTGCGGTGTGGGACGTCTCTATTTCTGGCACGGCCAGGTTCGTAGGAAGCCCAAGCCCGTTGTCCCCATAGCAAACAGCCGTCAGTGTCTGGGCCACCCTCCATGAAACAGGGTCTATTTCGCAGGCCGCCCGTTCGCCCCCGCGCTCGATGACCGATGCCATATAGCGAGCGAGCTTTGTATTGGACACGCTGACCGCTGCCAGATATACGCCGAGCGCCTCGGCGGGCGTTGGCTCTGGAGCCGGATCGTCGACATCGATCGTGCCCAGCGCTGCTCGGCAGATATCGGCCCCGTGCCCCGTCAGAGCAAGGTCGACCCCATACTGCCCAGCAAGTTCAAGAACCGCCTCACGGTCCAAAAAGGCGTCCGCCAGGCCCATCGCCGCATCGCATCTACCCGCCTTAAGCAAAATTCGGGCCGCCCTCGGAACAAGTTCGGGGCGAACCTCGGCCACCAACTTACGCAAGCGCAAGCGTCCGTTATCCTCCGTGCCCAGACACGTAAAACTCCGCTCGACGGGGTCCAAACCAAAGATCGGGTAGTCGCGTACAAAGTAGGACTGGTCGACCATCGACAGCCTCACCCCACAGGCCTCGAGTTCTGCGATATTGCCCTCGCCCATCAAAACCATGAGACATGCCACGCAAAACAGCGCATTATTGTCGAGCGAAGCCAGATCGACAAGTGCCGCGCCATATACGTTGACAATCTCGTTTTCGAGCAGGCCGGCTACGTCGCCTTGGCCATACAGACCCGTCTGCAATGCCGAAACGAGCTCGGGCACGCCCTGCGTGAGCTGATAAAAGTCGAGCGATGTGCTGATCGAAAACGCCGATGCCCACGCCGAATACTCATAGGCATGCACCTTGAGCATCTGCGCATTGATCTTAACCGAATCGCCCAGCCCATGAATCAGCTGACGATTTGAAGGATGGCAGGAGATAAAGACCCCTATCCCCATAGCGCGCAGGCCGCGAATCCTGTCGATGAGGTCTTCGGTATCGTGCTGATCGAGGTTTGGCACATTATCAATCGCGATAAGGGAGTGCGGTTTGTCTTTGAGTTCTTCGGTAACCACCTCGAGCTGCATAAACACCTCGCGCCCAGTGGCACGATCGGCCTCGATAATCCGCACGGGGCCTCGCGTCGGGTCGCATTTAACCTCATGGGTGTACTGCAGTAGCACCGAGGTCTTCCCAAACCCGTCGGGCGCATAAAGAACCACGATGCCGGCCTTTCGGCCCTTGGCGATAAGCTCATTCATCAAGCGTTCGCGTCGCACCATATAGCCTCCGCCCAGCGGCATCAGCTCGAGCTCGTCTATACTGCTCAAATCGTTTACCATGCCCGCTCCTCAACTCGACCGTATGGACACTGTAGCCGCAAGACCATACAAGCCGCGCTATGAATAGAGCGACCTTGTGTTTTAGGTTGTCTTTTGGTACGCAAGCGGCAAGTTTTTGTACAGCGAGAGCCGATTGTTATTAATCCCCCGACTAATCGGTCTTTAAGCAGGTAAATGAGCTTGTCAGCTTGTCCCATCTAAGCGACAGTGTAACGCAGATGAACAAGGTTCAGCCATGTCATTCAACTCGCCTAGCACCCGCTACCGTCTACGACCTTCTAGTGGCATTATTGCATAAAATCTGGTATAGAATGAATCAAGCTGTTGGATATCCGGCATTCGTCAAGCTTGCGGCAAGATTTTGGTCAAGTGGGCAAAAAGGGATGCAAAAAGGCCCCCGCAAAGCGGAGGCCTTAGGCAAGGCTATGTCGAGCTGCAGGATTCGCGCTACTCGCAGAGCGAAAGGGCGGCCTCGTCGGCAACGACAACGCAGTTGGTGTGCAGCTGCAGGATCGAAGCCGGGCACTCGGGCGTAACCGGGCCATAGCACATGTCATGCACGGCCTGAGCCTTGGCCTCGCCATTAGCGACGACCAGGATCATGCGGGCATACATGATGGTCTGGGTACCCATGGTGTAGGCCTGACGGGGAACATCGTCAATGCTGTCGAACAGGCGGCTGTTAGCCTGAATGGTGCTCTCGGTGAGGTCGACGCAGTGCGTGCCCTTGGAGAAGTGGTCATCGGGCTCGTTGAAGCCGATGTGGCCGTTGTTGCCAATGCCGAGCAGCTGCAGATCCGGGTAACCGGCCTCGGCGACGATCTTGTCGTACTCAGAGCAGGCAGCGGCAGCGTCGGGGTTGGAACCGTCGGGCACATGCGTGTTGTTCAGGTCGATGTTGATGTGATCGAAGAAGTTCTCACGCATGAAGTAGTGATAGCTCTGGGGATCGTCGTGCGAAAGGCCGCGATACTCGTCCAGGTTGTAGGTGCTGACCTCGGCAAAGTCGACGTCGCCCTTCTTGTACCAAGCAGCGAGCTGCTTGTAGGCACCGATCGGGGTGGAGCCGGTGGCAAGGCCCAGCACACAGTCGGGCTTGAGGATAACCTGCGCCGAGATAATATTAGCGGCCTTGCGGCTCATATCCTCGTAGTCTTTAGCTTTAATGATCTTCATTACGCGTCCTTTCTCGTACAAGAGAGGCAAGGCTCCCTTACAAGCACTTGCCCGCGGCCCGCGTCGGCCGCAACCAACGTGTGCGGCCACCAGGGCGAGGTCGCGTAATGTATGTGTCTCGTGTCTAGCCGCGTCGAGGCCCCTGCCCGTCCACGGTGACCCAAAGCTGTTTAGCCTCGGACGTTTCCCATCTTGCCACGGAGGGCGCCCTCTTTCAAGGGCGCCCTCCGTAAACGTGTTTGAATTGTAGGCTAATGGCCACGTGCACTTGCTAGCGCTCGCGAGCAACGATGAGCTGGTCCATCTCTTCGACATGCACGCCAACGGAGCCCTTGATGCTCGAGAACTCAACGGAGTTGCACACCAAGATGGGAACCGTCACATCGTAGCCCTCGGCAGCAATTGCCTCGCGATCGAACTCAATGAGTACATCGCCCTTATGGACGATGTCACCCACTTGCGCATGTACGGTAAAGTGCTTGCCCTCGAGCTGAACAGTGTCCAAACCAACGTGGATGAGCACGTCCAAGCCATCGACCGTGTTAAGCGCTACGGCGTGTCCCGTGGGAAAAATGGCCTCGACCTTGGCATCAGCCGGTGCAATCACACGCGTTCCGGTGGGCTGAATCGCCACGCCCTGGCCCAAAAGGCCGGTGGCAAACGTCTGGTCGTTTACCTCGGAAAGCGGAATGACGTCGCCCGAGATGGGAGCATCCAGCGTAAGGACTCGACCACGCATACCAAAAGACCTTAGGACTTTAGTGAACATGCTCCCCCTCGGACATACCAATTAATCAAAACAACCTTGACAGTTTACCACTTGGCAACGGTTTTTGACCATTAGGGAAGTTCGCGCTTGACAACCTCGACGATGTCGTCGACAACGCGCTGGGTCAGCTCGTGCGTCTCGGCCTCGGCCATCACGCGGACCAGCGGCTCGGTACCGCTCGGGCGCACCAGAATGCGGCCGCGGCCGTCAAGCTCCTTCTCGGCAGCAGCGACGGCATCCCAGATGGGCTGGCAATCGTCCAGACCAGCCTTGTTGTCGGAATGCACGTTGACGAGCACCTGCGGGTACTTCTTCATGATGCCGGCAAGGTCGGTGAGGGTGCGACCGGTGCGCTTGAGCACGGCCAGAAGCTGCAGGGCCGTCACCAGGCCGTCACCGGTGGTGTTGTGCTCCAGGAAGATGATGTGGCCGGACTGCTCGCCGCCGATGACGGCGCCGTCCGCGAGCATACGCTCCAGAACGTAGCGGTCGCCCACGGCGGTCTGAACCATCTCGAAGCCCTGCTCCTTCATAGCGATGGAGAAGCCCAGGTTGCACATGACGGTCGAGACGATCTCAGAGTTGGCGAGCTTGCCGCGAGCGGCGAGGTCAGAACCGCAGATAGCCAGGATGTAGTCACCGTCGATCTCATTGCCCTCGCTGTCCACGAACAGCACACGGTCGGCGTCGCCGTCGTGAGCCAGGCCGATATCGGCGTGGGTGCGCAGCACGAGCTCGCGCAGGGGCTCGAGGTGAGTTGAGCCGCACTCAACGTTAATGTCGGTGCCGCAGTAATCGGTGTTGATGGCATGGACCGTGGCACCCAGGCGCTGCAGCGCGGCGGGCGTAGTCTGGCAAGAAGCGCCATGACCGCAGTCGACGGCAACGACCAGGCCATCGAGCCTCAGGCCATCAAGCGTATCGATGGCATGATCGACATATGCCTTGCGAGCGTCCTTCATCTTGATGATGTGGCCCACGCCGGCACCGGTCGGCAGCGTGTCGGCAGCCATGGCTTCCTCGGACATGACCCAGGCGCTGATCTCTTCCTCGACAGCATCGGGAAGCTTCATGCCCTTGCGGCTAAAGAACTTGATGCCGTTGAACTCCGGCGGATTGTGCGAAGCAGAGATGACGATGCCGCCATCGAGCTCGTTTTGAACAGTGAGCAGCGCCACGGCGGGCGTGGGGATAACGCCGCAGCAATGCGGACGGCCGCCCTCGGCCATAATGCCGGCAGTCAGAGCGCTCTCGAGCATGGTGCCCGAAAGGCGCGTGTCACGGCCGATGCAGATGTCCGGACCAAGAAACTTGGTCGCCGCGCGGCCCAGGCGAAATGCGAGGTCGCACGAAAGATCGGCGTTGGCGACGCCACGGACGCCATCGGTACCGAAGATGTTCTGGGGCATAGGATCGCTCCTTCCCTAGCAGGCGATATACAACCGCCTGCCCTAGTCGAAAAAGAAAAGCGGGACCCGCCGAGGAATCGGCAGGCCCCGCTTGTACATTGTATCTCGAAAGGAGATAAAACCTTAGCGCTTGGAGAACTGGGGAGCGCGGCGGGCCTTCTTGAGGCCGTACTTCTTGCGCTCGACCACGCGAGCATCGCGCGTAAGGAAACCGGCCTTCTTGAGGTCAGCACGGTAGTCGCCAGCGTTCAGAAGAGCGCGAGCGATGCCCAGGCGCAGAGCGCCGGACTGACCGGAGATGCCGCCGCCATCGCACAGAGCGATAACGTCGAACTGACCGGCGGTGTCGGTCACCTTGAAGGGAGCAAGGGCGTTCTCAACGAGCTGATGACGGCCGAAATACTGCTCGGCGTCACGCTTGTTGATGGTCACCTTGCCGGTGCCGGGGACGAGACGGACGCGGGCGACGGCGTTCTTACGACGGCCGGTACCCTGGTAGACAACGGTGTTCTCAGCCATCTTTAAGCCTCCAGCTCAATCTTCGTGGGATTCTGGGCAGCATGCGGATGCTCGGCACCAGCGTAGACCTTAAGCTTGGTCATCTGGGCACGGCCGAGGGTGGTCTTGGGCAGCATACCGCGAACGGCGCGCTCGATGACCTTCTCCGGGTGCTTCTCCATAGCCTGGCGGAAGCTCTCAGCCTTGAGGCCGCCGTTGTAGCCGCTGTGGCGATAATAGGTCTTCGTGTCGGCCTTGTTACCGGTAAGCTGGACCTTATCGGCGTTGATGACGACAACGAAGTCGCCGCAGTCGCTGTTGGGCGTGAACTGGGGCTTGTTCTTACCGCGCAGGATCATTGCGATCTGGGTGGCAAGACGGCCCAGGACAGCACCATCGGCGTCGACGAGAACCCAGTTGCGCTGGACCTCGCCCTGCTTGGCGTAGTGAGTCGATTTCGAAATCACTTAGACTCCTCCATGTACAGTACGTGTTGTTACAGAGATTCACGGGGCTCTGCAAGTAACCCGTCCATATTACCCCGCTCGCCGTACGAGTCAACAGGTATTTT
Source organism: uncultured Collinsella sp. (assembly GCA_902492935.1). Classification (GTDB taxonomy): domain Bacteria; phylum Actinomycetota; class Coriobacteriia; order Coriobacteriales; family Coriobacteriaceae; genus Collinsella. The sequence goes on along the minus strand of CABUNJ010000017.1, from coordinate 1,594 downwards.
GGCTCCGACCAGAGTTTCTGCACATGTCATCCACGAGCCGTGATTTTCCAGCTCTTTAGCTGTTGTCATTTTTTGAGGGTTCGCCGTCGCTAGCGCTCAACGAACTCTTGGATTTCCGCGAGCAGGCGCTTTGCCTCCTGACGGCCCTGGATATACAGGTCCAAAAGCTTTGCCGGATCGTGCTCAACATGGCCGACCTCGACCGGCTTTTGCGGAGCGACGACCAACGCACGGCCCTCGCGCTCATACTTCCACAGGTGCATGCGCTGAATGTTGTAACGGTCGTGGCGCGTCTCGATAGCCTCGAGCAGATAGGGGTAGTCGGCATAGCGGGCGCGCGCGGCGGGCATAAACTCGTAGGGTTTTTTCTCGTACGAGCGGTCCTGCGTGACGATGACGACCGCACGGTCGAAGCCCGCCTCCTCCAGCACATGCTCGATAGGAACCGAATCGGCCACGCCGCCGTCGACGTATTTGTGCCCGTCTATCTCGACCGGCGGTGTCACCAGCGGCAACGAGGTCGATGCGCGCACAGCGTCGAGGTCAAGTACGGCGCTTTTGACCGGCAGGTACGCGGCGGTTCCGAACAGCATGTCCGTCGCAACGGCGTACATCTCGATGGGGCTCGCATCGAACGTCTCGTTGTCAAAGGGGTCCAGGCGGTCCTGGACATCGTTGAAGATAAAATCGTAGCCGACGATAGAGCCCGTGGCCGCAAACGACGCGGCGCCCATGAAGCGGTTGTCGTTACAGAAAGCCAGGTTGATGCGGTTGGCACGGCCGATCTGGTGCGATTTGTAGTTCACGCCGTTGAGGGCGCCAGCCGATACACCGTAGACAGCCGGAATCTCGACGCCGGCCTCCATGAGAACGTCGAGCACGCCCGCAGTAAACTGCCCGCGGAAGCTGCCGCCCTCCAAAACGAGCGCGACCTTGCCGGCGTTCTTTGCTTTATCTTCTGCAGTCATATTGACCTCCTGCGATTGCGTTTTGGCCTTCTTCTACCCAGTTTTGGGATGGCGAGCGCACGGGTTTTTCGAGGCGGCAGGTGAAGCGGAAAGTGTGTCCCAGTTTGAGGCGAGATTCCGGGATGCGCTTTCCGCTTGGACCGCCGCTGGGAAAGCGCGTCCCGTTCTGAGCGCGGATTCCGGGATGAACTTTCCGCTAGCCATTCATTTGGAAACTGCATCCCATTCCGAACGAGGATTCCGGGATGTATTTTCCGCTTGAGCTGCCATTGGGAAAGCACGTCCCACCCTGCGCTGCCGCGACGTTTTCTTTACGTCCGCGCCCTGCACAGAGTTCGATTCTCCGCGGTGCGGGAGGGGATCCGTTGATGCGGCGCATGGCCGGCTGAGATTCGATAAACATCGCATCCATATTGAGCTGATAGTTTGCGCGGAGAATCCGCGTGTTCGCTTCGCGAACCCGCACCGGCTTCGGCCGCCTGCCGGCGTCCTCGCCCGCTCGCTACAAACGCTCCGCGTTTGTTTAACGCTCGCGCCCTGCACAGAGTTCGATTCTCCGCGGTGCGGACTAGAAATAAAAAGGCAGGTAGATACGAATATCTACCTGCCTGTTACTTCTGGTGGAG
>CABUNJ010000016.1 GCA_902492935.1 uncultured Collinsella sp. | reverse complement strand
CAAGAAGATTCACAGCACGTATCAGAAGTATCGTCGCCTGAGCGCTGTCCTCATCATCGTTATCGCCATCCTTGGCATCATCCTCATGAAGCCGATTCTGCTTGTCTACGGTCAGGTTCCCGGCGATCCCGTGTACACCCTTGCTGCTCAGAAGTGGGTCCTCTTCGCTTCCTGCGCAGGCCTCGTTGGCGTGAACATCTGCATCCAGAACATGCTCACCGCTTTCAACGATACGATGATGCCGCTGGTTATCTCCACGCTGCGCTCGCTTGTTCTCCCCATTGTCCTGCTGCTGGTGCTTCCCATGGTTATGGGCGGCGACGGCGTATGGCTGGCTCTGACGGTGGCCGAGGCTCTTACCGCTGTGGTCTCGATCTTCTTCCTTAAGAAGGGCGCTACGAAGTACGGCTATAACACCGACGAGGGCGTCGAGCTTCCCGAAGAGGTTCTCGAGGCTGCTCGCGCTGCGGCTGCCGAAGAGATGTAAATCAAACAATCGGATTCTGCAATAAATTGCGGGCGGTAGGGTTACTCGAGCCTTGCCGCCCGTCTCTTGCGGGTTGCGGCCGGTTCGAATATCCGCGGGGTACCGTTGCGCTATCATGAGTCATGCGTCTCGTTGCGGCAAAAGGGGAGGACAAGCTCGTGGGGTTCTATATCTATCTTTACAACGTGTTTTTCCTTTGCCTCTTTGCCTGCGCCGCCTTTTTCTGCGGTGTGACCAGGGGCGTGACGGAGAGCAAGCGCTTTGCGTACCTCTCTATGCTTATGGCCCTGCTGGCCCTCGAAGGAGTGGCCGATATGGGATCGTGCCTTGTGTCGGGGACGTTCTCTTCGGGAGGCAGCTTCGGCCCCCATGGCGATTTGACTCTTTTTGGAATAGCGAAGACGCTCTTCCAGATGGGGGAGGAGATTCTCTTTTATCTGCTGGTGTGCAATGTGCTTAAGCGCTCCGCCCGAGCGATTCCGTTCCTTCTCTTCCCGGTGCTTGCCCTGATTCGGTGCTTGGCGGGTACGGTTTGTCTTGGCATCGCGTCCGATATGACTTACCTCTTTATCGACCCTCTGGTCATTATCTCGCTTTGCGCGTGGGCACTGATGAACTTGGCGCGCTCTGCCGTTGATGAAGGCGCCGACCTCCGCGCGCTGCATCTTTTGCGATTGCTTTTTGTTTTATGCCTTTGCGCCTATGCAGCCTCGATTGGCGAGGACCTTATTTACGCAGCTATGTATATGCATTCTGGATCGGTTCCGTTTTATGTGGGCAAGATCAACATCATGGAAGACGCCCTGTGGGCCTGCCTTACCATCTCCTGCATCATCTACGCCCGCCATTATCAAGATGAATTCCACATGCGCCGAACCGAGCAGCTTGTTCGCGATCGTCTGAACTTGTATCGTTTGGAGACGGAGCAACGCACGGCAAAGCAGGGCGCCGATGATATCGCCGATTTTTGCGCGCTGTATGAGCTCACACCGCGTGAGCAAGAGGTGCTGTCTTGTGTTTTGGCGGGACAGGGGAACCAGCAGATAGCAAACGACCTGGTTATCTCATTGGGAACGGTCAAAGCACACGTTCACAGCATCTATCGGAAGCTCTCTGTTTCGCGTCGCAGCGAACTGATGGGCATGTTTTACGAACGTTCGCGTGGCGCTGCCGCTTCTGCGGAAAAGTAACTAAAACTGGCTTTCCAGTAGGGGGCGCGGTTTCTCCACGTGCTGCATAACTACGAAAAGCTAAAGGAAATCTGAATATGAATTCTCGAGAAACGAGGGTCGCCGGCGTGGTTAACGCACTGGTGAACCCGCTTCTGATGTGCTCTTTTTTGCCGATTATCGAAGGCAAGGCGGCACTTGATCTATCGAGCCCTACCGGTTTTTGGGGACAGCTCGCGCTTGCCGTCGTCATCGCAGAGGTGGTGAGTTCGCTACCGCAGTTTGGAAAGGCCGTTGGGGGCTGGGTTGATTTCTTTGGATTCAAGCCAGGCGGCCCCGCGGCAAAGATTGCCGGTACGGTGTTTGCCGCCACGCTGCTCTTTTTGATTATCGGTTTGGCTGAGATTGCATTCCAGACCGGCTTTGGCCTTGTGGGCGAAACAACCTATTTCTCCCGTTGGGCAAAGCTCGCCACCGGCGGTTGGGCCTTTGTTGTGGTCGGCGGCTTGCTGTTCGATCCGATTGCGGCAAAGATCGCCCATGTGCTTGTGGGCGAAAAGGCCCCGCAGGTCGAGGAAGTGCTCGAGGCGGAATAGCCTGAAGGGTCGGCCTGTCAAAACGAATCATTCGTGATAATTCGTCTCTCCTTTTTGCGCGCATGCGATTGGCTCCCACCGCACGCGCGTTCTTCTGTTTAATGATCGGTGTGCATCGTCGATGAATCTGAGCTGCGCGTGTGCCACATTGGGGCGCGAACGATAGGGAAAGGTCGTAAGGGGAGCCAGCGTGTTTGCTCGCATATAGCGCTACATAGAGGGGCCGGTGCTTCTGCTCGTGCCGCTGTGCATGGGCATCATGCTGTATCTGGGCATTGCCCAGTCTGCCCTGTTGATGCTCGCCATGGTGGTGCTCGTGCTTGCCATGTTCTTTGCAGGTTACGAGACGAGTCGTCCGGCTCTGCGGCAGATCATGCCCACGCTTGTGCTGGCTGCCCTGGCGGCGGGACGCATCCTGTTTGGGCCCATCCCTGATTTCAAGCCCGTCTCGGCTATCGCCGTTATCGCGGGTGCATGCTTGGGTGCGCGCTCGGGCTTTATGGTAGGCGCGTTGGCTGCTCTTACCAGCAACTTCTTTTTTGGCCAGGGCATGTGGACGCCATGGCAGATGTATGCCTGGGGTGTGGTTGGCTATGTGGGCGGATTGCTCGCTCACGCTGGGGCCTTTAGACGTGCGAGCGGATCGGTTCGCACGCCGGCGCTGCTCGCGTATGGAGCCGCTTCGGGTTTACTGTACGGCGTGATTATCAACGCATATGACGTAATTGGTTTTGTACAGCTGCTCACGGTGGCGGGCGCCATCGCGCGTGTCTCGGCGGCAGTGCCGTTTGACCTTACGCATAGCGCCGCTACCTGCGTATTTCTTGCTGCGCTCTATGTCCCGTGGACACGCCGCATCGACCGTGTGGTGCGAAAGTACGGCTTGCGGGCAGGCGAATAACGAGGGCAGCAGCTCAGCTTGGGCGCGCCGCCTACTCCGCGGCCGCCTGCTCGCCCTTGCGTGCCTTCGCCGCATGAGTGATATTGAGCAGCGCCAAGCCCAACAGCGAAGCGGTGACACTCGCGGCGAGAACCGCGCACTTGGCGGCCAGCTGCTCGGGGCCGGAACTAAACGACAGGCCCGAGATCAAAATGCACATGGTAAAGCCCACGCCGCCCAGGACTCCCACGCAGAGCATCTGCCCCCACGTAGCGCCCTCGGGCAGGAGCGAGAAGCCGTCCTTCACACTCAGTGCCGTGACGGCGATGATGCCGATGGGCTTTCCCAAGACCAGACCAAAGAAACAGCCAAGTGCCACCGGGTCGGTCACTACGCTTGCCATATCAACGCCAACAAGCCTGAGCTGGGCATTTGCAAAGGCAAAGAGCGGCAGGATGATAAAGTTGACCGGCGTGGCAATGGTCGTTTCCACACGCTGCAGCGGTGGCGTCACGCGGTGCATGATGTTCTCCACGCGCTTGGCGGTGTGCGTGAACTCGTGCTGGCCCAGCACATGCATCTGCGGATCGTAGATGTCGTCGAGCTCATCGCCGCGGTCGCTCAGCCAATCTTTGACCGAGTCGAGGCGAATGTCGGAACGTGCGGGCAGGAAGAATGCCAAGATCACGCCGGCGAGGGCGGCGTGCACGCCCGAGTTGAGCATGCAAAACCACAGTAGGATGCCGAGAATCACATAATAGCGAGCATGGAATACCTGCAGCACATTGAGCAATCCCAGCAGCACGCAAACGCCGACGGCTGCGGCCAGCCAAGGGATGGAGGGCGTTTGCCCGTAAAAGAGCGCGATAACGATGATGCCGAGCAAGTCGTCGGCGATGGCCAGTGTGGAGAAGAACACCTTTGCGGCGGGCGCCACTTTGTCGCCCGTAAGTGACATGATGCCCAGCGCAAAGGCGATGTCGGTTGCGATGGGTACGGCCCAGCCGCCGATGTTGCCGCCCGCGTTGAGGGCGCTGTAGATCAAAGCGGGCACGGCTACACCGCCGCATGCCGCAAGGATGGGCATGAGCGCGTGACGTGGATTAGTAAGAACGCCGGCGGTGAGCTCGTATTTGAGCTCGATTCCCACGGAGAGGAAGAAGATCGCCATCAGGAAGTCGTTGATAAAACCTTCAAGCGAGATGCTGCCGATAAAGGGCCCCACCTGCACGGCGAGCGGTGCCTCGAGAAATTCGCGTACGGCAAAGTAGGCGTCGGTGTTCGCCACGATCACGGCTACGATGGCGGCAAGCACCATAGCGGCTGCGGCGATGGTGCCGTTGCTGGTGATGCGCTGGATGGCGGGCTTGCGCGCACCGGCGTGCAACGGCTGGAACGGCAACGATTTTTGATTGCGGAATCGGTGCCGCGTTCTGTTCCTATGCATCCCGTATCTAGTCATTGGGGACGTTCTTAAACGACCATGAGCCGGCGCCGCTAACGGCGTAGCACGTGGTTGGATTGAGAAAAAAGAGGGGAAGCGCATATGTCCGAAGGCTGGAACATCTTGGTGGTTGATGACGAGCCTCCCATTAGGGCTGAGCTACGCTATCTGTTGGAAAAGGATACGCGTGTGGGCCAGATTGCCGAGGCGGGCAATGTCACCGAAGCCGTGGAGTCGATCCTGTCGAACAAGCCCGACGTGCTGTTTTTAGACATTACCATGCCCGGTCGCTCGGGAATTGAGCTTGCCGAGACGCTGCAGAACCTAAAGACGCCGCCAATCGTGGTGTTTGTGACGGCATTTGCCGAGTTTGCCGCCGATGCGTATAACCTCGATGCGGTCGACTATGTCGTCAAGCCGGTCGAGGACGCACGCCTGTCAAAGGCACTCGACAAGATCGAGACAGCCCTGGGCGCCCGTCGTGTTATCCACGCTCCGCGCCAGCCTTTGCGTCTGACGGTGGACCGCGGGGGCAAAAAGGTGTTCATTCCCGCCGCAGACGTCTGCTACTTTGAGGCGCGCGCCGATTTTTGCAACGCCATCTGCGCCGAGGGAACGTACCTGATCAATGAGTCGATTTCCTCGCTCGAGCGGCGCCTGGCCTCCGAGGGCTTTATCCGTGTCCACCGTAGCTATCTGGTCAATTTGGAAGACGTGCACAATGTCGAGATCGGTTCCACGGGTCTTATGGAGCTCAGGCTCGATCGCGTGAGCTCGGCGGTGCCCGTGTCCCGCCGTCGCGCTGCCGAGGTCAAGTCGCACCTGGGGCTTGCGTAAGAGGCTTGCGTGTCGTCGTTTACCATCGCAGGTTTGGCATGGGCGCGCGGTGGGCATAATGGGTGGCATCGAATGAAATCGAAAGGATCATTATGCCCGCGCTTATCACCCATCATCTGTTTGGCGAGGAAAGCATCGACCGTCTTCCGCAGGGCGTCATCACGTCCGATGAAGAGCGCATTGCCTTTACCTTGGGCAACCAAGGCCCCGACCCGTTTTTCTTTCACATTCTGACACCGCGTGTTTCCGACTGCACGCTGCTGGCACAGGTCATGCATCGGTCGCGCATGTCTCGCCAGTTCGCGTGCCTGCGCGACGGCGTGTCGCATCTGCTGCCGCGCGACGCCAGCTTGGGTCGTGCCTTTGCGCTGGGCCTGCTGTCTCATTACGTGCTCGACCGCAACGCCCATCCCTTTGTCTATGAGCAGCAGTTTGGCATCGTGGAGTCCGATCCAGAGCTTGAGGATTCGAGCAGTCAGGTCCATGCCGTGATCGAGAGTGACCTGGATGTGCTGATGCTGCAGCTTAAACGCGATGGCGCTACGGTTGACGATTACCCGCCGGCGGGCGAGATCGTCACCACCGATCGCATCAATCGCGTGGCCGGCGTGCTGATGAGCTATGTTGCCGGACGCGTGTACGGCATTGACATTCCGGCGGGGGAGTACGGTGCTGCCGTTGCCAATATGCAGCGACTTTACCGCGCGATTGAGCCGGCCGGCTCCGCAAAGACGCGCGCGATCTCGCTGGTTGAGGGCTTGGTGCACGACTACTCGCTGCTCGACGGCCTTGCCCATCGCGTGACGACGGAGCTGCCCGAGCGCACCGGTAACCTGGGCCATCTGACATGGAAGAATCCCTTTACCGACGAGGTCTCGAACGAGAGTTTCCCCGAGGTCTTTGATCGCGCGCTGGTCGATTACGAGTGCACGGTCGCACGTTTTATCGAGACCGGTGACATGGATGCCGTGACCGGCCACGTCAACTACAGCGGTCGCGTGCTCAATGCCGATGAGGAGTTCGACCGCGAGGAATAGGGCCCGTGCGTGCCCCTTTGCCGAATCCTTACTGGCGGTTCTGGACAATTGGGGTACGATGAACTAACTGCATATCGGGCGAATACGAAGGGTCCCTGTCCATGAAATACACCAAGCTCGAGCGTAACTGGGTTATGTATGATGTGGGCAATTCGGCCCTTGTGCTGCTCAATACCTCGGTGGTGCCCATTTACTTTAACGCCATCAATACCGGCGCTTCCTCGGCCGACCTGGTGGTCGCTTGGGGCAATGCGCAGACGATCGCCTCGCTGGTCATCGCCATGCTCATGCCCATTCTGGGCGCGCTTGCCGACTACGCCGGCAACAAGATCAAGTTCTTCTTGGGCTTCTTCCTCACGGGCCTGGTGCTTTGCCTGGCGCAGGCTATCCCGATGTCCGCCATGGCATTTTTGACCGTGTACGTGCTGTGCACCATCGGCCTTAACTCTTCTATGACGTTCTACGACGCCATGCTGCCCGACATTACCACCGACGAGCGCATGGACGCCGTGTCCAGCTCGGGCTATGCCTGGGGCTATATCGGTTCCACCGTGCCGTTCGTCATCTGCCTGGCGCTCATCATGGGTGGCCCCGCTCTTGGCGTCCCCACCATGCTGGCAACGCGTCTGTCGTTTATCATCACTGGTGCCTGGTGGCTCATCTTTACCCTGCCGCTCATTCGCACCTATAAGCAAAAGTACGGTCGCGAGCGCGGTCCCGAGGACACTATCGGCCACATCGTGGGCGGTGTGTTCTCCGAGGTCGGACACACCATGCGCGAGATCGCCCACAACAAGACCGTGCTGGTCTACATGATCGCGTTCTTCTTCTATATCGACGGTGTGCACACGGTCATTTCCATGGCCACCAGTTACGGATCGGCCTTGGGTATCGATTCGACGCAGCTGGTGCTGGCGCTGCTCGTTACGCAGTTCGTGGCCTTTCCGTCCGCCATTATCTACGGCAAGCTCGCCGGACGCGTGGGCACGCTCAACATGATCCTGGTGGCGGTCGCCGCCTACATGGGCATTGTGCTGTTCGCCGCGTTCTTCCTAAAGACCGCCTTTGAATTCTGGGTGCTTGCCGTTATGGTCGGCCTGTTCCAGGGCGGCGTGCAGGCCCTCAGCCGTAGCTACTTTGGCCGCATTATCCCCAAGGAAAAGTCCAACGAGTACTACGGCTTCTTTGACATCTTTGGCCGTTATGCAAGCGTTATGGGCACCTTCCTGGTGTCGGTTGTCACCTCGCTGACCGGCAACCCGTCGCTGGGCGTCCTTTCCATTGGTGTGCTGCTGGTCGTTGGCTTTATGCTGCTGGTCCGCCTGTCTCGCATGACTCGGGCGGCAGAGCATGCCGCATAGGAGCGAGCGGCTATTGTGCCTGTCCGCGGTACTCTTTTGGGGTTATCCGCAATAAACATTGCGACTTGCGAGCAATGATTTGCCCAAGTGGGTATGATGGAATCAGCTAGGTCGCGGGGCGTCGCCTGTGTTTGGCGGCGTCCCGTTTTTGTGTTGCAGGGAGGGTAAGGCATGAACGCCACGGTCGTGATTCCAACGTATTGGGCGGGCGATGACGCTTGCGCAAACGCCCCTGGCACCTATGACCATTCGACGCGACTCAACGCCGACAATCCCGAACTCGACCGCTGCCTGACCTCGCTTGAGCAGGTACGTGACATCCCGCGCATCATCCTTTTGGTGGTCTGTCCCGTTTCTGCCACAGCCGATGTGTCGCTGCGCGTGCACGAGATTGTCGACGCGCATCCCACGCTCAAGGTCACCGTTGTCACCAACACCCAGGCCTCGCGTATCGCAGACCGGGTTGCTCAGATCGCGCCCAAGGGTTCGGGCGAGTGCGTGAGCCTGCGAGGCTACGGTGCCATCCGCAACATGGGGCTAGCCTGTGCCGCTGTGCTGGGTCATGACGCGGTTATCTTTTTGGATGACGATGAGACTGTCATCGACGCCGACTTTATGAAGCGCGCGACCTATGCGTTGGGGCAGCAGACGCGTCAGGGCTTGCCGATCTTGGTCAAGAGCGGTTATTTCTACGATCGCGACGGCTCGCCGCTGGCTCCCACGGACAAGGCGGGCATCTGCCATCGTTGGTGGACCAAGCGCATCGAGTTCAACCGTTGGATGAAAAAGGCGCTCTCGGGCACCCGCATCTCGCGCTCCAATTACGTGTGCGGCGGCCTGATGGCCCTGCACGCCCGCGCCTTTACGCGTGTGGCCTTTGACCCGTTTATCACCCGCGGCGAGGATTTGGATTACCTCTTTAACATGCGCATGTTTGGCTACGACGTGTGGTTCGATAACGAGTGGACCGTGCGTCATCTGCCCCCGGAGTCCGAAAAGCGCTCACCGCGCTTTATGCAGGATGTATACCGTTGGTACTACGAACGGGCCAAGTTGACATTCGCCGCGCATCAAAAGGAGCTCATTCCCGTTACGGCGGCATCGCTCATGCCCTACCCGGGCCCGTGGATTTCGCGCGAGCTCGACGACCGCGTGTGCAAGACCGCCATGGTCCGCAGCGTGTTTACCCGCGAGCATGAGGGCTACCTGCGCATCTGGCGCCATGGTATCGACGAGGCAAAGGCCTATGCGCGCCAAAACGCTGCAAGCTACCTGCGTTTCCAGAGCTTTTGGCCCAAGATCATGGACGGGCTTTGGCGTGACGCGCAACTGATCAGTATCCTGGAGGGGGCCGAATGATCGACCGCCGCGCCCAGCGCGATAGTTCAATATCAATCTTTCGCATCATTGCCGTTGCCTGCGCCATTTGCGTGCTGGTGTACTTTATTTTTGCCTTGGTGACCGGTATCGAGCCGATCGCCACGGTGATTGCCTGCGCGCTGCTGTGCATCTTTCTGTGCATCTTTATCTTTTTGACGCTCAATCCCGATTCGGTGCGCTCCCAGTACACCGAGGAGACGCTCTCGGTGGCCTCGGCCATGCTCGAGGACATTAAGGGCGGTCTGACGCAGGAGTCGGCGCGTTTGGTGTGCCGGCGCATTTTGCCCGAGACGCGCGCCATGACGGTGGCCATCACCGACGAGGGCAACGTGTTGGCCTGCGCGGGCGAGTTTGAGGAAAAACTACTGCCAGATTCTCCCATCCACACGCTTGCCACACGCTACGTTATCGAACATGGCATCGTGCAGTCGTTCAACCGTATGGTGGATGTCGTGGGCTCGGATGGCTCGCACAACCAAGTCCCCGCCGGCATTATCGCCCCCATCAAGGTGGGCGATCGTACCGTCGGCACGCTCAAGTTCTACTACAAGACCCCGCGCGCCGTCGACCGTACCCAGTACGCGCTTGCCTCGGGCTTTGCCGAGATCTTGTCCACGCAGCTCGCCATCCACGAGCTCGAGGTGCAAAAGGAACTCACAGCGCGCGCTGAGGTGCGTGCGCTGCAGGCGCAGATTAACCCGCACTTCCTGTTCAACACGCTGAACACCATTGCATCGTTTACGCGCACCGACCCGCTGCGGGCCCGCGAACTGCTTCGTGAGTTCTCATCGTTCTATCGTGCCACGCTCGACAACTCGGGATCGCTTATTCCGGTCTCGCGCGAGGTTGCACAGACCAAGCGCTACCTTACCTTTGAGAAGGCCCGCTTTGGCGAGGACCGCGTGCTTGCGACGTTCGATGTGTCCGAGGACGTGGAAGATACGCTGGTGCCGGCGTTCGTGATCCAGCCGATTGTCGAGAACGCCGTACGTCATGGTATGGGCGATGACGACGCCCTGAGGATCGACGTGACCGTTCACCAAGACGGCGAGGATGCAATCTTGATTGCCGTGGCCGATAATGGCGTGGGCATGGATGAGGGTACCGCCGCCAGACTGTTTGACGAGCGCTCTGCCCGTCCCGACGCCAGCTCTCCCCAGGGTGGCGGCGCCGGTGTGGCCATGCACAATATTTCGGAGCGCATCCATCGCTTTTATGGGCCGCACTCCTATACGCGTGTCGAATCGGCGCCGGGCAAGGGCACCAAAGTGCTCCTTCATCTTGATTTGTCAGAGAGCATCTTCGACATTCAAGAGTAAAATAAAAGGCTACGGGCTCAACGTCATACGACGGATGCCCGGCGTAGTTAGTTGACGAAAGGTTTTATCCCTATGCTGCGTGCGATGATTGTGGATGATGAGGCGCCGGCTCGCTCGGAGCTTCGCTTCCTGCTCGAGCAAACGGGCAAGATCGGCACGATCACGGAGGCGTCGAGCGTCCGCTCCGCCATCGAGATGCTTATGGAAAGTCGCGTGGATGTCGTGTTTCTCGATATCTCGATGCCCGGTGCCTCGGGCCTGCAACTTGCCGAGGCGCTGCATAAGCTCAAAAATCCGCCGGCGATCGTGTTTGTGACTGCGTATAGTGACCATGCGGTCGAGGCATTCGACGTGGATGCCGTCGATTATCTGATGAAGCCGGTCGAGGAAGCTCGCTTGGATCGCGCGATCGAGAAGGTCATGCAACGCGCCAAGCCGGTTACGGACAGCAAGGTGACCATCGAGCGTATCCCGGTGGAAAAGGGCGGCCGCAAGGTGCTCATTCCCGTGGACGACATTCGCTTTATCATGGCCAAGGACGATTACTCCTGCATCTATACCGTCGATGATCGCTTTTTGTCGACGACCTCGCTGGCGCAGTTTGAGGCCAAGCTCTGCGACTTTGGCTTCTTCCGTGTTCACCGCCGCTATATCGTCAACTTGGCGTGCGTCACGGATGTCGAGACGGTGCCCTCGGGTGCCATCCAGCTGGGCATTACGGGCGTCGACGAACGCGTGCCGGTTTCGCGCCGCCGCGTCGTGCCGCTTAAGAAGGCTCTGAGTCTCTAGCACACTGGCCCCGCAGCCCTGTAGACCCGTCGTCTGCGGAGCCGTGGGGCCTTTTTGTATGTATCTGCCGAATCGTTTTTTTGCGGAAGGGATCCCATGAACAGTGCAAGCGCCAAGCGCATCGACATCATCTCGGACACCCACGGCTATTTATCGCCTGCGCTCTTGGACGAGCTTGAGGGCGCAGACCTGATCATCCACGCCGGCGACCTCACGTCAGAGATGGACTACGAGCACCTATGCACCATCGCCCCCGTGCGGGCCGTACTGGGTAACAACGATTACTACCGCGACTACGGTCCCGATGTAGACCGTCTTGCGCTCTTTACCTACGAAGGCCTTAAATTCGCCGTAGCCCACTACCGCGAAGACCTTCCGGTGGGATCCGTAGACGTAGCCATCAACGGCCACACCCACGTAACCAAAGAAGCCCAAGTGGGCCGCTGCTTAGTCCTCAACCCGGGCAGCGCCAGCTACCCCAGAGGCACTCGAGGCCCCACCATGGCCAGAATGCTCGTCAAAGACGGCAAGATCCTAAGCACCAAGTTTATTGACCTAGACTAACCGCAACAAAAACGGGGGATGCAGATGCGTTCCCCGTTTCCATTTGAGCCAATGGCCGAGCTTCAACAAGAACCTTAGACAACCCCGCCGCGGAGAACGGGGCCGCCGAGCCGCGAAGCGGCGAGCAACAACAACGGCTCGAACAATGTGACGGCAGGGAGGCTCTCCGGGGCTGAGGGCGGGGGTTAAGTTTGTCGCGAGTTCCGCACGCAAAGGAAAGCACTTAATGTGCTTTCCGTCTTGCGCAGGACTGTAGAGCAGCAAACTTAACCCCCGCCCTCAGCCCCGGAGAGCCTCCCGGATGGCCCCGAAAAATTTTTTCAAAAAAGTTGTTGCGCGCCGGACAGACTTCTGTGTATACTAATCCCCGCAGCGCACGCGAGCGGAAACAAACGCGAACGACTGCCTGGGGAGTTAGCTCAGTTTGGTTAGAGCGCCGGCCTGTCACGTCGGAGGTCGCGGGTTCGAGCCCCGTACTTCCCGCCAACGCAATTAAAGCCACGTCTTCGGACGTGGCTTTTTGCGTTTGATGCACTTTGTTTCGATAGAACGATCGCCCTGGTGCATCTTCGCCCAGAATCCTCGCGCCTTCGGGAACGCAAGTAAAATCCAATAAGTATATCTGTCTGAACAACAGCTTTGTTGCGCAACACCTGTTCAACGAGACAGGGGGTTAGGTTATACTAAATTGCACTGTGCGCCGCATCTGATGCATTTCGCTCCAAGCGCGGCACTCAGTGGATATCCGATTTACCATTTGGATGTCCTGGCGGTCATTTAGCGTCTCGACACAAGCTCGGCCCCGGAGCTCGTTCGAGCTGTTCGTATTCCTTGAAAGGGGAAAAATGGACATATCGAGGAAGACTGATTACGCCCTTCGTATGCTGGCGATGCTTGCCGAGGATCCGGAGTGCTTACTTTCTGTTCGCACCGCTGCCGAAGAGGTCAATGTTCCGTATTCGTTTGCCCGCTCGATTCAGCACGGTTTGGTCCAGGCCGGTATTGTGGAGAGCCTGCGTGGCGTCCACGGTGGCATGCGTCTCAAGGTCAGTCCGGACGACGTCACTATCCGCCAGGTCGTCGAGGCCGTTCAGGGTCCTATGGTTATGAACGATTGCACCGCGCCCGATGGTGACTGTGCGCGCATGGGCGCGTGCTGCTATCATCCCCTGTGGGCCGGAGCCCAGGCGTTGATGCGCGACTACCTCGATTCCGTTTCGCTCGGCGACATCGTCGCTCACCGCCAGTTCCCAGCCGTCGATCCCAAGTTCGCCGACCGCGAAGCGTTTCCCGAGTACGCCACCTGCGAGTGCGCTTACCGGGAGGAATAACGCCGCATAAGGAGCATAGCCATGATTCAGGACCCCTTTCGTTCGATGATTCGTTCGGAAGGGGTCCTGCGTTATCGTGACCTTCCGTGGCGCCGCACACGCGATCCGTACATCATTTGGCTTTCTGAGGTCATGCTGCAGCAAACGCAGGTGCCGCGTGTGGAGGCGCGCATGCCGGTGTGGCTCGATCGTTTTCCGACTGTGCAGGCGCTTGCCCAGGCCGTGCCTTCCGATGTTTTGGACGCTTGGCAGGGCATGGGCTACAACCGACGCGCTCTGGCGCTTCATGGGGCCGCTCAGCGCGTTGTAGAGGACTGGGACGGGGAGTTTCCGCGTGAGACGCGTGACTTGGTCGCTCTGCCCGGCATTGGCCCGGCAACGGCGCAGGGCATCCGTTCGTTTGCGTTTGATCTTCCAGGCGTGTATCTAGAGACTAATGTGCGCACGGTCTTTCTGCATCATTTCTTTCCCGATGTGCCGGCCGTTCCCGATCGCGAGCTGGTGCCGCTGATCCAAGCCGCCTGTCCGGCGGCCTCCGGTGCGGCGGCGGATGAGATTGCGCCCTTTGCCGCGCCTCAAGACGATGCCGACACGCCGCGCGCGTGGTATTACGCGTTGCTGGATTACGGCGCGTATCTTAAAAAGACGCTGCCCAATCCGTCCAGGCGGTCGGCGGGCTATAGTCGTCAGTCCAAGTTTGAGGGCTCGCGTCGCCAAAAGCGCGCGCATATCGTGCGTATGTTGCTGGCAGCGCGCGATGGGCAGCCGGCGGGGATTACGCTTGCTGATGCCGTGGTGGGCGTTAACGAGATGGAAGCGGCAGCCGGTCGCGGGCCGGTCGAGTGCGACTTGATCGCGGGTATTCTAGCTGACCTGGAGCGCGAGGGCTTTTGCCGAGCCGAGGACGATCGTTGGTTGAGTGTGTAGCCCGCTCAAATCTGAAGAACGGGATTGTAAGGTTTAAATTCGCGGCTTGAGGGCATCCTAAAGACAAGGCCGCTCGAAGCCTACGGGCGGCATGCGTTGAAGGGAAGTACACCTATGGATTTTGAGAATTCCCAAACCAAGAAGAACCTCGAGACCGCTTTTGCCGGTGAGTCCCAGGCACACACCAAGTATCGCTACTATGCCTCCAAGGCCAAGAAAGACGGCTACGTTCAGATTTCGAATATCTTTGCCGAGACCGCAGGCAACGAGTCCGAGCACGCCAAACTGTGGTTTAAGTATCTGCACGACGGCGCCGTCCCCGATACCCTGGACAATCTGCGTGATGCCGCTGCGGGCGAGAACTACGAGTGGACCACGATGTACGACGAGTTCGCCAAGACCGCCGAGGAAGAGGGCTTTGTCGAGATCGCCGAGAAGTTCCGTGGTGTCGGCGCTGTCGAGAAGGCTCACGAGGAGCGCTACAACAAGCTCGTCGAGCGCATCGAGTCGGGCGAGGTGTTTGAGCGTGAGGGCGTGAAGGTGTGGAAGTGCCTGAACTGCGGGCACCTGCACGTTGGTGCCGAGGCGCCTGAGGTGTGCCCGGTGTGTAACCACCCCAAGGCGTACTTTGAGGAGCAGGTGGTGAACTACTAGCGCGTGGTGCTGGCTGCTGCGGAGCGCAGGGCGGGAGGCCGGATCGCCTTCCCTCCCCGCTCACGGCTCCGCAGGGTCGCGTTGAGGGAAGGCGATCCGGCCTCCCGCCCTGCGCTCCGGCTTCGGGTCGTTGCGTGCTCGCTACAGAAAAGCTGATAACTAAGTTTGTGTGCCGCCCCTATCGGGGCGGCACGTTTTTGTATGGGGACTGGTTGGGATGGCACCGTTCATGGGTGGGGTACACTGGGTGGCGACTTTTAGTTTATCTACTACCTGATGGGGTGTTTTTTATGGGCAAGAAGTCTCGGGCTCGGGTTGCTGCGGCGGGAACTCGCAAGGATCCTGGTCGTCGGGTTGCCGAGGGCAAAAAGGCCGATCGTGCCGAGAAGGACAAGAAGGTCGGCGCGCATGCTCATCCTGAGTGGGCGCCCCATTTGAATTCGGCTAGTGAGGATTTGACTGCCAAGTTGTTTACTCTGGTCGAGGTAATTTTGGGCGTGGTGCCCCTTGTGGTTATCGGTTTATTCTTGGCTTCGAAGGACGCCACGAGTGTCGATAAGCTCACCGAGGTCTTTTCGCAGGAGCCCTCGATGGTGGTCACGTTTATTTCTGCGTGCTTGCAGCCGTTTGTGGCGTACATGCTGTATACGGTCTACCGCAAATACTGCGAGGGCGATGCTGGTTTTGTTGCCGGCAACCTGATCGGTCTTTTGTGCTCCGAGATCCTGCTGCTCAATATCCCGGGCGTCATCGGTATGGGCATCTTGCTGTGGCGTGTTTGGCGCAACGTTGCCCCGCACTTTGAGAGTTGGCTGTTTGAGCGCCGCGTAATGGGCGTGCTGGCAGACATCGCCGGATCGCTCGTGATTCTCGTCTTGGCATTTATGTGCGCCACCGCCGCCCGCGGTCTCGCGGGCATGTAGTCTGTTCTCACCGACCACGGGGCGCAGGGCGGGGAAACCTTCCCCTCTCGCTCACGGCTTCGCAGGGTCGCGCGAGGCAAAGGTTTCCCCGCCCTGCGCCCCGGCGTTGAGTCGTCGCATGCTCGTTACAGAAAAGCTGATAATAAGTTTGTGTGCCGCCCCTTTGGGGCGGCACTTTTTGTGTGGGGTCCCGGTCTCCACAATTTTCGTCAAGCTATTGGTTAGATTTTGGTCAGTTGGCGTAAGGGTGGAAGGCCAAAAGATTGTTGGCGAAAAAAGCTCAGAGAAAGTGCTGGTAGGGGAGTTGTTGAGCTTTTCGACAGCTTTTGAGCAGAAGAAACTTTGTGGCTATTGCCGGCGATTGCGTTGTCGCGGTCATGGCGGTGCGGGATGCTGATCGTAAGCGTCGAATGCTCCGATTTTGGAGGCCAGCATGGATCTGTTTCTTGAGACTCCGCAGCAGCAAGCTGAGCGCATGCTGCGTCAGCAGCAACGACTCATGGAGATGCAAATGCAGGGGGCGGCAGCCCAGCCCTTTGCGCAAAATGTCGTGCCCGCTGCTGTACCTGCAGCTGTGCCCGGGTGCGAATCGGCACCAGAGGCCTATTCCGTACAGCAAGATTCATATGCGCAGGAGCTCGCGTTCGACAAGCGTCGTGCGTGTCGTCGCCGCGTGGGCCAGCGCCTGCGCACATTGGCGATGATCGTGCTCATTCCGCTAGGACTTGCGGCCATCTTTCTGGCGTCGTATGCCCTCACGTGCATCCTCAACGGCGCATCGCCCAACGAGGTGCTCCAACATCTGTCAGCCCTCGGCCAGCGCCTAGGCGATGTCGTAACAACCATTCGTGCCGGCTGGGAGAGCTAGCGTTTTAGCGTCCGCGGCTCTAAGAGAAATTTGTCTGCAAGGCAGTGAGTGATCCGTGTGTGTGACGGGGTAAGATTGATCGCGGTTTTGATTGGTGCTCGATTGGGTTTGTTGGGCGGAGTTTATGTCTGCTATTGATATTGTGCTTGTTGTGATCGCCTTGGTGGCGGTGGGGGTTGCTGTGGCTTGTGCCCTGCAGCTTAAGGGCCTTCGCGCCGGGCTGCAGGAGCGCGGCGATAGCGGGGCAGAGATGCTGGCTGCGCTCGAGCAGGCCAACAATGCGCTCGACACTCTGAACGTCGCTTTGGCCGAAACCCGCCGCACGGCAAATGCTATCGCGCAGCAGCAGATAACCGATGCGGCCGTGGAGCAGCAACGCTACCTGACCATCGCACGTGAGTTTTCGCAAGCTGGTGACCGGATGGATGACCTGCGCCGCGAGACGGCCCAACAGCTCGGTGCCAACCGCGAGGGCATCGAGCACCGCCTGGACAAGGTGCGCGAGACGGTCGATGCCCAGCTGGGTGCTATCCGCAAAGACAACAACGTGCAACTCGATCAGATGCGCGCGACGGTGGACGAGAAGCTCTCCCGCACGCTCAACGATCGCCTGTCGGCATCGTTTAAGCAGGTGAGCGACCAGCTCGAGGCCGTGTACAAGGGCCTGGGCGACATGCAGTCCATCGCCACCGGCGTGGGCGACCTTAAGCGCGTGCTGGGCAACGTGAAGGCGCGTGGTATTTTGGGCGAGGTGCAGCTGGGTGCAATTCTGGCGGACATTCTTACACCCGACCAGTATCTGGAAAACGTCGCCACCAAGCCCGGCGCCTCGGAGCGCGTTGAGTTTGCCGTCAAGCTGCCGGTGGACGAGGGCGACCCCGTGCTGCTGCCGATTGACTCCAAGTTTCCGGGCGACGCGTACGGGCACTTGCTCGACGCGCAGGAGTCGGGCGATGCGGAGGCCGTGGCGGCTGCGCGCAAGACGCTCGACACCATGGTCAAGCGCGAGGCAAAGGACATTTGCGAGAAGTACCTGAGCGTGCCCGCGACCACCAACTTTGGCATTATGTTCGTTCCGTTTGAGGGACTGTACGCCGAGGTCGTCAGCCGCCCCGGGCTTATCGAGACCCTGGGCCGCGACTATCACGTCAACGTTGCCGGTCCCAGCACCATGGCGGCCATCCTCAACAGTCTGCAGATGAGCTACCAGACGTTTAAGTTGCAAAAACGTACCGACGACGTGCTGCGCGTGCTCTCCGCCGTCAAGGCCGAGCTGCCGCGCTATCAAAAGGCGCTGCGCCGCGCCCAGCAGCAGATCGAGACCGCGGGCAAAACGGTCGAGGGCATCATCACCACGCGCACCAACGTCATGGAGCGCAAGCTCAAGGACATCGACGCACTGGAAGACGTCGACCAAGCCGATGAGATCTTGGGACTCACGTCCGCGGACCTTCTCACAGACCAAGAAGATGAAGGCTAATTGCAACAAGACGGTGGGGCGCCGGCGCAAACGCGGGCGCCCCACCGCTTTTCGTATCGCACTTGTCTGGAGTGTGCTCCAATGTGCAACAATGGCGTTTCGCCCTATCAGACGCGAAAGGAAGCCCATGTCTCAGAGAAGCACCAGCCCGCTCAGCCGCTCCACCGTGCGCCGCACGCTGCAGCGGTTTTGGGGTGTCACGCGCACGCAGCCGCTGATTGTCTTTCTCTCGGTGTTCTCGTCGGCGGGCTACATCTTTTTGCTGACGTTTGCCAATACCTATGTGATGGCCCTCATTGTCGACCGCGTTCAAGCCGGTCCCGTGGCGGGTGACCAGGTGTTTGAGGTCTTCGGCCCCTATATCCTGGCGCTCGTACTCGTTAACCTGGTGGGTCAGATCCTCTCCAAGCTACAGGACTACACCGTCTACAAGCTCGAGATCGCAGGCAACTATCACCTGGCGCGTCTATGCTTCGACACGCTCTCCAACCAATCCATGACATTTCACACCAGCCGCTTTGGCGGATCGCTCGTGAGCCAGACGAGCCGTTTTATGAGCGGCTATACGGGGCTGGTGGACGTGACGGTGTATTCGCTCATCCCCACCATCACCTCGGTCATCTGCACGGTGGCGGCGCTCGCCCCGGTGGTGCCCACATTTACCGTGATCCTGGTGTGCATCATGGCCGTCTACATCGCGTTTGTCTGGCTTATGTACAAGCGCATCATGCCGCTTTCGGCCGCGACGTCCGCCGCGCAGAACAAGCTCTCGGGCGTGCTCTCCGACGCGGTCACGAACATCTTGGCCGTCAAGACCTGCGGGCGCGAGGACTTTGAACGCGATCTGTTCGACGCCGCCGATCGTGCCGCGCGCGACGCCGAGACGGTCTCGATGCACGCCATGATGCAGCGCAACTTTACGACCTCGGGCCTTATCGTCATCACCATGGCCGTGGTGAGTGTGTTCGTGGCGGGCGGCAACGCGTGGTTTGGCATCTCGGCCGGCTCGCTCGTCATGATCTTTACCTACACCTATAACCTCACCATGCGCCTGAACTACGTGAGTTCCATGATGCAGCGCATCAACCGCGCGTTCGGCGATGCGGCCGAGATGACGCGCGTGCTGGACGAGCCACGTTTGGTGGCAGACGACCCGGACGCCTCTGAGCTCAAAGTGACCGAGGGCGCGATTGATTTTGAGCACCTGAGCTTTGCGTACCGTGATGCTGCAGCGGGCGAGAGCGTGTTCGATGACCTGGCGCTTCATGTGGCGGCGGGCCAGCGCGTGGGCCTGGTAGGCAAATCGGGCTCGGGTAAGACGACGCTCACCAAGCTGCTGCTGCGCCTGGACGATGTTCAGGGCGGCCGCGTGCTCGTGGACGGTCAGGATGTCTCGCGCTGCACGCAGCAGAGCCTGCGCCGCCAGGTTGCCTACGTGCCGCAGGAGGCGCTGCTGTTCCACCGCTCCATTCGCGAAAACATTGCCTACGGTCGTCCCAACGCCACTGATGAGCAGATTCGCGAGGCCGCGCGCCTGGCCAACGCCCTGGAGTTTATCGACCGCTTGCCCCGTGGCTTTGACACCATGGTGGGCGAGCGCGGCGTCAAGCTCTCGGGCGGCCAGCGTCAGCGCGTGGCTATCGCCCGCGCCATCCTAACCGACGCGCCGATTCTGGTGCTCGACGAGGCGACCTCTGCCCTCGACAGCGAGTCCGAGGCGCTGGTGCAGGAGGCGCTCGAGAACCTGATGCGCGGCCGCACCTCCATTGTGGTGGCGCACCGCCTGTCTACCGTGGCGGCGCTCGACCGCATTGTGGTGCTGGCCGATGGCGAGATCGTCGAGGACGGCACGCATGCGCAGCTCGTCGAGGCGGGTGGCGAGTACGCGAGCCTGTGGAGCCGTCAGACCGGCGCATTCTTGGAGGCGTAAGCGTCTCGGACGTGGGACAATTGTGCCCATAAGTTTATTGTGCCGTTGAGCCGAGGAGTCGTTATGCCACGCGAGACCAATGCCGCCAAGCGCGAGCGCGCCATCGAGGTGTGTGAGCGCCTCAACCGTCGCTATGGCCCGGTCGAGTGCTTTTTGGACCACGAGAATCCCTTCCGCCTGCTGATCGCGGTGCTGCTCTCGGCGCAAACGACCGATGCGCAGGTCAACAAGGTGACGCCGCGGCTGTTTGCCCAGTGGCCCACGCCCGAGGCCATGGCTGGGGCGAGCGTGGCTGACGTGGCAGACACCATCAAGTCACTCGGCTTCTACAAGAGCAAAGCCAAGCATGCCGTCGAGGCCGCGCAGATGATCGTCGCCGACTATGGCGGCGAGGTGCCGGCCGACATGAAGGAGCTCGTGAAGCTGCCGGGCGTGGGACGCAAGACGGCGAACATCGTGCTCAACGTGGGGTATGGCATCGTGGAGGGCATTGCGGTGGACACGCACGTCAACCGCATTGCGCACCGCCTGATGCTGAGCCCCAAGACGCATGCCAAGGAGCCGCTCAAGACCGAGCAAGATCTGCTCAAGATTTTGCCGCACGAGTATTGGGAGTCGGTCAACCATCAGTGGATCACCTTTGGTCGCGAGATCTGCGATGCCCGCAAACCCAAGTGTGACGAGTGTCCGCTGGCAGATTTGTGCCCCAGCGTGCGCGTAGCGGGGTAGGGCGGAACGCATTTTCGTCTGGCGTTTTTTGCGGGGCTGGGTTTGTCCTTGAGCCGGAGTCCTCTCCATGCGCTACCATGACAGACAATGTATTTGACGTACGACCCGCCGAGCTTGCCCCGGCGGGCTTTTGGCGTTGCGATGCCGGAGGAACAGCATGCTCATTCACCGTATAGCCGCGCAGCTCTACACTGCCGAGGCGCTGCAGACCGTCGAGGCCGGACTCGATGCCGGCGAGGACGTGACGCTGGCCGTGTCGCAGTCGGGCCGCACGCTTATGGCGGCCGCTCAGTTTGCGCGCCGTCCGCGCCCGACGGTCTACATTGTGAGTGGCGAGGATGCGGCCGATCGCGCCGCGCGCAGCCTTGCCGCCTACGTGGGCCTGGCGCACGTGTGCCGTTTTCCCGAGCGCAAGGACTATCCGTGGCGCGAGCAGGCGCCCGACGATGCCGTGGTGGCGCAGCGCTGCGAGGCTCTGGGGCGCATCGTGCGCGGGGACAACTGCATCATGGTTGCCTCGGCCCGCGCGCTGCTGCGCTGCGTGCCGCCGGTCGAGAGCCGCTATTGGGAGTCCACGACCTTTGCGGTGGGCGAGGAGATTCCTTTTGATGAGGTGCCGCAGCGCCTAGTGGGCATGGGCTACACCAATGCCGGCGCCGCCGACGCGCCCGGTCTGTTCCGCGTGCACGGCGACACCGTCGAGGTGTTTCCCGCGCAGGAAAAAGCGCCCGTGCGCATTGAGTTCTTTGGCGACGAGATCGACCGCATCCGTCGCATGGTGAGCTCAACGGGGCAGACCATCGGTAACGAAGACAGCATCGAGATCTTCCCCTGCCGTGAGCTGGCGCTTACCGACGAGGCCGTCCACAACATGCATGTGGCGCTCTATCGCGCCAGCCAGGACGACAGCAAGCTGGCCGCATTGCTCGAGATGGTGGATGCGCGCATCGTTACACCCGAGCTCGACCGCTTTTTGCCGGTGATGTACGGCCAGACCGTGAGCCCGCTGGCACACGTGAGCGGCAAGGCGCTCGTGGTCCTGTCCGAGCCGCGCTCGCTGTTCGATGACTGTCTGCGCGCCTACGAGGATATCGAGGCGCGTGCCGGCGAGGCAGGGATTGACCGACTGGATGGCCTGTATGTACGCGCCCAGCAGCTCGATTTTGGTGCTCAGCAGCGCCTGAACTATGTGAGCCTGATTCGCGCCGGCGGCGCGGTTACGGCAGAGCTCAAGATTGAGCAGCCGGCCATTGCGGGCTCGGACAACCGCTTTATGACGCGCATTCAGGAAGTCGTGGGCAAGCGCTACGCCTGCGTGTTTGCCATTCCCGACCGCGGTGCGCGCGAGTCGATGGAGCTCACCTTTGGCGACGAGGGCATTACCTTTGAGGAATCGCTGACCGCGGCGCCCGAAAATTCCGGCGCTATCGGCGAGCGCGTGCGCGTGGCAGCGGCGGATTCCGCCGACCGTGCCGCACGCCAGGAGGCCCATGCTTCCATTCGCGAGCGTAAGACCGACGCGCTCAACGCCCGCTCGCTCGAGGCGGGTGCCGCCCAGGCTGCCGCCGGCGCCGCCGTGCCCACTATTTCGCGCGGACGTGTGACCTTTGTCGATGCCGCCTTGCCGCAGGGCGTGGTGGTGCCCGATGCCAACCTAGCCGTGTTCTCGATCGCCGACCTCAACGCCCGCATGGACGCCAACCGGGCCCGCAGCCGCCGCAAGGTTGACATTACGCAGATCACCTTCCCGTTTAAGCCGGGAGACTACGTGGTGCACGCCACCCACGGCATCGCGCTCTTTAGCGAGATCGCGCGCCAGGAAGTGGGTGGCAAGGAGCGCGACTACTTTTTGCTGGAATATGCCGACGGCGACAAGCTCTACGTGCCGCTCGAGCAGGTCGACCGCATCACGCGATACGTCGGTCCCGACGGTGACAAGCCGCGCCTGACCAGGCTCAACACCGCCGACTGGACGCGTGCCACCAACAAGGCACGCAAGAACGCCAAAAAGCTGGCGTTTGACCTGGTCGATCTGTATACGCGCCGCTCGTCGATTACCGGTATCGCCTGCCCGCCCGATACGCCCGAACAGATCGAGATGGAGGAAAGCTTCCCTTACGACGAGACGCGCGACCAGCTGGAGGCCATCGCCGACATTAAGGCCGACATGGAGGCGCCCAAGCCCATGGACCGCCTGCTGTGCGGCGACGTGGGCTTTGGCAAGACCGAGGTTGCCCTGCGCGCGGCGTTTAAGTGCGTGGACTCCGGCCGCCAGGTCATGGTGCTCTGCCCCACGACCATTCTCGCCCAGCAGCACTACGAGACGTTCTTTGAGCGCTTTGCCCCGTTTGGCCTCGAGGTCGAAGTGCTCAGCCGCTTCCGCACCCTGGCGCAGCAGAAGCGCGCACTTAAGGCGTTTGCCGAGGGCACGATTGATGTGCTCATCGGCACGCACCGCTTGCTTTCTGCCGACGTGAACCCCAAGAACCTGGGCATGGTGATCATCGACGAAGAGCAGCGCTTTGGTGTGCAGCACAAGGAGCAGCTCAAAAACCTGCGCGAGCAAATCGACGTGCTCACGCTCTCGGCAACGCCGATTCCGCGAACCATGCAGATGGCCACGAGCGGCGTGCGCGACATGAGCCTGATCACCACGCCGCCGACCGGGCGTCGTCCCGTGATCGTGCACGTGGGGGAGTACGACCCCGACGTGGTGAGTGCGGCGATTCGCCTGGAGGTGGGCCGCGGCGGTCAGGTGTATTACGTGTCCAACCGCGTCAAGACCATCGATGATGCCGTGGCGCGCGTGCACGAGGCCGCGCCCGAGGCGCGCGTGGGCGTGGCGCACGGCAAGATGAGCCCGCGCGAGGTCGAGGACGTGATGATCGAGTTCGCGACCAAGAAGATTGACGTGCTCATCGCCACGACCATCGTGGAGAGCGGCATCGACAACGCAACGGCCAACACGCTGATCATCGAGGACTCGCAGCGCTTGGGCCTGGCACAGCTCTACCAGCTCAAGGGCCGTGTGGGCCGCTCTGCCACGCAGGCCTACGCGTACTTTATGTTCCCGGGCGAGCTGCCGCTCACCGAGGAGGCAACGGCGCGCCTGACCGCACTTTCCGAGTTCCAGGACCTGGGCAGCGGTATGCGTATCGCCATGCGCGACCTGGAGATCCGTGGTGCCGGCTCGCTCATGGGCGCCGAGCAGCACGGCAACCTGTCGAGCGTGGGCTTCGACCTGTTTACGCAGATGCTGGGCCAGGCAGTGGCCGAGGCGCGCGGCGATGACGACGCCGGCGTGGAGGCGGCGAGCGTGGGCATTAACCTGCCGGCCGACTACTTCTTGTCCGAGGAGTACCTGCCGGCGGTGGATCAGCGCGTGCTCGTGTACCGTAAGCTCGCGGCGGCCGAGGACCTGGAGAGCATCGACGAGGTGCAGGAAGAGACCGAGGCCGCGCACGGTGAGCTGCCGCTGGCGGGGCTCAACCTGTTCAACCGCGCGCGTATTCGTATCCGCGGCGAGCGCTTGGGGCTCGAGAGCGTCACGCTCAGCGGCGGCCGCATCACGTTTTTGGGCGTCGACGTGCCCAAGAAGGTGGCCTTTGAGCTTAAGACCCGCTATGGCGCGGTGAACTTCCCCAAGAGCCGCAAGCTGTCGGTGCCCTACAAGGCAGGCGCTGGTGCGGGCAGCGGCCTGGGTCGCGGTCTCGACGCCAACGACGGCACCGGCCCGATGGCCGCGGCACTCATGCTGCTGCAACAGCTGGGCGCTAGTGATGATGACTAGCGAGTCGACACTGCAAACACCCCATTTGGGCACTCTGGCCCCATCGAAAGGAAAGCATGTTCGGATACATCTATAAGAAAGATGTCGCCATTATCGCGGTTGTCCTGTGTCTTTGTCTGGGCGTGGGCAGTTTCTTCGATTATCAGATCTCGAGCGCGCTGTTCAATATCGGCAGCATCTACGGTCGCTTTATCGAGGCCGCCGGAGAGCTGCCGTTTGAGCTGACGTCGAGCGTCGCGGGCGTTATGCTCGTACGCGCGGTGCGTCCCGACTCCAGGGAGAGCAAATGGCTCGCCGTGCTCGGCATCCTCGTCAACGTTGGCCTGGCCGGCTACGAGATCGTCTCGTCCCTGAAGGTTGGCGGTAAACTCATTGCCGTTCAGCTGGTGCTGACATTTGTGCTGGTCATCGCCGCCAACCTTATCGTCTATCGCCTCACGCGCACGACCGAGCCCGACAAGCTCACGCGCTGGGCGTTGATGGTGCTTGCCGTGTGGGTCGCTCAGGCCATTATCCTCAACGTGATTGTCAAACCGCTGTGGTCGCGCCCTCGCATGCGCGTGATCGAGGTGACGCAGGGTCTCGAGTTTCAGCCGTGGTGGGTGATCGGCAACCCCGACAAGTGGACTTATATCGCCACCGGTGTAATCAAGGACGGCTTCAAGTCGTTTGCGAGCGGACACACGGCGCACGCGGCGATCGGCCTTATGCTCGCCGGGCTTCCCGCGGCGGCCTTTAAGGAAAAGCCGTCACGCCGTCGTGTGGTCTTTTGGACGGCGGCTGTGGTCGCGGCGCTCGTCGCGCTTGGCCGCATCGTGATCGGAGCGCACTTTTTGAGTGACGTGAGCTGCGGCTTTGCTCTGGTGCTGGCGCTTGAGTGCCTTGCCGCGCGCATTGCCTATCCCAACGGCGTACAATAGCTCCGTTTGAATCATCTGGCCGATACCCGGTAAGAGAGGATTGCCATGCTCGCGTTCAACAACGATTATTCCCACGGCGCACACCCGGCGGTGCTGCAGGCGCTCGTCGATACCAACATGGAGCCGCAGCCCGGCTACGGTACCGATGCACATACCGAGCGCGCCAAGCAACTTATTCGCGAGGCCTGCCAGGCCCCCGATGCCGACGTGTTTTTTCTGGTGGGCGGCACGCAGGCCAACGCGACGGTGATCGACATGTTGCTCGCGCCGTACGAGGGCGTCGTTGCTGCCGAGACCGGCCACGTCGCCTGCCACGAGGCGGGCGCCATCGAGTTTGGCGGCCACAAGGTGCTCACCATCCCCGGCTACGAGGGCAAGATGCACGCCGAGGACCTCGAGAACTATATCCAGGTGTTCTACGAAAACGAGAGCTACGAGCATACGGTGTTCCCAGGCGCCGTGTACGTGAGCCTATCGACCGAGTACGGCACGCTGTACTCCAAGGCCGAGCTCGCGGCGATCCATGCGGTGTGCCAGAAGCGCCAGATTCCGCTGTTTGTGGACGGTGCCCGCCTGGCCTATGCGCTGGCGGCCGATGAGTGCGACATTACCCTGCCCGAGCTGGCGCAGCTGTGCGACGTGTTCTACATCGGCGGCACCAAGTGCGGCGCTCTGTGCGGCGAGGCTGTGGTGTTTTGCGGCATACACGCTCCGGCGCATCCCATTCCGCGCATTAAGCAGCACGGTGCGCTGTTGGCCAAGGGCCGCCTGACGGGCGTCCAGTTTGAGGCGCTCTTTACCGATGGCCTGTATTTTGAGATTGGCCGTCAGGCGATCGAAACCGCGCAGGCGCTTCGTCGCGTGCTGCACGAGCACGGCTACCGGTTCTTCTTGGAGACGCCGACTAACCAGCAGTTCGTGATTCTGCCCAACGAGGACATGGCGCGCATTCGCGAGCATGCGGCGATCGAGTACTGGGAAAAGTACGACGAGACCCACACGGTGGTGCGCTTTTGCACCAGCTGGGCCACGACGCAGGAGGATATCGACGCGTTGGCGGCGGTTCTGTAGCCTGATGTAATGACGAGGGGCCGCCTTGCGCTGGGTTTGGCGCAAGGCGGCCTTTGTTTTTGAGGGGGAAGGGTTGTATGACCGAGATGTCCGAGCCGACGATTCGCCTGGCGACGCCCGATGATGCGCCGGCGTTGCTTGCCATCTATGAGCCGTATGTGCGCCAGACGGCGATTACCTGCGAATACGAGGTGCCGAGCGTTGAGGAGTTCGCCGGGCGCATCGAGCGCACGCTCAAGCGCTATCCGTATTTGGTGATGGAGCTGGATGGGCGTCCGGTAGGTTATGCCTATGTGAGTCCGCTCAACAGCCGCGAGGCATACGACTGGTCGGTCGAGACATCGATCTACCTGGCGCGTGATGTGCGCCACGGCGGGCTGGGCCGCAAGCTGCATGACGCGCTCAAGCAATGCCTGATCGCGATGGGTATCACCAACATGTGCGCCCTCATCGCCGTGCCGCACGACAAGGACGACGAGTACCTGACGCACAACAGCCAGGACTTCCATGCCCATATGGGGTATCGCCTGGTGGGCGCCTTTGACCGCTGCGCCCAAAAGTTCGGCCGCTGGTACGACATGTGCTGGATGGAGTTGGTCCTAGCCGAGCGCGTCCCCAACCAACCCAAACCAACCTGGTTCCCCGACCTCCCAAAACCTACCATTTAGGGACAGGTTTTTTTGGCAGGTTAGCCGATTGGCTCGGTGTATTTGGCGCGGTCGGTGCGTTGGATGCGCTTAGAGACATGGAGCGGTCGGCCGTCGGTGTCGTAGACGTAGTCGGTGATCAGGATCAGCGCCTGCCCGCGCTCAACGTTGAGCAAAAACGCCTCGTTTTGCGAGGCATAGCACACCTCAAAGGTCTTATGTCCCTGTGCTGGCGCGCGATGGAATTCTTGGCGCAGCGTCGCGTAGAGCGAACCGTTGATATCGCGATCGATGAGCGTCTCGAAGCTTGGCGGCAGGTAGGTGGTCTCCAGGCACAGCGGCACGTCGTCCAGGTAGCGCA
Source organism: uncultured Collinsella sp. (assembly GCA_902492935.1). Classification (GTDB taxonomy): domain Bacteria; phylum Actinomycetota; class Coriobacteriia; order Coriobacteriales; family Coriobacteriaceae; genus Collinsella. The sequence continues at coordinate 26,589 of CABUNJ010000016.1, read as the reverse complement.
GGCGGACAAGTTTGACGAGCTTGCTGCCCACGGCGGCGTCAAAGAACTTAGCTATGCTGCCGGCCGCCTTGGCAAAGCCCGAGTCCACGGTGCGCGTGGTGGGCTTCATGCCCTGACCTTCGACCTGCTTGGTATAGCTCGAAAACACTAGGTTGTTCTCGTGGAGCGCGGGCGTGTCGGCCACAAAGGCGCCACGCCCGCGCTCGGTGCGCACCAGGCCCTCATCAACGAGAACCTTAAGGGCGTGGCGCACGGTGCTGCGCGACAGCCCCGATTCGTCCATGAGCTCCATCTCGGACGGCAGCTTGTTTCCGCGTGCGTAGATGCCGGCGGCGATGCGGTCGCGAAGCGTACCCGCCAAGCGCTCGTATTGGCTCAGTTTCTTTTTAGATGAAGCGTTCATGCGATCAGCCTATATCTAACTTGTATGCTTATCTAAGCAAGCATGTATTCAACACAACAATAAAACCGCTGGTATCGAGCTACCGAAAACCTTACCAGCAAAATTTCTAAGATAAATATAGCATACAACTAGTCGACATAACCAAAACATGTATGTAACTTGTATGCCATCGAGAGCATCAAACGAGAAGAAAGGCTGATGCACGATGACTACTCAGGAACAGGTTAAGGATGTCGTCTCCCAGGTTTTGGCTGACAAGGCAGACAAGGGCGGCATCAAGCGCGTCGTGTGGATTGGCGCTGGCGGATCCAACGGCGGCAACTATCCTGCCCAGTACTTTATGGAGCACGAGGCCACGCAGGTCGTGAGCTCCAGCTACACCAGCAACGAGTTCGTGCACGCCACCCCGGCCTACGTCAACGAGAACACCCTGGCCGTCGTCGTGTCCATGCGCGGCACCAAGGAGACCATCGTTGCCGCCCAGGTCGCCAAGGACCACGGCGCCAGCACCATCGCCATCTATGTTGACGAGTCCGGCCTCACCGAGGTCTGCGACTACAAGATTCAGTACGACAGCCTGGCCGTCGACGAGTCCTGCATGGGCCGCACCAACTCCGCCGTCGTGACCATGATCGCCATGGAGCTTACGCAGCAGACCGAGGGCTATGCCGAGTACGAGACCGCTATGGCCGCCTTCGACTTGGTCGACCCCATCTATCGCAAGGCCGTCGAGTATACCCGTCCGCTCGCTGCCAAGTGGGCCGAGCAGAACGCCGACAAGCCCTGCATCAACGTCATGGCCCAGGGCCCGCTCTTTGGTGCCGCCTACGTCTTTAGCATCTGCAACGTGCAGGAGATGCTGCAGATCGACTCCTGCACCATCAACACCTGCGACTTCTTCCACGGCCCCTTCGAGATCCTGGACAAGCGCACCTCGCTGTTCCAGCTCATCAGCGTCGGCCGCAGCCGCTGCAACGACGAGCGCGGCATCCGCTTCGTCAACCAGTACGGTGGCGAGCGCGTCTATCAGCTCGACGCCAAGGAGCTCGGCCTCAACGACATCAAGGACAGCGTGAGCGAGTACTTCAACCACCTGATCTTTGCCCCGATCCTCAACAACGTGTATATGCGCGCGCTCTCCGCCGTCACCCACAAGGACTACATGACGCGCCGCTACATGTGGAAGCTGGACTACTAGGGGATAGAGCGGCCTAACAGCTCGATGTCCTCATAAGTTGCGGTGGAATAGTTCCTGCTTGGGGGCTTGAAGCCTCTATTTAGGAACTATTTCACCGCAACCGCCCAGTAATCCGCTGGGGGCGGAGGAAAACGGATCACTTATCCGCTCGCCGATTTGTGTCTTGAAAAATGTATATAACGACTATAACGTAGTACGAAACATATTGGAAACAATAGCGAGGAGGCTGCGTTGAAGAAAAGCAATCTGGGCTATGTGCTGGTGCTGATCGCCGCGCTTATGTGGGGCACCATCGGAATCTTTGTTAACGGAATATCGGCCCTGGGTGTTTCGTCTCAGAGCATGGCGGCCTTTCGCCTGTTGTCGGGTGCTGTCTTAATGGCTCCGGTCTTGGCATTTATGGGTTGCCAGGGAGGTGCTCGTGAGGGAAAAGCCTCGGGTCCCATGGCACTGTTCAAGGCAAGTCCTAAAGAGCTTGTTCCCTGCGCGCTTCTTGGCATTATCGGCCTCGCCACCGCTAACACGCTTTATTACGAGTGCATGGGCGAGGTGGGCATGTCCACGGCCTCGGTGCTGCTTTACACCTCGCCGGTGTTTGGCGTCGTGCTCGGCCGCGTGCTATATCGCGAGGACGTGACCCCCAACAAGCTCGTCGCCATCGTCTTTAACATTGTGGGTTGCGTGCTCGCGGTGACGAGCGGCGACCTGTCCGGTTTCCATTTCTCGGCTTGGGGCGTCGTGTCGGGCGTGATCGCCGGACTTTGCGGTGCACTGCTGGCTGTGTTTAGTCGCATGGCCACCAAGACGCTGCATCCTCTGGCGGTGACGTTTTGGGGCTTTGTTTTTGGCGGATGCTTTATGGCGGTGCTTTCGGCTCCGTGGTCCGATGTAGCCGCGGCAATGTCCCCGCAACTCATTCTGCTGTTCGTAGGCTTTGGCTTTATTCCGACGGCTCTTGCGTACATCTTCTATATGCAGGGCCTTTCGATGGATCTTGAGACATCGAAGGTGCCGGTCGTGGCTTCGTTCGAAACCGTGGCGACCGTTCTGGTCGGTATTGGCATCTACGCCGAGCCCGCCGGCGCGATCAAGGTCCTGGGCATCGTGCTGGTGCTCGCGTCCATCCTGATTATGAACACCAACTTTTCCAAGCTGCGCAACAGTGCCTTTGTCGGCCATATCGTTGAGAGCATGACCTTTAAGCCTAACGCGTGGTGGACGGAGAAATCGCAGGACATGGATCTGTTCCGCGAGCGCACGGGCATCGCGCTGGAACCCACCGTGCAGGAAAGCCCCTGGTACTTCGTGCGATAGGGGATTGCGCGCAGGGTCTGACCTGGGGTTATCCAGCTAGCGCCGGCCTGTCCAGCTCCAACGTTTCAAGTACGTTAAACCCGTCAACGGTCGATTTTCAACCGCGAACGGTCTTTATACTAATTAGCAATATCCGCAACGTATAAGACGTTATAATGACCATAACGAAAAGGAGGAGGCAAGATGAATCAGATCATTCTCGCATCTCATGGCGGCCTGGCCGCAGGCGCCAAAGACACGCTCGAGATGGTTCTCGGCGACGTGTCGAACGTCCACGTCGTGTCGCTTGCTCGTGACGACAAGGAGCCCATCACCAATAAGGTGGACGCCCTGATCGCCACGTTCAACGCGGACGACACCGTCTATGTGCTGACCGATATGCTCGGCAGCTCGGTCAACAACAACATGGTCGAGCTTTCCAAGAACGGCACGAAGTTCACGGTAATCAGCGGTTTCAACATCCCGCTGGCGCTCACGCTCGCTATGAGCCCCGTCCCCGTCAAGGGTGCCGAGCTCGCAGCCCTCATCAACGAGGCCCGCACCGGTCTGACCAACCCCAACGCACCGGTCGAGGCTGCCGCGGCTCCCGCCAAGAAGGCCAAGGCGCCCCGTCACAGCTCCGGTCCCGCCAAGATCGTCCTCGCACGTCTTGACTACCGTCTGCTGCACGGCCAGGTCGTCTTTACCTGGACCACCAAGGTTCAGGCCGAGCGCATCATCGTCGTCGACAACGCTGCCGCCAACGATGACATCAAGAAGGGCGCTCTTAAGCTGGCCAAGCCCCAGGGCGTGCGCCTGAACGTCTTCACCGTCGAGCGTGCCCTCGCCAAGATGGACAAGCTCAACACCCTCGGCGAGCGCGTCATGTTCGTCTTTGGCAACACGGCTGAGATGCTGCAGTTCTGCCAGGGCTACAAGCTCGACGCCATCAACCTGGGCGCCACCGCCAACCACGACGGTGCCGATCAGGTCGGCGGCAAGGACAGCTCCGTCTTCCTCGACGCCACCCAGAAGGCCGACGTCAACCAGCTGCTCGACATGGGCATCAAGCTCTATGTCCAGCAGACCCCTACGTATCAGAGCGTCGACATCGACGCCAAGCTGTAATCAACCAGGCTTTTGCCTGACTGAAAGGAGAAGGGTATGAATACGTTCATCAGTGCGGTGCTCGTCGGCCTCGTCGGCGTGTTCTGCATGTGGGACTCCCGCCTGCTCGGTCGTCTTAACTTCGAGCAGCCCCTCGTTGGCGCTACGCTCGTCGGTCTGCTGCTGGGCGATGTGCCCACCGGCCTTGCCGTCGGTGCCGCCGTCGAGCTCGTGTCCATGGGCCTGGTGCAGGTCGGCGCCGCCGTTCCGCCCGATATGGTCCTGGGCGGCATCGTGGCCGCTGCCTTTGCGTGCCTGACCGATGCTTCCGCCGAGACCGCCATGACGATCGCCATCCCGGTCGCCGTCCTGGGTCAGCTCCTCGGCATCGTGTTCCGTTCCATCATCGCCGCCCTCACCCATGTGGCAGATAACGCGATCGATAACGGTAACTTCAAGACCGCCTACCGTATGCACATCTGCGCCGGCTCCGGTCTGTACGCTGTCATGTACTTCCTGCCGATCTTCCTCGCCGTCTTTGTTGGTACCGACCTGGTTCAGGCCATCGTCAACATGGTTCCCGAGTGGCTGTCCACTGGTCTTAACGTTTCGACCAAGATCATGACCGCCTACGGCTTGGCCCTGCTGCTCACCATGATGATCAAGAAGGGTATGACTCCGTTCCTGTTCATCGGTTTCCTGCTCGCCGCTTACCTCAACCTGTCCGTCATCGCGGTCGCTCTGATCGGTGTGTGCCTGGCTGTCGTCTTCATGGGCTTCAAGTTCAACGGTTCCCATGCAGCCGCCGGTGTCGATTCCGACTACGATCCGCTCGAAGACGACGAAGACTAAGGAGGAACACACTATGGCAACCGCAACCAAGGACGTGTCCCTGAACAAGAAGGTCAGCCAGTTCTTCTGGCGCTCCTGGGCCATCCAGGCCTCTTGGAACTACGAGCGTCAGATGAACATGGGCTTCCTCTACGGCATGGTTCCCACGCTCGATCGCCTCTATCCGGATGAGTCCGACCCCAAGCAGCTCGCTGCTAAGAAAGAGGCTTACCACCGTCACATGGCGTTCTACAACTGCACCCCGCAGACGAGCGCTTTCATCCTGGGCCTCTCCGCCTCCATGGAGGAGGAGTACGCCAAGGATCCCGAGAACTTCGATCCCGATTCGATCAACGCGGTCAAGACCTCCCTCATGGGTCCGCTTTCCGGCATCGGTGACTCCTTCTTCCAGGGCACCATCCGCGTTATCGCCTTTGGCCTTGGCGTTCAGCTGGCTCAGCAGGGCTCCATCATGGGCCCGATCCTGGCCATGCTCATCTCCATCGTCCCCTCCGTGCTGATCACTTGGTTCGCAGCCAAGATGGGCTATCAGGGCGGCCACGAGTACCTGAGCAAGCTTCAGGGCGGCGACCTCATGGAGAAGCTCATGTATGTCTGCGGCATCGTGGGTCTTATGTCCGTGGGCGGCATGATCGCTACGCTGATCGGCGCCACCACCCCGCTGCAGTTCGCTGAGGGCACCGTCGTTATCCAGGACATCCTGGACGGCATGATGCCGCAGATGATCTCCCTCGGCCTCACCGGCCTTATGTACTGGCTCATCAAGAAGAACGTCAACACCGGTTGGCTTCTCGTGATCGCCATCGTGGGCGGCATCGCCCTCTCCGCGGCCGGCATCCTGGCCTAGTCGCGACCAAGCGTCTAACCGCTTTCCCCCGGGGGCCTGCCTGACATCCCATACCCCAGGCAGGCTCCCATCCCTATACGTGACAATAGGCCAGTCCCTTTGTCGCATCTTCAACGGACCGGCGATTCGGTCCAAATCACGGTAACCCTGCGTGCGCCCGGCAAAGTGGCGCCGCAAAAATCGAAAGGAATGTGTCAGATGTACGAGATCGACCTTAACCTCCCTAAGCAGATCGTCGCTGACGTCCTGTCCGACCACGAGATTCACAGCGTCGCTTTCGTCGGCTGCGGTGCTTCCATGTCCGACCTGTACCCCGCCAAGTACTTCCTGGCCAACAACACGGACAAGCTGAACGTTCAGATCTTCACCGCTAACGAGTTCAACTACGATACGCCTTCCTGGGTCAACGAGCACACCTTCGTGATCACCTGCTCCCTCGGTGGCTCCACGCCCGAGACCGTCGAGGCCAACAAGACCGCCAAGAAGCACAACTGCCCGGTCGTCTCCCTCACCAACAAGCCTGGCTCCGCTCTGACCGTCGACGCCGACCACGTTATCGTTCACGGCTTCCACGCCAACTACGCTGCCAAGTGCGAGAAGCCCGGCTATGCCATCGCTCTTGCTGTCGAGATCCTTCAGCAGACCGAGGGCTATGACCACTACGAGGACATGATCACCGGCCTCACCAACATCTTCGATCTCTGCGAGAACGCCGCTCAGCACTGCAAGAAGCTCGCCAAGAAGTTCGCCGAGGACTTCAAGGACGACAAGATGATCTACTTCATGGCTTCCGGTGCCTCCGAGAAGATGGCTTATTCTCACGCCGCCTTCCTGTTCACCGAGATGCAGTGGATCGACGCCGCCGCCTACAACACCGGCGAGTACTTCCACGGCCCGTTCGAGGTTTCCACCGAGGGTAAGCCCTACGTCTTCTTCATGTCCGATGGCGCCACCCGTCCGATGGACGCCCGCGCCCTCACCTTCCTTGAGCGCATGGGCGCCAAGGTCGCTCTGATCGACTCCAAGGACTACGGCCTGGCTGACGCCGTGCCCGCGAGCGTCGTCACCTACTTCAACCCGCTGCTGCACCTCGCCGTTATGCGCGAGTATGGCAACCAGATCGCCGAGGCTCGTCAGCACCCGCTGACCATGCGTCGCTACATGTGGAAGCTTTCCTACTAATCACAAGTAAGTAGACCTTACGGGTTGATTGAGAGGGGATGGGGTTTGCGCCCCATCCCCTTTTTTGCTCTGGGGAGGGCGTGTCTGTCGCGTCGCAAATCCCAGATAAAACCTACCAAAATAAACCTGTCCCTTTTTGGCAGGTGGGAGGAGATGCGTATGATCAAGGCAGTGCTGTTTGATATGGACGGCGTGCTGGTCGATACCGAGTGGTTCTACAACCGTCGTCGCGTGGCGTTTATGGAGGAGAAGGGCTTCCACTTTGACGAGATCCCCGATCTTTCGGGGTCTAACGAGCCTGCCATTTGGGAGGCGCTGGTGCCCGACGATGTTGAGCTGCGCGAGCGTCTGCGCATGGAGTACAAGCAGGTCTACAGTCCCGCTCACCCCGTTCCGTATGCCGAGCTGCTCAACAAGCAGACGGAGCCGGTGATGCGCGAGTTGCACGAGCGTGGCGTGAAGTGCGCCATCGCGAGCTCGTCCTATCGCGAGCTGATCGACGAGCTGGTGGAGATTGCCGGTATCGCCGACGTGCTGGACTACACCATCAGCGGTCACGAGTGCAGCGCGTTTAAGCCCGACCCCGAGATCTACCTGCGTGCCATGGAGGCGCTGGAGGTGGAGCCGACCGAGTGCCTGGTTATCGAGGACTCGCCTTTGGGCATCGAGGCCGGCAAGCGCTCCGGCGCTCGCGTCCTGGCGCTGCGTCCGCACGAGGGCGTCAACCTGGATCAGTCCGCCGCCGACGTTGTCATCGACAACCTGTCCGACATTTTGGTCGCTTTGTAGTGTCAATCCACCGCGAGAATTACGGATCCATGCATTTATGGCGGCGAATCGGCTCATTTTGGCTTCAATTTGATCCGTTTGGCTTCGACTCAGACTAAGTGAGTAGACTTTTTGTCGCAGGCCGAGCACAAAGCGTTTCTGCCTTAGTAAAACCGCAGGTCACAGAGGTGGTTGTTATTGGCTGTGCTCGGCAGGTCGCGAAAAGTCTACTCATTTAGAATTTGAGCCTTTGGTTGTGGGGTTGCCGGTCCCGTTTTGGTTGTCGAGAGAGGGTGAATTAAAGCACCTCTCGTCGCTCCATGCTACAATCGCCGGCATGCCCCACAACTATATCTGCCTTCGAAAGGAGCCTACGTGGCGAACGCCATCGATCAGCTCACGGACCGCGTGCTCGTGCTCGGCCGCCTCACCATCGTCCGCCGCGCTATTACCGCCGTGGCGGTCACCATATCAGCCGTTCTCCAGACATTTCTGATCCAGGCGTTCATTCAGCCCGCCGACCTGCTTCCGAGCGGTCTCACCGGCGTCGCGGTCCTGCTCGATCGCGTTACTTCGCTGGGTGGCGTTCATATCGACATCTCGCTCGGTATACTCGCGCTCAACATCCCCGTGGCGCTCCTATGCTGGAGCGGCATTAGCAAGCGCTTCGTCATCTTCTCGATGATGCAGGTCGTGCTCTCGTCGCTGTTCCTCAACGTCTTTCACTTTGCGCCGTTTTTGGGCGACAAGATCATGCTCATCATTTTTGGCGGCGTGGTCTCGGGTCTGGGCGCTGCCATCGCGCTCAAGTCCGGCGCATCCACCGGCGGCACCGACTTTATCGCGTTGTGGGTTTCCAACCACACGGGCAAGACCATCTGGGGCGTCATCTTTGGTTTCAACTGCTTTATCCTGGCGATCTTTGGTTTTATGTTTGGCTGGGACAACGCAGCGTACTCCATCGTGTTCCAGTTTATTTCGACCAAGGCCATCGACAGCTTCTATCGTCGCTACGATCGCGTGACGCTGCAAATCACGACGCGTAAGGCCGACGAGGTCATGACCGCCTATGTTGACCATTTTCAGCACGGCATTAGCTGCGCCGAGGTCATCGGCGGATACAGCCGCGAAAAGATGTACCTGCTGCACGCCGTTGTCTCGACCTACGAGAGCCAGGACATTATCAAGCTGGTGTGCGACATTGATCCCGGCGCCGTGATCAACGTGTTCCACACGCTCAACTTTGTGGGCGGCTGGTGGGGCGGTCATGTCGACGAGCCCATGCCCACGGCCGTTCCCGATCCCGACAAGCCCGCGCGCATGGCCAGCAAGCAGGCGCGCCTCAGCGAGCAGGACAGCCTGCAGCAGGACGACGGCAAGTAGGGTCTTGGCATTTTGCCGGCCCGTCGCGATCCTGCCCGCTTGAGCCCCTCGAAAGCCTCGCTGCTTTCGGGAGGCTTTCGTTTGCCCAGGTAAAACCCACCAAAACGAAGCTGTCGCTTTTTGGTAGGGAGGGTGTATCGTTTTATCATTATGAGGTAACATGAACCTAGACGTTATATACGTATTAGTTATTTCGATATTTCGATAAGAGTGATTAGATATGCCTGCGCCCAAAAATGCACCGCTTTACCAGCAGATTTACGACGAAATCAAGGATGCAATCGAGAAAGGTGTTTATGCACCCAAGGAGCGTATCCCGTCCGAGCTTGAGCTTGCCGACCAGTATGAGGTGAGCCGTATTACCGTGCGCCGCGCCGTCGAGGAGCTCTGCTCCGATGGCTACCTGGTTAAGCAACAGGGCCGTGGCACCTTTGTTTCCACGCCGCATATCAATCGCCAGTTCCATGCCTCGACGCTGCAGACGTTTACCGCGCTGTGTGCCGACAACGGCATGAAGGCCGGTGCACACGTGGTCGATCGCCAGATCGTTCCGGCGCGCCAAAACGAGATGGAGTTCTTTGGCTTGCAGAAGGATGCGCTGCTGCTGCATATCAAGCGCGTGCGTACGGCCGACGGCGAGCCCATCTTTGAGGAGAACATCTTTGTGCCGTTTGACGCCTACCGTGAGCTGTTGAAGGCCGATCTTGAGGACAAGTCGATTTTTGCCGAGGTCGAGCGTGTTGGCGGAACGCCGATTGTCTCGGTTGGCTACCGCACGGTCGAGGCCGTTCGAGCTAACGCCGAGCAGGCGGCCGAGCTGGGCATTGCTCCGCACGATCCGCTGCTCAACCTGCGTGCCGGCTTTATCGGCCCCAATGGCGAGCCGGTTCTGATGGGTAAGCAGTACTACGTGGGATCGCGCTACGTTATGGTCATGTAAGTTACGCGGTTTTACCAAACCGCGTAACGGCTCGACGCTGCAAACGCCCCTAAGCGGCAATCTGACGTTCAACCGTCGGTCGCGTACCGAAGTACGCTTCCCTCCTCTTTCACGTCACCTTGCTCGCTTAGGGGCGTTTTCGCTGACTTATGCTCAACCAGCGACGTTTCCGCGTTTGTCAAGAGATTAGTCATTGGGGACGTTCTTAAATGACTAGTCGTTGGGGACGTTCTTGTTTGACTAGTCGTTTAAGAACGTCCCCAACGACTAGTCTGGGCGGCGGCCGTGCGGCATCGGTCCGCGTGGCGGCGTATAATCGGCGGCAGATGACTTGGACGTTAGGAAACCATGATCGATAGCATGCAGCAGATGGCGCTCGACACGCTCGGCGCCTATTTTGGCTACACTTCGTTTCGCCCGGGGCAGGACCGCATGGTCGATGCGATCCTTGCCGGTCGCGATGCGCTGGGTGTTATGCCCACGGGCGCCGGCAAGTCCATTTGCTACCAGGTGCCCGCGCTCATGCTGCCCGGCATCACCTTTGTGGTGAGTCCGCTGCTGTCGCTTATGGAGGATCAGACCCGTGCATTGCTCGCGGCGGGTGCGCGGCCCAGCTATCTCAACTCCAGCCTTACTCCGGCCCAGCAAAACACCGTGCTCAAGCGGGCGCGCGAGGGCCGCTACCAGCTTATGTACGTGGCGCCCGAGCGCCTGCTCGAGCCGCGCTTTCTGGCCTTTGCGCAGGAAGCTGCGGCCGAAGGCGGCATCGGCGTGCCGCTCGTGGCCATTGACGAGGCCCACTGCGTGAGCCAATGGGGCCAGGATTTCCGCCCCGCCTATCTGCAGATTCGCGAGTTCATCGATTCCCTGCCGCAGCGCCCCATCGTGGCGGCATTTACCGCTACGGCGACCGAGCGCGTGCGCGCGGATATTCAGCAGATGCTCGGCCTGCAAAACCCCGCGACGGTGGTGACGGGTTTTGATCGCAAGAACCTCTACTTTGGTTGCGAGGAGATGGGCGACAAGGCCAAGACCGCGTGGGTGCGCGACTTCGTGATTGCGCATTCGAGCGAGAGCGGCATCGTGTATTGCTCGACCCGCAAGACGGTCGACGCGCTGGCCGCGGAGCTTGCCGAGGCTCTGGGCCCCAGCGGCATTCGCGTTGGCCGCTACCATGCAGGCATGGGCAACGACGCCCGTCGCCAAAGCCAGCGCGCCTTTATCGACGACGATATCCAGGTGATGGTTGCCACCAACGCCTTTGGCATGGGCATCGACAAGCCCAACGTGCGCTACGTGATCCACAACAACGTGCCCGAGAGCATCGAAGCCTACTACCAGGAGGCGGGCCGCGCCGGCCGCGATGGCGACCCGGCCAGCTGCTACTTGCTGTGGAACGGCAACGATTTTCGCATGCGCCGCTTTCTGATCGACCGCGGCGATGCTGCCGATGAGGCGCTCGACGACGAGCAGCGCGCGTGGGCGCTCCAGAATCGATATCGTCTGCTCAGCCAGATGGAGGGTTACTGCAATACCACCGGTTGCCTGCGCGAATACATGCTGCGCTACTTTGGCGACGAGACCGCGGCCGAGCACGCCGCGGCTGGTACGGGCAGCGCCGCCACGGACGAGGCCGAGGGCTGCGGCAACTGCAGCAACTGCCTCACGCAGTTCGAGGTCGAGGACGTCACCGATATGGCCCGCGCTGCCGTGCGCTATGTGGCCACGCGTCCCATGCGCTTTGGCAAGTCGCTCATCGCCGATGTGCTCCACGGCGGCAACACCGAGCGCATTCGCCAGATGCATCTGGACGAGGACCGCGGCTACGGTGAGCTGTCGAGCGAATCGGTCGGGCGCATCAAGGACATCATCGGCCAGCTGTGCGGCCGCGGTTATCTGGCCACCTCGCAGGGGCAGTACCCGGTCGTGGGGCTTGGTCCGCGCGCTGGCGAGGCCGAGGACGAGACGTTTGCCTTTACCGTTAAGCGTCGCGCGTCCAAGCGCAAGGCCTCGGTCCGCGCCCGCCGTGCGGTGGATCTGCTGCGCGAGGAGGCCGAGCTGGATCAGCGCCCGCGCGTGGGCGACGATGCCGAGCTGTTCGAGCGCCTGCGTGCCCTCCGCAAGGAGATCTCGACCGAGCTGGAGATGGCACCGTATATGGTCTTTTCCGACAAGGCCCTGCGTGGTCTGTGCCGCCTGCGTCCACAGACGCGCGACGAGCTTATCCAGGTCAACGGCATTGGCGAGAAAAAGGCCGACGCCTTTGGCGAGCAGTTTATGGCGGCGATTGAAGAGTTTGAGTCCGAGCATGCACGGGATGGAGCGTAACGATGGCATTCGACGATAAAACCGAGCGCACTGAGGTATCCGCCGTTCCGCTGTACCAGCAGGTTATGGACGACCTAAAGGGCGAGATCGCGCGTGGCGTGTACGCATCCGGCTCGCGCATTCCTTCCGAGATGGAGCTCGCGAAGTACTACGGCGTGGGACGCATCACCGTGCGCCGCGCCATCGAGGAGCTGTCGCGCGCGGGGTATCTCAACCGCCAGCAGGGGAGGGGCACGTTCGTGTGCGCGCCCAAGCTCAAGCGCAAGATTGTCCAGAAGGGTGACGTTCAGAGCTTTTCCGAGGGTTGCGCTGCCAACGACATGGTGGCCGGAGCACGCCTGGTGTCGCGCACGGTGGTTGCGGCGACGCGCGAGGACGCGGCGTTTTTTGGGGTGGAACCCGGCTGCGAGCTCATCGTGGTCGAGCGTGTGCGCACGGCAGACGGCGTGCCCGTCATGCTCGAGAACAACGCCTTTGTGCTGATCGACCATCCCTACCTGCAGACGCTGGCCGACGAGGACCTCACCGATAACTCAATCTTTGCGTTCGTTGCCGAGCATTCGGGTCGCGCGCCGCTCAAGTCCGACCCCTGCACCGTGGAGATTGCGCTTGCCGATGCTCAGACGGCCCCGCTGTTGGAGGTGCCGGTCGGCGAGCCGCTCTTTTATATGGAGGCGTACTTTACCGATGAGGACGAGCGACCCTTGCTGCTCGGACGCCAAAAGATCGTGGGCTCGCGCTACGTCTTCGACATCTAACGTCCATAGATAGAACAACATAGAACAAATTTGCCGAGATGACTTCACGGGCTTTGTTACACGTGTTATAAATAGGACAACATAGAACGACAGCAGGTACGAGCCGCCGTCGCTCAAAGCCGCCCCACAAGGAGGAACATCAGGATGAACGCACATGATCTGGTTCAGGAAATCATCGAGCGCAAGGGCAAGATTGAGAACGTCTTTTGGATCGCCTGCGGCGGTTCGATGATCGACCTGATGCCGGCCAACGAGCTGCTCAAGCGCGAGGCCACCACGTTTACCTCGACGGTCTACACGGCACGCGAGTTTTGCCTGATGGCTCCCAAGAGTCTTGGCGAGAAGTCACTCGTCATCGCCTGCAGCCACAGCGGCAATACGCAGGAAGTCGTCGACGGCTGCGAGATGGCGCTGGCCGCTGGCGCCGAGGTCGTTGCCCTCACCGACTGCGAGGGCTCCAAGATCGACAACGGCAAGTGGACCACCTGGGTCTACCCCTGGGGCGAGGGCGTGCCGCAGGCCGAGGTGCCTCAGGGTATCGGCGCTCTGATCGCCGCCGAGCTGCTCGACCAGCAGGAAGGCTACGAGGCACTCGCTGACATGTACGAGGGCCTCAAGCAGATGGATGCGCTGCTGCCCGCCGCCCGCGAAAAGGTCAACGCCGAGCTAGGCGCCCGTTTTGCCGAGCTCTGCCAGCAGCACAAGTTCTTCTACATCCTGGGCTCCGGCCCCAACTTTAGCCAGACCTACGCCATGGCGATTTGCTCGCTTATGGAGATGCAGTGGCAGCACTGCTGCTACATCCACTCCGGCGAGTATTTCCACGGTCCTTTCGAGGCTACCGAGCCCGGCGTGTTCTACTTTGTGCAGCTCGGATCGGGCGAGTGCCGCCCCATGGAGGAGCGCGCGCTGGCGTTCCTCAACACGCACACCGATACGGTTATGGTGCTCGATGCACTCGAGTACGGCGTGGGCGAGGTGTCCGCCAGCGTGCGTTCGTACCTGGAGCCGATCTTCTTCTACAACATGAGCTGCGAGCTGCGCGCCGCCCGCGGAAAGGTGTTCGACCACAGCCCTGAGATTCGTCGCTACATGGGCATCGAGCAGTACTAGGTAACGGGAAAAGCATTCACCTTCGATTCGCAAGCGAACAGCGTGCGTAAAAAGCGGGCCGCGCCGGTGGGTTTCCGGCGCGGCCCGCTTAGTATCGCGCATAGATTCGCAAGGTTGCGGCAGCCAGCGGCTTACTTGGCGTCGTAGGCCTCGGTATCCCACCAGTCGAGCTGGGCGATGTTGTCGCGGATGTGCTGGCAGCTCTTGTGGAAGCCCTCGAGCTCGTGCTCGGAAAGGTCGAGTGTGTAGACCTCCTCGACGCCCTCGGCACCGATCACGCACGGCAGGGAGGTAAAGATACCCTCCTCGCCATACTGGCCGGTCATAAGCGTAGAGGCCGAAAGCACGGCGTGCTCGTTGTGCAGCACGGCGGCGCAGACGCGCGCGGCGGAGTTGGCAACGGCGTACTCGGTGCACTGCTTGCCCTGGTAGGTCACATAGCCGCCCTTGCGTGCAAGCTCCTCGACCTCCATGTGGTCGAAGGCGTACTTGTCGGGGTTCTCGGCCTGAAGCTCGTTGAGGTTTTTGCCAGCGATGGTTGCGGCCTTAAAGGCAGCAAGCTGGCTAAAGCCGTGCTCGCCGATCATGTAGGCGTCGATGGACTTGGGGCTCACGCCGACCTTCTTGGAGATCTCGGTGCGCAAGCGGGCGGAGTCCAGACCGCAGCCCGAGCCGATGATCTTCTTGGGATCGTAGCCGGTCAGGTGCCACAGCTCGGTGCACACGACGTCGCAGGGGTTGGAGATGCTCACGAAGATGCCGTCAAAGCCGGCGTCGACGATGCGCTTGGCAAAGGAGCGGGCGGCGTCGGTGGTAAAGAACAGCTCGCCGTCGCGGTTGCCGGCGGCCAGCGCGACCTTGCCGGCAGCGTTGACGATGACGTCGCAGCAGGCAAGCTCCTCGTAGTGGTCGTAGCAGTTGACGATCTTGGTGTTGTACGGGACAAACGAAAGGGAGTCGCGCAGGTCCTGGACCTCGGACGTCACCTTGGCCTCGTTGATATCGCACAGGTACAGCTCATCGGCAATGCCCTGCATGAGCAGACTGTTGGCAACATGTGCTCCTACGTGGCCCTGGCCGACCACACCGATCTTACGCGTCTGGTACATATATGTATCCTTTCGGCCGAGTTTTTCGCGTCGAACCATTGTAGCGTCCTGCTGCCACTTTGCTAGGCTAAAGCGCCATAGATTTTTGGGCATGCCTTAATCTCTACTTTTGGAGTGATTTGGGCCGCTGACGGCATCGCCGGGCGATGTACTCGCGCGGATGGGGCCGGTCGTTGTACCATAACTGCAACTGACTCGTAAGGAGCATTCATGCCCATTCGCATCCCCGACGCCCTCCCTGCCGCCGCGCAGCTCGAGAGCGAGAACATCTTTGTCATGACCGAGTACCGCGCGCTGCACCAGGACATCCGTCCGCTGCGCGTGCTCATCCTCAACCTCATGCCCACCAAGATCGCCACCGAGACGCAGATCATGCGCAAGCTCTCCAACACACCGCTGCAGGTGGAGGTGGACCTGCTGCGCACCAAGACGCACGAGGCCACGCACGTGAGCGCCGGCCACCTGGAGACGTTCTACCGCACGTTCGACGACATCCGCGACATCCACTACGACGGCCTGATCATCACGGGCGCGCCGGTGGAGCAGATGCCGTTCGAGGAGGTCGACTACTGGCCCGAGCTCTGCCAGATCATGGATTGGTCCACCACGCACGTGCACTCTACGCTGCACATTTGTTGGGGCGCGCAGGCCGGCCTGTACCATCATTACGGTATCCAGAAGTACGACCTACCGGCAAAGGCAAGCGGCGTGTTCGAGCATTATCTGGTGAAGCCGCAAAGCCCGCTGGTCCGCGGCTTTGACGACCGCTTCTATGCCGTGCATTCGCGCAACACCGACGTGCGCCGCGAGGACGTGGAGGCCGAGCCGCAGCTTGAGGTCGTGGCCGTGTCCGACGAGGTGGGCCTGTACATCGTCAAGTCGACCGACAGCCGCCGCTTCTTTGTCTTTGGCCATCCCGAGTACGATACCGACACGCTGCGCCTGGAGTACGAGCGCGACGTGAAGCGCGGCCTCAACCCTCAGGTGCCGGCGCATTACTTCCCGGGCGACGACCCCACCGCCGAGCCGCGCAACGTCTGGCGCAGCCAGGCTCAGCTGTTCTATACCAACTGGCTCAACTACTACGTCTATCAGACCACGCCCTACGACCTGGCCCGCGCTGGCGAGGAGCACTAGGCTGCGATGGTACTGCTGTAGCCGTGGCTGATGTGGTAGCGGTTAGGCGCTGATGATGCGGGGTAGCGGCAGGTCGTGGGCATCGATGGGGATGTGGTCGACGTGCTGCTCGTCAAAGGCGATGCCGATGATTTGACATGCGGGCGAGAGCATGGACAGGTAGCGGTCATAGCAGCCGCCGCCGTAGCCCAGACGCGCGCCGGTTTGGTCGAAGGCCACGAGCGGCACAACAATCATGTCGAGTGCTTCGGCAGGCACGATGGGGAAGCGGTCGCTGTCGATGTCCGTGGCCGCGAAGGCCCGCGTGGGGTGGGCGATAAACGGAGCCGCGGACGCATCGTCGGCGGCAACTGCCCGCATGCACATGCGCTGGCCACAAGCTGCGGCATCAATTGCCGAGAGCATGCACGGATAGGCAACGCGCCAGCCGCGCGCGGCGGCCGCAGCGGCAAAGGCGGCGGGATCTGCCTCGGAGCCCATTACGGCATAGACTGCAACGGTGTGCGGGGCTGCGGGATCCGAGCTGCCCAGCAACTCAACAAGCCGCGCACAGATAACGGCAGACTTCGCCGCCTGCAAGTCCAAATCAAGAGCATCGCGCCGAGCAATCACCGCCCGCCGCAACTCAGCCTTGTCCATCCCGGCCCTCTCTCCCAAACCTACCAAAAAGGGACAGGTTTATTTTGGCAGGCTTTATCTGGGCAAACGTCGAGACCGCCACAAAGGTGCCCTTTGTGGCGGTCTCGACTCGACGTTGGCTTCACAGCGCCGCAGCGATTGCTTCAGTCACAAACTTATTGAGCGACTCACCCTTCTTTGCCGCTGCCAGCGCTGCTTGCTTGTGGAGCTCAGAGCCCGTTCTTACGTTGAACGAGCCCTTAAAAGCCCGCTCGGGTTCCTTGCCCTTCTCGGCGCAAAACTCAAGGTAATCGTCGACGGCGTCGTGGAAGCATTGCTCCACTTCTTCAGCCGTGGAGCCTTCAAATACGATTGCGTCCCTAATGCCGGCGACCATACCTGTTAGCACATGCTGTTCGGCATCGAACTCGACCGGGGCGAAATAACCCTTGTATGCCAAAACGTTACTCATGACTACCTCCGACATCTTGCAGAAAGCGAACGATGTTTCGAATGGTCCCCGCTGTCAATTCGTCAGATGGATGAGGCGCGTGCATTACGAACATCCTGCCATCTGATGGCCTGTAGAAGCGAACGCGCGATCCGGACGTCTTGCCTTTGCTGTCCATTTCAAAGCCATATGAAGCCATAACTTTAAGAAAGTCAGCAAATCTATACGTTGAAGGACAGCTAAGCAGCTGGGCGATGAGTTTATCGGATCGAGTCATCCCGCCTCACATTCTGCAACTATATTCTAGTTGCAATTTCAGTTCGATGCAAGCACCTCTACTATAGAACATGTGTGCTTATAGAACAAATGTTCGAACTACCACGAAGGGCGCCTGTGAACTGCGCCCTTCGTGGTAGTTTTGCTTGCCGTGCCTTAGCCCAGCAGGTCGACTACGTTAAAGCCGGCGTTGCTCTTGGCGATGACTTCGCGGCTGCCAAAGACGCAGGTGGGCGACTCGGCTGCGATGCGCGTCACATCGGCGCCGAGCGAGCGCAGCTCACCGGGCGTGGCGGCGAGCATCTGGGCGCGACGCTCCTCGCGTGCATGCGGATCGAGCCCGGCCAGGTAGGTCGTGTTGCGGCGCTTGGTGAGCGCGTACGGCTTCACCGGCGCGTCCATGCCGCTCACACAGCTCACGATAAAGCCCTCAAAGGCGGCCTCGTCGGGCTCAAAGCTGCAGAGCCACTCGCCCGCGCGCTCCACGCGCTCAATCGAAGGATCGATCGCCGGGTCGCGGTAGGTGTAGAACGCCGTCTGGCGCTCGCCGGCTGCGCGGAATCCGCAGCCGTACGCACCGCCCTTAACGCGGATCTCGTTCCACAGATAGTCGTAGGAGAGCGCGTTGGCGGCAACCGCCCAGGTGCCCGTCACGTCGATGCCCAGGCGACGCGGGTCGCACGCGCTTGCCGCAAAGCAGATGTCGCTGGGGATGACAAAAGCCTCGTGGCGGTCATACGGCGTCGGCACCACGAGCGCGTCGCGGCCGGCATCGGCGTCGTCGCCAGCGTCCAGCCCCAGGTCGCCCGCGGCATTCCAGTACGCGTCAAAGTCCTCATCGCTGCCGGTAAAGCTCGCCAGGCAGCCATCGGCCACAAAGATGCGGCCTGCCAGCTCGGCAAGCTTGGCACGCAGGCCGTCCAGGCGCTCGTCAAAGTGGTCGAGCAGATCGCGCAGGAACAAGTGGAAGTCTACGCCCGAAAGCTGCTCGCGCACCACGGCCGAAGGTGAGCTGTAACTCATCGCGCGGCCGAGCGCCGCCGAGTGTCCGTTGTTGATAAAGCCCTGCTCAAGCCCAATGCGAATCTGCGTGAGCACGTCGCGAACGCGGTCGGCGTCGGCATCGAGCAAAAGCGTGCTCGACCACACCTCGCGCGGCAGGCTCGCCAGTGCGTCGATCTTTTCGGACAGGGCGCCGGCGCTCACCAGCAGGTAGGGGCGCACGCCGTCCACGTCGGGCTGCGTCATGACCTCGGTTGTAAAGCTCAAAAAGCCCAGCTTGCCGGCGAGCAAGTTGTCGAGCTCCTCGGCCGAGTGCTCGCGCGTGGGCAGCTGCTTAAGCAGGCGGCAGAGCAGTGTCACATAGGGCAGGTCATCAAACGCGACGCAGCTCAGGTTGAAATACTGCATGGCGTAGGCCAGACGGTTGGTGGGGATGCCGTGGCGCAGGCAGGGGATGGGCGCGGTCGTGTCCACGATCAGCGGCGGCTCGGGGCGCGCCTCGCCAATGTCGGACACGCGCAGGCGCGGCAGCGTGGCCTTGGCCTCGGGCGTGTCTTCCGCCTCCTGCGCGGCACGCAGCGCGGCCGTGCGCTCGACCACGTCGGCCAGCTCGGCATCGGTCATGGCATCGCGCTTGGCTGCCAGCTCGGCGGCCTCGGCACCCTCCGAACCCTCGGCGGCGTCCACCGGCACCAGCTCGACCAGTGCCATGTGATTGTTCTGCAGCACCAGCTCGCGCAGCAGATCCTCAAAATAGCTGCCGTCTAGCTCGCTACGCAGCTCCTCGTACACCGGGCCGTACTTGAGCGCCAGCGTCGCGGCGTCGTCATCGTAGAGCCAGGTGCTCAACGCATCGCACGCAATGGCCACGCCGTCGGCGATGCCATAGTCGCGCTGGCGCAGGTCGTACTCGTTGCTGCTGATGATGGCCTCCAGGCGCTCGCGCGGAACGCCGTGCTCGCACAGGTCGCGGCAAGCATCCTGGAATACGCGACGCAGCTCGCGCGCCACGCCGGGCTGCGCATTTTGCAGCATGATGAGCTCGTAGGGCTGCAGGCACTCGGCCGCGGTGTAGCTCACCACGTTGCCGCCCAAGCCGGCGGCAAGAATAGCCTTCTTGACCGGCGCCTCGTTGGAGCCCAGCAGCGCCTCGAACAGGATATCCGCTGCGATCGTGCGCTTGCGGTCGAGTGCGCTGCCCAGCACAAGGCCCAGGCCCACCAGGGCGTTCTCGGGCGTGGTGGCCATCTCGATGCGCTTGTACTCGCAGGTCACGGGCGCCTGCACGCCCAGCGGATTGGGCGCCAGCGTGGACGGGTCCTCGCCGGCGGCGACGGCAGCGTCCATGCGGCGGCTCGCGGCGCTCGGCTGCGACAGATAACGCTCGTTCAAAAAGGCCAGTGCGCGGTCCACATCTAGGTCGCCGTAGAGCGTTATATAAGAGTTGGAAGGATTGTAGTGGCGCGCGTGCGTGTCCAGGAACTGCTCGTAGGTGAGCGCGGGAATCGCGCGCGGGTCGCCACCGCTCTCGTGTGCATAGGCGGTGTCGGGATAGAGCGCGGCGTTGACGGCGTCGTCCAGCACGCTCATGGGGTCGGACAACGCACCCTTCATCTCGTTGAACACCACGCCGTTATAGCGCAGCGTGCCCTCGCGCAGGCTCGCGGGGCTGTCGCCGTCCTCGCCCTCGACGCCCTCCGGCAGGTCCAGCTCGTAGTGCCAGCCCTCCTGCTCAAAAATGGTGGGCTTGGTATAGATGGCCGGGTTGAACACCGCGTCCAGATACACGTCCATCAGGTTGTACAAATCCTGCTCGTTGGTGGTGGCAACGGGGTAGATGGTCTTGTCGGGGTAGGTCATGGCGTTGAGGAACGTCTGCATGGAGCTCTTGATCAGGTCGACAAACGGCTCCTTGACGGGGAACTTTGCCGATCCGCACAGGACCGAGTGCTCAAGAATATGGAACACGCCGGTGGAATCGGCCGGCGGCGTCTTAAAGCCAATGGCAAAGGCCTTGTTTTCGTCGTCGCATGCCAGGTACAGCAGGCGAGCGCCCGAGGCGGTGTGGCGCAGCACGTAGGCGTCCGAGTCGAGCTCGGGCACGGTCTCGCGGCGCTCGACGGCAAAGCCGTGGCAGGTGGTGCCAGGCACCAGCAGCGCGGCGGCAGCGGCGCGCGGGTCGGTTGAGGTGGTGGGCATATGCAGTCTCCTTTGACACCCCAGCGGGGGCGAATCGAGTCGAATCCTCGAGAGTATACCCATATGGGGCCGCGGCTCTGCGGCGAACTGAAGACGATGCCGGCGGAATGGGTAAAGGCCCCGCGTGACCGCCGCGCGAGCGTGGAAATTCGGACACACGCCAAACGAGAGTGGATATTCGGACGGACGAGCGAGGATTTCCGGACACCTATCGAACGAGAGTGGATATTTGGACGGAATCTGCCGCAAAAGCCCCAAAAACCGTCCAAATATCCACTCTCGATATCCGACCGTCCGAAAATCCTCGCTCGTCCATCACTCGCGTATCTCTCGTCTCTCATTCGTCTCTAATATGAGAGATGACAGGAAGATGAGAGAAAAATATGAGAGATAACTGAGCAGCAAAGAGGTAGGCAATCATGGTATTGTCTCAATACCGATTGTTCTACCAGCAAAAATATGTATAAATGAAGCAAATGGTAGACATTCCATCTCTATCTATCTCTTATCTCTAAGCCGAGAGATAGAGAGATAAATGAGAGATAATTACGAGAGATAACTGAGAGACGAGGGAAATCTATCCGCGGCATTCTCCGCAGGACCGAGCGAAAGGACGTGCAGATGAACGAAAACGAGCTGACCGGTCTGCTTGAGTCTTTAAGGCGCATGGGCTCGGACGATCTTAACGTCGAGGTCAAGGAGAGCGCCACGACGCTTTCCCGCGACGTATGGGAAACGGTCAGCGCTTTCGCAAACACCGCCGGCGGCATCATCGTGCTCGGAGTGAGTGAGCGCGCGGGTTTTGTTCCAGTTGCAAACTTTGAGACCGAGAAAGTGCTCAACCAATTCGTGGCGGGCATGGGCGATGCCGGCGGTCGCGGAAAGCTGGCCAATCCGCCCAAATACACCATTGAGCGCGTGGAGCTCCAGGGCACCGTGGTTCTGGTCATCACGATTGAGGAGCTCGACCCGTCGAGCAAGCCTTGCTATGTCATAGAGTGGGGCGCCCAGGGCGGCAGCTACAAGCGCGTCGATGACAAAGACGTGCCCCTTTCGTCGACCGAGGTTTTGGCACTGTCGTCATATGAACGGACGAGTCCTAGCGATCGCGATGCGGTGCCCGGCACGAGTGTGGGCGATCTCGACGAGTCGCTGGTCGACCGCACGATAGAGCGTGCCTATTCGTTGACGCCTCGAGCGATGCGCGGTGCGGCGGACAAGAAGACAAAGATGGAGCGTCTGAATTTCCTCGACTTCCAGGGCAATGTTACCAAGGCCGGCCTCCTTGCCGCGGGCGTTTACCCTCAGCAGTTCTATCCCAAGCTCTTCATTGATGTGGCTGTCCACGTGGGAGCTCAAAAGGGAGCTGCGGGGTCGCTGAGGTTCATGGACCGCACAATCTGTGAGGGAACGTTGGGCGAGATGATCTCGGATGCTGTCGCGGCCGTCGCCAAGAATTTGCGGCGAACCTCGACCGTCCAAGGCGTCTCGCGTGTCGACTCGCTGGAGATTCCCGAGGAGGTTCTGCGCGAGGCAATCGCCAACGCCGTAATCCATCGAGAATACGGGGATCGGTTCTGTGGACAATCGATTGCCGTCGACGTCTTTGACGATCGTGTCGAGGTGACGAATCCTGGCGGCCTTTACGGGGGAAAGACTCGCGAGAACTTGTTTGACGGCAGCTCCCGATGCCGTAACGCGACGCTCGTGAAACTCATGTCGATTGTCCCGCTGCCGGATGGCGCAGGTTCGCCGGCTGAGGGCAATGGCTCGGGCATCCCGATGATGATCGATGCCATGCGCGCGCATGGTCTGGCCGAGCCCCTGTTCTGCCCGGGGTTCGATCGGTTCAAGGTCGTACTTTACCGTTCAAAGATCGAGCCGGTCGATCATGGCGGGGGCTTAATTGTGACGGCACTCAAACACTACGGCGAGCTGGGGACGCGTGAGCTGGCAGAACGCACGGGGCTTACAATTTCCCAGGTTAGGTCGCGCGTCAACGCGCTCATTGCTCAAGGCGAGCTTGAGCCCACGGCGCCGGCGACGAGCCGCAACCGCAAGTATCGACTGTCAGAGCGCGTGGAATAAATGCGTTAGTGGACGAGGCGACCCAATAATCGACCCTCGATTGGCGCCCACTAAGGTAAAGCAGTTGTTGCCCAGTCGACGGTGATGCTAAAGACTCGGCTTACGCCGGCATGGCCCCGAACCCGTCTATCAGGAACAGCCTAAGAACCAGCTTGATGACATTTCCCGGTTTGACTTCTGCCGCGTCAAAGACGTGGCGCTCGGCGAGCTCGCTGCAGTATGCATAGATGTCGCGGATAAGGTCCGCGCCCGAAAGCGTAAACATGTAGCCTGCGTCCGAAAGCGCATTGGGCGCGGCAGGCAACTTGGCCATGTGACAGAACGTTTGCAGGTCGGGCGCCATAACGTTCTGGTAGTCGAGGTGGCCGTTGGCATCCTGCGCGGCAAGCTCCAATTGGCGCACAAAATCCAGCGCCGCCGCTAACACAAAGCTCGGCGTAGGCGCATTGACGTCCTGAGTGGTCGCCACAAGCCTGCCCGCCGCCTGCGTGACAAGCCAAGCGACCTCGCGCTGGCAACGCACGGCCTTGCGCGTAACCGGCTTGATGGACGAAGAAGAAACGCTTCCCTTAGGCGGATTCGAAACAGCCACAAGAACCTCCCATGAACGACCCGGCCCAACAAGCCCGGATGAAACACGTGCTACATCAGTATACAGGGAAGTGGGGTAGCGGGGTACAAGCGCGCCAGCGGCAAACCGAGAGCATCAACGATGTGCCGATCGCGGAATGAGATCTCGTAATAATTGACTCTCGACCATATTATTGAGGGGTATGACTCGCATTCGTATGGTTGTAGGTGCTGGCGATGAACGACATTGACCTTGCTGTTCCGTTGATGGATGGACCAAGCTATGACCGTGCCTGCAGTCTCGTGCCTTCCGAATACGTTGAGGCATGGGAGTGGTTTCTGGGTGAGGAGCAGCGCGGCGGCGTTTGGACCAGCCTTCCGCACCACACCAAGGAAGATAGCCCTCAGTATCAGTATCGTTTGAGAATTGGCTCGGACTTCTTTCCCGTAACGCGGGATTCAGGGATCTTCTGGCCGGGCCAGGATCGGGTGAAGCAAGACCCCAATAAGATCTTTGTGCTCTCGGTCCATAACTCTAAAAAGAGCTTCTACACCGATGTGCCTCCGCTCTATTTGGACGATGGTACGTGGGTCATTAAGTACTCGGTTCAAGCGCCGGGTACCGTTGGTTTTCGAGACCAGAATTACAACCGTAAAATGCTCAACTGCATGGAATGTGGCGTCCCAGTCGGAGTCATATTTGCAACCGAGGTGGGCTATAAGGTGCTCGGCCTTGCGTTTGTTGAGCGGTTCGAGCCCGAAAACGGATGGTTTGTTCTGCACGGTCCTGTTCATAAAGGCGGACCGGACCCTCGTTTTGCGCCCGACATGAGTTATCTGAAGCACATACCCGTCGATATTGAGTTTGCCGGACAGGGTGTGACCGACGACGAAAAGGTCCGCTATGCGTTAAGGCGCGAGCGATTGGGGCAGCAATGGTTCCGCAAGCAGCTCGTTGCCGCCTATGATGGCCGTTGCGCGGTGTCGGACTGCGGCGTCAGCGAAGCTCTGGAGGCTGCACATATCGAGAATTACTCGGGACCCAAATCGCAGGTTGCCAGCAACGGCATTCTGCTTCGGCGCGATCTTCATTCCCTATTTGATGCTCACCTGATTTCGTTTGAGCCTGTTTGCGGCGAATATCGGCTGTGCGGATCGTACCTGCTGGATAAGACCGACTACGCTTCCTTTGCGGGTGCGACGCTAAGGCAGCCGAATGAGCGTCAGTGGCGACCCGATACGGTGTTTCTTGAGGCCCATCGCATTGAGTTCGATCGCTCGGAAAAGAAGCGTGAAAAGGCGGGGCTTCTGCCGTATTAGCGTATTTGGCTTTGGCATTCTTTGACGATCGTGTTGTTTGATCGGATCGCGTGGCGATGCAATCTCGTGCCCGCCCGCCGGTGCATGCTCTTCCTGATTTGTATAGCGAGAAGGGGCATGTATGAGCTGGCGAGGCGATATTGCGATGGGGAAGTACGGAAAACTGCCGTGTGCCCTTATCGACAACAATATGTTTCCGGGCGTAGAAGTTGATTGCGGGTCGTTTGTCGTCGCCTGCCCTTGCTGCGGCTCGCAAATACCGTGTCTCGACATTCGGTTCATCGATGCACGTGACAGGTTCAGCGACGAAGTGAGGAAACGTACGGGCGTTCATATGCCGGTGTATCCGGAGAAATGCCCTGTTTGTGGCCTCGATATCGTGTACGACGCCGGCGACGAGGGATAGGTGATGCGGAGGAGTTGGCTGTGAGTGTCTTTTGCCTCTACAAATAAATCCCCTCACCGAGTTGCTTGTGGAACTCGGCGTGATGGTCGCGTGCCCAGGTAAAGAGCGCCTGGTCAAAGTCGGTACGCGTGGCCGGGACGCCAAAGACGCCGGCAACTTCGACGCGTATAAACTCCAGTGCCGGCAGCTTGTTGATGGCAGTGAGGGCAAACGGGGACGAGGGCTCCTCGAACAGATAGCGGCTGCCTTGCAGCGCGTCGCAACTGGTGCACGTGTTGCCGAGCGACGGGGCTTTGGAGGCTCGCGCGCCTACGGGCTTGTAGCCGCAGCGCTTATGAAGGTAGTCGCGGATCTCGCCCGGTACGCAGCCAAGAGCGGGCACGATGGCGAGTGCGTTGGCGTTGGCCGTGTCGATGGCAATGTACCCGGCTTCGTTGGGCGCGTGCGCGATGGCGATGCTCTCGTCGTTATCGGTTCGATAGGGAATGCCGAAGGCCGCGACCGAGGTCTCTTTGTGACACTTCCAGCACTCGCGCTTGCCCAGTACTAGATATATATACGGCGCTGAGGGGTCGGATCGGTCAACACCGGGCAGCCACTCGGCAAAGGGCTCGGGGTTGACGCCGCTGGGTACATACCAGATCTTCTTGGTCCGGTCCCATTTGGCGCCCAGCGCCTTGGCTTCTTCTTTGTGCGAAAAGGGGACATCGAGCTCGGTGCGCATGGCGGCTCCTTGGTGCTGCAGGTGCAAGTGGCTCAAGGATACCGCAGGACGCAGACATCGCGGCGTTTTGCTGAGAAGTTGCGGCTTGGATGGGTTCGAGATGTGTTGGTCTCGGCCTCGGTGACTATTGGGGCGGTTTTGATTGACTGCGGAGTCAGCCGGGATAGGCACTTGGGTCGCTGACGCGGTTTTGTGTATGGGCAGGGTGGTTGCTTGGGCGGTTGGAGCTGCCAGCTGATTTGGCGACATAAAACAAAATAGCCCAGAGGACATAGCCTCTGAGCTGCGAACATTTGGTGGGCGTTAGAAGATTTGAACTTCTGACCTCTTCCGTGTCAGGGAAGCGCTCTCCCCCTGAGCTAAACGCCCGATCAAGGGTGCGCAAGCGCGCAAGGGATAATATAACGGAGCCTGAACTCGGGGGCAAGAACATTTTTAAAAATCGCTTACATTGTGGAATTCCCTTGATTGTCATTTTCATTGCAACAGCCTCAGGACTCAGCGCAACGCGTTGCGC
>CABUNJ010000015.1 GCA_902492935.1 uncultured Collinsella sp. | reverse complement strand
TGATGGATTGCATGGCCTTGTAACGGCCGGCGCCCTCGCGCCGGTCCATGGCCTGGGCAATCAGTGCCGCCCCCGCAGGCGCACAGCTCTTTGTTACTTCTTTAGCAGCCACAGTCAAAAATACATCCCCGTTCCCCAGGGATCCCCCAATCGGTAAATTCAAAAATGCGAACGAATTGCCAGTGCGACGTCTCCCTTACGTTTTGCTGGGAACGTCGAGCGGTAGCAGCTCCCTAAATGCGGAGTTACCTTCGCCCACGTCTACCAGGCACCAGCGTTTATGGCGGTCGATCTTTTTAACGCGGGCCTCTTGCCCCACCAAGGGACCCTGCTCTATGTGCAACACGCCGTCTTCTATGCGCGCTACGCTGTTGCGCACAACACCGTCGTCGTCCAACACGCTGCGGTACCAGTCCTGTGCATCGTCCGGCATGGGCATGTACGCCCGCTCCCTACTGCCGGCGATACGACAGCCAAAGCTCAACTGAGCCAAAGCCCTATCGAGCGCGGCGGCATCGTGCGTGGCGACGAAGAAATATTCCTTGTACATGGGTTTGGTTTGGTGCGACCAGGCGCCATCCCGCTTAAACCAGAACTCCTTTTGCATCACAAAAGCGTCCTGCATCAGGTTGTGCGGGATAATGCGGCGAACCTTTTCGCAGGTCTCGCGCTCTTTTCCATTGGGGGTGTGGACCAGATACCAGCGGACGCGGCCGTGCTGGTTGTTGGTGCTGGCGCCGTTAAAAGCGCCCGGCAGCTGCTCTTGGCGCCGTGCCGTCTGTTCCATGTTCTCGCCCCCTCTTTTGGCGTTGCGATGCACGCAAATGCAGGGGCGTTTAGAACAGGCTTCTCGCTCGCAGCTAGGCGCAGTCGCAAAAGTACAGGTTTTTGTATCTTTCGACAGACGACATTATACGAGCAATTAATCAGCGTTTGCCCAGATTACGCAAAATGTACTGCCAGTAGGTGCATCTCCATATCCCCCTACAAAAACCTGTACCTTTTTGTGCAACAAAAAAGCCGCTCAACCAGCGGCTTTTCTTATTTTGGTAAGAAAAAAGGCGACCGCCCTTTGTGGACGGTCGCCTTTGTTAATTGTTGTGAAGTTCGCCTTAGGCGCGAGTCTTGATCTCCTCGGTCACCTTGGCAACAAACTCGTCAACGCTCATCTGAACGGTCTCGTTGGAGCGATCGCGGACGGAGATGTTGCCGGCCTCGACCTCCTTCTCGCCCAGGATGAGCATGTAGGGCACGCGGTCGATGCTGCGGGCCTCGCGGATCTTGTAGCCGATCTTCTCGTCGCGATCGTCGCAGACCACGCGAATGCCGGCCTCCTCCAGCTTGGCGCACACCTCGTGGGCGTAGTCGCGGCTCTTCTCGGACACGGGCAGAGCCTTAACCTGCACGGGAGCCAGCCAGGTGGGGAACTTGCCCGCAAAGTGCTCAATCAGAATACCGATGAAGCGCTCGATGGAACCAAAGCATACGCGGTGCAGCATGATGGGACGCTTCTTGGTGCCGTCGGCGTCCACGTACTCAAGATCAAAGTTGAGCGGCATCTGGAAGTCGAGCTGCACGGTACCGCACTGCCAGGTACGGCCGAGCGAGTCCTCCAGGTGGAAGTCGATCTTGGGGCCGTAGAAGGCGCCGTCGCCCTCGTTGACCTCGTAGTCCATGTGCAGCTGCTCCAGAGCGGTGCGCAGGCCCTCCTCGGCGCGAGCCCAGTCCTCGTCCGAGCCCATGGAGTCCTCGGGGCGGGTGGAAAGCTCAACGTGGTACTTAAAGCCAAACTTCTGGTACACGGAGTCGATGAGGTTGACCACGCCCACGATCTCGTCGGTCAGCTGGTCGGGACGCACAAACAGGTGGGCGTCGTCCTGGTTAAAGCAGCGCACGCGGAACAGACCGTGCAGGGCGCCGCGCAGCTCGTGGCGGTGCACCAGACCAATCTCGCCGGCGCGGATGGGCAGCTCGCGGTAGGAGTGCGGCTTGGAGGCGTACACAAGCACGCCGCCCGGGCAGTTCATGGGCTTAATGCAGTACTCTTCGTCGTCAATGACGGTGGAGTACATGTTGTCCTTATAGTGATCCCAGTGGCCCGAGGTCTTCCACAGCTGCTTGTTCATGATGAGCGGCGTGGAGATCTCCACGTAGCCGGCCTTGTGATGGATCTCGCGCCAGTAGTCCAGCAGCGTGTTCTTAAGGATCATGCCGTTGGGCAGGAAGAACGGGAAGCCGGGGGCCTCGTCACGCATCATAAAGAGGTCCATCTCGCGGCCGATCTTGCGGTGGTCGCGCTTCTTGGCCTCCTCCAGCATGTGCAAGTGCTCGTCGAGCTCCTCCTTGGTGGCAAAGGCGACGCCGTTGATGCGGGTGAGCATCTTGTTGTCCTTGTCGCCCTTCCAGTAGGCGCCCGAGACGCCGGTGAGCTTAAAGGCCTTGAGGGCCTTGGTGTAGCAGATGTGGGGGCCGACGCACATGTCGATGTAGTCGCCCTGCTGGTAGAAGGTGATGCGGGCGTCGTCGTCCAGGTCGCCAATGTGCTCGACCTTGTACTTCTCGCCGCGCTCCTCCATAAGGGCGATGGCCTCGGCGCGGGGCTTCTCGTACACGGAGAACTTGAGGTTCTCCTTGACGATCTTCTTCATTTCGGCCTCGATCGCAGGGAAGTCGTCCTCGCTGATCTTGACGCCCTCGGGCAGGTCGACGTCGTAGTAAAAACCATTGTCGGTCGCGGGACCATAGGCAAAGTCGGCCTCGGGATAGAGACGCTTGATGGCCTGCGCCATGATGTGCGCAGCAGAGTGGCGGATGACGTGCGTGACCTCGTCCTGCGGGAGCTCGGCCACCGAACCGTCATTGTAGAGTGCCTTCATGGGTATGTTTTCTCCTCTCGGATGCCTAATGCAAGTGCGTGCGATGCGCTCGGCGTTTTTGACTTGCATCATTATAGGCAGGTTGCCTTGGTATACAAGCGCCCGCCGCACCTTAATGGCACGGCGGGCGATTTTCTACGCATGCTTCATCGTGTGGGGCTGGTTGCGCGTGTGGCTCGCACGGGACGCGCGGCGCCCGTGGCTTGCGGCCAGCCCGGCGATGGATGCGTTACTGGATGCGAGTTCGGCAGTAGGGGCAGACCTTCCAGTGCGCATCGAGCGGGCGATGGCAGCTGGGACATACGTTGCGAACCTGGGTATCGCACACCGGGCAGACGACGAAGTCCTTCTCGATGGGCGCACCGCACTGCGGGCAGGTGCCGTACTGGGCAAGCTGGCGCTCGCGCAGAGCCATGTCCAGCTCCTGCTCCTCGCGGTCGGACGCGTAGGAGTGCGGGCGCAGGACCAGGTACGCGATGAGGCCTACAAACGGGATAAGGGCGATGATGCCCCATGCCACGTAGGCGCTGGCGCCGCGGCGGCGAGCGTCAATGAACACATAGACGACCGACAGCACATACAGGGCGACGATAAAGCCAACAAAGGCATAGATGACGCCCATAAGCTGCGGCGACATGAGCTCGGAGATGTACTTGGACATTACGGGTACCTTTCGGGATATTTACAGTCTGGTCAAGTTTACCACGGGGTTTGTTTATATGGGTCTACGGCTGGGTACGGGGCAGGCGCGGACACAAACATCTCAATCTGTAACAGTTACTCAGCTTAAACAGGTCCAGATGTTACAGATTTAGATTGAGGAATCTCTCC
Organism: uncultured Collinsella sp.; assembly: GCA_902492935.1. Classification (GTDB taxonomy): domain Bacteria; phylum Actinomycetota; class Coriobacteriia; order Coriobacteriales; family Coriobacteriaceae; genus Collinsella. The sequence continues at coordinate 54,095 of CABUNJ010000015.1, read as the reverse complement.
CCGACTTCAATCTCAATCTGTAACATCTAGAACCCAAATCATCAGCTAACTGTTACAGATTGAGACAAAGGAAAACTTCCGGACCGAATGTCTCAATCTGTAACAGAGACTCAGCATAAACAGGTCTAACTGTTACAGATTTAGACATTCGAAATCAACCGATTGGTTCATCTAAATCTGCCACTATTAACCGCGCCCATTTTACCTGCTGGTTTGTTGGGAAATATCACAATTTATCCCAACTGTGTCGCAAACGGAACGCGCCACCTGCTCACGGGAGGGACGAATATAATGTCGCCCCGACACGCCCGGCAGGGAGTGTCCCATGAACATTTCCATGAGGTTCCAGGGCATGTGCAGCTCCATCTCGCAGATGGTTCGCCACGAGTTGCGAAGGTTCGACCACGGGATGTGTTCGATACCCTCGGCTGCGCACCACTTCTTCCATCTATGATTGCACATCCCTCGGTTCATGGGCAGTCCGTCCCCGCGATCTGCTAGCCACTCGGAGCCTGCCGCGCGGCGCCTCTGCTTGCGCGTCATATAATGTCCCTAGGTTGCCCGGAGCTATCTCCGTATTACTCCGGCATCCTTGCTATCACCCCGCCGCGCCAAGGTTCCAGCCGTGCGCGGTGGGGTTTCTTTATGTCTGGAGCAGTTGTTGCGTCATCTGCAACAACTGGCCTTTTGCTGGGACCTGCCCTGTTCCTTCAGGGGCCCTTTAGACTGTCATCCTGGTGTCAACAGCGTCTACGACCTCCGCTGCATATTTTGGATAGTCGATGACCTTGCCACTCCCCGTTTCCTTCCATGCCGATAGCTCATGGGAGAACTCTGATATCTCGCTTGCGGTGTCAAACGTGTCGACGAATCTGGCTACAAGATCGATGTACTCGAGTTCCTTTTCGTCAAACGTTTCCTCTGGTCCGACGAGTGGTTTTACGATTTCGCCCCAGCCGTTGGGGACAAGCTCTATCTTGCCCTGTTGCTGCAGGGCATAGAGCAAGGTGTCCTTATCGTTTATGACGGGGCCATAGTCGGCATGTGCGTATTCGATTCCCGTGAGGGAGGTGCTCGTCATGCCATAGCAGTAGTAGTCGAGGAAGAACATGGCCTTCTGCAGCTTGGTCTTATAGAGATTTTTGCAGCGGTGGGCAAGAATGACAACGGCGCCGCACACGCGCGACCAGTCGAACGGTCGATATCCGTTCGTCCTCGACGGCGAGTATGCCTCAAGTGGCGGCCAGCTAAAATCTAAAGTGCTGAAGCGATCCGGAGCCTGAGAGTCGACAAAGTTTTCGACGGCGCTGATGATCTTCTCAGACAGTTGGTCTCTCTTTACGTTTAAAAGTGACAGGGCGCCAGCGGGGCTTGCTGCCAGCCTGATCATTCCATCGTGAGCCTCGTCCTGCAGCGCGCCAGACTCATATCGAGCCACAGTTTGCTCACCGAAGCCAAGGAAGCGGCTGAAATCTCTCAACGACAGGCCGTAGCGTTCGCGGACGGCCTTGATTTCCTCGGGGGAAAGTAAGTGATTGGCGGCGCGATAGGCGGCATAGGCGGCTGAGAGGTTCTCGCTTTCTATGCGTGCGTCCGCAATAACCGCTCCACAGACGGGGCATACCGCGACCGTGGCCTCATACGTAATATCCTGTTTTCTGATGCGCATCGTCTCGGTACGACGCTCTACGCGTGCCTCGACTTCCTGGTCGCATTCAATGCAATAGGTGCTGAAAGTGCTCTTCATCTCGCTCATCTCGGGACCTCCGATCTATCCCGGTACAACTTTACAGAGAGGCATTTGCATCGCTTGGCCTCGTATTTTATGGACATCTTTAGGTACAGCGTCTTGCCGAATGCCTTGGGTGAGAATTCGGCAACTGTCCATCCCGGGTATCGCGAGTCGCGGTCCGCCTCGGGTCCATCAAAACAATCTCCTGGCGTGAGCGATAAGATCACGCTTTTGAGCTCGTCCATGGTGATTCCCATGCCCGCCATGAACTCCAGACTTGCCTCGCGTTCCACGAGGATGAAGTTGTTCTTGTCCACGATTTCCTTCATCGAATGAAGGAAGAGCCCTATGTTGTCCATCCCTCTCCTTAGCTAGAAGTGTAATCAATTAGTTACAATGATGGTGAAGAAATCGAGGTGATTCTGTGAATTCGACCTCTTGCGCCTAGTCAAATGACAGATAAAGCTTTGAGTTTGCCAACGATTTTATTCGTGGCAGCCTGCCTAGGCTCCGAACAGCTTTGCGAGCGTGCCAATGGCGCTGGCGAATGTGGGGACGAGCCCCGCGCCCTTGGATGCGAGGTCGAGCGTGTCCTTTGCCTTCTCGGCGAAGCCTCCCTCGTCTTTTCCTCGGCGGCGAACCGCAGGTCGGCGAATTGACTCGTACATTCCCATGTTATCTGCCAATCTCGCAGGTGGTTCCTTTGAATGCCTACGCGGACCTTACTTAATCCGCTTCCAGCCCTTCGCCTTCAGGCGCCGCAACCTGAGCTTTGGACAACTCGGCCTGGTCGCGTGCCGTCTCCAGGATCTTCGAGCGCCTCTTCTCGGTGCTCTGCCGGTAGCAAGTGATCAGCTCGCCCTCCGCGCCTACCGGCGCCGTCGGCTTGCCCTCGGGATGTTCCTCGTACCATCCGAGCAGGTCGTTGGGGTCGGTTTTGAATACTTCGCAGAGCGCACCTACGAGCTCTGCGTTCGGATAGCTCTCCTCGCGCTCCCAAGACTGAATAGTTCGGAATGACTTGCCGACTTTTTGTGCAAGCTCCTTTTGGTTTAGCCCCAGGGCTTCTCGGCGCTCTCTTAGACGAAGGTTCATCCTCACTCCTTTCTTTACGTTAAGTGAATAGTAAACAAAAAAATGTCTTTACGCAAAAAAATGTTGCTTATTTGATTGACAGGGACATATAACTCTTCATATTGAAATTCGACAGACAGAGAAACGTCTCTAAGGAGGAACGAATGGACTTCAGTAAGGAGCTGGCGGGGATATCCGCGCCGCACGCGCCCGAGCTGACCTTTCTCAGGCTGAGGTCGCTTCCAAGGTCGGAGTAAACGTCAGCACTTTCGCGAAGTACGAGAGTGGCGATTACATTCCTGGAGCCGACAAGCTCTTGGCTATCTCGCAGGTTCTTGGTTATCCGCCCAACGACCTGATGGGCTGAAACACGGACGAGGCCGCATAGGGATGGAGGAAGAGGAATGACTGGGAGGAGCTACGAGCTGCCCGACGACATCACGATCCTGGGCGGCATGGTGATCTTTGTGTTAACAAACACGGATATTTGGGGTGCACGCCCGCGTGGCTTCCGTATCCCCAAACTATCCCAAGTGCGTGTGCTAACCCGTTTTTATGCGCTTGTGCCGTTGTTGCCGTACATAACCCGCAGGTAAGCAGTGTGTTTGTTTTTGTCGTTCTTCCAGGTCAGTTCTGTAACATCTAGAACCCAAAACAGTCCCCAGATGTTACAGATCGAGACAGAAGAATCTCTCCCCGGCTTCAATCTCAATCTGTAACAACTGGAACCCAAATCCTCAGCTTAATGTTACAGAACGAGACAAACCTCTGACGCCAGGGGCGGCAGACGAGGTCACCGATGGTCTTGGGTCTCCCCTCACCTGCCGTTGGCGGGTGTTGCGGGGCTGTTCGCCGCATTGCCGCCGCGCTGGGGGTGTGTAGACCGTAGGATAGTCTTATTGACAGCCTGTCAACTTGTCTGGGAGGCACTGTGACAGAAACGTTTGATATCGCGATTGTCGGCGCGGGCATCACCGGATGCGCCATCGCGCGGCAGCTCGCGCGGTTTGACCTGTCCATTTGTGTAGTCGAAGCAGCAAACGATATCGCGCTGGGTGCATCGAAGGCTAACGGCGGCCTGGTACATGCCGGTTACGATCCGGCGCCGGGCACGGTAAAGGCGCAGGTCAACGCCCGTGGTTGCGAGCTGTATGGCACCTGGGCCCAGGAGCTCGGCTTTTTGTTTTGCCGCACCGGCTCGATGGTGCTGGGCTTTAACGACGAGGACCGTGCGCAACTGGAGAAGCTGCGCAGCAACGGTCTAGCCAACGGCGTGCCCGAGCTGTCGATTATCGGCCCCGAGCGCATCCACGAGCTGGAGCCGCGCGCGAGCGCCCAGGCCACGTGCGCGCTATGGTGCCCCTCGACTGGCTTTGTCGATCCGTTTGAGGTCGCCATCGCCGCGCTGGAGAACGCCGTCGCCAACGGCGTGACATTTATGCGGTCCGCGCCGGTGGAAGCGATTGAGGTTGCTGGCGGCGAAGCTACCGACGGGGCTGTGCGCTTTACGTTGGTGACGCCTGGCGGCAACATAGGCTGCCGCTACCTCATCAACGCCGCGGGCAACGGGGCCGCGTACATCTCGCATATGGCCGGCGCCGAGGAGTTCCAGATGGTCTGGCGCCAGGGCAACATCGTGGTGCTGGACAAGGAGCCGCGCACGCTCATGCCGCTCTACCCCGTGCCGACGCCGGTGTCGAAGGGCGTCATCGTAACGGGCACCGTGCATGGCAACACCGTGATTACCGCAACCGCCGCTGAGCGCGAGCCCGGCGACACGCAGACCTACGCGAGCGATATCAACGCGCTCCTGACCGGTGCGCGCAAGCTGGTGCCCGATCTGGACACGCGCCGCGTGGTGCGCACGTTTGCCGGCGGACGTCCGGTCATTAAGGGGACGAACGATTTCTTTATTGGACAGTCGGCCGTGGTGCCAGGGTTGTTCCAGGCGGCGGGCATTCAGTCGCCGGGCGTGGCGAGCGCCTCGGCCATTGCCGAGCGCATGGAGCAGGTGCTGTGCGATGCTGGCGTCGAGCTGAACGAACGGGCTGACTGGAATCCGATTCGCCGCGCACCGGACGACTTTGACCGTGCGCCGCTCGCGCGCAAAGAGGAGCTCATTGAGTCCGAGCCCGAGTGGGGACAGATCGTCTGCCGCTGCGAGACGGTGCCCGTGGCAGAGATCGTGGCCGCAATTCGACGCCGACCGGGCGCGATTTCGGTCGAGGGCGTCAAGCGTCGCTGCCGTGCAGGCATGGGCCGCTGCCAGAGCGGCTTTTGCCAGAGTCGCGTAGTGGCAATCCTCGCGCGCGAGCTGGGCTGCGATCCCAGCGAGGTATTGCTGGAGGATACTGGCTCCTGGCTCGTTGAGGGACCTTTAAAGGGGGTGCGCTAGGATGGCGGAATTCTGATCGAGCGCGATTGATAGTGGCACCGTTGAGACCGTACCGACGCAGGCCTTCGACGTGGTCGTCATCGGAGGCGGCCCCGCCGGTATGGCGGCCGCGCTTGCCGCGCAAAAGGCTGGCGCGCACGTGGCCATCGTGGAGCGTGAGAAACATCTGGGCGGAATCCTCCGCCAGTGCATCCACCCGGGTTTTGGCCTGTCGCATTTTAAACAGGAACTCACCGGCCCCGAATACGCGCAGCGGTTTATCGACCAGATACGCGCGACCGACATCGTGCTGTTCTTGGACAGCATGGTGATCGGGATTGACGGGGACTCGGACACTCCAGGTGCGAGCGGCGCCGAGGCCCACACCGTCACGCTTATGAGCCCCGCTGGTATGCTGCAACTCACCGGACGGGCGGTCGTCCTTGCCATGGGTTGCCGCGAGCGCACGCGCAGCGAGATCAAGATTCCCGGTAGCCGTCCCGCCGGCGTGTTTACGGCCGGCTTGGCGCAGCGATACATCAATATCGAGAACCTCAAACCCGGCTCACGCGCCGTCATTTTGGGTTCGGGCGATATCGGGCTCATCATGGCGCGCCGCTGCACGCTCGAGGGGATTTCCGTCGAGGGCGTGTACGAGCTCATGCCGTACGCCAACGGCCTGGCCGCAATGTGAAGAACTGCCTGGACGACTTTGGTATTCCACTGCACCTGTCCACCACCGTCACGCGCGTGATCGGGCACGACCGTGTGGAGGCCGTCGAGGTGAGTCAGGTCGACGAGCACCTAGCGCCCATTCCAGGGACCGAGCGCGTTGTTCCGTGCGACACGTTGCTGCTTTCGGTGGGCCTGATTCCCGAGAACGAGCTTTCGGTTGCCGCAGGCGTGGAGCTTGACCCGCGTACACGAGGCGCCGTGGTGGACCAGAACCTGCAGACGGGCGTGCCGGGCATCTTTGCCTGCGGCAACGTCCTGCACGTGCACGACTTGGCCGATAACGTGACGACCGAGTCCGAGAGGGCTGGCGCAGCTGCGGCGGCGTACGCGCTGGGTGGCGGAGCCGAGATGGACGCTGCGGGCACAAGCTGCGAAGCGGGCGTGAGTTGCCAACTCACGGTCTCCCCTACCGGTATCGCGGGCTACGCACTGCCGGGACGCATTACGGCCGTGGCGTTCACCAAGCTGAACTTCCGCGTGCGCCGACCGGTCGACGCCGCCCGCGTGCGCATTCTGGCCGACGGCGAGGAACTGTTCGCCGGCAAGGTTCGCCCGTTTAAACCGAGCGTCATGGAAAGCTTCCCGCTGCCGGCGAAGGTGATTCAGCGCGCACTCGACCTAAGTGTTAGCGAGATTGTCCTGTCCGTCGACCCCGTTGAGGAGACGTAGAGTCATGAGCACAAACGCGATTGAAACGTTGCAGTTCAACTGCACCACGTGCCCCTCCGAGTGCCTCCTGACCGTGGAGGTCGAGCGCGGCGCAGACGGCGCCGTGGCAGAGGTGCGCTCCGTGACCGGCAACAGCTGCCCGCGCGGTGATAAATTCGCGCACCAGAAGCTCACCTGCCCCATGCGCGTGCTCACCACCACCGTGGCCGTATCCGGCGGCGACGAGACGCTGCTGCCCGTACGCACGGCCGAAGCCATCCCGCTGGCACTTCACGCCCAAGCCATGGACCTCATCCGCGGCCTAATGATCAAAGCCCGCATCCGCATGGGCGACGTCGTGTTGGAGGACCTCCTCAACACCAACATCGACCTCATCGCCAGCATGGACATCGACCCAGCCTAAGCAGCTAATTTAGGACGGGGCGCTTTTAGCTACCCCGCCATCCACCCCGCCCCTCCTCAGTTGCGGTGAAATAGTTCCTGATTTCCGCCAAAACCCCGGCATCCAGGAACTATTCCACCGCAACTTTCTTTGAGAATCGTGCATTTTGCTACTACTCGGTTAGTGCTATTTCAAAACTACCCCGGTTTACGGGGCTAAATCGATAACCACCAACCACACCGACCATTTTCGATTTTCGCCAAGCCATCTACCTGCGGTTTTATTTTTGCAATTTCAGTCATGGTCAGCCAAGAGCAATCCAGCGCCGTAATCCGGCATAGTTTTGAAAGCAGACCAAGGGTAGTTAATTTGGGACGGGGCTATTTTAGCTACCCTTGACTGTCGACGAATTATTCGAGGTCAGAATAAGTATCAGCTGGCATATTGGGGCAGCCAAAATAGCCCCGTCCCAAATTAACTACCCTTCTGCCATGTATGGGATACCATGGTGGCACCCTAGCGAAAGGACGATGTATGGCACATGTCGATGACCAGCGTGTGGCGCGCGTGCTCGATGCGCTCGAGGCTCAGCACCCCGGCGCACAGCTGCTCGTAAACGACCCGTGGTCGATCTATTACCTGACCGGCTTTTATGCCGATATGTTCGAGCGTTTTTGCGGCGTGCTGCTCGCACGCGGTAGCGAGCCCGTGATCTTGGTCAACGCGCTGCATCAGCTACCCGAGTACGACAATGCCCGCGTCGCCTATCACTCCGATACCGACGTCGTGACCGACGCCATCGCACGCGAGGTCAATCCTGCCAAGCCCCTCGGCATCGATACCGTTATGCGCTCCGGCTTTTTGATGCCCCTTATGGAGCGTCACGCCGCGAGCGAGTTCTTCCTGGGCGACTTTGCCGTCACCGCCGCACGCACCCACAAGGATGCCGCGGAGCAGGAGCTCATGCGCATGTCCTCAGCCGCCAACGACGCCGTGATGACCGAGGCCATCAAGCTCGTCCACGAGGGCGTGACGGAGCGCGAAATTGCCGACCAGATGCTCGGCCTGTACCGCAATCACGGTTGCGAGGGTTTTAGCTTTCCGCCCATCGTGAGCTTTGGCGCCAACGCCGGCGACCCGCATCACGAACCCGACGACACCGTGCTCAAACGTGGCGACGTGGTGCTGTTCGACATTGGCGGACGCCGCTGCAACTACTGCTCGGACATGACGCGCACGTTCTTCTGGGGCGAGCCGGACGAGGAGACGGCGCGCATCTACGACATCGTGCGCCGTGCCAACGAAGCCGCCGAAGCCCTCGTTGCACCGGGTGTGCGTATGTGCGACCTGGACCGCGCCGCGCGCGATGTGATTGAAGACGCGGGCTATGGGCAGTACTTTACGCATCGCCTGGGTCACTCGATTGGCCTGCAGGACCACGAGCCGGGCGACGTCTCGCTCGTCAACGAGCAGGTTGTCGAGCCGGGCATGACCTTCTCCATCGAGCCGGGCATCTACCTCCCCAGCCGCACCGGCGTCCGCATCGAGGACCTGGCCCTGGTTACCGAGTCCGGCGTCGAGATTCTCAACGCCTACCCCCACGATCCGGTCCGCCTAGACTAGGCAATACGGCAAAGGGACAGCCCCTTTGCCGTATCCCACCAATACCGCGCCACAAAAACGGCCTATCTACTACGTTTAACCCGCATGGGTCGACCATAACCGGGCTTTCGCAAAATCCGCAAGCCGTCTACCTGCGGTTTTAATTTCGCAATGTTCCGTATGGTCGAGGGCAGTCGGTCAAACGTAGTAGATAGGCCCATTACGTGGCAAGCGAGTCAACTCGGGGCACAGGGCAGCCAAAAAAGCCCCGTCCCAAATTAGCTGCTTTTGAGTTGCGGTGGTGTACGGACTGTTTGAGGCTTCTGGCTTGTAAAACAGTCCGTATTTCACCGCAACTGATGAGGGGATGGGTTAACGCAGCAGGCCGGCTACTTCGCCGGCTAGGGTGATGGTGCCGGCTGCTACGAAGGACTCGCCCGCGGCATCGAAGGCAGCGAGGGCCTCGGAAACGCTGGGGTATACGCCCGCAAGCTTATCAGCATCAACGAGGGCGGCGAGCTCCTCTGCCGGCAGGGCGCGATCGGAATCGGTCTGGGTTACGACCACACGCGGGAAGGCCGGAATCAGAACATCGACAATACCGGCCACATCCTTGTCGGCCAGTGCGGCGCACAGCAGCGTGGGGCGATTCTCGACGCACGGATCTATCTCGTCCAGCGCGCTCACAAAGTTCTCGCAGCTCTGAGGGTTATGGCAGGCGTCGATCAGCTTGAGCGGATCGGTCCCCAGCACGTCAAAACGACCCGGTGTGGGGCAACCCATAAGCGATGCATCCAACGTATCGCGATCGAGCTCGCGGCCCAGATAGCCCTCGCATAGCATAATCGCGCACGCGGCATTCTGCGGCTGATAGGCCGGCTTGACCATACTCGACGTATAGATCGCACGCGGCGTGGTGCAGCTAAACTCAATCGTGTCGCCCACATGCGCCGGCACCTTAGTCGTGGCGCGGCTCACCACGAGCGGCACAACGCCGCACTCGCGACAACGTGCATCCATCACGCGCTGAACGCTCGGCTCATGCGTTCCCTCACCCAAAACAACCAGGCGCCCAGGCTTAATAACCGCAGCCTTCTCACCCGCAATGGCCTCGAGCGTATCGCCCAAAATACGTGTGTGATCGAGCCCAATACCCGTAATGGCAACGGCGACGGGATCGGTCGCACTCGTGGCGTCCCAACGACCGCCCATGCCAACCTCGAGCACGGCAACATCCACCGCGGCCTCGGCAAACACTACAAGTGCAGCAGCCGTCAGCAAGTCAAATGGCGTGATGGTATAGGCGCGCCCCCCCGCCGCCACACGGTGCGCATTCACGCGATGTCCCGCCTCAACAGCGGCCGAAACGCCACGGGCAAACGCCTCGTCGCTCACGACATGACCATCGACCTCCATGCGCTCGGGATAGCGCACCAGCTGTGGCGACGTATACAGCGCGGTTTTGAGCCCCTCACCACGAAGAATGGCAGCCGAAAAACGCGTAGTCGAAGTCTTGCCATTGGTACCGGCAACCTGGATGCAATCGAAATACTCGTCCGGACGCCCCAGCTCATCGAGCATATCGACAACCGTCTCAAGCAGAGGACCAGCATCCCCAGAAATCCGCCCCGTATCAGCAGCAAGCCCCACAGCCTCATCAAACGAAAGCAAATCAAACGAAAAAGGAACGACATACGACCCAGAACGCTTAGCCATAACCCAAAGTCCCCTCAACATAAAAAGAGGCCCGTAATAAACAACGAGCCCCTCCCATTCAAAATCTCAGCCAAACACCGCTTTGCAGCGACCTGAAGGCCACAACCCAGTGGCCCTACCAGGCAGCGGACGCCCCCGTAACCGCTATGGGAGCGGTTTGGGGCTTTGCTCGATACAAGTTCCGCACGAGCCGAAGGCCACTTAATGTGGCCTTCGTGCGAGCAGGACTGTTCGCAGTAGCGAGCAATGCCCCAAACCGCGTCCCCCAGTACCGTCTACGAGAAGTCAGCCACCTGGGCAGTCAGCGCAGCCAGGATCTCCTTGAGCTCAGCTGCACGGTCCCTCTTCTTCTGGACCACCGCAGGCGCGGCCTTGGCCACGAAGCCCTCGTTAGCGAGCGTCTTCTCGCAACCGGCGAGCTCCTTCTGGGCCGCGGCGATCTCCTTCTCCAGGCGTGCCTTCTCGGCCGAAAGATCGACCTTGCCCTCGAGCACCACAAAGACCTCGACGCCGCTGTCGACCACAGCAATGCTCGCGGCCGGCTTCTCAACGTCGGTACCCATGACCAGCGAGGCGGTGTTCGCCAGCGGCTCAATCGTGGAGCGCAGGCTCTCGAGCTTCTCGATATCCTCAGCACCGGCGCGCACGACCACGTCGAGCTCTGACTTGGGGCTCAGGCGATAACGCGAACGCGTGGCGCGGGCAGCGGAAACGACGGTGCGGCACAGCTCAAATGCGCGCTCGGCGGGCTCATCGACGTACTTGACGTAGTCGGCGGGCTCCGGCCACTTGGCGATCATGAGCGCCTCGGCGCGGTCCACGTTGCCCTCGGCATCCAGGTCGAGCACGCTCGCCGGCATATTGTCCCAGATCTCCTCGGTGACAAACGGCATGAGCGGGTGCATCAGGCGAATGGAGGTGTCGAGCACAAAGATCAGGTTGCGCTGAGCCTGCAGACGGCCCTCGCCCTTCAGACGGGCCTTGGTGACCTCGACGTACCAGTCGCAGACCTCGTTCCAGAAGAACTGCTGCACGCCGCGGGCCATGTCGCCAAAGGTGTAGTTCTCGATACCCTCGGTGACCATCTTCACGGCCTTGGCAAGGCGGCTGAACATCCAGGCGTCGGCCGGCGTCTCCACGACGGGCTCGCCAGGCGTGTAGCCCTCCATGTTCATGAGCAGGAAGCGGCTGGCGTTCCAGATCTTGGTCACAAAGCTCTTGGCCTGGTCGGTGCGCGGGCTGTCGATGAGCTTCTTGGTCTTCTTGTCGATGTTCGCGTCGAACTTGACGTCCTGGTTGTTGGTGCAGAGGGTCAGCAGGTTGAAGCGCATGGCGTCGGCGCCGTACATGCCAATGAGATCCATGGGGTCAACGCCGTTGCCCTTGGACTTGGACATGCGGCTGCCGTCCTTGGCAAGAATCGTCGGGTAGATGACGACGTCCTTAAACGGCACCTCGTCCAGGAAGTACAGCGAGCTCATGACCATGCGGGCGACCCACAGCGCGATGATGTCGCGCGCGGTGACGAGCGCCGTCGTGGGGTGATGGCCCTCGAGCAGCTCCGGCTTTTGCGGCCAGCCCTGCGTGGCGAAGGTCCACAGCTGCGAGCTGAACCAGGTGTCCAGCACGTTCTCGTCCTGATGCACGTGATGGCCGCCGCACTTGGGGCACACGTCGGTGTCCACGGTAAGAGCGTCCTCCCAGCCACAGTCCTCGCAGTAGAACACGGGAATGCGGTGGCCCCACCACAGCTGGCGGCTGATGCACCAGTCCTTGAGGTTCTCCATCCAGGTGGTGTAGGTCTGCGTCCAGCGCGCGGGGTGGAAGGTGACCTTGCCGGAGTTGACGGCGTCGAGCGCCGGCCCCTTGAGTTTGTCGACTGCCACGAACCACTGCTCGGACAGCCACGGCTCCAGTGCGGCGTCGCAACGGTAGCAGTGCATGACGGAGTGATCGTGATCCTCGACGTGGTCGAGCAGACCGTGCTCGTCAAACCACTTGACGACGGCCTCGCGGCACTCGTCGCGGTTCATGCCGGTAAACTCGCCGTAGCCCTCGACGACCACCGCGTGCTCGTCAAAGATGTTGATCTGCGGCAGGTCGTGGGCCTGGCCCATGGCGTAATCGTTGGGGTCGTGGGCCGGGGTGACCTTGACGAAGCCGGAGCCGAAGTTGGCGTCGACATGCCAATCCTCAAAGATGGGGATCTCGCGGTCGACGATGGGGAGCTTGACGGTCTTGCCCACAAAGGCGGCCTTCTCGGGGTCCTTCGGGGAAACGGCGACGCCCGTGTCGCCGAGCATGGTCTCGGGGCGCGTGGTGGCGACGACGATGTAGTCCTGGCCGTTAACAGGCTCGGTCAGCGGGTAGCGCAGATGCCACAGGTGGCCCTTCTCGTCCTTGTACTCGGCCTCGTCGTCCGAGATGGCGGTGGTGCAGTTGGGGCACCAGTTAACGATGCGCTTGCCGCGGTAGATCAGGCCGTCGTGATACCAGTCGCAAAAGACCTTGCGTACGGCCTGGGCATAGTCCTCGTCCATGGTAAAGCGCTCGTTATCAAAGTCGACGGAGCAGCCCATGCGCTTGATCTGCTCGACGATGATGCCGCCGTACTCGTGGGTCCAGTCCCAGCAAGCGTCGACAAACTTGTCGCGACCGATCTCCAGGCGGCTGATGCCCTCGCTCTTGAGCTTCTTGTCGACCTTGGTCTGCGTAGCGATACCGGCGTGGTCGGTGCCGAGCACCCAACGCGTGGACTTGCCGCGCATGCGGGCCATACGGATGATGGCGTCCTGGATGGAGTCGTCGGTGGCATGACCCATGTGGAGCTTGCCGGTCACGTTGGGAGGCGGAATGGTGACGGTGCAGTCGCCCACGCCTTCGCGGCGCTTGTAGTAGCCGCCGTCGAGCCACTTCTGCAGGATCGCCGGCTCGTTGGTCGACGGATCGTAATTCTTGGGCATCTCTTCCATATATCTCTCCCTGTCCCGCCGGGGAGGAATGTAGGCCCGATTTTCGCTCGGTCAGGTCCTGGGCTCGCTCGAAGACCACATTAAGTGGTCTTCGGCTCGTGCGGAATCTACGAAAATCGGGCCTACATTCCTCCCCTTAGGTATCGATTACTTCAGTCTGATATGACTTCGCTGAGGCTTAAACAAACACACAGAATAACACAGGTAGTTGGGGTTATTGCGTATATATAAAATAGCCTCCGACCGCGGATGGTCGGAGGCTATTTACAAGCACGTTTTTGGCTGGTTTACCCGTAGATGCGTTGGGGCTGTTCTTCGCCCTTTACGGAGGCTTCGGTCACAACGACCTTGGAAACGCCCTCCTCACTGGGCAGATCGAACATCGTCTGCTGCAGCACGTCCTCGCAGATGGAGCGCAGGCCGCGAGCGCCGGTCTTGCGAGCGAGCGCCATGCGGGCGATCTCGTGCAGGGCGGCATCCTCAAACTCAAGCTCAACGTCCTCGAGCTGGAACATCTTGCGGTACTGACGCACCACGGCGTTCTTGGGCTCGGTCAGGATCGACACCAGGTCGTCCTCGTCAAGCGCCTGCGTCTGGGTGACGACGGGCGTACGTCCCACAAACTCGGGGATCATGCCAAAAGCGTTGAGGTCCTGCGGGAGCACCTGACGCAGCAGATCGTTCTCGTCGACCGAGGTGGGGCCGGCGATCTCGGAGTTAAAGCCCACGCCCTTGTTACCCACGCGGTCGGCGATGATCTTGTCCAGACCAACGAAGGCACCGCCGCAGATGAACAGGATGTTAGTCGTGTCGATCTGCAGCAGCTCCTGCTGGGGATGCTTGCGGCCGCCGGTGGGCGGAACGCTCGCCACCGTGCCCTCAAGAATCTTAAGCAGCGCCTGCTGAACGCCCTCGCCCGAAACGTCGCGGGTGATGGAGAGGTTCTCGGCCTTGCGGGCGATCTTGTCGATCTCGTCCACGTAGATAATGCCAACCTGCGCGCGCTCAATATCGCCATCGGCGGCGTTGATGAGCTTAAGCAGGATGTTCTCCACGTCCTCGCCCACGTAGCCGGCCTCGGTAAGCGCGGTGGCGTCGGCGATGGCAAACGGCACCTCGAGGATGCGCGCGAGCGTCTGGGCCAGCAACGTCTTGCCGGTACCGGTGGGACCGAGCAGCAGGATGTTGGACTTGGCGAGCTCTACCTCGTCCATATCGTCATCGAACTGCGACCCCATGTCGTCATCAAAGGCAGACACCGCAGCGCCGCCCTCAATCACGCGGCGATAGTGGTTGTACACGGCCACCGACATGGCGCGCTTGGCGTCCTCCTGACCCATAACATAGGCCGAAAGCTCGTCATAGATCTCGTGCGGCGTCGGCACGTGCGTGATGACCTGACGATCATCCTCGAGCTCAAAGCCCTCGGTCTCGGGGTCCACGGCGGGCTGGGATGCAGCCTGACCGTGGTCGTTGAGGAAGCCCGGTAGCTTGCCGTTGCGGGCAGCGTCCATAAAGTCCGAAGCCAGCGACTCCTCCAGAATCTCGGAACAGGCGGCGACGCACTCGTCACAGATAAAAATGTTGGTCGGGCCCTTTACGAGGCGACGGACCTGGCCCTGCTCTTTTCCGCAGAAGGAGCAGCGGATGGGGTTGCCGTTCTCGTCGAAGTTGTCCTGCATGTTACCGGCCATCCTAGGCGTCCTTCGCGGCGAGGTCGCGCGAGGTGACGATACGGTCGATCAGGCCGTAGTCGAGGGCCTCGGCAGCGGTCAGGTAGTTGTCGCGCTCGGTATCGGCCTGAACCTTCTCGATGGGCTGGCCCGAGGCATCGGACAGGATCTGGTTGAGCTCGCGGCGGGTCTTCTTGATCTCCTCGGCCACGATCTCGATCTCGGTCTGCTGACCCTGGGCACCGCCGCTGGGCTGGTGAATCATGACCTTGGAGTGCGGCAGGCAGAAGCGCTTACCCTTGGCGCCGGCCGAAAGCAGCACGGCGGCCATGGACGCGGCCATACCGACGCAGATGGTGGAGACCTGCGGCTTGATGAAGTTCATGGTGTCCAGAATCGCCAGGCCGGAGTAGACCTCACCGCCGGGCGAATTGATGTAGAGCGAGATATCCTTCTCGGCATCCTGGCTCTCAAGATGCAGCAGCTGGGCAACGACCAGGTTGGCGCTGACGGAGTTGATCTCCTCGCCCAAGAAGATGATGCGGTCGTTGAGCAGGCGCGAATAGATATCGTAGCTGCGCTCGCCGCGCGGCGTCTGCTCGATAACGTATGGCACGAGGGCGGAATCGAACTTAGCGATCATACGTATCTCCATTTCTCTTACGGACCAATAGTGGTTCTAGATAAACGTACGGTGCCCGCATGCTATGCATTGGCTGGCACCGTACGAAGCAACCGGATAACCGGTTTATAACTTTACCCCATCACGGGCACATGCAAGCGCTCGCGAGCAAGGTGGCGAGAATTACTCGGCGTCCTTGGCGGTCTCGTCGACCTCGGTCACCTTGGCGTTCTCGACCAGGTGGTCGACGGCCTTGGAGCGACGGATGGACTCGCGGACAGCAGGCATACGGCCATCGGCGATGAACTCGGCCTTGGAAGCCTCGACGTCCTTGACGCCAGCCTTCTCGAACTCGGCGTTGACGTCGTCCTCGGTGACCTCGATCTTGAGCTCACGGGCAAGGGCGTCGAGCGCCAGGGACTCGCGGGCAACGTCGTTGGCCTGCTTGTGCAGGTCGCCGACGAACTGCTCCATGGTCAGGCCAGAAGCGGGCAGCCAGGTGTCGAGGGTCATGCCGCGGGCAGCGAGGTTGGACAGGAAGTTCTGGCCAAGCTCCTCAAAGACGGACTGCTCGTAGTCGGCGTCCATCTCGTCGAGCTGCAGGCGCTCGGCAAGAGCGGCGACGCAACGGTTCTCCTTCTCGGCCGGGAGGCGGGAAGCCTTGTCCTGCTCGATCTCGAGCTTGATGGCGTCGCGCATAGCGTCGATGCTGTCGAAGCCAAAGTCGGACTTGACGAGCTCGTCGGTGAGCTCGGGGGTGTTGCGGACCTTGATGCCCTTGACGGTGACCTCGACGGTGTGGGTCTCGGCCTCCTCGCCCTCCTCGACCTCGTCGGTCCAGGTGACGGTCTTGACGTCGTCAACGTTAGCGCCGATCAGGGCCTCGTTGAACTCCTTGGGGTTGCTGTCGCTACCGGCGATGAGCATGCGGCCCTCGGCGGCGAAGTTGTCAGCGTTCTCGACGGCCTTGAGGTCGACGGTCACATAGTCGTCAGCCTCGACGGCACGACCCTCGACGTCCTCGAAGGTGGCACGGTAGTTGAGGAGCATCTCGACCTGGTTGTTGATCTCGGACTCGGTGACCTCCGCGGGAGGCATCTCGATCTCGACGGCGTCGAAGGAGGAGAGCTCGGCAGCAGGACGCAGGGAGAACTCGACGGTGTAGGTGTAGTCCTCATGATCCTTGGCGAGGTCGAGCTCCTTGTAGTCACCGTTCTTGGTGGGGACGATGTCCAGCTCGTTGAGGACGGCGGGCTCGTTGGCGGCGATCAGGTCGTTGGTGGCCTGCGCGAGGGTAGCCTCGGCGCCAAGTGCGGAGTCGATGACCGGACGGGGAGCCTTACCGGCACGGAAGCCCGGGAAGCGGTACTTCTTGGCGGTGTCCTTGTAGGCCTTCTTGATCGCGGCGTCGACGTCGGCGGCCGGGATGGTGACCGTAGCGGTGAGCTTGGCGTCCTTGACGTCAGAAGCGGTGATGTTCAACACGTTCCTCCTCATACTGCCCAGCTTATCTGAGGTGCTGGTACCTTTATGCAACAAAGTGTCGCGACGGCCAGGGCCGACGCAGGTGCGATGGTGCGGGCGAAAGGACTCGAACCTTCACGGGAATCCCACCAGAACCTAAATCTGGCGCGTCTACCAATTCCGCCACGCCCGCATGAGCGCACAGACTAGGAATGATAGCAGATACGAACGGTAAGCGCACGCACACCTTTTACAAGCTCACGACCTCACCACGAGTGCAAAAGGCGGGACGAGTTGCCCCGCCCCGCCCATTACGACTTGTTCGCTAACCGCTACTCCCCCAGCAGGGCCTTCTCGGGCGTGATCGGCAGCGAGCGAACCTGGTGGCCGGTGGCGTGCGCCACGGCCGAGGCAACGGCGGCGAGCGGCGTGTTGATGACGACCTCGCCGATCGACTTGGCGCCAAACGGGCCCGTCGGCTCGTAGCTCGGCTCAAAGGCCACGCGAATGCTGCCGATATCCAGGCGCGTGGGCAACTTGTAGCTCATAAAGTTGCCGGTGCGCAGGCGGCCGCGGTCGTCGTGCTCCACGATCTCATAGAGCGCGTGACCGATACCCTGGGCAATGCCGCCCTCGGCCTGGACGCGCGCGAGCGCCTCGTTGATCACGGTGCCGCAGTCCACAGCCGCCGCATAGTCCACCACAGTCACCTTGCCGGTGGCCTTGTCGACCTCGACCTCGGCAATGCCGGCCATAAACGGCGGGGGCGAAACGGGCAGGCAGGCAGAGGCGTGCGAGGTGAGCGCGTCGCCGCCCGCGATGTTCTTGACGCACAGGTTGGCAAAGTCGCGCAGCGTGAGGTAGCGGTTCTGCTCACGCGCGGCACGCTCGTCGGACAGGCGCACGTACTGACCATCAAAGACAACATCGGCGGCGTCCACGTCCCACATCTGGGCAGCCTTGGCGCAGATCTTCTCGCGCAGCTCCGTCGCGGCGTTCTTGGCTGCCAGACCCGTCACGTACGTGCCCGAGCTCGCGTACGAGCCGGCATCGAACGGCGACACGTCGGTGTCCACGCCGCGCACCACGATCAGCGAGCTCTCCACGCCCAGCTCCTCGGCGGCAATCTGCGCCAGAATCGTATCGACGCCCATGCCGTTATCGGTGGCACCGGTACCGATGGTAATGAAGCCGTCCTCTTCCAGGCGCATGTCGATGCCGGCGATGTCCACGTTGGAAATGCCCGAGCCCTGCATGGTGAGCGCACAGCCCAGGGCGCGCACGCGGTCGCCCAGGTCGACGGCTAGCGGCTTGTCGCGCCAACCGATCATGTCCATCGCGCGCAGCAGGCAGCGGTCGAGCGCGCAGGCGTTGAGCTTCTCGTTGTAGTACTGCGGCATAATCTCGCCCTCGCGCACGATGTTCTTAAGGCGCAGGTCGGCGGGATCCATGTGCAGCATGTCGGCAAGCTCGTTGACGGCGCTCTCCACGGCAAACTGGCCCTGGGTGGCACCGTAGCCGCGATACGCGCCGCCGCGGTTGGTATTGGTGTAGACGGCGTCCCAGCTAAAGCGGCTCGCCTTCACATGGTTGTAGATGGGCAGGCTCTTGTGGCCCGAAAGGCCGATCGTCGTGGTGGCGTGCTCGCCGTACGCGCCGGCGTTGGACAGCGTATGCAGATCGATGGCCGTGATGGTGCCGTCGTTCATGGCGCCCAGCTTGACGGTCATCTGCATCTGGTGGCGCGAATTGCCCGCGGTGATGGTCTCCTCGCGGGTGTAGCAGCAGTAGCTCGGACGGCCGGTCTGCTGCGTCACAAACGCAACGAAGATCTCGCAGCAGCCCGTCTGCTTGGAGCCAAAGCCGCCGCCGATGCGCGGCTTAATGACCTGCACCTGCGACTGCGGGATATCGAGCGACTGCGCGACCATGCGGCGCACGTGGAAGGGCACCTGCGTGGAGGTGGTCACCGAGATTCGCCCGAACGCGTCGGTCGTCGCGAAGGCGCGGAAGGTCTCCATGGGCGCGGTCTGCGTGGCCTGGCTGGTGTAGGTGCGGGTGAAGACGATGTCGCTCTGGGCGAAGGCCTCGTCCAGATCGCCATAATCGCTGGTACCGCTGCACACCAGGTTGCGAGCAACGTCGCCGCCCTGCGGGAACATAAAGGTCACGTCGCCCTCGGGGTGAACCACGATGTCGTTATCGAGCGCCTGGGTAAAGTCGAGCAGCGGCTCGAGCACCTCGTAGTCGACCTTGATGAGCTTGAGTGCCTTGTCGGCAGCCTCCTCGGTCTCGGCGGCGACGATCGCCACCTCTTCGTTTTGGTAACGGACGAGGTTCTCGAGAATCAGGCGGTCGTAGGGACTCGGCTGCGGATAGCTCTGGCCGGCGATGGTAAAGCGGCGCTTGGGCACGTCCTCGTAGGTGTAGACGCCCACGACGCCGGGTACCTTCAGGGCGCGCGACGTATCGATGGAGCGGATCTTGGCGCGCGCATACGGGCTGCGCTTGAGCTTAACGATGAGCGCGCCGGCGGGCACCATATCGCCGGTGTAGACGGGACGACCCTCGAGCAGGGCCTTCGAGTCCTTCTTGGGCTGCTTGTGAGTAATCTGTTTGTAGGAGACACCGTCGGAGCTCGTGTCGTTGACGGGAAGCTCGGGCATCTCGAAGCCCACCTGCACGCCGGACTCGTTGAGGAAGCGCACGATGGCGCGCAGCTGGCTCTCGTAGCCGCTGCAGCGGCAAAGGTTACCGGCCAGCTGGCGCGACAGCTCCTCGCGCGTGGCGACGAGGCTTGGGTCCTCCTTGGCGGCGCGGGCGAGCGCCAGCACGTTCATGATGAGGCCGGGGGCGCAAAAACCGCACTGCTCGGCACCTTCGGCAGCCATCGCGCGGGCAAGCGCCTCGGACTCGGCCTTAAGGCCCTCAAGCGTGGTGATGGTATGGCCCTCAACACGGGCGGCGGGAACCGAGCAGCTCAGCACCGGGTCGCCGTCGAGCCACACCGTGCACAGGCCGCAGTTGGTGGTTTCGCAGGCACAGCGCACCGACGCACACCCCTGCTCGCGCAGTAGTGCAAAGAGCATGGTGTCGGGGGCAATCTGAACCTTGACCTTACGGCCGTTAAGCGTAAAGGAAAGATCGATGAGTTTGGCAGCCATTAGCGCACCTCGCTAGAATCGACGCCGGGCACGCGGCGGCAGGAATACTCGTCCGTGGCGAACTTAGGAATCTGCACGCACTCGAGCTCGCGGGCAAGCGCGGCCGAAAGCTCGATGCCGGCGGCGCGGCGCACGGCCTGAATCGCCAACGGGGCCGAGATGCGGCGGCGGTAGTCGGCCGAGCCCCACAGGTTGGTGCCGTAGCTCAGCGCGCGCACGGATGCGGCCAGGGCACGCAGCTCGTCCTCGGAAGGCTGCTCGGCGGCAAGGCCGCACGCCTCGCCCTGCAGCAGGGTCGCACGCAGCGGGCGGGCGCCCACGGTGACATGCCAGCTGTTGTCCCACCAGGCAGCGGTGACGTTCAGCGAGGGGAAATCGGTCGCGGCCTTGCGCACGGCCTCGTAGCTCGCGCGGTAATCATGCTTGACGACCACGACATGCTCGATCACGTCGCGCACGTAGCCCATGTCCACGAACTCGGCGAGCGGCACGCGACCGGCACCCGTCAGCTCAACATAGGAATCGAGCGCGAGGAAGGCGGAGAGAACGTCCGAGAAGCCAAAGCGGCCGTAGATGCTGCCGCCCACCGTGGCGGTATTGCGCAGCTGCACGCCCACGATGTCGTGGACGGCGAACTCAAAGACATTATTGACAAGCGCGTTGAGCTCGGCATGACGCTCGAGCTGGCGCAGGGTGCACATGGCACCGATGCGAAACTCGGTCTCGGTCTCCTCGATCTGATCGAGTCCGCAGGCCGAAAGGTCAATCGCCGTCGCCACACGACGCGAACCCAGGCGCATCCAGATGCCGCCGCCCACAATCTTGTTGTTGCGGTTCTTCTGCAAGAGCTCATAGGCTTCGGCCGCGTTTCCAACACGGACGTAGGTACCGAACTTGAGCACGTTCTCCCCCATCTCTCCACTTGTCCAGTACCTTTAAGTGTACCAAACGAGGGGGCACAGCTCGTGTCGGGACAAAATGAACCGTTTTCCTCCGTCGCATGCGAATCAAAAAGGCTCCCAGCCAAGATGGCTGGGAGCCTTCCGCGATGCTATATCGAGTGAAGATTTAGCAGACGCCCTGGGCGAGCATGGCGTCGGCGACCTTCAGGAAGCCGGCGATGTTGGCACCCATGACGAAGTTGCCCTCCTCGCCGTACTTCTTGGCGGTGTCGTCCACGTTGTGGAACATGCCGCGCATGAGCTGCTCGAGCTTGCCGTCGACCTCTTCGAAGGTCCAGGACAGGTGCTCAGCGTTCTGGCTCATCTCCAGGCCGGACACGAGCACGCCGCCGGCGTTGGCAGCCTTACCGGGCATAAAGGCGACGCCGTTCTCCTGGAAGTAGGTCGTGGCCTCGATGGTCGTGGGCATGTTCGCGCCCTCGCCGACCACCTTGCAGCCGTTGGCGACGAGCGCCTGGGCGTCCTCGAGCAGCAGCGTGTTCTCGCGAGCGCAGGGCAGCGCGATGTCGCAGGGCAGCTGCCACACGCCGCGGCCGTCACCCTCGTGCCACGTGGCATTGGGCTTCTCGTCGACGTACATAGCGAGCGTAACGCCCTTGTCGTGGCCGGAGCGCTTCTTGTTGTAGACATGCTCGAGCACGGTGTAGTCGATGCCGTCGGGATCCTCGACCCAGCCATGGGTGTCGGAGCAGGCCAGGACCTTGCCGCCGAGCTGGGCGACCTTCTGGACCGCGTAGATAGCGACGTTACCGGAACCGTGAACGACGACGTTCTTGCCCTCGAAGGAGTCGCCGCGGCTCTTGAGGTACTCGTCCACAAAGTAAACCAGACCGTAACCGGTGGCCTCGGTACGGGCGAGCGAGCCGCCAAAGGAGAGGCCCTTGCCGGTAAGGACGCCGGTCCACTCGTTGGTCAGGCGCTTGTACTGACCGAACAGGTAGGCAACCTCGCGGCCGCCAACGCCCAGGTCGCCGGCGGGAACATCGGTGTTGGGGCCAATGTGGCGATAGAGCTCGGTCATGAAGGACTGGCAGAAGTGCATGATCTCGTTGTTGGACTTGCCCTTGGGGTCAAAGTCGGAACCGCCCTTGCCGCCGCCCATGGGAAGGGTGGTCAGGCTGTTCTTGAGGATCTGCTCCAGGCCCAGGAACTTGAGCATGCCCAGGGTGACCGTCGGGTTAAAGCGCAGGCCGCCCTTGTAGGGTCCAATGGCAGAGTTGAACTCGACGCGGTAGCCGAGGTTGACCTGGACCTTGCCCTGGTCGTCGACCCAGGGGACACGGAACATAACGATGCGCTCGGGCTCGACGAGGCGCTCAAGCAGGGCGGCCTCCTCGTACTCGGGATGGGCGTCGAGCGCCGGCTGGATGGTGCCGAGGATCTCGGTCGCGGCCTGGATGAACTCAGGCTGCTCGGGATAGCGGGCCTTGAGCTCGTCGAGAACTTTCTGCGTGTAGCTCATGCTTCCTCCAATGATGGGAAACGAAAAATGTTGATCGCGGCACCCCATGCGCCGCGAACTTTATCGTTTATGGATAATATCGCACTGTTGCGGGAAAGTTTCGCATAAGCCGACGAGCAGATGTTTCGTTTTGATTACGATGCAGGTAGAGGTGTTTTTGAGCGCCCGACGCACAAATCGCGTGTTTCGAAGCTGTTTCGTCCACGTGTTCCAAACCACCACATTGGGGACAGGCGCCTTTGTGGTGCCGGCGGTTAGAGGACGAGCTGATGGTAGTCGGCGGGGGTTACGCGGCCTTCGGTGGCAGCGCGGAAGGCGGCGAGTGCATCGCCCGAGAACGGCATGACCCAGCAAAGCCCACAGCCGGCGGTAATGGAGCCCGGCAGCGGCATGATGCGCCCGGGCACATCGGCGGCAAGGCACAGCTGCTCGCATTCCATCACATCGAAGGTGCTATCGAACGACACGATAATCTTGCGTTCGTGGTCTAGGGCATCGCCGGACGGGCCTTCGCGGTGTGCCTCACGATACGCAGCAGCGGCCGCTTCCTCTTCCGCAGTATGTCCACAGCCACCGCAGCCGCAAGTACAAGGCTCAGACCCATCGCAAGTGCAAGGTTCCCCGGTATCGGGGCAGATATCGTGAGGCATGGCATCTCCCATCGTCTAGGCGAGCAGCTCGGCTGCCGCAAACTCCTCGGGTGTATTGACGTTTTCGAAGCAGAGCGTGGAACCGGCAACCTCGACAATCTGGGGCTCATCCAGATAGCCGGCATGGACCTGGTCGATCAAACAGCGGATGCGTTGGCGGTCCTGGTCGAGCAACTCACGGGCAACCGGCGCGCAAGTCTGGCGGCGCCACACGGCGCACAGCGGCTCAATCCCCCGCTCCTCGCGCGGGACGCACACATCGAGCGGGCCTTCCTTGACCCGATCCGAAAGCGCGCCGATCAGTTCTGGCGAGACAAACGGCATATCGCAGGCAACGATCGCCGCGAGGGGCAATCGGGCCGCGGCCAACGAGCTCGCGATGCCGCGCATGGCACCCGCCGAGCCTTCAAGGTCCGCCACCACACGCGGCACCAGGCCGCCAAACGCGCGCTCCTCAAGGTAGGCAAGCTCGCTGGGACGCGACGTCGTCACGACCAACTCGCCGGCAACTAGCGCCAGCCGGCCCAGAACGCGCTCGATGAGCGGCTCGCCGCAAAACGCCATGCGGGCCTTATCGCAGCCCATGCGCGAGGACAGCCCGCCCGCCTGGACGACACAAGAAAGATCGGCCCGTCTTACGGTAGTCATACGGCAAACCACCCCCATCGGCATGCTCAAAACCCGGCACACGAAGCCAAATACCGTCGCCGATAAAGCGGGCGGCACGGCAAACCCGTGCAAAAACAAAACAGCGCCTTTGCGGCACGCAGCAAGACCGCGAGCACAAAAGCGCTGGTAGCGTATGGCGGGAACGTATGTGAATCGAACACATCCAAGACGTTTTGCACGCCTCGCAACGGTTTTGAGGACCGCGGAGCCCACCGGAGCCCATCCGTTCCCAAGTGCGGCGGTATTTTACCAAACCGAGCAGTCAATCTAGCGCAGGGACCTCAGGCCGCCGGCCTCCTTGTCGAGCACCGTAAAGCGCACGGCATCCAGGTGCTCCAAAATGCTGATGGCACGTTTGCGCGACACGCCCAGGGCCTCGCGCAACACGCTCGTGGTGGCAGCGCCGCCGGCTGCCTCAATGGCGGCGGCAACAAGCTCGCGCGCATGGGCCTCGGCGGCGGCAGACAAGGCAACGTCGCGCTCGACCTTAACGATCGAGCGGTTGAGCGAAAGCTCGCGCAGGGCACGCGTCATAGTGTCGCGGCCGAGCTGCAGCTGTTCGCCCACCTCGGGAAGCGCCGGTGCATCCAGGCCGGCCTTGTCAAGAAGCGCGACGATCCGTTCGCAAGCCTCTCGCACCACGCGTGCCGCCGCAGCGGCCGAATGCGGATCGAATACCTCGGCGCCCTCGGCGGCGCACACGCCACGCGAGCAGCCCTCGGCAATCAGAGCCGCGGCAACGCCTTCATCTGCGGCAGGCCACGCAGCATGGGCAACGGCACCGGGCGTAAAGCCCGTCTCCTTGGGAGCCGCCGCGTGCATGGCGGTCAGGGTCGCCGCCAGTGCATCCATCGCAGCGTCGAGCGCGGAAGAATCTGCATACAGCGAGCCATCCGAGCCAGCAAGCGCGCAAGCAGCGCCCTGCGCCACCAATCCGCGCAGTGCGGCGTCGACTTCGCCGACACCAAGATCCAAAGCCTCGGCAACATCAGCCGTCGTAACCGGCAGCGTCTGCAGCGCCAGCCAAGCGCCCACACCGCCCGCGATATCGCCGGACTCGATCGCCGCATACAGCGCACGCTCTCCTTCGGCAAGCTCGCGCGAGCGACGGCAGCGCGAAAGCAGCACGCGCCCGCCGCCAATAAGCATCACGGGCGAATAGGACAGCACCACGGCATGGTCCCCGGCGCGCAGCGGCAGCGAGTTTTCCAAGCGCACCTGAACAATACGGGTTTCACCCACTGCCATGGGGGCCTCACCCTCCATGAACATGATGCGACCGACGACCTCGGCCGTACCCGCCATCACGTGCACGCGCGCACCCGACTCGAGCACACGCGGCTTGGCTCCCTCGCGACCCAAATACGTAAACGTCATCATAAAGCGCATCGTCTGGCCAAAGCGGCCCGCCACGCCGAGCATCTCACCGCGATCGAGCGCGGCGACGCCATCGCCCACCAGGTTGAGCGCCACACGCTGTCCGGGCAGTGCTCGCGGTGTATCGCCATGCACCTGAATCCCGCGCACGCGACAGACCGTACGCGACGGCAGCGCGACGAGCTCATCCCCCACCGCGACGGGCGCATCGTGCAACGTTCCCGTCACCACGGTACCGGCGCCCTTGATCGTAAAGCAGCGATCGATGGGCAGACGCGGTGCGGCATCGGTGATCTCGGCACGGGCACGGCAGGCATCCCAGCAAGCGGCAACCTGCTCGTCGAGCGCAGCCAGCAGGTCATCGATTCCCGCGCCGGTCTTGGACGACACGGGCACAATCGGCGCGTCGGCAAACACAGTACCCGACAAAAAGTCATCGACATCGAGCTCGGCAAGCTCGGTCATCTCGGCATCGGCCAAGTCGCACATCGTCAGCGCGACCACCATGTGTGTGACGCCCAGCAGCTCCAGCACATGCACGTGCTCGCGGGTCTGCGGCATTACGCCCTCGACGGCAGAGACCACCAGCACGGCAACGTCGATGCCCGTCGCACCCTGCACCATGGCGCGCAGGTAATGCGCATGCCCCGGCACGTCGACCAGGCCAACGATCTTGCCACTCGGCAGTGCCAGTTCGCCAAAGCCAAGCTCCACCGTCATGCCCCGGCGACGCTCGACCTCCAGGCGATCGGGATTCTTGCCGGTAAGCGCCTCGATCAGCGCCGACTTACCGTGGTCGACGTGGCCCGCCGTGCCAACGATAACGGGACACTCCACCAGCGCCTGAACCCCACTCATCGAGCAATCGCCTTCTTAACGCACGCGACGAGCGTCGATGCCGCCGTCTCGATATCGCGGTCACCCACGAGCGTGCGCACATCAAACAGGACGCGATCGTGCGAGGCGCGCGTGACGACCGGCGTGTCGAAATCTTGGACGAGCGAGCGCTTGAGCGCGTCAACGGAAAAACGCTCATCAACGAGGCGCACGGCAACGCACATGGTGGGCAGCTCGACGGTGGGCAGCGAGCCGCCGCCGGGAGTCGACGACTCCTCGACGATTTCCACCTGCACGGCACACGGGCAGCCGGCCTTATCGAGCCCCGCCGCCATAAGATCGCGCAGCTTGCGCGCACGACGCTCCAGGTGAGCCTGCGGAAGCGTAAGCATGTTGAGCACCGGTACCTCGCGATGGGCCACATCCGCCCCGTCCATGTAGATGCGCAGTGTAGCCTCGAGCGCCGCCAGTGCGAGCTTACCCGGACGCAGGGCACGCATAAGCGGATGCGACCCGCAGGCCCGGACCAGATCGCGACGGCCCATGATAATGCCCGCCTGTGCGGCACCGAGCAGTTTATCGCCCGAGCACGACACCAGATCGAGCCCTGCCGAAACCGAAGCCGGCGTGGTTTCCTCGCCGCCGCGCACCAGGATGTCATCGGGCAGAAGCGCGCCCGACCCCTGATCCTCGTAGAACAGCAGACCATGCTTATGGGCCAGTGCGGCGAGCTCCCTTGAGCTCACTTCCTCGTGAAAACCCTCGATGCGATAGTTGGAAGGATGGACCTTGAGGATCATGACCGTATCGGGCGTGATGGCGCGCTCGTAGTCGCTCAGATGCGTGCGGTTGGTAGCTCCGACCTCGACGAGCTTGGCGCCCGAGGCCGCCATGACGTCGGGGATGCGGAAGCTGCCGCCGATCTCGACAAGCTCGCCGCGGCTGACGATAACCTCCTTGCCCACAGCGTGAGTCGCCAGCACCAGCAGCACCGCGGCGGCGTTGTTGTTGACCACAAGCGCGTCCTCGGCACCGGTGAGCGAGCGGATCAGTTGCGCGGCGTGCTCCTTGCGCGACCCGCGCGAACAGGTGTCCACACTGTACTCGAGCGTGCTGTAGCCGCGCGCGACCTCGGCCACTGCCTTTGCCGCCGACTCCGCGAGCGGGGCTCGACCCAGGTTGGTATGGATGACCACGCCCGTAGCGTTGACGGCAGGGCGCAGGCTCGGCAGCGCGGAGCGGTGCGCACGCCACTCGATGGCCGAAGCCAGGTCGCGCTTAGAGCGCGGGGCGGCGCCGGCGCGAATGGCGGCGCGCTCCTCGTCGAGCTCGGCCGTCACGGCAGCATGGACCACCGCGTCGCAGGTCTCCCCCGCCGCCTTCACAACCGGCCACTCAGCGAGCAACTCGTTAACGGAAGGAATGGCGCGCAGGCGGGCGCGCACCTCATCGGACATGTTCTGGCTATCGCTCATGTGCAGCCTTTCAAAACCAAGGGCAGATCAGTCGGTCGTTCATCAAAACCAGCCGAATCAATCTGTTGAATCAATCAGTCGTTATTATCCTCGTGCTCTGCGATCTTTTCCACGCGAACGGCGTTTTCCTGAGTAAGCGCGGCACCCGTCAACGGGTCCCAGCGCAGCGGTGTGTGGTCGAGCGGCCCGACGCCCAGGGCCTGAGCGCCACCGGCATCGGCGCCAAACGAACGCCCACCGGGGGCGGCCGAGGTGAAGATGCACGCCGGATGCAGATACGGCGTCGTCTCCACGCGCACGCGGTCGCGGCCCATATCGCTCACGAGTTCGACGATCTCGCCGTCGGCGATGCCCATATGCGCAGCAGCATCGGCATTCATCTGAACGGCATCCAGGTCCGACCCAGCCTCGGCGGCACCTTGGGCTGCAAGCCTTCGCGAGGTGTGCGACTCAAAGGGACGGTTGCCGCTAATGAGGCGAAACATCCCCGGGCCAGGCTCCACCATGGGAGCGATCCAGTCGGGTACACGACCCAGGCCGGCACGCTCCCATACGTCACTTGCCAGCGCAATTTTGCCGCCATCCAAGGGAATCGCCGGCTCGCCCGTACGCGACGGCAACGTAACACCCGTGTCGGCCCAGCCGCGCTCCTTGAGTGCGGCAAGATCAATCCCAAACGGAGCAACCTGGGCAGCAGCCAGATCGTCGGACGTAAAGTCGAAGCACTCGCCAACGCCGCAGGCCGCAGCCAACCCGGCAAAGATCTCCCGCCCCGGTCTCGTGTCGTCATGCAAAATGGGCAGCACGGCGTTGCGGTAGAACACGCGCGCATCGTTGGTGCCTATCACCGTTCCCACGCCACGGTCGGCCTCCAGATACGTCACGTCGGGCAGCACGAAGTCAGAAGCGCGCGCCGTCTCGGACCAGCGAATATCAACGGTCACGAGCAGATCAAGCTGTTCCAGAATCGATAGCCACGCCCCGGCATTGCCATAGCCCGCACAGGGGTTACTGGCATAGACGATGAGCCCACGCAAATCGCCGGCAAGAATCGACTGACCGATGGTCGTGCACAGACCGCGCTCGGGATCGACGAGCGGATAGCGCTCGGACCCCAGCTTGGACATGCGCGGCACCGGTGGCGTCGCAAAGCGTGCGGGATCGAGGTCGCCCAGCACAAGCGGTGTAGGTGGATTGAGCGCGCCGCCCGCGTGTCCGATGCAGCCCAGCAGCACATCGACCAAGCAGATAGCGCGCGCGGTCTGGGTGCTATTGGCATACGCGATACCGATGCCACCATGAAAGCCCGCATCTACCACCGCGGCGGGCGCGGCGGCAGCGAGATCGCGCGCCGTGGCGACAATCTCTGCGGCCGGCACGTCGCACATCGACTCGGCCCACTCGGGCGTCCAAGCACGGGCCGCCTGCGTCAACTCGTCAATACCCGTGGTATAGCGGGCAACAAAATCGTGGTCGTACAGGTCCTCGGCTACCAGCACATGTGCGATACCCAGTAGCAACGCCAGATCGCATCCGGGACGCACGCGCAGCCAGCGGTCGGCAAGCGCGGCCGAACCGCTGCGTCGGGGGTCAACCACGATAATCTTCGCCCCGCGCCGGCGCGCATCGTTGAGCGCGTCAACGGCCCCCATCGTCGACGAATCGACAATGGAACGCCCCAGGTACATGATGCAATCGGTATGAGCGAGGTCGGAGGCGGGACTATAACCCAGGCTGTGCTCCCAACCGGTAAGTCGGCTTACCTCGCAGGCGCCATCGGCACCGTACACGTTAGGCGAACCCAACGCATGCATAAAGCGATAGGCCCAGTAGCGGTCGAACGAGGGGACGCCGAGCGTCATGCCCAGTGCACGAGGCCCGCGCTCGTCAACAATCTCCCCAAGGCGCGCTGCAATCTGCGCGAACGCCTCGTCCCAGGTAATCGCATCAAACCCCGAGCCATCCCGGCGGCGTCGCATGGGGTGCACAATGCGGTCGCGCTCGTCAAACGGCATTGTCAGGCGATGCCGTCCGCGGGCGCATAGGGCACGCGCCGCGCACGGATGCCCCGGCACCGGCAACTCAGCCACAACACGGCCATCCTCAACATGGGCCGCAAAGGCGCAATCGGCATAGCATCCCCCGCATGTCGTCACCACGGCGCGACCGTCACGCTCCACAGCAGATGCCATCTCGATTACCCCTTTCACAAGTCAAACACAACACGCCAACAGCCCGGCAACGAGCCCCAGACCCAAAAAGCCTCCCGCACGGCAACGCCCCGCGGGAGGCCCAACGTCAAACAGACGGTACCTTACGCCTCGGACTTCTTGGCGTAGATAAACCAGTAGCCGAGCGCGACCAGAACCGCGCCGCCCACGATGTTGCCCAGCGTGGCGGCGGACAGGTTAAACGCAATGCCCGCGACGTTGAGCGCATCGGCACCGGCGACGTCGGCACCATAGCCGCACGCGTGCATCACGGCACCCATGGGCAAAAAGTACATGTTGGCGACGCAGTGCTCAAAACCGCAGGCCACAAAGGCGGCGATGGGCAGCAGAATGCCCACAACCTTATCGACCACGGTCTTGCCGGCGGTACCGATCCACACGGCCAGGCACACAAAGATGTTGCACAGGACGCCACGGAAGAAGATCGTCACCCAATCGATCGTCACCTTGCCGGCGGCGACGCTCACCATGGAATTGGCGACCGCCTCGCCGTTGAGCTTGTAAATGCCGGCCATGTACACCAAAAAGACGATGAACAGGGCACCGACAAAGTTACCGACCCATACGACGACCCAAGCCTTGAGCATCTGAGCCGGGGTGATCTTTTTGCTCTTGAGAGCGCAGACCATAAGAGAATTGCCGGTAAACAGCTCGGCGCCGCACACTAGCACCAGCACCAGGCCCAGGCAAAAGCACAGGCCACCCACGACGCGCTGGGCACCCCAGCCCAGCGTGCTGTCGCTCAAAAACACCGTAAAGAACAGGCCGCCAAAGGCGATAAACGCACCGGCGAACATTGCCAACAGAAAGGCCTTAGCGACCGGCAGGTTAGCCTTGGTCACGCCGGCGGCCTCGGTCTTAGCCTCGATCGCGGCGGGCGCCAGGCAATCGGGAGCGGGGTACTCCGCCTTGGAATCTGCCATGTCAATCACTTCTTTCCTATTCAGCAGAGGCAAGCGCCGCTATAGCTCCTGCCCCAAGCGGACAAAGTGGGAAAAGTCGTTGGCGGCCACGGCGTCGTACACGGCGTCGACGGCGTCAAAGACTTCCGGGGACATGGGGTTGTAGAACTCCGTATCGCCCGGCTGAATCCCTATGAAGACGATATCTTCGCACGATTGCTCGATTTCCTCGATCAGAATCGACAAAGGGAGCGAATGCGTGGTGAACATCGACTTGCGGGCCACATCGCGCTTATCGAGCAGGCGGATAGACCCGACGGGCAGCGCCATGTCGGCGGCATCGACCAAGACCAGGCGAGGCGGACGCTCGCGCTTGACCTCGATGATGTCGTCCTCGGGCGTTTGGCCACCGTCGATGGTGTACCAACCGGCGATGGGCGTGTCCTCCATCTTTTTGGAGAGCACGGGGCCGGCGGCATCGTCGGCACGCAGTACGCTTCCCGCCGTGAGCACGATACCCGCAAACGGGGCGCCGTTCACACGACCATCCACAACGCAACCCATTACTGCAACCTTCCCGTCAGATACACGCCCGACACATCGCGCACGCGCTCCACCAGATCGCGAAATTTCATTAAGAACGCGACCTGCTGGGCATGCAGGCCAAAGTCGTCATCGAACACCGAGATGCCGGCCTTGGCCGACCCGCGAAAACCGCGCTCGTCGAGCAGCGCATCGCAGGCCTCGAGCAGCGACGGCACCGCCGCCTTGTCGAGCTGGCACTCGCCAAAGGAGCGGATGGCCTCGAACTTGGTCTTGGCCTCCCCCTCCGGCAACACGTCGACGAGCGAATAGAACACATCCACCGGCACCGACAGGCGCGGCTCAAAGCAGTCGAGCACGCCGGTGTGGTGGCCCACGGCGAGCGTGTAGTACAGCACGTCGCAGGCCTCCTGGGGAACGTCTTCCTCGGTCTCCACAAACTTACGCGTGAGCTCGTAAAAGACCACCTGGTCGGGCGCATGGCCCAGGCAGGGGTCGGCGACGCCCTCGGCGGCCTCGTCGCTTGCGCGCGAGGCATCGCCAAAAGAGCCGCCGAGCATGCCGGGGCCCGCAAAGTAACCAGAGCGATCCGTGAGCTCCATCTAGCGACCTCCGGCCAGCACCAGATCCTGCAGCGCCGAGTAGACCTCAACGCGGCGCGGATCGTCCTGCTTGTCGATGAGCAGCGCCATGGCACCGCGGATATCGCCCTTGGGAGCGCCCTCGAGCGTATCCATAAACTCGTTGGCCAAGTCGCGGCCGTAACGATAGCCGCTCATGGCGCGAGCTTCGCGCTCAATGGCAACGCGCAGCTTGTACGGCACGCCGGGGTGCAGGATATCGGCCTGCTCGCCGGCGGCCTCCACCGTGGTCTCGGCATGGAGCTTTTGGTCCAGCAGGCCAAGTGCCATGGCAAAGCCGTAGATGGTCTGCGCGGGGCTGGGCGGGCAGCCGGGGATGTAGACATCGACCGGCAGAATCTTATCCGTGCCGCCCCAGACGCAGTAGTTGTCGTAGAAGATGCCGCCGGTGCAGCCGCAAGCGCCATAGGACACCACGATCTTGGGATCGGGTGCGGCCTCAAAGGCGCGCAGGGCCGGCATGCGCATGGCACGCGTCACGGCACCGGTGTACAGCAGCACATCGGCGTGACGGGGCGAGGGCACGACCTTGATGCCAAAGCGCTCGACGTCGAAGACGGGCGTGATGGAACCGAAGATCTCGATCTCGCAGCCGTTGCAGCCGCCGCAGTCAACACGGTAGACGTACACCGAGCGCTTGATCTTCTTAAGAAGGGTCGCCTTGGCCTTCTCGATGCTCTCGTCGAGCTCGATCTTGGTCGGGCGGTACTGAAGCCGCTCGGGCAAAAGCGTGGGTTCGGCCATGGTTACTCCTCCTTCGTATCAAAATCCATGATGATGCCCTCGACCGGCGCCGGACCGGCGGGAATCTCGGGCGCATCGGGGTTGAGCTCGCGGTCGATATACTCCGGATTCACGCCGTGGCCGCCCAGATACTCCATGCCGGGGCCCTGGGGCTCGCCGGACGCAAGCGTCTCGTTGGCGGCCATGCCGGCAGCGTTGCCGGTCTTTACGGCCGAGGCGGCGCGCAGGGCGTCGAGCTCGCGCTTGCACTCCTGGCACATACCGACGGTACGGGCGGCCTGCTCGGCCTCCATGCCGCCGGCCTTTTGCAGCAGGCGCTTGGCGTAGTCGATCTCCTTGTGCGGGGCAAACGGCTTGCCGCAACGCGAGCAGTGCTCGAGCGTGTAGACGCTCTTGCTGGTGAGGTCGTCCTTGCTCATGACGGCCAGCTCAAACTCCTCGGTGAGCTTGATGGCCTCCATGGGGCAGGCTTCCTCGCAACGGCCGCAAAAGATGCAGCGGCCGTAGTCGATCGACCAGGTGATGGTATCGGCCGCAAGGTCGGTGTCCATGCGGATGGCATCGGCCGGGCACGCCACGCCGCATGCACCGCAGGCGATGCAGAGCTCGGCATTGTGCTCGGGCTTGCCGCGCATGTCCTTGTTGGTGGGGAACGGCGCAAACGGGTACTTGACCGTCGCGTCGCCGGCCTTGGCGTTAACCTTCCAAAGCTTCAGCATATTAGAGCGCCTCCTCATCGAGCGGAGCGGCCATGGTGCCCTCGCCCGCAAGCGGCGACTTGTCGCGCCAGACGTTCTCGAACTGCTCCTTGTCGAGCACGTGGTCGCGCTTGGCGGCGACATCGGTCACCGTCACGCGGTCGGTGCAGGAGTAGCACGGATCGAGCGAGCCGACGATCAGCGCCGCGTCGCCCACGGTGTTGCCGCGGAACATGTAGCGCAGGACCGGCCAGTTGCTGTACGTGGCGGCCTTGGCGCGCCAACGGTAGCACTTCTGGTTGTTGCCGAGCATGGCCCAGTGCACGTCCTCGCCGCGCGGAGCCTCGGTGGCGCCGATGGCGTACTTGTGCGGGGTGTACTCCCAATCCGTGGTAAGGATGGGGCCCGACGGGCAGTTCTCGAGCATGGTCTCGATCATGTCGATCGAATCGTAGACCTCCTGGATGCGGACGGCGGTGCGGCCGAAGGCATCGCAGGTGTCGGCCGTGGCGGCGTGCATCTTCTGAACATCCGGATCGGCGTAGCCGTCGAAGGGATGGTCAAAGCGCACGTCGCGGGCATAGCCCGAACCACGCATGAGCGGGCCGACCGGCGAAAAGTCGCGGGCGATCTTACGGTCGAGAATGCCGATGCCGCTCGTGCGCTCAATAAAGTTGGGCGTGGAGAGCAAAACGTCGACGAGCTCCTGGACCTCGGAGCGCAGCTGGTGGATGGTCGTGAGCGTGGAGAGTTTCTGCTCGGCCAAGATGTCGCGACGCACGCCACCGATCACATTGAGGCCGTAGGTCTTGCGGTGGCCGGAGAGTTTCTCGGCCAGGTCCATGGACTTCTCGCGAACGCGGAAGAACTGCTGGAAGCCGGAGTCGAAGCCGGTGTAGTGCGATGCGAGGCCAATGTTGAGCAGGTGCGAGTGCAGGCGCTCGACCTCGAGCATGATGGCGCGGATGTACTGCGCGCGCGGCGGGACGTGAATGCCCTGGGCGCGCTCGACAGCCTCGGCGTAGGCCACCGAGTGGGCGCAGCCGCAGATACCGCAGATACGGTCGGCAAGGAACGTCACGGCATCATAGTTCAGGCGCGTCTCGGCGACCTTCTCCATACCGCGATGCACGTAGAACAGGCGGTAGTCGGCATCGACGATCGTCTCGCCCTCCACGAACAGGCGGAAGTGGCCGGGCTCGTCGGAGGTGATGTGCAGCGGTCCCATGGGGACGAGCGTAGTCTCCTTGCCCTTGGTGTCGGCCAGGAATTCGTAGTTTTCCATGTCGCTCGCGGGGGCGGGGCGGAAACGGTAATCCATCGAATCCTTGCGCAACGGGTACAGCCCGCTGGGCCAATCGTCGGGAAGCACCAGGCGACGGCGGTCGGGCAGACCCTCGGGAATCAGGCCAAACATATCGCGCAGCTCGCGCTCGCCCCACACGCAGGCGGGGACGAACGGCGTCACGGACGGGAACGTCATCTTGGCGGGGTCGACCTCGGCACGCACGGTAACCCAGCCGGGGTCCTCCCCCTCCATGGAGATGACGTAGTACACGGCGTAACGGCCGCACAGGCTGCGCTCGTCGTTGCCGACAATCACAGGAATCCAGCCGTAGCGCTCGTAATACAGGTAGTGGACGGCCTCGGGCAGACGGTCCAGCTTGACGGTGATCGTCAGCTGGTCCTCGCACTGCCATTCGACCTTCTCGATAGCGCCCGGCACTGCAGCACGCAGGGCCTCGACGTGGCTTTCGCAGCGACGAGCGTAGTCCTTCTTTTCAGGTTCTGCCATGGTGCTAATTCACCTCACTTGTCTTGGTCTGGGAACTGAACACCATGCGGTAGAGAGGGGCCTCGTGGAGCTCTTCGACGCTCTGGTTCAAAACGACGGACGTTGCATCCTCGACGCCGCTCGTGATGGCGACCGGGGTGGCGATACCGAACCACATGACCACGATCGCGAGGGCGATCTCGGGGATGATCATGAGGGCGGGCACCTCGTGGCGCTTCATGCCCTCGGGCGCCTTGCCGAAGATGGACTTCAGCGCGATGCCGGTAAGGGCGAAGTACACGCCGGTGAGGCCGATGGCCACGAGCACGACCACCCAGATGGGACCGGACTGAACGCCGGCCACGAAGGTGAGGAACTCGGAGATGAACAGGGCGAACGGCGGGAAGGCGGCGAGCGCGAGCAGGGCGATGATGGTGAGCGCTGCCGTGACGGGAGCGATCTCGACGACGCCCTTGATCTTGTTCAGGTCGCGGGTGTGGTAGATGTGCTGGATGTTACCGGCCATGCAGAAGGCGAGCGCCTTCGTGAAGCCGTGGAAGATGCAGTGCAGCAGGCAGGCGGCGATACCGAGCGGGCCACCGATACCCAGGCACAGCGCGACCACGCCGACGTTGTCGACGGAGGAGTACGCGAAGCGGCGCTTGATATCGTCCTGCTTAAAGATGCACAGGGCGGCCACCAGGATGGACAGCGTGCCCAGGATGAGCAGGAGCGTACGTGGATAGGTGTCGCCCACCGTGATGATGGACAGGGAGTAGAAGCGGATGATCACCAGCATGGCACACTTGAGCAGCACGCCCGAGAGCAGCGCGGAGACCGGGCTCGGAGCCTGGGAGTGCGCGTCGGGCAGCCAGGTGTGCATGGGGAACAGGCCCGCCTTGGTGCCGAAGCCGATGACGATGAACGCGAACGCGAGGCGCACGAGCATCGGGTCGAACTGGTCGGCGTAGGACATGATGGAGGTGAGGAAGGCGGCCTCATGCGCGTTGGGCATGATATCGGCGGCGTTCGCGTAGATGAGCAGCGTGCCGAACAGGCCAAAGGCCACGCCGGCGGTGCAGACCATCGCGTACTTCCAAGACGCCTCGAGCGCCTGCTTGTTCTTGTAGATGCCCACGAGGAACACGGTCGACAGCGTAGTGGCCTCGACCGCCGCCCAGGTGAGGATGATGTTGTTGGACAGGCAGGCGAGCAGCATCGTGAAAACGAACAGGCTAAACAGCGCGTAGTACTGCTTGGTGCGCTCGGCCGGCATGGTCTTCTCCTCGATATCGATCTTGATATAGGAGATGGAGTACACGCCGGTGATGAACCCGATGATGCCTACCAGAAGGACGAAGATCGACGAGAGCGAATCGAGATGGAGCCACAGGCCCAAGGCGTCGATATTCTGCCCGCTCGAGAGCATGGTTCCCGCGGTGACGACCGAAAGGACGAGGGTCGCCGCGACGGAGATGGTGTTGAGCCCCGCGAAGACGTTGTAGGACGTCGTCTTGGGGAGCGCGGCCATAATCAGGGAGAACACGAGGGGACAAGCGAGCAGGGCGACCGTCAGCATTGAAACATCCATGGCCTACCCCTTCAATTCGGTCAGGTCGTGGGAGTCGAGCGACTTGGTGTCGTTCCAGATCCTCACGACAACGGCGGACATGATGATGACGGCGAAAATGGCGTCGGTGGCGATGCCGATCTCAATGATCTCGGGGGCCGTGGGCGCGAGCAGGGCGAGCGTCACGTGGCTACCGTTCTCCATAAGGCAGTACCCGAAGATTTGCTTGAGGATGTTGCGCTGGGAGATGATGCACGTGAGGCCGACGAAGAAGTGCGCGAAGCTGATGGCGAGGGCCGGAGTAGCCACCTCAGCGGTGGGCAGGCTCAGGCGCGTGACCACCGCGAAGCAGATGGCCACCTCCAGACCGGTGAGGATGATGGTCCAGGCCGGCTTGATGGAGGAGGTCAGCGTGCTATCGGCAGGCGAACCCATCTTTTTGTAGGCACGGTTGAGAATGAACGGAACGAGGATCACCTTGGTGACGAAGGCCGACGCGGCCCACATGAGAAGCTCGGTGGCACCGGTGGTGAGGCCCAGGGTGAGCAGCACGCCCACCAGGACAACCGACTGGATCGCGTACCACTTGATGGCGGACGGGATGGTCTTCGAGACGACCACCATGGTGGAGGTCACGATCAGAAGACCGCCCAGGATATTGACTAACGAATAACCCATGTCCTACCTCCTAACCCATCCAACTAGAGGACAGAGGACCGGCGACGACGACCATGATCATGAGGACGACGAACACGAACGCCATGGCGCGCGGAAGGGGCTGGCCGGCGGCCACGGTCTCGCTCGGCTCACCGGGCAGGACCTTACCCATCCAACGCAGGAACCATGCGAAGGTGGCGACGGTCTCGACGACCATGACGCACACGAGGACGAAGATGACCGTGTTGGAAGCACCAACCGCGAAGCCACCGGAAATAATCTGGAACTTGGAGAAGAACGTGCTCATGGGGGGCACGCCGGCGATAGCGGTCGCGGCGACCGCGAAGCCCACGCCCGTGACCGGGTACTTCTTCATGAGGCCCTGGATCTTGGGCAACATACGGGTTCCCAGCGTGAAGCTGAGGGAGCCGGCGATGAGGAAGAACAGGGTCTTGGTGAACGCGTGGTTGAAGATGTGCTCGACGGCGCCGTTGAACGCCATTTGGCTTCCGAACACGGAGAGGCCCAGGCCGAAGAACACGTAGGCGAGCTGCGCGATCGTCGAGAAGGCGAGCAGGCGCTTCATATCCTTCTGGGGCAGGTACATGAGGAAGCCGAAGAGCATGGTCACGACGGCGTCGATGATGGCGACCCAGCCGACGATCTCGGGGATATCGCCGGCACTCGCAAGAGCGCGGGCGAACACGCACACGCCGACCTTCACCATGGACGCGCCATGGAGGTAGGCGGAAACGGGCGTGGGGGCCTCCATTGCGGAGGGCAGCCACATGTAGAGCGGGAACTGGGCGGACTTGGCCCAAGCGGCGAACAGGATGAGCAGCAGCACGACGGTCTTCATACCGGAATCGAGCTGGGAAATCGCGCTCAGCGCGAACGTGCCGGTTCCGGCGAACAGGAAGGCAGCGCCGATGTAGAGTCCCAGAGCGCCGATGTGGGTGATGATGAGCGCCTTCATACCGGCCTTCTTGGCCGTGGGCGTCATGTAGTAGCTGATGAGGCCCCAGGAGCACACGCCGGTGATCTCGAAGAAAACGAGCTGACCAACGATGGTGGAGCTGTAGGCGAGACCGGCCATGGCGCCGATGAACGTGGAGAAGTACACGTAGAAGCGGCGACGGGGCGCGTCGGGATGCTCCTTGTTCTTATCGCTCATGTACGGGAACGAATAGATGACGACGAGCAGGCCGATAGCGACGAATGCGGGTGCGAGCAGCGTGCTCATCCGGTCGAATATGAAGCCCATGACCAAGGTCTGGCCCATACTCGCCCAGGTTACATCGACCGCGTTCATGCCGTTTCCGGCAAACGTCGCGGCCAAGCCAACGGAAGCGACCGTGGCGATGCCGCCGGCAAAGGCGCAGATCCATTTAGCGTAGGGACGCGGCAGCATGACGATGAGCAGGGAGCCCAGCATGGGGACGGCGATCGCCACCATGGCAAAGAGGGACAAGCTCGATTCGATTGACATAGTTTCTCCCTTCTCCCTACACGCCTACGACGACGAATACGAACGCGAGGACCGCGATGCCGACGACGGCCCAGGTCTGGTTACCGAGCACCTTGAAGCGCGAACGAGAAACGGAGTTCTCGAGCACGCCGCAGACGACGAAATCGACCAGGCACTTGACGAGGAAGACGACGGCGCCCACGAGAGCGGTGACGCCGATGGTCGCGGGCTCTCCCCAGGGGATGAAGATGGAGGTGAACCAAGCGACGACCACGACCTGCTTCATGCCCATGGCGAGCTTCATCATGGCCAGGGACGGGCCGGAGAGCTCGGCGAGCGGGCCCTCCTGGAGCTCCTGCTCGGCTTCGGCCTGATCGAACGGAAGCTTGCCGAGCTCCATGTAACAGGCGGCCGCGAAGGCGACGCCGGCGAGGATGACGGCGACGACGCTCGAGACGTTGCCCGTAACGATGTGCTGGCCCATGGTCGCAATGTCCGTGGAGCCGCACACGATGGCGACGGTAAACAGCGCGATGAGCATGGACGGCTCGATGAGCACGCTCATGAGGAGCTCGCGGATACCGCCGAAGCCCGCGTAGGCGTTGGAGGAATCCACGCCGGACAGTGCGAAGAAGAAGCGGGACAGCGCTAGCGCGTACATGATGGTAATGGCATCACCAAAGACGGGCATGGGGCTCTCGAGCGTGAACATGGGCAGACCCATGGCGAGCATAAACGACACCGCGAGGAACAGCGGCGGCATGATGCGCAGCACGAAGCTCGAGTCGGAACTCACGGACTCGGGACGCGCCATGAGCTTCGCGAGGTCCCGGTAATCCTGAAGGATGGACGGACCGCGGCGATTGTGCATCTTCGCGCGAATCACACGGGCGAGGCCGGAGAAGAAGGGCGCGACCAGCATGACCACGAGGCCCTGCGCTATCGCAAGAACGATGTTCATAATATCCTCTCCCCTCTCTAGACCATGACCACGGCGAGCACGAGGAAGACCACGAGCGCCGCGACGATGTAGCAGATGTATACGGAGTAGTTGCCGCCCTCGATTTTGGAGGCGAGGCCGGCCAGCTTGTCGGCACCCTCGCTCGGTGCATCGACCAGGAAACGGTCGGGCAGGGGCTCGACGCCCTGGGCGACACCGGTGAGCTTCTGGAACACGTGCGCGATGGACCAGCAGATCTTGGTGCATACCTCGCGCAGGGTGTAGAGCGGGCCCATGAAGAGCTCGACGTCGGACGCGAAGCTCGTGGCAACGACGGGCATGTGCTCGTTGGGCTCGTAGCCGCACGCCCAAGGGTCGGTCTTCTTAGCGGGGGCCTTGGTGCCGAGGCAGGACCTCAACACGAACGCGAGGCCGGTGAGGACCACGAGCGCGATGGCGATCGCGGGGGTGGAGGTGGCGGCACCGGAAATCTCGTTCACCAGAGACACGCCCGAGGTGGCCGTGACGGCGGAGCCGGCAAGCACGCTCTGGGCGACGTCGCCCAGAACCGGGGCGATGACCGGGGAGCCGATTCCGAGCACCACGCAGATGGCCGCGAGGAGCATCTGCGAGAACAACATCGGAGCCGGGGACTCCTTGGCGTTCGCGGCCTCCTGGGAACGAGGGCTGCTCGCGAACGAGACGCCGTAGGCCTTCACGAAGCACGTGACGGCCAGGGCACCGGTGATGGCGAGCGCGGCCGCGGAGGCGACGGCGAACACCATGACGACCGGGTCGGAGAGCGTCGAGATGTTAAACAGGGACTGGTAGGTGAACCACTCGGAAACGAAGCCGTTGAGCGGCGGGATGGCCGAGATGGCAAGGGCACCGATGAGGAAGCAGACGGCCGTGACCGGCATACGGCGGAACAGACCGCCCATCTTCTCCATGTTGCGCGTACCCGTGGCATAGAGCAGGGAGCCCGCGCCGAGGAACAGCTCGCCCTTGAACATGGCGTGGTTGAGCGTGTGGTAGAGGGCGGCCATGAGCGCGATCGTCGCGATGACGTCGTTGCCCAGGGCGTGCGCCGTCATGGACGCGCCGACACCGAGCAAGATGATGCCGATGTTCTCGACGGAGTGATAGGCCAGCAGGCGCTTGATGTCGTGCTCGTGGAGGGCGTAGACGACACCCAGGACCGACGAGATGGATCCAAAGACCAGGACCATGAGGCCCCACCAGAGCTGGACGCCCGAGCCCGCGAGCAAGTCGAGACCGACCTTGAGGATTCCCAGGATACCGATCTTGATCATGCCGCCGGACATGAGGGCGGACACGTTGGACGGCGCCTCGGGGTGCGCCTGGGGCAGCCAGGAGTGCAGCGGGATGATACCAGCCTTCGCGCCGAATCCGAAGAACGCGAGGACGAAGCACGCGGAGGAGACGGCGGGCCCAAAGTCATGCGTACGGAAATCACTGAAGCTGAAGGAACCGCCCACGCCGTTGGTCATGAGCAGAAAGCTCGCCATGATGAGAACGAAGCCCACGTGCGCGATGACGAAGTAGAGCCAACCGCCCTTGATGGAGTTCTTGTTTTCCTCGATGACGACAAGGAAGTAGCTCGTGAGGGACATGAGCTCAAAGGCGACCAGGAACCAGAACACGTTGTCAGCGGTGATGACGAGCATCATCGAGGCGACGAAGGTGTTCATGAAGAATCCGGCGCGTCCGACCTTGCCCGGGTACTCATCGAAGTAGGACAGACCGTAGATGAAGCCCGCAAAGGCGAGGATCGAGATGAGGACCACGATCAGGCCCGCAAGGCCGTTGAGCAAGAGCTCAAGACGGGCGAACGGGAAAAAGAAGATCGTGTTGAGGGACGAAACGTCGCCAAGCACGGCCTCGAGGCCCGCGATGAACGACAGCACGGCCGCGACGGCGCCGATCAGGCAGCCGGCGGTCTTGGCGGCGTTATCGGCCTTAATCAGCAGAACCGAGGCGAGCGCACCGATGCACGAGACGGCAAGCGATGCGATAAACAGTGTCATGCTATCCATTGTTTACGCTCCCTTCTGCTTTCTCGGACAGACCCTGGGCCACAGCCGCCACGTCGACGGCAGGGCCGTTCTGAATCGAACGCAGGCGCTTGGCCTCGTCGAGTTCGCGATCCGCCGCGCCGCCCATGACGGTGAGCGCCTTGGTGGGGCAAGCCGCCACGCAGTGCGGACCCTCGGGGTCGAAGGCGCACAGGTCGCACTTGACGGCACAGGTGTACTGGCCGGGCGCCCACGTAAGCAGGCTGCTCAGGGACTTAGGGTACGAAGGCGTCGGGTCGCACATGCCTGCGACACCGGCAATAGACGTGCCGTCCGGATGGATGGCGCCGAAGGGGCACGCGATGGCGCACAGCCTGCACCCGATGCACTCCTGCTCCTTAACGTGGATGCGGTCGCCATCGTGCTCGATGGCGTTCACCGGGCAGACCTCGGCGCAAGGGGCACCCTCGCAATGGTGGCAGGCCAGGGCGGCCGAGATGCCGCCGGTCTTCACGAGCGCCAGACGCGGCGTATCCTGAAGACCCTGCATCCGGTGGGCATCTGCACAGGCGGACTGGCATGTTCCGCAGCCGATGCACCTCTCCGGGTTGATATCGATGAAGCGGTTCATCCCCACTTCCTTTCAAAATAACGGGCCGGGCTCCCGAACGTACGGGACGCCCGGCCCAAAAAGCCAACGAGAACGGGACTACACGATTTGATTCACGTGCGTCTCGTCATCGAACTTGGCGGCGCCGGGCTCAACCTCCTGGGGAGCGGCAGCGTCCACCAGAGCCTGCTTGAGCTCGGTGTACTGACGCTCGACCTCGCCCTCTGCCCAGACCTGGTCGGCAATGGCGTCGACCTGGCAGGCGGAGAACTTGTCCTCGGGCGTATGCGAGACCGGGTCGACCTTGTGCATGGTCAGCTCGTTGCACTTGCCGATCCACCACTGGTAGGTCATATAGACCGTGCCCTTGTTGATACGGTCGCTCACGTCGGCGCGGCTGTATACCTGGCCGCGGCGGCTGTGAATCGAGACGATGTCGCCGTTCTTGATACCACGCGCCTGGGCGTCCGCGGGATTCATGCGGACAAAGCCAGGCTCGTCAGCGAGCAGCGCCAGCGTCTTGCAGTTGCCGGTCATAGAACGGCAGCTGTAGTGGCCGACCTCGCGGACGGTGCAAAGGATGAGCGGGTACTCATCGTCGGGAAGCTCGGAGGGCGCCTCCCAGTCGTGCGCCATCAGGTTGGCACGGCCGTCCTTGGTAGTGAACTTGCCGCCCGCGAACATGTCGGGGGTGCCATGGTCGTTCACATCGGAGCTCTTGACAGGCCACTGAGCGTAGCCGCCCTCGGGAGCCATCTTCTCGTAGGTCGCGCCCACAAAGTTGGGGCACAGGCTAATGCACTCGTTCCAGATCTGCTCGGTGTTGTCGTAGTGCATGGGATAGCCCATGCGTGTGGACAGGTCGGCAAAGATCTCCCAGTCGTGACGGCACTCGCCCTTGGGCGGAACAGCCGCGTCAAAGTGCTGGAAGCT
Source organism: uncultured Collinsella sp. (assembly GCA_902492935.1). Lineage (GTDB taxonomy): Bacteria > Actinomycetota > Coriobacteriia > Coriobacteriales > Coriobacteriaceae > Collinsella. Next base: position 10,737 of record CABUNJ010000015.1, on the reverse strand, counting down.
ACGGTCGGATGCGGTAAAGACACCCTCGTGCTCGCCCCAAGAGGTAGCGGGCAGGATGACGTCGGCGAGCATGGTCGTCTGCGTCATAAAGATGTCCTGGCAAATGAACAGGTCCAGCTCGGAGAGCGTCTTGCGCATACCGGCCGAATCGGGCTCGGTCTGCACCGGGTCCTCGCCGTAGTTGTAGAAGCAGTGCACCTTGCCCTCGTCGACCAGGTGACCCAGGTCGGTGAGCTTGTAGCCCTCCTCGAGCGGGAGCTTTTCCTCGGGCACGCCCCAAGCCTTGGCAAACTTGGCACGCACTGCCGGGTCGGTGACCTTCTGGTAGCCAGGGTACAGGTTAGGCAGCATGCCCATATCGCAGGAGCCCTGGACGTTGTTCTGACCACGCACGGGCGCGAGGCCGGAATTGGGTTTGCCGATCTGGCCGGCAACGCAGGCGATGGAGGCGATAGTGTGCACCGTCTTCAGGTTCTGCTTCTGCTGGCATACGCCCATGCCCCAGCCAATGATGGCAGAAGGCTTCGCCGTGGCGTACATCTCGGCAGCTTGGTGGATCAGCGCAGGCTCGACACCCGTGATGTCCTGTACGGATTCGGGAGTGTAGTTCTTGATGGTCTCCCACCACTCGTCAAAGCCGTTCGTGTGCTCGGCGACGAATTCCTTGTCGTAGAGGCCATCGTTGACCAAGCAGTTGGCAAAGGCGTTGAGGAACGCGACATTGCAACCGTTCTTGATCGGAAGGTAGAGGTCGGCGATACGCGCGGTTTCGATATGGCGCGGGTCGGCGACGATGATCTTGCAACCCTTTTCTTTGGCTCGCACGATACGCCTTGCGACGATGGGGTGCGAATCGGCAGGGTTATAGCCGAAGAGGAAAATGCAGCCCGCATCCTCCATACCGGGGATGGAGCATGACATGCAACCTGAACCAACCGTGTCCATCAGACCGAGGACAGTAGGGCCGTGTCAAGTACGGGCGCAGTTGTCTACGCTGTTGGTGCCGATGCACGCACGCGTAAACTTCTGCATGACGTAGTTCGCCTCATTGCCGCCGCCTCGCGAAGAGCCGGTGGTCATGACAGCGTTAGGACCATATTCGTCAATTATGGCCTGCATCTTAGATGCGGTGAAATCCAGTGCCTCGTCCCAGCTTACGCGCTCAAGATCCGCGCCCTTGGTGCGACGGATCATCGGGTGCAGTACGCGAGGAGTCAAGATCTTGGTGTCGTTGATGAAGTCGTAGCCGCTCATGCCCTTAAGGCACAGCTCGCTCTGGTTGGTGATGCCGTTGAGCGGTTCGGTACCCACGACCTGGCCGTTTTGGACCAAGAGGTTAAACTGGCAACCGGCGCCGCAATACGGGCAGATCACTTTATGCTTCTCCATGACACCCTCCTTCCTTTCTCTGCTACCGATTATTCGGTACTTGTTTGACAATCGTTGGGCTTGTCGCCTCGACGTTTACGCCTCGTTTTCGATTGTGGCGCGGGCACGCTCGGCAGTCAGTTCTGCCAGACGCTCCTCGTCCACCAGGGTGAGGCCCTTGGTCGGGCATGCCTCGGCACACGCCGGACCGCCGGGACGGTCGACGCACAGGTCGCACTTGAGCACGAAGCTCTTGGTCTGCGAACCCACGCGAACGTCGCCCATCAAGACCGGAACCTGCGTGGTCGCCACGCTCACGGCGCCAAAGGGGCATGCCATGACGCAGCTCTTGCAGCCGATACAGTTGTCCTCGTTGACGCCGATACGATGGTTCTTTGGATCAAAGAACAAGGCACCCGTAGGACAGGCCTTCGCGCACGGAGCGTCCTCGCAGTGGTGACATGCCACCGGCGCGGAGATCTCGTAGGTGCGCGTTACGCGCAAGCGAGGTGCGGCGATGTTGCCGGGAATATCGTGTGCCTCGATGCACGCCGCCATACAGGTTTGGCACCCAATGCAGCGTGAAGAATCAGCCACGACTCGTTTATTGCCCATGTTGTTCACTCCCTCCTGAATCCCATGCCGGAGAGACCCTGCCGACGTTGCCCCGGACCGCCCGTGGTCCGGCATCGGCGTATCGAGTGCATGCGGCGAAACAGGCACTTCGATAGAATTCCTCCAACGATATACAGGTTAAATATACGCAGTTGCAGGGGGCAAACTTGAGCATAGGCCCTGCAATACGGGTGTATTGCAGGGGTTTTGGCAGGTTGGAATTATTCTCTAGAAGCTATAAATGTGAGTGTATTACATGCGTACATCCAGGAGAGATTTCACGCTCATTTCTGAAGGATGTAGTACGTTTGTAATATTGTTTACACTCAATTACTCTAGTGCAATAAAGTAGTGGTTGTAAGATTGGCTATTATTAGCCGATGCTGTATTTGACTATTCAAATTGCACGCTCATTAAGGGAGGCCAGTGATGTCATCGACTCAAAAACGAGCCATCCTGCAGGTGCGCATTCGCGAGGAAGATAAGCAGCATGCCGAGCGTCTCTACGACGCCATGGGCACATCGCTCGCCGAGGCCGTGCGCCTTTTTGTCGCGCAGAGCATTTTGATGCGCAAGCTTCCCTTTCAGCCGGTCGCCGTGCGCTCAAAGGACGGCACCGCCGCCTATGGATCGCTCAAAGCATATGGGGACCCCAATCGCCGCTCCGAGGAGCGCAATGCCTGGATTGAGTACCTTGCTACAGAAAGCGACGATTCGATTTTGGGTCCCGAGGAAGTAGATATCCATGAGTAGCACCATCATCGACGAGACCGTCATCCTACGCTACCTGCTTGACGACGACGAAGTTCTGTCACCGCGCGCCGCCAAGGTCATCGCCACGCGCACTGCTCGTGTCTACCCCGAAATCATCACGCGCGTCGTGGTCACGCTGCGCGACGTCTATAAGGTTCCCCGCGTTGAGATTGCCGCGGCCTTGAAAAGGCTGCTCGATGACGTCATGGTCGACGAGCCCACCGTTGTCGCCCTTGCCGTCAAACTCTTTGGCAAGACCCATATGGACTTTTCCGACTGCCTCCTCGCAGCCCGAACCGCCATCTACAACGATGATGTCGTGAGCTTTGGCAAGCCCATCATCCAAGGCATGATCGATTACCGCCGCAAGCGCCAAACCGCAGCCGACGCTCGCGACCGCGTCGCCGAATCCCGCAGCCGCAACACCGACGCCACCATCGACAAGCTCCGCCACCACGGTCGCCACTAACCGACAGGCAACGGCATCGCCCGTCCCTCAACCCCATCCCCTCTTAAGTTGCGGTGAAATACGGACTGTTTCATGCCTTTAAAGGCCTCAACAGTCCGTATTTCACCGCAACTTATTGAAGGTTGGCTGCGAACGATTTCGCTATCGGGATTCGGCGTAGGGTTTTGTTGTCGGAATGCCGTAACCGCGCATCATGGCACCGAACGATTCTACGTCGTAGGTGTCCGAGAGTTTGAAATGAATGATGTTGTGGCCCATGGCGCGAAGGTTCGCGTCGCGTATGAGGGCCGCTCGATACGTTTTTGCCGCCGCCCGCTCTGGATTATTTTGAGCCTCGTCTTCAAACTTGCCTAGCCCATGCAGCTCTGCCAGCGTCCATGAGCCGTCTGGCATCTGCCAGCCATAATCTGCTAGATAATAGCCAGCGTTTCCCGGTCGCGTTATCTCAACTTGAAGCTCGGGCGCGGCAACCCCAGCGAGAATCATCGCTGCTCTCGCCTCAGACTCGCCGCCATTGTCTGACCTGCCATCCATATAATCAAAAACGTCAAAAGCACGCGCGATGCCATGCAGCCCTCGGCAATTTGCCTGCGCATATGCTCGCAGCTCTTCGCGTTCGACATCATACTCACGGGCCAAGCCATCGACATAGCCCAGCGCATAGCGAAAGGCGCTCGTTCGGGCGATATCAACAACCGTTCGATACGGATCCGTCAGCGTAAACAGACCGAGCCGCCACACTTCGCCCGCCCGCCAGCGCTTGTATTCAACGAACTCATACGTATCACGTCTTGTAGACCGCGGCAGCAGCACTTGCACTTTATCAAGTAGCGTATACGCAGAGCCGATGCCGTAGAGCAGCGCTGCCGTCGATCCGCAAAACACAGCATCCGGTTCAACGACTGCAATAGCGGATGCCAGCTGAAAGATGCGATCTTCAACCCCAAGATTATTCCAATAGACCGGATCCGCATACACATGGTTGTAAAGACGAAGCATGAGCTCTTCCTGCATAAGCTCGCGCGCACGGCGTTCATCCCAAGGATCAATTGTTATAAGCAGCTGTCCATCTTGATGAATTCCAAGGGCCGAGAATAGCATCCTTGCATATGACTGCGGAATATGTTTGCCTTTATCGAGCATGGCCAACCCCATAACCGTCACGGCGGAGAGAATACCATTACGCTATCGCATGCTTCCGTCCGTAGGCCTTGCCAAAAGCTGACCAAAAGCTTGACGTCGCAGGTCAGAGGTTCAAAAAATATTTACACTCTCGGTAGACGGTCGCTACGACCCTCCCAACGGCATCAAAATCCAACCTTACAAATAGTTGCGGTGAAATACGGACTACATGGGCCATAAAAGCCGAAAAACAGTCCGTATTTCACCGCAACTTAGGAGGGGATGTGGAGTCCCCGGCATGTATATGAAAATGGCTCTGGTCCCAAAAGGAACTAGAGCCATTCATCTATCTTGTGGAGCGGGCGACGGGAATCGAACCCGCGTCATCAGCTTGGAAGGCTGGGGTTCTACCATTGAACTACGCCCGCAAGATATGGTCGGGACGACAGGATTTGAACCTGCGACATCCTGCTCCCAAAGCAGGCGCGCTACCAAACTGCGCCACGTCCCGAAGGTGTTGAGCAGCTAAGGTCTAAACCTTGCGTGTCCCAAAGCGAAGGAAATTATAGGGGAGACTCCCCGCCTGTGCAAGCATTGATGCCTTAGCTCCTCGAATGTGCGACAAAACGACTATGGAGCAGACCGATCACAAAGGCAACCACGGCAACCGGCGCCCACGCGGCTCCAATGTCCGCAAGCGGCAGTGCATCGAACGGCAGCCACGCGCCCGCAAAGAACGCATCGCGGACCGAGGTGATCACACTCTGCACAGCAACCACGCCGCCGACCCACACCCACACCTGTGGATGAGCATCGCAAAAGCCGCGCACCAGGCCCATCAGTACCAGTACGATGGCAACGGGATACAAGGCGTTGAGCATGGGCACCGAGAACATAAGGATCATATCAAGGCCAACGTTGGAGAGCACGCATGAAAACGCCGCGAACACAAAGGCGAGAACCGCAAAGGGGCGGCGCATGGCCTCCTCGGAAGCCTCCGCTCCCCCTTCGACCACATACGTCTCGCAGAAGTAACGCGAGCAGCAGCTGATGAGGCCGATGCACACGTTCATGCAGGCAAGGAAAAAGATCGCAAAGACCACGACCGTGCCGGCAAGCCCAAAATGCATGGAGGCCGAACGGGCGAGGATGGCGGCGCCGTTGGTAGCGTCGGGCATCACGGTGCCGAGCTGCATACCGGCAAGGCCCAAGCCGCAGTAGATGATGGCCATGAGCACGCCGGCGATCACACCGGAACGCGAAATCTCGAAGGCCACGCGCTTGTCGTCGGTAACGCCCAGCTCATGGATGGTCTCGGCGATGATGATGCCAAAGGCGAGCGACGCAAGCAGGTCCATGGTCTGGTAGCCGGTCAAGAAGCCCTGCACGGCTGCACCGGCATTGTAGGGGGCCTGCGGCGTGGCAGCCGGTCCCAGCGGCGAGATCACGGCAGCACCCACGACCAGCACGATGAGCGCGATGAGCGCGGGGCCCGTAATGCGGCCGAGCACGCGCGTGATGACACCTGGGCGCAGCGTGAGCACAAACGCGACGACGAAGAACCCGATGGCAAACACCAGACGTGCTGCGCCGAGCGAAACGCCCTCGGGCAGCAGCGGCACCAGCATTTCGAAGGCCGTGGAGCTCGTGCGCGGAATAGCCAGACACGGGCCGATGGCCAGATACACCGCCGCGACAAAGAACTCACCGAACTTGGGGTGCACGCGGCCGGCAAGCTCACGCGCCGTTCCGGCGAGCGCGACGGCGATAAAGCCCATAACAGGCAGACCGATAGCGGCAATCAAAAAGCCGATCATGGCAAGCGGCGTGGCTGTGCCGGCCTGAAGTGCCAGCAACGGCGGAATGATGAGGTTACCGGCGCCAAAGAGCATCGAGAACAGCGCAATGCCGACGGTAACGACATGGTCGGAGCGCAGGCCGCGCGGGGCGGATGAGGCCATAGGCACACCTTTCGGGTCGAAACAAAAACGGGACGGGCAAAAGACCCGTCCCGCAAGTATATACGCTCTAGCAGGCTAAATCGCGCAAAGCGTCAATCGCGGTGTCGACTTCCTCGGCCGTGTTGAAATACCCAAACGAGAAGCGAACGATACCCTGGCGCTCGGTCCCGAGCGCGCGGTGCATGAGCGGAGCGCAATGGGCACCGGGGCGCGTCGCAATCCCCCACCCTTGCATAAGCGCGTCCGAGATCTCGGCAGAGTCGATATCGCCCACGTTGAGTGAGACGATCGCCGAGCGCGCAGGCTGATCAAACGCACCGTAGAGCGCAATGCCGGGGATTTCGCGAACGCCGGCGAGGAAACGTTCGGCAAGCGCGCGCTCACGAGCCGCAATCGCCTCGACCCCGCCTTGTGCCTCGATAAAGTCAAGACCTGCGGAAAGTCCCGCGATGCCGTGACCGTTGAGCGTGCCCGCCTCAAGGCGCGTGGGCCACTCAAGCGGCTGCAGTGCATCGAAACTGTGCACGCCCGTGCCGCCCATGGCCCACGGAGCCATGTCAACGCCCTCCGCCACGGCCAGGCCGCCGGTGCCTTGAGGCCCCATGAGCCCCTTGTGGCCGGTAAAGCACACGACGTCGAGCCCCATGGCCTGCATATCGATATGCGCCGTGCCGGCAGACTGCGAGGCATCGACAATCACGAGCGCACCAGCCGCATGAGCCACAGCCGCCACACGTGCAACATCAACGGCGTTGCCGGTCACGTTAGAGGCATGCGTCACCACCACGGCACGCGTACCGGGCGTGACCAGCCGCTCGAGCTGATCGTAGTCGAGCACGCCGTTCGCGTCACAGCCCGCATGTTCAACGGTCACACCCCGCTCTACCGCCAGACGGTTGAGCGGACGCAGCACGGAATTGTGCTCAAGCATCGTCGTGACCACGCGGTCGCCGGGGCGCACCACCCCGTTGATGGCGGTGTTGAGCGCCGCCGTGGAGTTGGGCGTAAAACACACATGGTCCGCCCTCGGGCAACCAAAAAGGCGCGCAAGCTTGGCACGGCAAGCGTGAATCGTACGAGCGGCATCGAGGGCACCCGACGTGGCGCCGCGCCCGGCATTGCCGAGCGAGCACATCGCCTGCGTCACGGCATCGATGACCGTCTGCGGCTTGTGCATGGTCGTCGCCGCGTTATCCAGGTAGATCATCGCACGACCTCCCACATATCAATCACGGTATAGCCCTCGGTGGGAACGCCCGCCGAGGCGAGTTCGCCGCGCAGCAGCTCCTCATCGGCAGGCAACGCCTTCCACGCCAGACCGCAGCCAGCGGCGACCTCCCCGGGCACGGGAATCGTTCGCCCGGGAAGGCCGCGCTCGATGCACAGGGACTCGCAGCCCATGGCGGCCGCCGTGGTGGGAAACGTGATGACAAGCGCCGGGCGCTTCTCCCTCATGGCAACTCCAACCAATACGCTACGGGCGCACGACGCGCACGGCCTGCTCCATCTTCTCCACGATCACGTACATGTTGGTGACCTCGCCCACCGCAAGCTGGTCTTTAATGCCATAGTGGTCCAGGCAGGTGCCGCAGGTAAGGATCTCGACGCCCTGCTCGGCCAGACCCTTCAGGTCGTCGAGCACCGGTGAGCCCTCGACGGTGAGCTTGGCGCCGCCGTTATAGAACAGCATGGTCGAGGGCAGCTCCTCCTGCTGTGTCACGGCAAAGATGAAGGCCTTCATGAGCTTGTGGCCCAGCTCGTCGTCGCCGCGGCCCATGCAGTCGGTGTAGACGGAGATGACGAGCTTGCCCTTGCCGGCGCTGGCATCACAGAAGGCAGCGCCATCCTGCTCGGGATCGGCCACGGCAACGGCGCCAGAGGTCGCCACGGTCACGTGCCACTCGGCGTCAGAAACCTTCTCGACCGAGGCCGTGCAGCCCTTCTCCTGCGCCATCTTGGAGATGTTCTTGACGGCGGTCTCGTTATCGACCGAGGTCACGACGGTGCCCTCGCCATCGAGCTGCTTCAGAGCTTTGAGCGTCTTGACGACGGGCAGCGGGCAGGCATCGCCCATGGCATTGACTTCAATCTTGGTAGACATAGTTTTTCCTTTCGAATAAATCGTTTTAGAACGGTACATAGCTCAATAAACGTGTCGTTAACGGACAACGTGGACGGCAGGACCGTCCGGCACCGACTCGCACACGCGGCCGATTGTGGCGGCAACACGCCCCTCGGCATGCAGACGGCACGCAAGCTCATCCGCATCCGCCGCGGGCGCCGCAATAAGCAAACCGCCCGAAGTCTGCGGATCGTACAGCGCATCCAGCATGCCCGGCTCCAGGTCATCGTCGGCAGCTACACGCGGGCCAAAGAAGTCCTGGTTGCGGTAGGAGCCCGCGGGGATAATACCCAGACGCGCCATGTCGAGCACCTGATTAAAGAGCGGCACCGCCCCCGACGCGAGCTCGATTTGCACGCCCGAGCCCTCGGCCATCTCGCACGCATGCCCGATCAGACCAAAGCCCGTAATGTCGGTGCAGCCGTGAAGCTCAAGTCCCTCGGCCAGACGAATCGGCGCCTCGTTGAGGGTGCACATCGAGTCAAACATGGCTGCGGCCTCGTCCTGCTCGATGAGCTCGCCCTTAATGGCCGTGGTGATGATGCCCGAGCCAACCGCCTTGGTCAGCAGCAGGACATCGCCCACGCGCGCGCCGCTGTTGGCGAGCATACGGTCGAGCGCGACAAAACCGCTCACGGACAGGCCGTACTTGGGCTCGTCGTCGTTGATGGTGTGACCGCCCGCGATAGAGCAACCGGCCTCGACGCACTTGTCGGCGCCGCCCGCCAGAATCTGACCGGCAACCTCGATGCCCAGACAACTGGGTATGCAGAGCAGGTTCATGGCATGGCTAGGCCGCCCTCCCATGGCGTAGATGTCCGACAGCGAGTTGGCCGCGGCAATCTGGCCAAACAGGAACGGGTCGTCGACCATCGGCGGGAAGAAGTCGATGGACTGCACAAGCCCCAGGTTCTCCCTTACGCGGAAGACGCTCGCATCGTCGGAGGTATCGAACCCCACGAGCAAGTTGTCGTTATGCACATTGGGTAAATCGCCCAGGACCTGGGCGAGGGCTCCGGGAGCCAACTTAGCGGCTCAACCGCTCGCGGCCGTCATGGACGTGAGCCTCATGGTGTCCTTAGCCATACGAACCCCCTTCCAACAAATTAACGACTTTAAGTATACGCCCCAGGCACGCTTCCCAAGAGACCGCCGACGGCTCGAACGTCGAAGGCGGAGCCGCAAGCGCCTGCGCGATAGCATCTGCCAGTGCGCGCTCAAACAACGGAAGGTCGGCCGCCACGGGCGTGTCGACATCCGTCATACGCGGCGACGCCACCCACGTCACGGGAGCACCGGGAAGCATCGCCTCCATCCAGGGACGAATGCCGGGCAAATCGGTCGCCACAACTTTGCAGCCGCACGCGAGGGCCTCGATCGTCACGAGCGGCAAACCTTCGTAAAACGAAGGCAGCACAAAGACGTCGGAACTGCGGTAGGCACGCACGAGTTCATCGCTATCCAGGCGCCCCGCCAGCGTCACCGGCACATCCGAGGCCGCGGTCAAACGCTCGATACGCGCGTACTCGGCATCGTCCCCGCGGCCGCCCACAAGTACCAAGCCAGATGAGCGGACGCCATCGCCAATCGGCAATGACACAGCTCGAACCAGCGACTCGACGCCCTTTTTAAAGCAAATCTTGCCCACGTACACAAGCGATCCCGGCTGCCTCGCCACGCTTGCGTCGCGGCAGAAGACGCGATGGTCGTAGCCCGTCCCAATCACGTGGATGCGATCGGCATCGACGCCGCACACCAGGCCAATCTGCTCAGCCTGCTCAGCATGGAGCGCAAAGACGGCATCGAGCCGACGAACCGCACTTACGATGAGATCGCGCTCGAGCGTATGCGAACGCAGCTGGCGCAGGTCGGTCGAATGGCACACGGCAACAACCGGCACGCCCCGGACGCACTCGCGCGCCAATGCGGTCACCAGATACAGGTGATGGCAGAGCACCAGATCGGGCCGAAACTCAGCCATCGCCCGATCGATTGCTGCAGCAAATGCCCGCTCAAATGCCTTGAGCATCGAAGGCGTCAGGTCACGATAGCGCGTGGAGGGATAGGGCATGACGTCGGACATACCGCAGATGGGAAACGGCAACTCGGGCGACTCGAACGGTACGGCAAACACGGCAGCACGCCGGTCCAGCTCGCCTTGGGTATCACCCGGTGCCGCGCCGCAAAGCACGGCGGCGCGATGCCCCGTCTCGATCTGTTCGCGCACGAGCGCGGCAAGGTAGGTGCCGCTGCCGGTACTATCTGGTTTTTGGGCTCTTCGGTGGTTTCTGTGGGAGAGATTCCGGCATAGGCCCAGCTCAGCGGGC
>CABUNJ010000014.1 GCA_902492935.1 uncultured Collinsella sp. | reverse complement strand
GCTTGAACTGAGAAGGGGGAGGCCACGCGGCCTCCCCCTTTTTTGCGTTTACGGGGCGTAAATGACTCTATTACACCAGACGATCTTATCGTTTTTGGTATTGAGCCTTTATTTAAAGAAGATAAATCGAATAACAAGGGCAACTGCTATGACCGCAATGATCAAAAGCAGGATTGTCAGTCGATGCTGCTTGCGTCGTTTACTTGTCGAAACGAAGATTGATTTTCCCTGTTTTGGCGTTTCGAGATAGCGAGCCGAATGCGTCAAGGTTTGCTTTGGTCGAGGACCTCTTTGTCGATGAGTGGCGGATGCTTTCATCGGCTCATCACTAGCTGCGCTGTTTTTAGATAATGGTGCGTCTTTCAGATATACAGGGTCTCCCGAGGCGACGCCCATATGTTTACGTCCCGTTTGGGCATCCTCGAGCGTTTGATATCGATTTCTCGTCACATACTCGGGCTCCGGATCATTAATGGGCTCTTGCGAGATGTGGGGGCGATGGAACCGCGGCGGCTGCGTGGAAGTATCTTCCCCCTGCGTCGGCATAAACATTTTGTTCTGGTTTTGGTCGTCCATGATGCCCTTTAGCTCGTTACCAACAACGTGTACGCGCTCATTGTAAGCCCCTTGCTATTTGTAGCTGTGAACATACTTGTTATTTAAGCTCTGGTTCAAAGAACCTTAACCTTATTAAAACCTGAGTCAAACACACTTAGATATGCTTATAGTACTAGACTCAAAAAACTTTATAGTCGATGTATATATGAGCACTGGGTGGGCATATATAAGAGCGTCAAAAGAAGTCCCAGTCACCTAGAAGATGACTCGGCAGTCCTTAAAAGGAGTGGTAAACATGGCAAGCATGGTTCCTTATCGTTCGGTTTTTGGCGTTCGTCCTTCTGCTAGCTCGCTGTTCGATCTGTTTGATGATATGACTGACCTTGCAAACAACTCGATTGCTTCCAAGGCGTTTCCCGTTGACGTTGAGGATAAGGGCGACGGCTATGAGGTCAAGGCTTATCTGACCGGCGTCGCCAAGGACGATATCGATGTCGAGCTTAACGAGGGTCGTCTGTCCATTAGCGTGAATGTCGAGGAAGACGAGGAGAACGAGGGCAAGAACTTCCTGCAGAAGGAGTTCAGCTCGTACAGCGCGACGCGTGGCGTGTATCTAAAGGACGCTTCGAGCGAGGGCCTCTCGGCTAAGTACGCTGACGGCATCCTGACCGTTACGGTCCCCAAGATCGTCGAGAAGAAGAACGTTACGAAGATCTCCATCGACTAACTTCGTTGGTGTTCTGCGCTATTAAAAGACAGCAAAAGGGGCTGGGAAGCGATTCTCGGCCCCTTTTGCTGTCTAGGACAGTCTATTGAATGGTTACTGGCCGATGCTGGCTTGCGGGGCGTATCGAGAGTTTTCGCGATCCTTGGAGAAGGGTTGCGGAGCTGCCGACCTCGTCATCCAGGGTTGCGGTCAGAGCTTTGGCATAGCTTTTGACGGTAAGGCTCGGACGATTGTTATCTTGGCTGATATGCATGGCAATGAGCTGTTCGGTGCGTTCGGTAACAAGTTCGCGCGCGGCTTCGGCGGCTTGGCCATTGGAGAGGTGTCCCCTTGCAGACAGGATGCGCTCCTGAAGAAAGCGGGGATATTCTCCCTCGCGCAGCATGGTCACATCGTGGTTGCTTTCGAGTGCGAGGACTCGACAATCTTCGAGGGTGTTCATGGCTTGGCTCGATAGCTCTCCGGTGTCGGTGGCAAAACCGATGGAATCATCGAGGGTGTCGAATCGATAGCCGACTGGATTGATGACATCGTGTGACGTTGAGTAGGTTTGCACGTGGATGCCGGCAATGGATAGGGTGTCACCGGGATCGAATTCCTCGACAGGCAGATGAGAAAGATTTTCTTTGTTCGAAAGAGTGCCCCTGCTGGCAAAGAGGGGGCCGTGCCAGTGCTTGCACCAGACATCGAGGCCCTTGATGTGATCGCTATGCTCATGAGTAATGAGAAGAGCCGAGACGTTGTCTGTCGAGAGCCCCAGTTCTGCCATGCGCTTTAATGTCTCGCGGCGAGACAGTCCGTCATCGACCATAATGAGCCCCTGCGGGCCCTCGATGAGTGCGCAGTTGCCTTTAGAGCCACTGCCGAGGATATGAAGGTGCAGGCAAGACATAAGATTCCAAAGGATACAATGGGTGCGGACGAATAGAGGAGGAAGCGAATGCCAACGGTATCACAGCATTACGGACACCATGCCGTGCCTGGGGCAGTCGATGAGACCCGGACGAGGCAGCAGGCAGCTCCTGTCGTGCTCATGGTATCAGGCGGCGCGGACTCGACGGCACTGCTTCTTATGGCGTGCACATCAAAGCTGGATATCCAAGACGGACGCGGTGTTGCCCCCATTGCTCGCGAGCGCCTGCATGTGCTGCATGTAAACCATCATCTGCGCGGCAAGGCGTCCGATGGCGACGAGGCCTTTGTGCGTGAGCTCTGCGCGAAATATGGTTTACCGCTGTGCGTGGAGCACGCTTATTTTGATGGGGAGTCGGGCAATATTGAGGCCGCAGCCCGCGAGGTGCGCTATGCCGCGGCGCGGAGGTATGTTCGCGAGCTCTGCGCCCAGACGGGGGCACCGCGAACGGCGGCTCGTATCTGCACCGCGCACACGTCTTCGGATCGCGCGGAAACGTTTTTGATGAACGCGATTAAGGGTTCGGGGCCCGCTGGCCTATCGAGCATTCCTCGCCGGAGGAATATCGTGGTGCGTCCCTTGCTCGACCTAACTCATGGCGAGCTCGTGGGCTATCTACAGGTACATGGTCAGCCGTGGCGTGAAGACGAGAGCAATGAGGATATCTCGTATCTGCGAAACTACGTGCGCCATCGAGTGATGCCGGTGGTGGCGCAGCGCAACGCGAGCGTCTGCAAGACGATTGGCGCCGCCTGCGAGATCTTAGGCGATGAGGACGCGTTTTTGTCTCAGCTTTCGGCACAGGCGTTTCGAAGCTGCCTGCGTAAGGAGGCGGCGGGCGCGCTGGTGCTCGATGCCAGGCGCCTTGCTGCGGCCGAGGTGGTAATCGCGCGGCGCATCGTGCGACTGGCGATTAAGCGCATCGATCCGGACGCTCGTCCAGAGATGCGACATGTGGAGCGAGTCCTTTCCTGCGTTGCCGAGGGCGCCGGCTCGGTCACGCTTCCGGCGGGGATTGACGCACGCATTGAGTTTGGCATGCTGGCGTTCAAGGCGCCGGCGGCTCGCGAGGGCCTGGTCGCGGACTGGGTTACCGTACCCGGTCGTTTGCCGTTGGGCGGGGGACGTATGCTGGTCACAGAACCGATGGCCGTTGAGCCGGGATGCGATATCGTGCGCCGCGCCCGTGAGCTTGCAGCTGCCGGGGAAGTGACAGCTTTGGTAGACGCGGCTGCCCTGGGTTTTGCCGACAGCGATAGTGAGCGGATCCTGGCGGGCTCGCGTGGCGAGATCCCTGCCGAGGCGCGATTGGCGCGCCTGTGGGTGGACGGTCCTGCACCGGGAGACGTGATGTGCCCGTTAGGGATGAGTGGTCGAAGCAAGAAAGTATCCGACTTGCTAGGTGAGGCTCGCATTCCCGTTTCCGAGCGCGCCGGCGTGCCCATGGTGAGGACGGCGCCGGGGGGTGCCGTAGTATGGGTCGCGGGCGTTCGCGCGGACGAGCGTTTTAAATGCACGGCCGCAACGCGCGTGGCATATCTGCTTCGTGTGGTCGATGCGGAATAGCACTTCGCGCTAGCTATTCTGTGCGACGTTGACGGTATTCCCGCGCTGATGGCACACGTGCTGGTAAATATACCCCGTGCGCTGCTAGAATGTGTAGTTCGCGTCCATGCGGCGGTGCGTGGGCGATAAGCACAAGAAAGGGTTGTCATGGCTTCTCAACATCCGGATATCGAGAAGGTTCTGTTTACGCAGGAGGATATCGACGGTATCGTCTCTCGCTTGGGCGAGCAGATTACTCGCGACTACGCGGGTAAGGATCTGGTGCTGATTGCGGTCCTGCGCGGTGCCGTGGTCTTTATGGGAGACCTGATGCGCAAGATCGAGCTGCCGACCAACATCGATTTCATGGCTGTTTCGAGCTACGGCGACGGCGTGAAGTCCTCGGGTATCGTGCGTATCATTAAGGACCTGGATATCGACATCCGCGGTCGCGACGTGCTGATCGTTGAGGACATTCTGGACTCGGGGCTGACGCTCAAGTATCTGATGAAGAACCTCAAGAGCCGCAAGCCCGCCTCGCTGGAGGTCGCCGCCTTCCTGTGGAAGGACGTTGAGGACCGCGTCTCGGCCGTCACGCCCAAGTATGTTGGAACCCATTGCCCCGATGCCTTTGTGGTGGGCTACGGCCTCGACTATGCCGAGCGCTATCGCAACCTTCCGTATCTGGGCATTTTGAAACCGGAGGTTTATTCGTAAGATGCCCGACGACCGTAACGACAACAATTCCCAGACTCCCCGGGACCCAAAGATCCCGGGGATGCCCGGAGGCAAGAAGCCCACGCGTACGGGCTGGCTGTATTTTCTTTTGGCTTGCGCGCTTCTGGGTTACGCCTTCTTTAACATGGGCTCCGGCTTTGCCAAATCCAGCAATACCGTTAAGCTCGCGACGAGCGAGATGGTCAGCGCCATCAAGCAGGATCGC
The DNA here is from genome assembly GCA_902492935.1 of uncultured Collinsella sp. Lineage (GTDB taxonomy): Bacteria > Actinomycetota > Coriobacteriia > Coriobacteriales > Coriobacteriaceae > Collinsella. The sequence goes on along the minus strand of CABUNJ010000014.1, from coordinate 55,750 downwards.
GTCGAAGATCTGACCTATACGGTTCAGGACGGAAGCGTGACGGGTCATTACTGGAAGACGAAAAAGGACAAGGGCGACACGAGCGAGCTCAAGAGCTTTTCCTCGACCTATGTCGGCTCCGATTCGCTTGCCGAGCTCATGTCGGAGCACCCCGATACCAAGTACATCGTCAACACCAACGATCCCGATTTTTGGGGCGACTTGGCGATGAGTGTGCTTCCGACGATTGCCCTGATCGCCATCATGTTCTACTTTATGCGCCAGATGATGGGCGCCAATAATAGAAACATGCAGTTTGGCAAGACCAACGCCAAGACCAACGAGGCTACGCGCCCCAAGGTCAAGTTTGAAGACGTTGCCGGCGTGGACGAGGCTGTTGAGGAGCTCGAAGAGATTCGTGACTTCTTGAGCGACCCGGATCGCTATCGCAAGCTGGGCGCCAAGATTCCCCGCGGCGTGTTGCTGGTGGGCCCTCCGGGTACTGGTAAGACGTTGCTGGCCAAGGCCGTTGCCGGCGAGGCGGGCGTGCCGTTCTTTAGTATCTCGGGCTCTGACTTTGTGGAGATGTTCGTGGGCGTCGGCGCCAGCCGCGTGCGCGACCTCTTTAAGGAGGCCAAGTCCCAGGCCCCATCGATCATCTTTATCGACGAGATCGACGCCGTAGGACGTCAGCGCGGTGCCGGCTTGGGCGGCGGCCACGACGAGCGCGAGCAGACGCTCAATCAGCTGCTGGTCGAGATGGACGGTTTTGAGGAGAGCGAGTCGGTCATCCTGATCGCTGCCACCAACCGCCCCGACATTCTGGATCCGGCACTGCTGCGTCCCGGCCGTTTTGACCGTCAGGTCACGGTCGACCGTCCGGACGTAAAGGGTCGCGAGCAGATCTTGCGCGTGCATGCCGAGAACAAGCCGATGGACGAGGACGTGAAGTTCGAGAAGCTCGCCCAGATGACCGTTGGCTTTACCGGTGCCGATTTGGCGAACCTGCTCAACGAGTCCGCGCTGCTTGTCGCTCGCCGTCATCGTTCCGTGATTTCGATGGACGAGGTCGAGGAGTCGATGGAGCGCGTGATTGCCGGGCCGCAGCGCAAGGGCCGCGTGATGACCGAGGCCGAGCGTACCACGATCGCTTATCACGAGAGTGGCCACGCATTGGTCGGCCACATCCTGGAGCACTCCGATCCCGTCCACAAGATCTCGATTGTCAGTCGCGGTCAGGCCCTGGGCTACACGCTGCAGCTGCCGCAGGAAGATCACTTCCTCAAGACCAAGAACGAGATGCTCGACGAGCTCGCCGTGTTCTTGGGCGGTCGCGTGGCCGAGGAGCTCATGTGCGATGACATTACGTCGGGCGCGAGCAACGATCTGGAGCGCGCAACCAAGATGGCGCGCGAGATGGTCACGCGCCTGGGCATGAGCGAGGAACTGGGTACGCAGGTTTTCGGTGAGGCGCAGCATCAGGTGTTCCTGGGTCGCGACTATGCCGATCATCAGGATTACTCCGAGGAGACGGCGCGCCGTATCGACATCGAGGTCCAGCGCATTATGCGCGAGGCCCATCGTCGTGCTGTCGAGATCCTGGATGCTCGTCGCGATCAGCTCGACCTGATGGCCAAGGTGCTGCTCGAGCGCGAGACTGTCGAGGGCGATGCCGTGAATGCCCTGCTCGATAACGAGTGGGACGCCTACCTTGAGCGCGAGGGCGATATCCTGGCGGCCAAGGAGGAGCGCAACGCCAAGGCAGCCGGTATGCCGGCCAAGAAGCGCGCGCCTCGCATGAGTGAGGAGGAGCTGGCGGCCGATGCCGCGGCTTTTGCGCAGGCGGCCATGCAAGAGGATGCATCTGATGGTGGCGAGGATGCTGGCGATGGCAATGCCGTCAATGCTGACGGCAACACCGACGCCGACAAATAGTTCTTGTAGCGAAAGCCTCCGCGGGGAAACCTGCGGAGGCTTTTCCTTTTGGCCGATATGGGGCCGTCTGTTGATTGGGGACAGACTTAAATGAGCGTTTTCACGCATTTAAGTCTGTCCCCAATCAACATTGACGGATATCGGATAGCGGATTGATGAATTTCAGTTGGCTTTACTGCGGTACTTTGCTCAACTAAAGCGTACAATACCGCCTATGCGAAAGGGGAACAGATGATCAACGAAACTATGTATGCTCGCGGTGCGGAAAGCTCCATCATCCGCGAGATCTTTAGCTATGGTCTTGAGCGCAAGGCACAGATCGGTGCAGAAAACGTGTTTGATTTCTCGCTGGGCAACCCGAGTGTTCCGGCGCCTGCTGCCGTGGCTGAATCCATTAAGAAGGCCCTGGAGCTGCCGAGCGACCAGCTGCACGGCTACACGCCCGCACCGGGCCTGCCGCAATGTCGAGCAGCCGTCGCCGAATCGCTCAACCGCCGCTTTGGCACGAGCTATGAGGGCAAGGATGTCTTTATGACGGTAGGTGCGGCGGCCTCGCTCACCTGCACGCTCAATGCCATTACCAATCCAGGTGACGAGGTCATCGTTATCGCCCCGTACTTTCCGGAGTATCGTGTTTGGATTGAGAAAGCCGGCTGTACGTGTGTCGAGGCGCTCGCCGATGAAGATACGTTCCAGCTGAGCGTGGGTAACGTGCTCAAGGCGATCACCGATAAGACGACTGCCGTCATCATCGACTCGCCTAACAACCCGACCGGTGCCGTATATACGCGCGACACGTTGACGCGACTGGCCAATGTTCTACGCGAGGCCAACGCTCAGCGCGATCCCGAGAATCCGATTATGCTCATCTCGGATGAGCCGTACCGCGAGATTGTCTACGGCGCCGAGGTGCCTTGGGTGCCCTCGATTTATGAGCACACCATCGTCTGCTACTCGTATTCCAAGTCCCTTTCGCTACCGGGCGAACGCGTGGGCTGGATTTTGGTCCCCAATACCAATCCGCAGGCTGCTCGCCTTATGCCGGCCGTCGCCGGTGCCGCCCGAACGCTGGGCTTCGTGTGCGCACCGGCCCTCTTCCAGCGTGTAATTATCGACTGCATTAATGAACCGAGCGATGTCGAGGCCTATGCGCGCAACCGCACCGCGCTTACCGACGCACTGACGGAGTACGGCTACACCTATGTTGAGCCGGATGGTGCATTCTACCTGTGGGTGAAGGCGCTGGAGCCCGATGCGAATGCGTTCTGTGAGCGCGCAAAGAAGTATGAGCTGCTTGCGGTGCCCTCGGACAGCTTTGGCATGCCTGGTTGGTTCCGCCTGGGCTATTGCGTGAGTTACGAAACGATTATCAATTCGCTACCCGCTTGGAAACAGTTGGCGGACGAGTATCGTTAAAAGTAAAGCGCTCTGCTTACAATGTTTTACGTGAAACGGGGTTTGGTGTTAAGCCAGGCCCCGTTGTCATGGACGTTGTGTCGTTGGGATGGAGCGGTTTTACGACTGCTGAAAGCTATGCGTACAATGAATATACGCGACGGCCACACCGGATAAGGAGACCCGATGCCCTACCTTCTTTCTTGTGATATTCATACTCATACGCTGTTCTCCGCGCATGCGTACTCAACCATTGAGGAGAACGTCTATTGGGCAGCCGAACGTGGTCTGCAGGTGCTTGGTTCTGCGGACCACCTGAGCTCGATGGTTACGGCCTGCCCCAATGACCTGCGTAGTTATCAGTTCTTTATCAATCAGGATATATGGCCGCGCATTTGGAGCGGTGTGTTGGTGCTGCGCGGCGCCGAGGCCGATATCGTTTCGCTGGACGGCAGCTTGTTTGGCGAGGATATTCCCGTCGACCTTGATATCGCCGGTGATTCGTACAGTCGTCAGCATTCGCTGTTCGAATTGGTGACGCGCAATTTGGATTATTTGGTGGCAAGCGTGCATAATCCGCAGTTTGCCGAGGGCGCGACGCCGGCTCAAACGACCCAGATGTATATCAATGCCTTGGAACATCCCAAGGTGTTCATGTTGGGGCATACGGGGCGCTCGGGCGTACCGTTCGATATCGACGAGGTGCTGTTGGCGGCTAAGGCCAAGCACAAGATTATCGAGATCAACAACCATAGTCTTGAGCACGGTGTCGACACTGAGCATTGGGCCGTGTGCCGCAAGATTGCCGAGCGCTGCGCCGAGCTGGGCGTGGGGATCGGCGTTTCGACCGATGCCCACATTGGTATGGCCATTGGCAAGCTCGATCACGCCCGTAAGATGCTCGACGAGATTCATTTCCCGCTAGATTTGATCGTGACGCGCGATCGCGAGACGCTGCTGCGCGAGATGGCGGCGGCAGGCGTGTGCGACCTGCGCAAGGGCATGTAACGGCGTTCATAAACCAAGTGAAGGGGGCGGCCCAGACGGGTCGCCCCCTTCTTGTCCCAAAAATCTACTGGGGCAGCTTAGCGGCGCTCGAGGACCGCAACGGTCTCGGTGTGGTCGGTATGGGGAAACATGTCGACCGGCGTGATCTTGAGTAGGCGGTAGCCACCATCGAGGAGCTGGTGCAAGTCTCGCTCTTGGGTGACGGGATTGCAGCTGATGTAGGTGATGCGGCGTGGCTTGAGCGTGCAAGCGGCTTCGAGGAACTCGGGTGTGGAGCCGGCGCGCGGCGGATCGATGGAAAGGACATCGACCCGCTCGTTGTTGTCGGCGGCATCTAGGATGTAGTCGGTGGCGTCGTCGGCCATAAACCACGCGTTACGGGTAAGGCCGTTGAGCTCAGCGTTGCGACGTGCGTCGGCAATGCCGGCGGGGTTGCGCTCAACACCGAGCAACATAATGCCGGCGCCTTTGTCCTGGGCGTCTTTTGCGGCACACAGACCGATGGTTCCGCTGCCGCAGTAGGCATCCATGAGTACGTCGCCCTGCTGCAAATCCATGCCGTCAATGGCGAGTCGATAGAGCAGCTCGGTTTGCTGCGGATTAGTCTGATAGAACGCGGTGGGGGAGATGTCGAATTCGCAGCCGAGCAGCTGATCGCGCATACATTCGGCGCCATAGACGATGCGGGTCTCCTCGCCCAGGATGGCATTGCCGGGGCGACCGTTGATGTTCTGCGCAACGGTGACGATATGCGGATCGAGTGCAGCGACGGCCTCGAAGAATTCTTGCGCATGCGGCAGGTCACGCTGGGCGGTCACGAGAGTGACCATGATCTGGTCGGTGCGCCAGCCGCAGCGCACGACGGCATAGCGAAGCAAACCAAGATGCTTGTCCTCATTAAAAGCGGGAATATGCAACCGCTCAGCTTCGCGTGCGATGCCGTTGAGAATCTGGCGCGCACCCGGGGCCTCGACAGGGCATTCGGGAACGGCGACGATCTTGTGCGTGCCGCGCTCAAAAAAGCCGCAGCGGACAGCGCCCTCCTTGCCGGGAGCAAAGGGGGTGGCAGCCTTATGACGAAAACCACGCGGCGCAGGATACTTGCCCGGGTCGCCCAAAGTGACACCCATACCACGAATGGGATCGACAGCAATGCCCTCACGCTCGCAAAGCGAAGCAAAAAGCTCCTCCATAGCAGCTTGCTTAGCTGCCAGCTGCTTTTTATAAGGACGATTGATCGCCGTGCACCCACCGCAAGATTTCATGATTGAACAGGGAGACTTGGGATCCACAACCTTACGTGTAGACGAAATCGGATCTTTATGCGGGCGCTTGGTGCGAGTCTGAGATGCCTTATCCCCGCTCCGACGAGAGCTGGGACGCTTGGCCTTGGCCTTGCTCTTGGCCGACTTACCCTTCGCGTCCTGAGACGACTTGGATTTCTTAGAAGATTTTTTCTCCTCTGACCCCTCAGCTGCCTCGATCAAAGCACGACGAGCCTTACGCTCCGCACGAGATTCTGCCATGAATTAACCCCACTAATTATACAAATTGAAATCTGAAAGCATTGTACCGTGCTGAGCTAACGGACGATATACAAGCGCCCATTTCATATCAGTGATAAGTCCAACGACGGTTGCCCGCCGCGTGAGGGGTGTGGGGGTTAAGTTTATCGCGAGTTCCGCACGAACAGGAGGCCACTTAATGTGGCCTCCGTCGTGAGCAGGACTGTAGAGCAGGAAACTTAACCCCCACACCCCTCACGCGGCGGGCAAACTCGCCTTGTGCTCTATCACGCTAAAGTGTATGATTCTGAACGTTACATGACTCACTTTACTTAACTAAAGTGCCATCAAGGGGGAATACCATGAATACCGATATGTCTCGTCGTCAGTTTGTTGGTCTAGCCGACTCACTCGCTACGGTTCTAGGCCTTGGCCTGGTTGGCTGTGGCGGCGCCGGCAAGGGCTCCGCTGCTGGCTCTACCGCGGCAAAGGATGTGAAGGGCGCCGCTGAGTCCAAGAAGCTCGTGGTGGGCTTTGACAAGTCCTATCCTCCGTACGGCTTTGTGGGCGATGACGGCGAGTACACGGGCTTTGACCTCGACCTTGCCAAGGCCGTTGCCGATAAGCAGGGCTGGGATGTTGATTACGAGGCTATCGATTGGGATGCCAAGGACACGCTGCTCAACTCCGGCGCCATCAACTGCATCTGGAACGGCTTTACCATGGAGGGTCGCGAGGACGACTACACGTTCTCCGAGCCGTACATGCTCAACGAGCAGGTGCTCGTGGTCAAGAAGAATGCGGGCATCAAGAGCTGGGATGATCTTGCCGGCAAGACGGTGATCACCCAGACCGATTCCGCTGCTCAGGACGTGCTCGAGGGCGATCAGAAGGATTTGGTGGCGACGTTTGCCACGCTCGACACCATCGGTGAGTACAACACGGCCTTTATGCAGCTTGAGAGTGGTGCGGTCGATGCCGTGGCGTGCGACCTTTCGATTGCTCAGTATCAGCTTGCCGCAAAGCCCGATGCCTATACGCAGCTTGATAAGCCGCTGTCCAGCGAGCACTATGCCGTCGGCTTTAAGAAGGGCGACACCAAGTCGGCCAACGCCGTGACCGAGTCGCTCAAGGCGCTCTACGAGGACGGCACGGTCAAGGACCTGTGCGACAAGTACGCGAGCTATGGTCTTTCCTTCGATAACTGGGTGCTTAAGTAATGTCTATCCAAGTCATGATGCAGATGCTTGGCCAGGGATTCTTGGTCAGCTTGCAGTTGTTTGTGCTGACGCTGCTCGGGTCAATTCCACTGGGAATCCCCGTGGCGTTCATGCGCATGAGTAAAATTGCGCCGCTTCGTTGGATCGCGCGCATCTATATTTCGGTGATGCGCGGCACGCCGCTCATGCTACAGATGTTTGCCATCTACTTTGCCCCGTACTACGTGTTCGGCATCTCGCTCACGCCCGATTCCAAATGGACGGCATGCGCCGTGGCGTTCATCATCAACTACGCCGGCTACTTTGCCGAGATCTATCGCTCGGGCTTGCAGTCCATTCCGCGCGGTCAATACGAGGCAGCCGAGGTGCTGGGCTATTCGCGTATGCAGACGTTTCTGTATATCGTGATGCCGCAGGTCGCCAAGCGTATTCTGCCAGCGATGGGCAACGAGATCATCACGCTGGTCAAGGACACGTCGCTGGCGTTTGCCATTGGCGTGGGTGAGATGTTCTCGACCGCCAAGGCACTGGTTGCCTCGCAGGTGAGCATGGTGCCGTTTGCGATTGCGGCACTGATTTACTGGGTTTTCAACTTCGTAGTCGAGATGCTGTTGGGCGCCGCGGAGAAAAAATTGGATTACTACCATGACTAATTCGGTAATGAACATATCGAACGCGCGCAAGGCGTTTGGCGGCAATGAAGTGCTCAAGGATATCTCACTCGAGGTAAAGCGTGGCGAGGTCGTGGCGATTATCGGGCCTTCGGGCGGTGGTAAGTCCACGCTGCTGCGCTGCGCCACACTGCTCGAGACGCTCGACGGCGGCTCGCTTTCGTTTGGCGACCTTGCGGTTGCGACGGATGCGGGATCGGGCGCGGTCTATGCGAAGGGAGATGTTCCCAAGCAAGCGCGTTCGCGTTTTGGTCTGGTGTTCCAGAACTACAATCTGTTCCCGCACTATACCGTGATGAAAAACATCATCGATGCGCCGATTCGCGTGCTTAAGCGTTCGCGCGAGCAGGCGGAAGCCCGCGCTCACGAGCTGATTGCACAAATGGGGCTGACGGGCAACGAGAACAAGGTGCCGTGTGAGCTTTCGGGCGGTCAGCAGCAGCGCGTGAGTATTGCCCGCGCCCTGGCGCTCGATCCGGAAATCTTATTCTTTGACGAGCCGACCTCGGCGCTCGATCCCGAGCTGACGGCCGAGGTGCTGCGTGTCATTAAGGACCTGGCGGCGCAGAATATGACGATGGTAATCGTGACCCACGCGATGCAGTTTGCGCGCGATGTTGCCGACCGCGTGGTCTTTATGGACGGCGGCCGTATTGTCGAGGAGGGCCCTGCCGAGCAGGTCATCGACCATCCACGCGAGCAGCGTACCTGCGAGTTCTTGAGCCGTATTGAGGGGTAGGCTCAGCTATTTACTCAACTATTAAATTGAGGCGAAGTCACCGCACGTCTTACGGCCTGCGGTGGCATTTTATTTGCATCGGCGGGGTTCAATAATCGCCTCGCATGTGTTCTTCTTCCTCTCGCCGCCTGTATCCGTACGTGCGCCGAAAGGTGTGCATGGACGGTCGCCCGTGAGGGTAGGGTGGTGGCATAGGACATTTGGAGGGTGAGTCGGCTCGGCTGCCGACCATGCTGCTCCCGGGACGGCACCGACCGCGAACTCTCCCCGTTGGCGTCGCGCATTGCGCGCGGCCCTGCAAGGAGGTCATCATGGGTGCTCCCAAGACCGGCAATGTAAGGAACGTGGTGCTCGTAGGCCAAGGCGGGGTGGGCAAGACTTCACTCGCCGAGGCCATGCTCCACCTTTCCGGCAAGACCGCCCGCCTGGGCGGCCACGACGGCACCAAGCCCACGCTCGACTACGACCCCGAAGAGGTCAAGCGTTCATTCTCCATCTCGACGACCATCGCGCCGATCGACTGGAAGGGCGCCCGCATCAACGTGCTCGATGCCCCGTGCTATCCCGATTTTATCGGCGACGCCTTTGCCGCAATGAGCGTCTGCGAGACGGCTCTGTTTGTGGTCGACGCCGAGGCCGGCCCGCAGCCTACGACCGTCAAGCTTTGGTATGCGGCGGAGGATCTACGTCTGGCGCGTGCGGTGTTCGTGAACCGTCTGTCGCGCCCCGAGGCCAGCTTTACGACCACAATGGACCTGCTGCAGGAGCGCTTTGGCACGCGCTTGGGCGCCGTGACCCTTCCCTGGGGCGAGGGCGAGGACTTTGACGGCATTATCGACCTGGTGCGCATGAAGGCGCGCCATTGCAACGGCACCGAAGCCGTTGAGTCGGAGATTCCCGAGGAGTATCGTGCCCAGGCGGAGGAAGCCCATGACCATCTGTGCGAGCTGGTGGCCGAGGCTGACGACGAGCTGATGATGAAGTACTTGGAAGGCGAGGAGACGCTGACGCAGGAGGAGCTTGAAGGCCTGCTGTCGAAGGCGATCGCCGAGCGCATCTTTGTGCCGGTCTTTGCGGGCGATTGCATTAAGGAGCAGGGCGTCAACTCGCTGATGGACGACATCGCGACGTACTTCCCGGCGCCGACCGACTATGGCGAGATGCCGCTCATCGATGGTGATTCGCTTAAGATCTCGAGCGACGATGACCGTCCGGTGGCGTTTGTGTTTAAGACCCTGGCCGATCCGCAGCAGGGCCGCATCAGCTTTATCAAGGTGCTGACGGGCACGCTTGAGCCGGGCCTTGAGCTGATCAACGCGCGCACCCGCAAGAGCGATCGTCTGGCTCACCTGTATGTGATGTGCGGCCGCGACATGACCGAGGTCGGTCACGCTTATGCCGGCGATATCATCGTGGCGCCCAAGCTGGCGGCCGAGACGGGCGATACACTCTCGATTACCGGCAAGGTCGAGGCTGCGGCGTTTAAGTTCCCCAACTCGCAGTACCGCATTGCCATCGAGGCCGAGAACCGCGGTGACGAGGAGAAGCTCTACACGTTTATCGAGAAGGCGTGCAAGGCCGATCCGACCATGAGCATCGATCGTGACGAGGAGACCGGCCAGACTATCATCTCCGCCGTGGGTGAGGCGCAGGTTTCGGTCCTGCTCAATCGCCTTGAGGATCGCACCAAGGTCGTGGCCAAGAGCGTGCCGATCCGCATCCCGTATCGCGAGACCATCCGACGCACGGCAAGTGCCCAGGGTCGCCACAAAAAGCAGACTGGCGGTGCCGGTCAGTATGGCGACTGCTGGCTGCGCGTTGAGCCGCTCATTGGGCCCGACGGCACGAGCGATGGCTATGAGTTTGTGGACGAGGTCGTAGGCGGCCGTATTCCACGTTCGTTGATCCCCGCCGTGGACAAGGGTGTCCAGGAGACCATGAAGGACGGCATCATTGCCGGCTACCCACTCACGGGCATTCGCGTGGCTGTGTACGACGGTTCGTATCACAGCGTCGACTCCAACGAGATGGCGTTCCGCGCGGCGGCCCGCATCGGCCTGCGCAAGGCATGCGCCGATGCCGACCCGGTGGTGCTGGAGCCCATCGAGGAAATTACGGTGACTATCCCCGAGAGCTACGCCGGCGCCGTGATGGGCGACATCTCGGCATCGCGCGGTCGCGTGACGGGCATGGAGACCGATGAGCGCGGCGACACCGTGGTCATCGCCCAGGCGCCGCTGGCCGAGCTGACGGATTATTCGACGCGTCTGCGCTCTATTACGCGCGGCACGGGCGACTTTACCATGAAGCCCGCCGGCTACGAGCAGGTGCCTTATGACGTTCAGGCCAAGCTGGTCGAGCGCTATGAGGAGGGCCGCGCCAAGTAGCGTGGGGCTTTGCCTGCAACATACATGCTGATGCAAGGGCCGCTCTGGGCAATCCAGAGCGGCTCTTTTTGATCCCTGGGGGACGGAGGAAAACGGATCATGTTAGGTTTTGGGGCAGCTTGATCGGCCCTAGTCTCCCGAGGCCTGGTTGCGGCCGGTGGTGTAGTCGATCTGCACATGCGGCTGCAGGTTGTAGCAATATACGTGGAAGCAGAGGGTCTTGCCGTGGTCCTCGACCGATTGCGCCTCAAGGCGCACGCCGCGGCAGACAAGTTCCTCTTCGTTATACATAGGCGTGACGCGATAGAGCACGTGGTTGCCCGTGTCGCGGATGTAGCCGAGAATCTGCTCCTCAAACGGCAGCATGCCTGTCTCGTTGAGATAGCGCGTGCCGGTGAGGAGATTTTTGCGGTTGGCGTTTTCGCCGCAAAGCGACCAGGCGATGAGATGGCAGCGGTTGTAGAGACTCTGGCCCGGAATAAAGTCGTAGCGCTGCTGGCGCCATCCAGCGGGATGGATACGCGAGATATCGCCGCGCTTGCCTTGACCGAGTGATTCGGGGCCCACGCAGGCGAGCGCTTTGCGGGTGCGGCCCAGGCTGTCGAGCTTGGAGAACTTCTTAAAGCAACCCTCTTCTGTAGCGCGCTCGTATTCATCGAGCGTGAATGACGGCGTGCCGAGCGGGTGCGTGCTATCGGCGCGCAGGGCAACATAGGGGTTACCCGCGTAGTCGGGAATGCTGCTGAGGTATACGCCGCGGGCGCGGTCGAGATCGGGGTTTTCGACCTCGTCGATGGGGGTGGCGGCGCTGTTTGCGGAAGCGCCGTCACCGGTGTCGGTTGCGGCGGAATCGGAGCCATCGCCAGAGTCTCGGCTATTTTGAGAGTCCGAGGAGCTTGCTGTTCCCGATTCGAGTCGGGCAACCAGGTCCGCCTCGTCGTCGGTGCGGCTGGGACTCTCGCTTTGTTTTTCGGCCAGAGTCGCTGCCTGCTCATCGCTTTGCGGCGACAACAGCTTGGGCGCCCCGTCGAGCGACCCTGTGAACAGCGCAAACCCCAGCACCACGGCGGTGCCGATGGAAAGTACTTGCTTGTAGGCGGACTTGCGCGACATGGAGGCTCCTGGATGGACGGTTGGGAATCTACCAGTCTAGCAGGAGCCGGCAGGGGCCGTTCTGTCGAACAAATACTTAAGATTTGGGACAAACGCTACGGATTCAATTGCCTCATATTTGACGTATGGCTAGATCGAGGTGGAACCGAGCCAATTGAGTTTACATTCGAGAATGCGCTGCTCACCTGGCGTGCTGCTGCCATCGAGTAGCGCGAGGAGCATCTCGGCCGCCTCTCTGCCTTCCTGGTCGACGGGCTCGATGATCGTGGAGACGGTCGGCGTGGTGAGGTTGGTCCAGTCTTCGCAGTTGAGTCCCAAAAGACCGATTTGCTGCGGAAGTAGATGGGCCATGGGCTGGAGAGCCTTGTAGACACGGGGAAGTGCCCACTGATTTTGCACGAAGATAAGGGTTCGCTTGGCGGGGTTGAACTTGTATTTAAAGTACTCGGTAAGCTCACCGACCGACGGCTTGTTGTGGTCGATGGGAATCGCTTTGTAGAGCTGTCCGTTCGCTGCCAGCGCCTCGGCATACCCCTGAAAACGCTCCATGCGGGTGCGCATTTCGGTCATGTTGGCGGCAATGGAAAAGAAATCTTCGTAACCGGCGTCGAGGAGTGCCTGCGTGGCGTTGTACACACCGTCGTAAAGGTTGGTTTTGATCCAGCTGGTACCTGGGCTATAGATGGCCGCATCGAAAAAGACGACGGGCTTACCGGCGCGCTTGATGCGGTCATGGACGGCCTTGAAATTTGCCGTGGGCTGGATGATAAAGCCATCGACGCCCAGCGAGAGCATTTTGTCGACATACATGAGCTCGGTTTCGGGGTTAAAGTTGCTCGTGCAAACGACCGTCTGGTAGCCCGCGGGGAGCATGACCTGCTCCATGCCGTTGAGGACGAGGCCCGCCCACTTGTTGGTGTTATCCAAAATGATAATGGCGATGACGTGGGTCTGTTTGCCGGTGAGTGTTTGCGCCTGGGCGTTGGGGACGTATCCCAGCTCCTTGATGACGCGCGCAATCTTTGCCTGCGTCTTCTCGCTAAGCTTTTCTCGTTTGTCGTTGAGGTAATACGAGACGCTTGCCGTCGAGGTTCCCGCCTCTCGAGCGACGTCTGCGATCGTAACGCGCTGTTTTGCCACAGCGACTCCTTCCGACAGATGAGCATTTTCCAACATGATGACTTTGAGTCTTGGTGTGGGATGCGCTTCGGTGAGCGACCTTTTCCTTTCATATGAGTATGCAACAAATGCGGTATACGGGTGGGGTTGAAATTTGTGACCGGCATGCGCATCTGCCGTCTACCGAGAAAATCAAATACTTCTTGACTTTTGAAATCGAGGGTAAAATCGCAGGATTCATTTTTGGTTAAACGCATAACTAAATTGCATAACCAACGCTTTGACCTGCGCGTTTACCGAAATAAGCTGGCATTAAGAAAAACGAGCACCTATATTGGTCTTGTCGAAAAGACAGCAAGTCCAAACGGCAGGGGATGCTCCGGAGGCCTCCGCAAACGGTGTCTTGCGCACGCAACTCTATGAAAAGAGGGAAGCAATGAAGATCGTAGGCGTTGCCGCCTGTACCGTGGGTATCGCCCACACGTATATGGCCCAGAAGGCGATTCAGGATGAATGCGCCGCTCGTGGCATCGAGTGCAAAGTCGAGGCTCAGGGTGGCCTGGGTATCGAGAACGAGCTGACGCAGGAAGACGTGGATTCCGCCGACCTGGTGCTCGAGTCCGTCGACGTGGGTGTCGAGAACGAGGATCGTTTTGAGCAGAAGATGGCCGAGGGCAAGTTCCTGAAGGTCGGCACCTCGGATGTAATCGCCGATCCGGTAAAGATCATCGACCAGGCCGTTGAGATCATCAAGGCGACGGGTGGCGCCGTTGACGCGCCCAAGGCCGAGGCCAAGGCAGAGAAGAAGGCCGTCTCCGCTGCCCCGCAGGCCCCGACACCGGCGTCCAAGCAGTCTATCTTTGCCGATCCTGGTAAGACGCTGCTCAATGCATTCAATACCGGCGTTTCCTATTTTATCCCCATCGTCGTTATCGGCGGCGTGTTCCTCGCCTTCTCGCTGGCATCCGGTACCGCCGGCGCCAACGGCATGGAGGTTACGAACCCGCTGATGGTGAGTCTTAACACCATTGGCATGGCCGGCATCTCCATGATGATCCCGGTGCTTGCGGCATACATCTCCTACTCGATGGCCGGCAAGCCCGCGCTCGCCCCCGGTTTTGTCCTGGGCTACCTGGTCAACAACGCAGTCGTTACCCCTAACGGCAACAGCGTTTCGACCGGCTTCTTGGGCGCCATGATCATGGCGGTTATCTGCGGCTACTTTGTCCGCTGGATGAAGACCTGGAAGGTCAACAACACCATCCAGACCATCATGCCCATCCTGATCATCCCGATTCTGACCTCGCTTGTCCTGGGCATGGCCTATATCTACATCCTGGCCACGCCGCTTGGCTTTGTGATGGACTGGCTTACCGGCGTGCTCGGCAGCCTGCAGGGCGGTTCCGCGGTTGTCCTGGGTCTGGTCATTGGCGTTATGACCGCCTTCGATATGGGTGGCCCTATCAACAAGACCGCCTCGACCTTCACCATGGCCATCATGGCCTCCGGTATCTACGGTCCTAACGGTATGTTCCGCGTCGCCGTCGCCGTTCCCCCGATCGCCTGTGGCCTCGCTGCGCTCATCGCCAAGAACAAGTTCGATGACGCCGACCGTCAGATGGGCATCTCCGCGCTGTTCATGGGCTGCATTGGTATTACCGAGGGCGCTATCCCCTTTGCGGTCAAGGACCTCGGTCACACCCTTCCCGGCATTTGCATCGGCTCTGCCGTGGGTGCGGCGCTTGCCGCCTTCCAGGGTATCGACTGCTACGTCCCGCACGGTGGCTTTATCGTCGCCCTTGCCACCAACAACGTCGCGCTGTTCTGCCTGGACATCGTGATTGGCGCCGTGGTCGCCGCTGCAATCCTGATTGCCATGAAGCCCACGCTCGATAAGCAGGCCAAGTAAACCTTTAAGGACTCCGGTTGTGCGGAGGGATGGATTTGACTCCGCACAACCGCCCCTACACAACAAAATCCATCCGTACTGATAGGGCCCACATCTGGGTCCCAGGGAACTTTTGTCAAAAATCCTCTGGAGAAGGAGAACAAAATGTCCAACCTCACCATCCGCCAGGCCGTTCAGGGCATGCTCAAGCTGCAGGATAGCGGCGATCACGCAACCATGGTCGGCATTGGTCCCATGAGCCCCAATCTGATTCAGGCCGTGTTCGAGCTTGCCAAGGACGAGGATTTCCCGCCCATGTTTATCGCCAGCCGCAACCAGGTCGATATGGACGAGATGGGCGCCGGCTACGTCAACGGTTGGGACCAGACGCGCTTTGCCGCCGACATCAAGAAGGTCGCCGACGAGGTGGGTTACACCGGTCCGTACTACCTGTGCCGCGATCACGGCGGTCCGTGGCAGCGCGACGAGGAGCGTAACGCCCACCTGCCCGAGGACGAGGCCATGGAGCTCGCCCGCAAGTCCTTCGTCGCCGACATGGAGGCAGGCTTTGACCTGCTGATGGTCGACCCCACCAAGGATCCCTATCAGATCGGCAAGGTTATTCCGCTCGACGTGGTGCTTCGTCGCACGATCGATCTTATCGACTACCTTGAGCAGTACCGTCGCGAGCATAACCTGCCCGAGGTTGCCTATGAGGTCGGTACCGAGGAGACCAATGGCGGCTTGACCTCTACCGATAAGTACGAGGAGTTCATTTCTCAGCTGCAGCCCGAGCTTGAGAAGCGCGGCTGCCCCATGCCCACCTTTATCGTCGGCCAGACCGGCACACTCACCCGTTGGACCGAGCAGGTCGGTCATTACAACTTTAAGAATGCCCGCGAGCTCGCCGACATGGCTAAGCGCTACGGCGTGGGCCTGAAGGAGCACAACGCCGACTATCTGGATGACGCAACGCTGCTCGAGCACATCCCGGCTCACGTGACGGCCTCCAATGTTGCCCCTCAGTACGGCACCGAGGAGACCCGCGCTTACCTCAAGCTCTGCGCTACCGAGCAGATTCTGGTCGACAACGGCCTGTGCGACGATCCCTCCGACCTGTATCACACGCTGCTGGTCAAGGCTATCAAGACCGAGCGCTGGCGCAAGTGGATGACCGGCGACGATGTCAACCTGCAGGTTGACGACATTCTGGCCGACGACGAGCTCAGCCTGAAGATCCTGGATGTCTCCGGCCACTACGCCTTTAACGATCCCGAGGTCAAGGAGCAGGTCGAGAAGCTCTACCGCAACCTCGCTGCCCAGGACATCGACGGCAAGCGCTTTGTGATCGAGCACATCAAGCGCCCGATCAAGCAGTACGTCGTCGGTCTTAACCTCAAGGGCGTCACGAGCCGCATCGAGAAGGCTCTCGAGGACTAGGTAGTTTTTCCTACGCGACGCCGGGCCTGGGGCATGTCCCAGCCGCAGGCCCGGCACATAGGACAAAGGGACGCCCCCTTTGTCCTATTTTTTGAGTTTTGGATTCCTCCGAAGGAGTTTGCAACATGAAGTTCTTTATCGATACCGCCAACCTTGACGAGATCGCCGAGGCTAAGAGCTGGGGCTGCCTTGCCGGCGTCACCACCAACCCGTCCCTGTACGCCAAGACCGGCGGCAAGCTGGCCGACTTTGAGCCCCACATGCTCAAGATCGCCGAGCTTTGCGAGGGGCTGCCCGTGTCCGCCGAGTCCACCGCGACCACTGCCGAGGGCATGATCGAGGAGGGCAAGCGCCTTGCCGCCCTCGCCCCCAACATCGTGGTTAAGCTCCCCGTTTGCGAGGCCGGCCTCGCCGCCTGCCGCGCTCTGGCCGATGCGGGCGTGCGCGTCAACATGACGCTCGTCTTCTCGCCGACGCAGGCCCTTATGGCCGCCAACGCCGGCGCTCGCTACATCAGCCCGTTCGTCGGCCGCTTTGACGACATCGCCGAGGACGGTATTTCGCAGCTCGACAACGTTGTGACCTGCATCAAGAACTATGACTGGACCGGCAAGAACGTCGACGACACCGTCGAGATCATCACCGCATCCGTCCGCACGCCTAATCACGTGACCCAGGCGGCGCTGCTCGGTGCCGATATTGCGACCGTTCCCATGGCTGCTCTTAAGAAATGCCTGCATCACCCGCTGACCGACCAGGGCCTTGCCTCGTTCGAGGCCGACTGGAAAAAGGTCGTCGAGGCACAGTAACGATGGTTCTGCCGGCCCAGCATTTGTTATGCCGGGCCGGCGTGCTCAAGAGAGGAAACTCCATGACCGATCAGGAACTGGCCAAGATTGCCAATGAGGTTCGCCGCGGTATTGTCACGGGTGTCCACGCTGCCAAGTCGGGGCATC
Source organism: uncultured Collinsella sp. (assembly GCA_902492935.1). Lineage (GTDB taxonomy): Bacteria > Actinomycetota > Coriobacteriia > Coriobacteriales > Coriobacteriaceae > Collinsella. The sequence continues at coordinate 38,395 of CABUNJ010000014.1, read as the reverse complement.
CGGGCGGATCGCTTGGCGCCGCCGACATTATGACCTACCTCTACTTTGAGGAAATGGATGTCGACCCGGCAAATCCGAGCCGCGCCGAGCGCGATCGCTTTGTGCTCTCCAAGGGACATTGCGCTCCGGCACTCTATGCCGTGCTCGCCGAACGCGGGTTCTTTCCCAAGGAGGAGCTCGAGACGCTCCGTCATATCGGCAGCCGCCTGCAGGGCCATCCCAATATGAATGACACTCCGGGCGTCGACATGTCTACCGGATCGCTCGGTCAGGGTATCTCCGCCGCGGTTGGAATGGCACTCGCCGCAAAGCACTGGGGTGACAGCTATCGCGTCTACACGCTGTTGGGCGACGGCGAGTGCGAGGAGGGCCAGGTGTGGGAGGCGGCCATGTTCGCCGGCAACCACGACTTGGATAACCTCGTCGCTATCGTCGATCACAATGGCCTGCAAATTGACGGCAGTATCGACGAAGTTAACTCGGCTATGCCGCTTGCCGACAAGTTCCGCGCCTTTAAGTGGCATGTGATCGAGCTCGCCGACGGTAACGACATGGCGCAGATTGCCGCCGCCTTTGCCGAGGCCCGCAAAGTGAGCGACTCGCCCGTGGCCATTATCGCCGAGACAGTAAAGGGCAAGGGTGTCTCCTTTATGGAAAACCAGGTGGGCTGGCACGGCAAGGCGCCCAACGATGAACAGTTTGAGCAGGCCATGGCCGAGCTCGCAGCAGCAGGGGAGGAGCTCTAATGGCAGACGTCAAGAAAGTCGCCACGCGCGTTAGCTATGGCGAGGCACTTGTCGAGCTGGGCAATGAGCGCGATGACTTTGTGGTCCTCGATGCCGACCTGGCCGCCGCCACGCAGACCGGTAAGTTTAAGGCTGCGCACCCTGAGCGCTTCTACGATGCCGGCATTGCCGAGAGCAACTTGATGGGGCTTGCCGCCGGCATTGCGACCACGGGTCACGTCGCCTTTGCGAGCACCTTTGCCATGTTCGCCGCCGGCCGTGCGTACGAACAAGTGCGTAATTCCATCGGCTATCCGCACCTCAACGTCAAAATTGGCGCCACGCATGCGGGTATCTCGGTCGGTGAAGACGGCGCAACGCATCAGTGCTGCGAGGACATCGCGCTCATGCGCACGATCCCGGGTATGACGGTAATCGTTCCCGCCGATGACATCGAGGCTCGCGCTTGCGTGCGCGCCGCCTATGAGTTTGAGGGACCGGTCTACATGCGCTTCGGCCGCCTGGCAACACCGGTCATCAACGACCGCGAGGACTATGAGTTCAAGATTGGTCGCGGCGTGGTCGTGCGCGAGGGGTCCGATGTGACCATCATCGCTTGTGGCCTTATGGTCGCCGAGGCGCTTGAGGCTGCCGAGGCGCTCGCTGCCGATGGTATTGACGCCGAGGTCATCAATATGCATACGATCAAGCCGCTCGACGAACGCCTGGTTGTAGCCAGCGCTAAGAAGACCGGTCGCGTGGTCACTGCCGAGGAGCATTCGATTATCGGCGGTCTTGGCGAGGCCGTTGCCTCGGTGCTAGCGGAGCAGCATCCAGTGCCGATGCGTCGCGTCGGCGTGCGCGATGTGTACGGTGAATCCGGTCCTGCGGTTGATCTGCTGCACAAGTACGGTTTGGACGCCGACGGCATCGAAGCTGCGGTTAGGTCCGTGTTGTAAGGAAGGTTTCCATGGGATTTGTATCTGCCAACCAAGTGACGATCGGGTATACCGCCGCCTCGCGCGAGGACGCTCTGCAGTATTTGTCCGAGCAGGCCATCGAGCTCGGCTTTGCCGATGACGCATCTGCCGTAGAGGCTGCCTTTATTGCTCGCGAGAACGAGGCCGAGACCGGCCTTGTCGCCGGTTTTGCCGTTCCGCATGCCAAAAGCGACGCGATCCACACGCCGGGCGTTGCCGTGCTTAAACTGGCCGAGCCCGTTGAATGGCCGAGCTTCGATGGGGTGCCCGTCGATGTTGCGCTCGCGCTGTACGTGCCCGCCGGCGAGGCTGGAACCACGCACCTGCGTCTGCTCTCCAAGGCTGCCGTGATGCTGATGGACGCTGGCTTCCGTGACAAGGTGCGCGCGAGCACCGATCCCGTTGAGATTGCGGAGCTCATCAATAGCGGACTCGAAGACTAGAACGGTCATCCCGTTCAATCAATCGATCCTTCTCCAAGGAAAAGGGCCGCGACGCCATATAGGCGTCGCGGCCCTGTTTGCGTTTCCCCAGATAAAACCTGCCAAAATAAACCTGTCCCTTTTTGGCAGGTCAGTTAACGCAGTCCAGGTTGAGCATATGCGAGCGAGCGGGCTCTGGATGCGGTAAGGTGACGTGAAACAAGCGGGCGCTGACCTTTTGGTCGCGCCCGTGAAGTTGAACGTCAGATTGCCGTGCCCGGAGCCCGCGCAGCGCCGAGCAGTTACGCCGTTTGTAAAACGGCGTAACCTAAAGATTCATGTTGCCGTGGATATAGGGGGTAACCTCGGGGGAGATATGGTCGCAGCCCAGCTCGCGCAGCGCGGACTCGATGGCGGCGGGCAACGGGGTTTTGCCCTCGGCATCGATGGCGGTGCCGTCGAGGGCGGCAAGCTTGGCGACATCTGCGGGAGCGGCTTCGATATGCATACAGCCGCCGACCAAGCGCGCGCGAACCTGCGCCAGGTCAAGATCGTGTAGGTAGTCCTCGCAGGTGCGGATTAAATCGACCTTCTCGCGCGTAAGCCCCTCGCCCGTGGGGACGCGCGTGGCAAGACAGGCTCCCGCCGGCAGGTTCCAAACGGGATAGCCCCATGCGCGCAGCAGCTCGCGCTCTTCGTCCTTGGTAAAGCCGACCTCCATGAGAGGGGAGCGTACGCCAAGCTCTTTTGCCGCGCGCATGCCAGGGCGGTAGTCACCGCGATCGCTTGCATTGCTACCATCGATGACGGTGGGAAAGCCGAGCGACTTGGCGTGGTTGACGATGGCGGTAAAGCCGGCATGCTTGCAGTGGTAGCAGCGATTGGCATCGTTGCAGGTTACTTGGGGGAGCTGCAACTGATCCACCGAAAGATTGAGCACGGGGAGCTTAAAATGCGGCCCCTCATTGGCTTGTCCATCAACGGAGCGCTCAAACGAGGTCTGTTCGGGCGTGCCGATGAGCGGCGTGGTGAGGTGAACGAGGAGCGTGTCGGCAGGCATGATGCGGGCGCAGACCGCGGCCAAAAAGCTGCTGTCGACGCCACCGGAAAAGCCGATGGCGACGCGTCCGTATGCCAAAAGCAGCCGCTCGAGCGCTGCGAGCTTGTTTTGAAGCTCCTCTGCAGGTGCAGTGGTGTCTGAAAGCATGAAACGATCCTTACCATTGAGTACTCGGTCGAAAACTATAATCCTATCGAGCTGCTTGTCATAAGACTTCCAGCTATGTAACGAAAGTGCAATATGCTATATACGTTATATACAAGCTTGTAAAGTGCGGTAGAGTGGCAGTAATGCAATCCGGCGAGGGGATCGATATGATCAAGGCTGTTATTTTTGACATGGACGGAACGCTGGTTGATACCGAGCGTTTGGGCATCAAGGCATGGAAGGCAGGCGCCGCCGAGCTGGGGGTCGCGATTGATGATGCTCTGATCCATCAGTTTATCGGTCGCACGCTGGTCGATGTCATGGGCATTCTCGAGGAGCGTTACGGCAGCCACGAGACCGCCGAGGCGATCTATGCCCGCCACAAGGAGATTCGCGACGAGATGGTCAAGACCGATCTGGAGCTTAAGGCCGGCGCCGCCGAGTGCCTAGACGAGCTGCTGGCTGCGGGCTATCACGTGGGCCTAGCGACGTCGTCGCGCCTCGTTACGGCCGAGCGCAACCTTAAGATGGTCGGCCTCTTTGACAAGTTTGAAACGGTAACGTGTGGCGAGGACGTCGCGCACGGCAAGCCCAACCCCGAGATGTACCTGCTTGCCTGCGAGCGCGCGGGCTTTGCCCCCGAGGAGTGCGCCGTGGTCGAGGATTCGCGCAACGGCTGCGTCTCGGGCATTACGGCCGGCTGCCATGTCTTTGCCGTTCCCGATATCGTTCCGCTGCCGCAAGACGTGGTGGATGGCTGCGAAGCCGTGCTCGATACGTTGTTCGACCTGGCAGCGGCGGTCAAGGCCGTGCACTAGACAATTGCGGTGCTGAAACGAGCAATTGCCCACGTTTGCGCTTAAGCAAAAGGGCCCGGCAATGGTCGGGCCCTTTTGCTTAAGCGGCGACTTAGCATACTTGCGGGCGTGCTATAGATACGCGCCGAGGTTGATGGCCGTGGCGTCAGTCTGGGTGCTTGCCTGGGTGCTGGCGCGCTCCAGTAGGAACGGACGTACCAGTTCTTGGCGGTTGATATCCTCGGCGGCGGTGCCTGCGGTGACGGTGCGCGCTGCAGAGCCGACGCGGATATGCTTGGTCTTTGCCGGGGCCTTGTTCTCGATTTGCTCCATGAGCAGTTGGACACCCTTGCGGCCAATCTCGTAGCCCGGGGGCGCTACCGTAGTGAGCGGGACCGATCCGCTCCAAGCGAGTGGGTTGCCATCGCAGCCCGCTATGCGTACTTGCCCGGGGACAGAGATGCCCTTGTCGACCAGTGCCGAAACGACGCCCGAGGCCAGCACGTCGGTTAGACCGACGACAAAATCGGGACGTTCGTCGGCGGGACGCTCGGCGATTTGGTTGCCGATACCATAGCCGTCGGCCGCCGCGTTCCACTCGCCGGCGTCAATGACTTCGATTTTGATGTCGGGATGTAGGGCGAGCGCCTTATGAATGCCAAGGACGCGCAGGGTGAGTTGCATAAATGCTGCTCGGCCAACGACGACAATATGGTGCGCGCCACGGGCGATGGCGAGTTCGGCAATGATGCGACCCTGGGCCTCGTTGTCGGCCGCTACGTAGTAACCGGGCTCGGAGCAATGGATGTCCAGATGGACGATTGGCACGGGCATCTTGGTCATGGCGGGGTGCCAGTCGGGGGATGCCATGGGCTGAACCATGACGCCGGACATCTGAGTGCCCATAAAGTAGCGCAGGTAATGGTCCTCGAGAATATTGTCGTTATCGGCGTTGGCGATGAGCAGGTCGTAGCCGTGCTTGCGGGCCTCGTTGTGGGCGCCGCTGGCGATTTGGAGCGAGAAGCCGTGATCGAGACGGGGGAGCACTAGGCCAAAGGACTTGGTGGCGCCGCCCGCAAGCTGACGAGCGCTTTGGTTGGGCAGGTAGCCCAGTCGATTGATGGTTTCGTTAATGAGCTTGAGGGTCTCGGGGCGCAACTTTTCGGGATGGTTGAGTGCGTTGGAAACCGTGCCCAACGAAACCCCGGCTTCGCGCGCGACGTCGCTGATTTTAACCTTTGCCATAGCGGCCCCTTTGATGCGTTTCAAGTACAAGCCAGATTGTAGCATCGCCCGCCCCCGAGGTGTTAAAACCTGCCAATTAGGGACAGGTTTATTTCGGCAGGTTTTATCTGGGGAAACGCCGTTGCCAGCGCGACCACCACGAAGGGGGCAGGTGCCTTTGTGGTGGTTTGAGCTGCCCGGGCCTTCAATTGTCTCGATCTGTAACATCTGGACGGCAAAACCGGCTCTATCTGTTACAGATCGAGACATAGTGCAGGGGCCGAACCGTAATGTCTCGATCTGTAACACTAAGGCGGCTTCCGGAGCCCCAGATGTTACAGATCGAGATCTTTCGTTGGGACAGAGCGCCGCCCCGGTCCAGACCACCACGAAGGTTCCTGTCCCCTTTGTGGTGGTGGGGTGTGTGTATCGAGTGGTATCCAAGTTGAGATACCACTTCTGGTATATCAGCTTGCGTTTGCGTGAGTACAATACTCGAACGTTATACGTCTCAGCGCCCCATGTGCGTGGACGTTTTGCAGTCACGCGGACGAAGGGATTTATCCTATGTGCGGAATTGTCGGCTACACCGGCTCTGATATTGCAAAGAACATCCTGGTCACGGGTCTTAAGCGCATGGAGTATCGCGGCTATGACTCCTCGGGCGTCGCGCTCGAGGTGGGCGAGGGCGCCGCGGCGCACCTCGATGTTATTCGCCGCGTGGGCAAGGTCGCGGGTCTGGAGAGCGAGCTTTCCAATATCGACAGCGACGCTACCTGCGGCATCGGCCATACCCGCTGGGCCACTCACGGCAAGCCTTCGGTCGTTAACGCCCATCCCCACACCAGCTGCGACGGTCGTATCGCCATCGTCCACAACGGCATCATCGAGAACTTCGCCGAGCTGCGCGAGGAGCTGGAGGGCCGCGGCCATCACTTTAAGAGCGAGACCGACACCGAGGTCTTCGCACATCTGATCGAAGAGGCCTATACCGAGACACATGACCTGATGGCCTCTGTACGCGAGGCCTGCACCCACGTGGTGGGCGCCTATGGCTTGGCCGCCGTTTCCGCCGATGAGCCTGGCGTGATCGCCGTGGCCCGCAAGGATTCCCCGATCGTAGTCGGCGTGGGCGAAACCGGCTCCTATGTTGCTTCCGATGTCATCGCGCTCATCGACGCAACCCGCGACGTCGTGGTGCTCGAGGACGGCCAGTTTGCCAAGCTCACGCCCGCAGGCGTCGAGTATACCGACGAGGCCGGCAATGTGATTGAGCCCAAGGTTACCCATATCGACTGGGATCTGGACATGGCCGAAAAGGGTGGCTACCCCGACTTTATGCTCAAGGAGATCCATGAACAGCCGCGCGTCGTGCGCGATACCCTGGTGGGCCGCATGACCCCCGCCGGTGAGCTCGATATCGATGAGCTGGGCCTTTCGCTCGAGGAGCTCAACGATATCGACCGCGTCTACGTGATCGCTTGCGGCACCAGCTACCATGCCGGTCTCATTGCCAAGAACCTTATCGAGGGCTGGGCTCGCATCCCCACCGAGGTCGAGGCGGCTAGCGAGTTCCGCTACCGCAACCCCATCATCACGCCGACGACGCTTGTTGTGGCCGTGTCCCAGTCCGGCGAGACGGCCGATACCCTTGCCGCCATTCGCGACGCGCGCATCAAGGGCGCCAAGGTCTTCGGCATCACCAACGTGGTGGGCAGCCCCGTGGCGCGTGAGAGCGACGGCGTCATCTACACCAAGGCCAACAAGGAGATTGCAGTCGCCTCGACCAAGAGCTTCATCGGCCAGGTCGTGAGCCTCACGCTTTTGGCCCTGCTGTTGGCGCAGGTTAAGTATCGTCTGACCACCAAGCAGGCACGCATGCTATTCCGCGAGCTTTCCGATACGGCCGAGATGATCCAGTGGATTTTGGATACCCAGACCGAGGCCGTGCATGAGGCCGCCCTGCTGTGCAAAGACGCGCAGTCCGCACTGTTCGTGGGCCGCGGCATGGGTGCCGCTATTTCCTACGAGGGCGCGCTCAAGCTCAAGGAGGTCAGCTACCTGCATGCCGAGGCCTACGCCGCCGGCGAGATGAAGCACGGCCCCATTGCCCTGATCGACCCGGGCTTCCCTGTCATCGCCGTGGCCACCAAGAGTGCCACCTACGACAAGACCGTGTCGAACCTTATGGAGTGCAAGGCGCGCGGCGCAAAGGTCATCGTCGTTGCCACCGAGGGCGACGAGGAAATCAACAAGATCGCCGACTGCATTATTCGCGTGCCGGCCGTCCGCGACGTGTTCAGCCCCATCACGGCGAGTGTCCCGCTGCAGCTGCTCGCCCGCGAGGTAGCCATTCTGCGCGGTTGCGACGTTGACCAACCTCGCAACCTGGCGAAAAGCGTTACTGTCGAGTAATCGAGTTCCGTCATCCCAACAACTAAGGCCCAGCTCCGTTGCGGCGGAGCCGGGCCTTGTTGCATTTGCCCAGATAAAACCTGCCAAAATAAACCTGTCCCTTTTTGGCAGGTTAGCGGAGCTTGCTGGTCTCGAAGTACTCGGGATATTGGTCCAGGACCTCGGTCTGGTTGCGGAACATCATATGCAAGTGCTTGCTGACCAAAAAGCTCGCCTCGATAGGATCGCGACCGGCGATGGCGCGGCGGATTTGCTTGTGCTCGTTAACAGTCTCCTGATTGTCGAGCGTCTGCGTGGCGGCACGCAGCCAGCGGAAGCGCTCCAGGTCGGCATTGGTCTCTTCGAGCCATGACCACACGGTGCTGCGGCACGCGATGCTAAAGATCATGCGGTGCATGAGGTTGTCGCTTAAAAAGAATCCGATGCGATCCTCTTCGGTCATGGCCTTTTCCTGCAGCGCGATGGCCCGATCGAGCTGCTCGATGCCTGCCGACGTGGCGCGCGCGCAGCACTCCACGATCACCTGCTTTTCCAGGTGTTCGCGAATATAGCAGGCGCTTTCGGCAAGGGTGAGGTTGATGGGCGAAACATAGGTGCCGCTTTGGGGCACGGTGCGCACCAGGCCCTCTTGCGCCAGACGCACCAGTGCCTCGCGCACAGGGGTGCGCCCCATATCCAGGTCGTCGCAAAGCTGCTTGACGCCCAGCTTTTCGCCCGGCTTGTAGTCCAGGTAGACGATTTTGCGTCGAATGGTGTGGTAGGACTGGTCCTGTAGGCTCGTTTCCTGCTCGCCAACGTGCATCGATTCTTCCATAGCGCCTCGCAACTGTTCTATCACACTCATATGTTAGTTGTTAATTATGCCGCGAATCAGCTTTCCGCGGTGGGTAATTCGGCTGGTGTCTGAGAACTATTGCGGCATCTTAGTCTGTGTTTGCGCAAGGCTGTGCTCAATGTTGCCGTATCATAAGCCGTCGCAAACGTGAAATAGAAAGAAGGAATCCCATATGCAACTGGCGAATATCGTACGCGAGCGCTGGAAGGGCGTCTTGTTCTGCCTGATCATCGCTATCCCCGCGACGTTGCTCGGCAAACAAATTGAGGTGGTCGGCGGGCCGGTATTTGCCATCCTCTTTGGCATGGTCCTGGCGCTCGTCTTTCCCAAGAATCGTCGCGAACAGCTCGCCGCCGGCGTCACCTATACGTCCAAAAAAGTCTTGCAGTACGCAGTTATCCTGCTTGGCATTGGCATGAACCTCTCCCAGATTCTGTCCAAGGGCGCCCAGTCGCTGCCGATTATCATGGCGACGATCTCGACCTCGCTTGTCATCGCCTTCGTGCTCTGCCGCGTCATGAACGTGCCGAGCAAGATCGCGACGCTTGTGGGTGTGGGTTCGTCGATTTGCGGCGGTTCTGCCATCGCCGCGACCGCACCCGTCATCGATGCCGACGATCGCGAGATTGCCCAGGCTATTTCGGTCATCTTCCTGTTTAACGTTATCGCGGCGCTCGTGTTTCCGACGCTCGGCGGCATGCTCGGGTTGACTAACGAGGGCTTTGGCCTGTTTGCCGGCACCGCCATCAACGACACCTCGTCCGTAACGGCTGCGGCGAGCGCTTGGGACAGCATGCATCCCGGCGCTAATGTGCTCGAGAGCGCCACGGTGGTCAAGCTCACCAGGACGCTGGCCATCATTCCCATCACGTTGGTCCTCGCGTGCTGGCAGATGCATCTGGCACGCAAGGCCGGAGGCGATGCCAAAAGCACGTTCTCGTTTAAACGCGCGTTTCCCATGTTTGTGCTGTTCTTTGTGTTGGCGAGCGTAATCACCACGGTGCTTCAGCTTCCCGCGTCCTTTACGGCGCCCATCAAGGAGCTGTCGAAGTTCTTTATTGTGATGGCCATGGCGGCTATTGGTTTTAATACCGATATCGTCGAGCTGGTCAAAAAGGGTGGCAAACCCATCGCATTGGGCTTTTGCTGCTGGATTGGCATTGCGTGCATGAGTTTAGGAATGCAGCACGTGCTGGGAATCTGGTAGAGAAGTAGCTTATTTGTGTACTGGTTGCTGGTGAGCGCATTCTCACGGTGGAGCGATAGGAGCTCTTGCGGGTATGGCTTGTCCGCAGGTTGATAGGTCCCGAAGAGCTCTTATCGCCCCGCCAGGATGGCGATGCGGGGCAATTCATATATTCGCAAGAAGGCGCCGCAGGCCCTATAGTGTTTGGTGAACATTATCGTTCAATTTTGAAACACTTGAGATGCCAGGCCACAGATAAGGGTTGTGGCTGGAGACGGGACGAACCATGGACAGCGATGTCAAGCTGCAGATTCTGATCGAGGCATTGTCCGCGGCCGGAACATCGGCGCTGGCAATCGACGAGCGCGGTGGCGTTGTAATCTCGACTATGAGTGACGCTGCGCTCGAGCAGGATGTCGCCGCCTTTGTTTCCAAGCGTCTCGCTCGCGTGGGCGATGGAGCGCGCCTGGTGATGGGCCACGAGGGTATGCGGTTGAGCTTGACGGTGCGCCCGACGGCCAAGGAGTACGGGGCGCTTTGGGTGGTCGTGGCGCATGAGGTGCGCGCCGCCGTGGCGCATGCGGGCATCGAGTGGCTCAACGCCGACGAACTCGAGGCTCGTTACGAGTCGAGCACGTACGGCATCGTCGAAGGCGCGGCGGCGGTCGCTGCCCCCGTACGGGAGAGCTACGCGCGCGGAGTACCCCTTATGCTCGAGGGCGAGCTGGGCGCGGGGCAGGATCAGATCGCAAAACGCCTGTACCTAGATGGACCCTATGCCGATCAGCCCTTTGTGTCCGTTGCGCTCGATGAGCTTACGGATCGCGGCTGGCGCCATCTGCTCAAAAGTTCCGAATCGCCGCTATTCCAAACGGGGTTGACACTTTGCATGGGCGGCTGGCATGCAGTTGGGCCCCAGCGCCTGCGCGAGCTTGTGTCCGCAATGATCGACACGGCGCTCGCAACGCGTTGCCATGTGGTGTTGACGGCAAACGATATGCCGGGCGGCGGCGAAAGCGACCAGGCTGCCTTTGTGACCGAGCGTCTGGCCTGTGCGGTGAGTGTGGCGCCGGCGATTGCCGAGCAGGGCGGCGCGTCGGAAAAGGTTGCGTGCTATCTGGAGTATCTGGCAGATATGTTTGAGACGGCAACACCTGCCTTGTCGTCCGCGGCGACAAAGACACTCGATGCCTATCGATGGCCCCGTAACTATCTACAGCTGCGCGAGGTTTCGGAGCGACTTTATATATTAGTGGGGACGGGCACGGCCGAGCGGGCGGTGGCGGAGGAGGTACTCGCCCAGGAGGACGTTATCAAGACCGCGACCTTTGGTGCCCCGACGCTCGATAGCGATCTGTATATCTTGCGCCCACTGGCCGATATCGAGCGAGATATCGCACGGCTAGTCGTAGGCCACCTTCACGGTAACAGGACCCGCGCTGCCGAAGTGCTAGGCATAAGCCGTACGACCTTGTGGCGCCTGCTGAAGGACGACGACCGTTAAGCGAGGTGCCCGTGACCGCGTGCGGTACGTGTGCTACAGTCCAAAGCAGCATTGTTTCGATTCTGTTACGGCGTGCGGGGGCGTATGGCGGAGACTTCAAAAACAAATCGGGCTCGAAAGCCCGCGGCGCCGGCCAACCGTCGCACGACTTCGCGGACGTGGGGCAAAAGCGCCTCGGGGTTCGATGGCTCGTTCAGGCGCACAAAATATGGCTATCCTTCGACAAGCGCCCGCTTGGCCATGCAGGCCGAATCGTCGCTGTGGGGCCGTAAACGCGTGGTGGGGTCAAAGCTCAAGCACGATGGAACGCTCGGCTACATTAGCCGTGGCGCTGCTCGCCGTAGCGGCCTCAATCCCGCAGGCTGGCATCGCTATGTTCCGATTGCGGTCGTTGTTGCAGTGATTGTCATCGCGCTCGCGGCGCTTGGTTACGCCGGCGGCGGGGCCAATCTGGACGCAATGTTTAAGTCGCCCGAGCTCGCGCATGCAGGCACAGAAGTTGTCGAGGGCGTTCAGACCCAGACGGGCGTCGCGCCACAGCGCGGTATCGTTGCGGCGGCCTCCACCATTGCCGATGCGCAAAAGGACGAGGACGAACAAGACGACGGCGCCGAAAAGGCTCACACGAACGAAACGACGACAACTCCATCGGCAAGATAAGTTGCGAGCGGTCCGCCGTTCGTTAGAACGGCGGAACTAATTACTTTACATACACCACGTTGTCGCGGCGCGGCTTGGCCTCGGGGAGCGTGCCCTCGGCATAGCCCAGAACGCAGTGACCGACGCCGCGTAGGCTTCCGTCGGCGGGCAGACCCCAGCTGGCCAGCAGCTCCAGGCCTTCGGGCGAGTCGAAGACCTCGTGTGCGCGATGAATCCAGCACGAATCGACACCCAGCGCATAGGCAGCATTGAGCAGGTTGCCCATGGCAAGCGAGCCGTCTTCCAGATGCGTGGGCACGCTGCGGTCGACCAGCACCACCACAACGGTCTTGGCCCCGTAGAAGGGATCGCCATCGCTGCCCATAACCTGGGCGTTGAGCTGCGAGAGGCGCTCGACGGTCGCGGGGTCGGTAACGGCGACAAACGTCACCGGCTGGCGCCCCATGCCGCTGGGCGCGTACTGGCCTGCCTCGATAATGCGTGCGAGCTTCTCGGCCTCGACGGGGCGATCGCTATAGTTACGGCAGCTGCGGCGGTGGATGAGCGCTTCGATGGTCTCCATAGGTTCTCCTAGCGATGACGTTGCAGATGCTCCGTTCTTACCCGTCGTGCCGTAGCCGTAGTCGCGCAGAGGGCCCCAAACAGCAATAGTCACCAATCGGAAAAGTCGGCTTGCATAAAACTGCGCCCAGAATGTGACAAACAAATGGGATGGTTAAACGTTTTATCCCGTCTACCCTGCGGTTTTTTACCACTTGCCTAAATGACGAACGCATAACCTTTGATAAAGGTTTTACTAAAGGAGTACCAACGTTTATCAATGCGCCGTGGTGGCGCCGGGCCAGGAGGTAACATCATGTTCCAGGCTGGAGATGTCGTCGAGACCGATTTCGAAGGATTTCTGAAGCTGCTGCGTTCCAAGACGCGCGCTTTCGTGTCGATCAACGATCACGAGTACTACATCACGCACACCGATGGCTATTGGCGTGTTCAGGATTGCGAGGCCCTCAACGACAAGGGCCACTTTACTGACTGCTCCGAGCTGGTCAACACGGTCTGCGAGGTCGTCGAGCTGCCGTGGATTGCCGGCAAGAGCCTGCATGACAGCTTCTCGGGCGCTACGGTCTACGAGGCCGTCGCCGCTTAACAGGCAATAAAACCCGATTTTCACGTGACCGCCGGCGCTGCCCCCGCGCCGGCGGTCTTTTTTGTCGATATGTTGTATAGCTTGCGCGCTGCGAACGAAGCCCTTGACGATAGTCAAAACTCGGACTAATCTGAAATCTCAATTAGTCAAAATTCGGACTATCGAATGGTGGGAGAGCTGGATTGCGCGGTTACGTCGGTCGATTTTGACCGGATGCTCAACGGGCTCGACCGTATTTATTCAGAGTTCGCGCGTGCCTGCGGCCTTTCGGATTGTGCCTATTGGATGCTCGTCGATATCAGCACGGCGGACGAAGGCGTTGCTGTGAGCCGGCTCACGAGCGAATGGTTCTATAGCAAGCAGACCATTAACTCGGCAATTAAAACCCGGACGGCGCGAGGGCTTGCAACGCTGGAATTTGCCGAAGGCAGTCGTAAGAATAAGGTCGTTTGTTTGACCGATGAGGGCCGGCGGTTCGCCGAGCACTATGCGTTGCCGGCGGTTAAAGCCGAGCAGCGTGCCTTTGGCGCGCTCGAGCCCTGGGAACAGCGTGAGATTATGCGTCTGGTCGGCAAGTTTTCCCATGTGCTCAACGAGGAGTGCGAAGCGTTTAAACAGCAGATGGCTGCCGAGAGCCAAGCGGAAAAACAAGAAGAGGGGGAGACGTGCGACTCTTAATGAGGTTTATGAGGCCGTATCGCGGACTGATTGCGGTGACACTGTTTGTGTTGCTGATAGATAACGTCGGCACGCTGCTGGTGCCTACGATGCTGGCGAATATGGTCAATACCGGCATCACGACGGGTGATGTCGACTACATCCTGCGCAACGGCCTGTACATGCTTGTCGCGACCGGCATGGCCAGCGGTGGCGCGGTGTTGGGCTGTTATCTTTCGGCTCGCCTGGCGGCCAACGTGGCCTGTGACATCCGCAACACCGTCTACGACAAGTCACTCGAGCTGTCCGCCAGCGACTTTGAGCGCTTTGGCACCGGCTCGATGATCACGCGCTCGCTCAACGACATCAACGTGATCCAGCAGGCGATTCTGCAGACGATTCAGCTGGTGCTGCCGGTGCCGTTTTTGGCCGTGGCGGGCATCATCTTCGCCTGGCATATCGATCCCGCCATGGGTACGCTGCTGGGTGCAGTCGTGGCGATTGTGCTGGTGGCGGCGGTCTTTACGGTCGCCAACGCGGCGCCGATTTTTATGCGCCTACAGGGCTTTATCGACCGCATGAACGTGGTGCTGCGCGAGAATATTGTGGGCGTGCGCGTCATCCGTGCGTTTAACAAGGAGCGCCACGAGGAACGGCGTCTGGACGAGGTGTTTAGCGAATACGCCGCCAACGCCATCAAAGTCAACCACCTGTTTGTGGGCCTCGACAGCTCAAGCTTCTTTTTGATGAACATCGCCGAGGTGGCGGTGCTGTGGGTGGGCGGCAACCGCGTAGGCGCCCACGCCATGCAGATTGCGAGTATCTCGGCGGTGCTGGAGTATGCAATTCTGATCCTGTTCTTTGTGATGATGGCGCAGATGGTGGTGCTGACGCTTCCGCGTGCTGCCGCGTGCCTGAACCGTGCGCAGCAGGTGTTGGAGATTGAGCCGAGCATCGTCGATGGCGAGCGCACGCTGGATGCGGCCGCGTCCGACTCAAAGGACGGGGCCGATGTGGTCGCCGTGTTCGATCATATGTCGTTTCGCTTTGACGACGCCGACGAGGACACACTGCGCGATCTGAACTTTACCTGTCGCCGCGGTCAGACGACCGCGATCGTCGGCTCGACGGGTTCGGGCAAGTCGACGGTGGCCAAGCTCCTGCTGCGCTTCCATGATGCCACCAAGGGCGCCATTCGCCTGGACGGCACCGACCTGCGCGAGCTTACGCAAGACGAGATTCGCGGGCGCATTGCCTATGTGCCGCAAAAGGCATGGCTGTTCTCGGGCACCGTGGCAAGCAATCTGCGCTTTGGCAACGAAGACGCGACCGAGGCCGACATGCTTCATGCACTCCAGGTTGCCCAGAGCACCTTTGTGCTCGATCAGCCGCAGGGACTCGATACCCCGGTGGCGCAGGGCGGCACGAACTTTTCGGGCGGCCAGCGCCAGCGTCTGGCTATCGCCCGTGCGCTCATGAAGCATGCCGATCTATATATCTTCGATGACAGTTTCTCGGCCCTGGACTTTAAGACCGATGCCGCCCTGCGCCATGCGTTGCAAGACGAGACGCGTGACGCCGCGGTGCTCATCATCGCGCAGCGCATCTCGACGATCTTGCACGCCGACCAGATCGTCGTGCTCAAGGACGGCGAGGTTGTGGGCCTGGGCACGCATGGCGAGCTTATGGAAACCTGCGAGGTGTACCGTGCCATCGCGGAATCGCAAATGAAGGGAGGTGAGTAGCATGACCGAGGAGCTCGAGAAACAGGGCGGTGTTGTTGATACCGCCGCTGCGGACGCTGCCGATAAAACGGTCGACCAGGCTGCCGTAGCACCCGAGCTGGATGAGGCCGCCAAGGCTGCAGCCGCGCGCGAGGCTCGCCGCCAGGCGCTCTATGAGGAAAATGAGCGCGCGGAGGATGAGCGCGCCCGAGCCGAGGCGGAACGCATGCGCGATGTGGACGACGAAGACGAGGACGAGACGCCTCGAGATACCTGGGCGACGGTGCGCCGCCTGTGGAGCGAGGCTGCCGGCGACCATTGGCGCTTCTATATCGTGTTCGCGAGCATTGTGTTCTATGCCATCTTTAACACCGCTGCGCCGGCATATAGCGCCCGCGTGATCGATGAGCTGTGGAGCCACATTCAGGTGGCGTTTGCCAACGACACCACCTTCAACATCACCTGGGAGAACTGCGGCAGGACCATCTTCATCTACTTTATGATTTGGACCGCCGCTGCCTCGTTCTACGCGCTCCAGAGCTTTTTGATGTCGAGCGTGGCCGAACGCCTCAACCTGCGCCTACGCAACCGCATCGCACAAAAGCTCAATCGTCTGCCGCTCGCCTATTTTGACGCACATCGTCCCGGCGAGGTCGTTAGCCGCGCGACCAACGACCTGGACAAGATGTCCGAGAGCATGCAGCGCGGCTTGCTGCAGCTTCTGGTGTCGATCGGTACCGTGGTGGGCGCCGTGAGCGTGATGTTCGTGTTTAGCGTGCCGCTCACGCTCGTCTTTTTGTTCTTTACGGCGTTGTCGCTGCTGGTGACCAAGGTGGTCTCGCGCCGCACGCATGACGTGACCGGTGAGCGCCAGGAGTGGGTGTCCAAGATTACGAGTGCGGTTGAGGAAGGCTACTCGGGCCGTCTGGTGATTCGCGCGTTTAACCGCGAGCGTCAGAGTTCTGCCGAGGTGCACCAGGCCTCGGGCGAGCTGGCGCGCGTGAGTGCCAAGGCCGACTTCATGATTAACGCCGTCGGCCCCGCGGTGCGCTTTATCGGCCGCCTGGCACAGATCGTGATTGCGATTGTGGGCTGCAGCATGCTGGTTGCCGGCCGCATGACCGTCGGCGTGTTCCAGGCGTTCTTCCAGTTTATCTACGAGGCATCCGAGCCCATGACGCAGCTGTCGTTTACCTTCAACTCGCTGCAGAGCGCGCTGGCGAGCGCGGAGCGCGTGTTCGACCTGCTCGATGAACCCGAGATGGAGGCGGATCCGCAGCCGGGCGAGGCCGCCAAGCTGCCGGGTCGCGTTGAGGGCCGTGTCGCTTTTGAGCACGTGCGCTTTGGTTATGCGCCCGACAAGCCGCTCATGCGCGATGTGTCGTTTACCGCCGAGCCGGGCCAGAAGATTGCCGTGGTGGGAACCACGGGCGCGGGCAAGACCACGCTCATTAACCTGCTCATGCGCTTCTACGAGATTGACGGCGGGCGTATTACGCTCGACGGCGTGGACACGAGCCGCATGGACCGCGGCGAGCTGCGCCAGCAGTTTGGCATGGTGCTGCAGGACGCCTGGCTGTTCGATGGCACGATTGCCGAAAACATCGCCTACGGCTGCCCCGAGGCGACGCGCGAGGAGGTCGTGGCCGCCGCGCGCGCCGCGCAGGTCGATTTCTTTGTACGCACCATGCCGCAGGGCTACGACACGCGCGTGGCCAACGATGCCGAAAGCATCAGCCAGGGCCAGCGTCAGCTGCTGACCATTGCGCGCGTGCTGCTCAACAATCCGGCGATTCTCATCCTGGACGAGGCGACGTCGAGCGTGGATACGCGCACCGAGCTTGCCATCGGCCGTGCTATGGACGCTCTCATGCATGGGCGCACGAGCTTTGTGATCGCGCATCGCCTGTCGACGATCGTGGATGCCGACCTGATTCTGGTCATGGACCACGGCAACATTATCGAGCAGGGCACGCATAAGGAGCTGCTCGCAGCCGAGGGCGCTTACGCCGACCTCTATCTGAGCCAGTTCGCATAATGTGACAAAGGGACAGCCCCTTTGTCACATCACAAATAAGGCGCGCCGGGGGCGAATCCTCTGGCGCGCCTTTGCGTTGGCGTCAATGTTGTCGGCGGTCGTCCGCCTCTAGCGTTCGTCCACGAGCTTGGCGACGAGGGCTTTGAGCTCGGCCACCTCTCGCTCGAGTTCCTTGACGCGGCGGGCATTCTCGGTAATGCCTTGACGGTTGAGCGCGGATTGCTCGGCGGCATCGTCGGGCATGTACTCGCGATGCTGCTTGGCATCGAAGCTCTCCTCGAACACGCGGCAGCCGTTGCGCTTGATGATGCGTCCCGGCACGCCCACGACGGTGCAGTTGTCGGGCACGTCCTTGACGACAACCGAGTTGCCGCCGATCTTGACGTTGTTGCCGATACGAATGTTGCCGAGCACCTTGGCACCCGTGCCCACGGTGACGTTATCGCCGAGCGTTGGGTGGCGTTTGCCGGTCTCGTTGCCGGTACCGCCGAGCGTGACGCCCTGGTAGAGCACGCAGTTGTCACCCACAATGGTGGTCTCGCCGATGACGACGCCCATGGCGTGGTCGATAAAGAAATGTTTGCCGATCTGTGCGGCGGGATGAATCTCGACGCCGGTGATGTGGCGGGTGATTTGCGAGAGCACGCGGGCGAGCGAGCGATGGCCATGCTCCCAGAGCCAGTGCTCGGGCACGTGGTTCCACTTGGCGTGCAGGCCAGGATAGGAAAGGAAGATGACCAGACCGTTTTGCGCGGCGGGGTCCTGCGCTTGGACGGTCTTGATGTCCTCGCGAATGGTATTGATAAAGCTCACCGGCCGCCCTCCCTTAGCGCCATGGCAATGCGATTCAATAAAGTATAGCGATTCGCTAGGGATTAGGAAGGACAATCTTGGCGGCATTGCGCAACAGGTGTCAGTTATGCAAACTTGCTGGTAATGGGGTCATGCTTTTGTGGGGTTGCGCACGAGGGGGCGCCGCAACCGTATACTGGTCAACTTGGACGTATCCGCGCCCACAACTGAGAGGTTTTACTTCATGGGTTTCATTAATTTTATCGCCGAGCTGCTCAAAGACCCGCGCACCGCGATCGCCAGCTGGATCGCCGCCGGCCCGCTTATGGCCTACGGCTGCGTGTTCCTGATCATCTTTATCGAGACGGGCGTGGTGTTCTTCCCGTTCCTTCCTGGCGATTCGCTACTGTTTGCCTCGGGTTTCTTTGCCCACAACGGTGGCTTTAACATCGTGGCGCTTCTGGCCACCGCATGGGCCGCAGCCATCCTGGGCGATCAGTGCAACTTTATGATCGGCCACTTCTTTGGCCGCAAGATCATCGCCTCGGGCAAGGTCAAGGCCATGACGCCCGAGCGCATTAAAAAGTCCGAGGACTTCTTGGACAAGTGGGGCCACTTGGCCATCTTCTTGGGCCGCTTCTTCCCGTTTATCCGCACCTTTGTGCCCTTTATCGCCGGCATGGGCGGCATGCACTGGCGCAATTTTGTCATCTTTAACGTGCTGGGCGGCATTACCTGGTCGACGCTCTTTACACTGCTGGGCTACTTCTTTGGCGGCATCCCCTTTGTGCAGGAGCACTTTGAGTTGCTGATCGTCGGCATCGTTGCCGTGTCGATCATCCCGACCGTGGTCGGTCTGGTTAAGGCTAAGCTGGGCAAAAAGAACGCGTAGCTCGAGCCAGCGCGCAAACCGTGCAGCTGAGGCCCGTCACCGCTTACGGTGGCGGGCCTTCTTGCTTCGGTCAAATGAAAATACTTTAGTTAGTTAAAGAAAAACGTTTTATCCGACGCGCGTGCGGAGTACAATCTCGTGCATGCGAATCGGCGTGCCATCGGCTTTGATGCCGTTTGCGTGTCCCGTCCGGCTCTACGCTCCGGGCGTGCGACGTTGCGACGCGGTCGGCCTCGGTCCTTGCGTGCGGGTTCGCGAGTTTGCAACTGTGTATGTAAGGAGCGACATATGACTGTCGAGAAGAAGGATATCGATTGGGGTAGCCTCGGCTTTGGCTACATGAAGACCGATTACAGCTACGAGGCCCATTGGAAGGATGGCGAGTGGGACGAGGGCGGCCTGACCACCGACCACACCCTGCACGTCTCCGAGTGCGGTGGCATCTTCCATTACTGCCAGGAGGTCTTTGAGGGCCTGAAGGCCTACACCGCCGAGGACGGCAGCATCGTCTGCTTCCGTCCCGACATGAACGCCGAGCGTATGTACAACTCTGCCCAGCGCCTCGAGATGCCCCCGTTCCCCAAGGACAAGTTCGTTGAGGCCGTCAAGCAGGTCGTTTCTGCCAACGCCGCCTGGGTTCCGCCCTTCGGTTCCGGCGCGACCCTGTACGTGCGTCCGTTTATGATCGGTTCCGGTGACGTGATCGGCGTGGCTCCCGCTCCTGAGTACACGTTCCGCATTCTCGTGACCCCGGTCGGTCCGTACTTTAAGGGTGGCCTCAAGCCCGTCAAGCTGCGCGTTTCCGAGTATGACCGCGCGGCACCGCACGGTACCGGCAACATCAAGGCCGGCCTGAACTACGCCATGTCCCTCAAGCCCACGATGGAGGCCCATCGCGAGGGCTATGCCGAGAACCTGTATCTCGACTCCGAGTCCCGCACCTATGTCGAGGAGACCGGCGGCGCCAACGTCCTGTTCGTGAAGGAGGACGGTACGCTCGTCGTTCCGCAGTCGCACACCGACTCCATCCTGCCTTCCATCACCCGTCGTTCGCTCGTTCAGGTTGCTCAGGACCTGGGTATGACCGTCGATCAGCGCCCCGTCGAGTGGGCCGAGGTCAAGGCCGGTACCTTTGTCGAGTGCGGCCTGTGCGGCACCGCTGCCGTCATCTCCCCGGTTGGCGAGATCGACAACAAGGTTTACGGCGCCGACGAGACCGTGACCTTCCCGGCTGGCTACACCGAGATTGGCCCTGTGATGAAGAAGCTCCGCGAGACCCTGACTGGCATCCAGTCCGGTGCTGTTGAGGATAAGCACAACTGGGTTTACACCGTCGCGTAATTAGCCTTTCCTGTCCGGGCAGAGAGTAAGCTCCCTCCCGGCGCGTCCTCGGACATGCAAGAAGCCCTCGCTGCGCACTTCGTGCGGCGAGGGCTTCTTGCGTCCTGCGGAGTGCGCCGGGAGGGAGCTTGCTCTCCGCCCTGCGGGCTCGGCGATGTCACAACGAACAATAATTAATCTGAATTAAAGATGGTGCGCGGCCTTTTAGGCCGCGCTTTTGTTTGGTTCGCGCCATGTGGGGGTGGTGGCGACGTGCATTTTTGCGAGTATTCTGCAGTCGAAGGCCCCTGCATACCGACCTCGGGCAAAAAGCGGGACTTCTCGATGTTTTCTACGAATGATGGGCGGGGTTATGGGCTTATAGCGTTTGATTTGCAGGGATATTCGCGGTCTTTGGCACTTATCGTGGCGCCCGAAGCCCTTGGTTATGTTGAATACTCCTAAAAATGCACGGCGCTTAGAGGGGGACCTTTGCGAAAAAGGAAACCGCCCCGTCGAAGTATGCATTCGACGGGGCGGTTTATACATTTGGCCGATTAAGGATGCACTGCCAAACTACTAGAACTTGACGGTCGGGGCCTGGCGGGCTGCTTCGGCGGCCTCGAAGCCCTGGCGCTCCTTAAACTGGAAGATGCCGGCAAAGATGACAGCCGGGAACGTCTGAATGGCGTTATTGTAGCTGAGCACGCAATCGTTGTAGCTCTGGCGTGCATAGCTAATCTTGTTCTCGGTATCCTCGAGCGATGCCTGCAGCTGCGTAAAGTTGGTGTTCGCCTTAAGGTCGGGGTAGGCCTCGGCCACGGCAAAGAGCTGGCGCAGTGCACCGGTCAGCACGTTGTCGGCTTCCATTTTGGCCTCGGGGGTGGTGGCGCTTACGGCGGTGTTGCGCGCGTTGATAACGGCGGCGAGCGTGTCCTGCTCGTGCTTGGCGTAGCCCTTGACGGTCTCTACCAGGTTGGGGATCAGGTCGTTGCGGCGCTGCAGCTGCGTGTCGATGTTCTGCCAGGCGTTATCGATACGATTGCGCTTGGTAACCATGTTGTTGTAGATGCCAGCGATGGCGCAGACGATCACAACGACAACAACGATACCGATGATGACGGGAAGCATGATGTCTCCGTTTCGAATGGCAGCGGCGTTTTGCGCCGGCCGTTGTTGGTATAACGTATCTAGTATACCCGCAACCTTTGGCGGTGCCGAACTTTCCGGTAAGCGTATTGTTTCAACCAGGGAGGGGGCGCCAATATCGAACGGGTGGTACAGGTGTAAGATATGCGACAAATTACGGAATGCTGTCTACGCCTTGAGGATGGTGATACGGATGGACCTTCGCATCAAGAAAACCTATCGTGCCCTGTTCGACGCCTTTACCGAGCTTTTGGAAGAGCATCGGTTTGAGGATTTGACGGTTGCCATGCTTTGCGACCGGGCCCTGATTCGCCGCACGACGTTCTATAAGCATTTTCGCGATAAAAACGATTACTTTGCCTTTTATATCGATGAGCTTATGACGGGCTTGCCGCAAAACCAGACCGACGCAGCGGACGCGGAGCCGCTTGTGGATGTACGGGCACTTCGCCATGAGGTCTTTGACGATGCCATGAATATGGTACTGGCGCATGAGCAGCTCATGGATAACCTTTTGGCGAGCAGCATGTCGGGCATGCTGACCGGCATGATTTGCGACCGCATCGCGCATTCCATCCGTGAGCGCGTGATGAGCTCGCTTGCCGAAGACGCCCTGGCGCCCGTTTCGCTCGAGACGACATCGGAATTTATCGCCGGTGGCATTATTCGAGTGTTCACAAATTGGTGGGAATCGGGCCACGATCTTGAGCGTCGACCCGAGATGGCCGACGTGGTCGATGCGCTGTTTGAGCGCACCATGACGCCGGTGAATCACTAAGGTGGCGGAGAGAGGGGGATTCGAACCCCCGGAACGCTCTCGCGCTCAACGGTTTTCAAGACCGCCGCATTCAACCGCTCTGCCATCTCTCCGTGAGTCGTAATGATAGCATCGTTTTGAATTTGCAACAGGGAAGGCGAACGATGACGATCACCGAAATCGACGAGAAGTTCATGCGCGAGGCGCTGGCGGAGGCGCGCGCCGCTGCGACAGTGGGCGAGGTGCCGATTGGTGCTGTAGTGGTGCGTGCGGGCGAGATTGTCGCGAGGGCGCATAATCGCCGTGAGCTCGACCAGGATCCTTCGGCACATGCCGAGTTTTTGGCCCTGTGCGCCGCCGCTCAGACGCTTGGGCGTTGGCGCCTTTCCGATTGTACGGTCTACGTGACGCTCGAACCCTGCTGCATGTGCGCGGGGCTTATGGTTAACGCGCGCGTGGGGCGTTGCGTGTATGGCGCGGCCGATGCCAAAGCGGGCGCGGTGGGCTCGCTGTATGACCTCAATGCCGATTCGCGCCTGAATCATCGGTTTAACGTGACGGCTGGGGTCCTGGCGGATGAATGCCGCGAGCTGCTGAGTAACTATTTTGGCGGTCTGCGCGGAGCGGGCGGCGCTGATTGCGGTTGTGGGGCCGATCTTGAGGCGCATGCCGCACACGCCGCAGCGCTTGCAGGTGCCGGTAAGGATACTGGCACGGCGGTTGACTTTGGTCCTGCGTGCCGCCGGCCCCGCCGTGTGCTGTTGGCGATTGACTCCTTTAAGGGTAGCGTTTCGAGTGCACAGGCGGAGGCGGCGGTTGCCGAAGGCGTGCGCCGCGTTTGGCCCGATGCCCAGGTGGCCACATTGCCGCTGGCGGATGGCGGCGAGGGGACGCTCGATGCCGTTGCCGCGTGTGGCGGTGAGATTGTGACCAGCGAGGTGGCAGGTCCCTTGGGCGACCGCGTGTCTGCCCGGATGCTGGTGGACGACGAGCGCGACTCGGCTGTAATTGAGATGGCCGAGGCGGCGGGTATTGGGTATTCGCCTTGCACGGAGTCGTCGGCGCTGGCTGCTACAACCTATGGCGTGGGCGAGCTCATGCTTCGCGCGGTCCGTGCGGGGGCAAAGACTATCTATATTGGTCTGGGCGGCAGTGCCACCAACGACGGTGGCGCCGGCATGCTGCAGGCGCTGGGCGCGCGTGTGGTCGATGGTCGGGGCTGCGATGTCGCCCCCGGTCTTGCGGGCCTTGAACACGTGGCGAGTATCGATTTGGCGCCAGCGCTGCAGGCTTTGGATGGCGCTCGCATCGTTGTGCTCTCCGATGTCGAGAATCCGCTCGTAGGGCGTCGCGGCGCGCTTGCGGTGTTTGGCGGGCAGAAGGGCCTGCCGGCGGATGATGTCGAGGTGCTGCGCAGATACGACGGCTGGATGGTCGGCTACGGTCGCCTGCTCGATGCGGCAATTTTCGAGGCGCGAGCCCAGGGGTTGTTGCGCACACCCGAGAACGCACGGACATTTGGCTCGGTGCTTGGCGTGCCCGGCGCGGGCGCTGCCGGTGGCTTGGGCGCGGCGTTGCTGGCGCTCGGCGCGGAGCTACGCTCGGGTGTGGAGACGGTGCTCGATCTCGTGGGGTTTGACGAGCGCGTGCGCGATGTCGACCTGGTCATTACAGGCGAGGGCAATATGGATGAGCAATCCGCCGCCGGTAAGGCGCCGGTGGGCGTGGCGCGCCGTGCCAAGCGGTGTGGCAAACCGGTGATCGCTGTCGTGGGCGGTCGCGCTGACAACCTGGATGCGGTGTGTGAGCAGGGCATTGACTTGGTTTTACCGATTTGCCGCAAGCCCATGGACCTCGACCAAGCGCTTAATCCGCAGGAAGCTACGGCCAACCTCATCTGTGCCGGCGAGGCAGCCGCCCAATCCTACGACCTCGCTCGCCTCTAAAACTCATCCCCTCGATAAGTTGCGGTGAAATACGGAGTGTTTTTGCCTTTAAGGTGCCAATTCAGTCCGTATTCCACCGCAACTTCGAGAATGTCCATTCGAGGCTGGTTGCCTTGGGTCTCGAGCCGGACCGTCTGCCATGAAATGTGGCAATCTACTACGTTTAACGGAACACCCTCGACCATCCCGGATTTTGTGAAATTAAAACCGCAGGTAGAAAGCTTGCCGATTTTCGAAAAAGCCGGCTATGGTTGACCCCTGCGACTTAAACGTAGTAGATGGGCCCCTTTCGTGACACGGAGTCAGACCAGTCTTTTTGGGACGGGCTATTTTGACTACTTGCAGATCTGATTGCCCAAGTAGTCAAAAAGCCCCGTCCCAAATTAGCTAATCCCGCCGAACCCCTTTGATGGCGCGAATGGTTCGATTTGACGACCGAGTGGCAACCTGACGCGGAATGGTGGGTCGTTTAAATTGCTACAATTTTAAGTATATTGCGATGTCCTGCCTTGCGTTTCTGCGCGGGGGGGCGTATATTTGCATCGATGGGGACGACGACACATATATAATGAGCCGCTGCTTGCCGTCCTCATGGATTTGGGGAGGGCCTTCATGAATCGCGCGTGTGCGAGAGCTCGAGAAATGCTAAAGCCTTTTGGCAAGAAAACCAATACCGCAAAGCGTGTCCTGAGGGTTTTGGCCGTCCCGCTGGCGGCGTGTGCGCTCTTGTTTGGCGCGACGAGTGCGTCGGCCGATCAAACGGTTCCCTTTAGCAACCACACCGTGCAGACGGTGAATCCCACCGGCACTACGGTCAATTTGTTCGACTACTGGGTCGTGAACGGCGACAACGATAAGTCCGTCAACATAAACAACGATAATGGCAATAACAACACCGGTATCAACAAAGATCGCCAGCTCAAGTTCAATGGCGGCGCCGGATCAGGCATTAATAAATGGACGGGAAGAAGCGGCGTTGGCGGCTTTGGACGTCTTTCATTTGTGAAGAACACGCTGGTAAATGGCTATCCGTCAATCAAAGCTGGCACCTTCACCTCCTATAACACGAGTGGTACGTACACCGACGAGTCGCTGGCCTATCTCTTTAATAACGACAGCCAAGCAAACGGCAGGCAAAAGGGTAAGGCTGTCTACAACGACGTGAAAGGCCTCTTCCAGCTCCAGAAGGGCTATTACGTTTACGACTCGTATGGTTCTCGCGGCAACTATGCTGTGTATAACTACACGACTAACTCCTTTGACGTCTACAATAAGGCTGGTGTATATAAGGGCGGCGTATCAGATGCAAATCTGGGCCAGTTCTTCCCCTTCGACTCGGCTGACAAGGTTTTTGATGAGAAGGGCAACAGCCTCTCCCCTAAGCAGATCATTGATGGAAGCACGAGCCTCAACCATCACTTTGGCATGTCCATGACTACGGAGTTCGTCCAGCCGACGAACGGCAAGACCACCGATGGCAACGACATGATCTTTGAGTTCTCGGGTGACGACGACGTCTGGGTCTATATCGACGGCGTGCTCGTGGGCGATCTTGGTGGCATCCACGAGAAGGCGACGCTCGAGATCAATTTCGCCACCGGTGCCGTACATGTCGGTCATGTTGACAATGCAAATGATCCCGAAAAGACAATTCAAGACACCACCATTAAGGCGATGTTCCAAGCTGCCGGCGCAGATACTTCAAACAGAAGATTCTCCGGCAACACCTTCCTCAACAGCTCCAAGCACACGCTGAGCTTCTTCTATCTGGAGCGCGGCGCGGGCGCATCGAATATGTCGCTCAAGTTCAATCTCACCACGCTGCCGTCGTCCGAGGTCGAGAAGGTCGATCAGAACGGCGAGGCAGTCCAGGACGCCAAGTTTGCGCTGTATCAGTCGGATGCCAGCTGGAAGACGCAGGGCGATCCCATCGCTCAAGGTACGACGGACGATAAGGGTCGGCTGGTGCTTCTGAAGTCGGACGACGGCTCCGTCCTTTCATTTGATAACCAGCATGCTGATGGACATAACTACTTTGTACTCAAAGAGACAGACCTGCCCGCGGGATATCGCTCGAGTCTGACCTCATCGACTACCGCAACGTCAGGTGAGCTGCATCTGCAGTACAAAGAGGCTGCGGCGAGCGGCTCGGGCGGCGTGGTGGTCGCGCCGCAAACGACGGTCACCATGGCCGATGGCGTAACGCAATGGACGGGCAGCCGCATGTGGCTCAACGGTGGTTATCTGGCTGCCAAGGAGACCATTTCCCTTAGCAAAGAAACAAAAGACAATAAGGACAAACCCATTAGCTCGGGTACGACCTTTGCCGTCGTGCTCAAGCGCACCGATAAAAGCAAGGCGGACACGGACGAAAATGCGTGGACGGCGGTCACGGGCAACCCGCTCAATGGCTATAAGCTGTGCTCCGCGCACGGCATTGCCGGTGCGGTCGAGGCTGCCAAATCGGCGGACACAAGCGTCTTTGGCGTCAACACCAAGGGCGACTACGAGGTAACGGTTAGGTCGCTGCCCGGAGATATCGAGAAGTACGCCGCCATGATGACGGACAAGTCCCAGTCCGAATATACCGTGGCGGTGTATCACACCACGGCATCGTCTCTGGCGGAGGCAACCACCGACAACACCTCCATGGTCCAATATCAAATGACAAACAGGCAGTTCTCTACGGTGATCCACCTCACCAACGTTCAGAACCGTCTGTTTGTGCAGAAGGTTGACGACCTGGGCAAGCCCGTGAACGGCGCGACGTTTGAGCTGTACGAGGCCAAGGATGTTACCGGCGATAGCCCCAGCACGTATGCCATTAAATCGGGTGCCGAGCCGTATGACACCGTGAAGGCAAACGGCATGACCTATCCGTATGACATTGAGGGTGCTGCATGCTTCCCGCTCGATTCGACAAAGCATGCACCCCTTATCAAGGGTACGTACTACCTGCGTGAGTCTAAAAGCCCGGATGGTTATGAGATTAACAACGCTATCACCAAGGTAATCGTGGATGATTCAGGCGTATACGTGGACGCCGGTGAGGAGAACGACGGCGTGCGCAGCATGAGCGGCCCGGGTTCGCTGATTGCCTCGTTGGCGCAGTTTGGCTCTCCCGACTCGATCGATAATACGCTGACGCACATCAAGGGCAAGCTGCAGAGCGCGACTGGTGCAGATGTCAAGGGTAACCTGACGTGGGGCCAGACGAGCACTGCCAAGGGCGTGACGCCTTCTCTGGCGGACGACTTGATGCATATGCGCTATGACAAGACGACGCAAGGTGCCAAGACCGTCTTGCGCTATGTCGAGGACGGTGGCGAGCGCGACGGCCAGCTGGCGACCATCTTTGCCGATACGGGCATCAACCGCATGGCCCTTTATCAAGAAGACGATTCAGCATATATAGACGATGCCTCCAAGACCCGTACTAAGCTGGGCACACTCCAGCTCAATCATCTCTTTACCACGGCAACGGCCGTGCAGTATACCGATTGTCGCGTGGCACCTCTGCAGGTGACCAAGACGGTGACGGCAGATACTGGTCTTACTGCACCCACTAAGGATGCGAATAACAAGGATCTGACGTTTACGTTTAAGTTCACCCTGCCGGAGTCCCAGAAGGGCTACGAGGCGCATGTGTTCGATGCGAGCGGCAACGCTGTGGGCAATTCCTTTAAGCTTAGGAACGGCGACACCCACTCCATCAAGGCCGGCGAGACCATCCGCGTATACGGCCTTAAGAAGGGTGCCAGCTATAGCGTGAGCGAGCTCACTACCAAGCGCGAGGCGTCCAACGGTGACATACTGGCGAGTATCGTCAACACTGTGACCGGCTCTGCCGACGAGTCGGTGCTTCCGGCTGGCTTTAGCCTCGTGAGCCGCAAGGTCGGCGGCAAGGAGCGGTCGGGAACTGGCAACACCATCGAGGGTAAGATTGCAGCGCTCGTGGACGGGGAGATCCCTGCGAGCAACAAACTCGAGTTTACCAACAACTACAGCGCCAGCTCGGTAACGCTTAAGGCCAAAGACGGTCTGAGCGCCAAGAAGGTGCTCGAAGGTCGCGATTGGGCCGATGGCGATTCCTTTACCGTGCGGCTTACGGCTGAGGACGGCGTTCCCATGCCGAAAGACGCCAAGAGCAAAGTGGAGACAGTCGAGCTCACCGAGAAGACCCAGACGGCAACGTTTGGCGATATTACCTATACCAAGCCGGGCACCTACACCTATACCATCAGGGAGGTTATCCCCGGCTCCGATGCCGGGGCGGATGGCATAAGCTATTCTGCTGCCGTCTATACCGCGACGGTTGTGGTGGATGATAACCACGCCGGCGCTCTGGTCGTTACGAGCGTGAAGGTGGTGAAGGTGCGCGATGACGCAGACGAACCGGCTGCCGCAGAGGTTGCCGATAAGATCGCGACCTTCACCAACCGTTATGACGAGCACGAAAAGAAGATCATCATCCATGCCCAAAAGATCCTGACCGACAACGCCGGGAGTTTCCCGCTTTCCCAGGACGCCTTTAGCTTTACGCTCAAGGGTATGGGCGGCTATGCGGACGTCAAAGCTGTGTTCAACCCCAAGACGGTCGATTCGCGCGTGACGGCTCCCATGCCCGAGGGCAACACTGCGACCGTGGGCAACAACGCCGACGGTACGGTGACATGGCCGGCGATCTCCTATACCGCCAAGGCGGATGCGGGACGCGCCTACGTGTACAAGTTTACTGAGGAGAATCCCGGCAGTGTTACGGGCATGACCTACGACGGATCGATCTATTACGCCGTGGTGCGCAACGCCAAGAAGGGCGCCGGCATCCAGACCTCGATCGAGTACTACAAGATTGCAGAAGACGGCTCGGTAAAGCAGCTGGACACGAATGTCACGCCCTCCTTTACCAATATATATAGTGTGGATCCCACGAGCGCGACCCTGCAGGGCCAAAAGACCGTGAGCGGTCGTGACTGGAACCAGGACGAGAGCTATACCTTTAACCTTACCGCTGCTGCGGACGATGCTAGCGTGACCGGTTTGGGCAAGACCACTGCTCAGGCGGTAGAGGACGGGAACGTTGTCGTTAACGCAGACCAGGCCGTCGCCAGCGCGCCCGAGCCGGGACGCGTGGCATCGTTCGCCTTTGGCACCGAAGCCGTCCCGACCGTGACGTTCAACCGCGCGGGCACCTTTAGCTTCAACATCACCGAGAACGCTGCGCAGGATGTCCAGGCGGGCATGTCCATGGACAAGCACACCACACGCGCGACCGTTGTAGTGACCGATCTGGATGAGTCGGGCAACCACACGGGCATGCTGCGTGTGTCGAGCATGACCTACGCCAACACCGGTGCCTCCGATGCGGACAAGATCGTAACCGACAAGGCTGCCTTTACCAACGCGTACCATGCATCGGGCACCTTTGATGGCGTGACGGTGAGCAAGACCCTTGAGGGTCGCGCCTCTACCGCGGGCCAGTTTACCTTTGCCGTGACGGGCCTTTGGTACAACGGCGTTCAGACGTCGGTCGACGGCGCCGAGGCCAGCCTGTCCAATACGGCTGCGGGGGCCGGCGTGTCCGGTACCGTGGTGAGCGCGAGTGGGGCGGAGAAGCTCTTTGCCCGTAAGCTCACGGAACAGGACCTGGGTCGTACGTTTGCCTATCGCATCCACGAGAACCAGCCCGCGGCTGCCGGCTACACCTATGACACCGGCTACACTGGTGACGCTATCGTGCTCGTCAAGGTTCTTGCACGCGAGAACGACCCCGCTAAGCTCTGCACCGTGACGACCGTGCTCAAGGGTGCGGGTGTGACGGAGCTGCTGGGCGACGGCGCCGACGCGAGCGCGCTGACGGACGAAAAGATCGTCCAGCTCAAGCAAGATTCGCATACTTACGTGCAGCAGTACGATGCAAGTGAGGCCGGCGCCACGACGCCTACTGTCTCGTTTGTGAATCGTTACACGGCAAGTCTCGACTATGGCGCCGCTGGCGGTTTGTGGATCGAGAAGACGTTGACGTATCCCAAGGACGCGACCATTTTTGGCTCGCCTAAGAGCTCGTTCCGTTATATCGTCAAGCCTGCTGACGAGACGTCTGCCAGCAAGGTTGGCATTTCCACGAATGGCAAGGTCTTTGAGACCGCAAATGTCGAGGCCAACGTTCCCAAGACCGTAAGTTTGGTACCTGCGGGCGGGCTGACCTTCACTCAAGATGATGCCGGCAAGACGTTCACCTATACGGTGAGTGAGATTGACGACAAGGCGACGGGCTATACGTACGACAAGACGGTCCATACGGTTAAGGCTGTCGTGGCGGATGGCGGCGACGGTACGCTTAGAGTCACGACAGCGGTAAGCAAGCAGGTCGATGGCAAGGACGAGCTCGAGGGCCAGTGGATCTATCCGTCGGGTGCAACGTCCACCGGTGTCACGACGGTCAAATTCAAGAACACCTATACGGTCACCGAGGCGGCAACCTACACCCCGTCCGTGACGAAGGTGGTTGCCGGTGCCGATGCTCCGGGCAAGTTCACCTTTGCCATGACCGCGGCTGACGATGCTACCAAAGCTGCCATCAGCGGCAATCTCATTACCGGCTCTTCGATGAGTGCGGACAACGGCTACGTTGAGAAGACACAAACGAAGGAGGGTCTCAAGGACGGGGAGCACTATAAGCTCGACTTCTCGAAGCTCACCTTTAACAAGCCGGGCACGTATAAGTTTGCTATTAACGAGCTGGCCCCGAATGGCGGCCTCGGCGAGTGGACGTATGACGCGCACATCTATACCTTGACCATTACCGTAACCGATGAGGGCGGCAAGCTTGTGGCCCGCGCCGATGGCGCGACCGGCTCGGAAGGCTTCATCTTCACCAATAGGTATCGCACCTCGACGAGCTACGAGCTCCAGGGCGGTCTGGAGATCGTCAAGACGCTCAACGGGCACGACCTGCATGCCGGCATGTTTGGCTTTACGGTAACGGGCGAAGACGCCGCCTCGACCGATAAGCTCAACAAGCTGCTGCGCGCAGATGAGGGCAAGCTCACCGTGACAAACGATGAGCCGCAGGCCGATGGCACGTCCCATACCGGCATTTTGGGTGGCCTGACCTTTGCGACGGAAGATGCGGGTAAGACGTTTACTTACAAGGTTGTCGAGAATGGCGGCGGCAAAGGCGGCTATACATACGACTCCACCTATTGGATGGTAGAGATTGCGGTTAATAATCGCCGCGATGGTTCGCTCTATACCGTGACCACGGCCAAGCACTATGACGCCAAGAACGTCGAGCTTTCCGCTGATGCGAAGTTTAGCTCCGAGAGCGGTACCGCCAAGGCCCAGGTGTCCTTTACCAACAGCTACGCTGCGACCGGAACATTCGACGGTCTTACTGCCGAGAAGGTAATGGATTCCGGCGACAAGATCGAGGCTGGCCAGTATACGTTTGACCTGTATGCCGAGAAGGTCGATGGCTCGCTCGAAAAGATGGATGAGGGCACGACTCAGGCGGCCAAGAACGGTACCGCTACAGTCGACTTTGGTAAGGTTAACTTTAAGCTTGGCGATGCTACCAGCGGAACTCATGAGCAGACGATTGACCTTGCCGGCGCCGTCAACGATGGCGTTGCCACCAAGCGCCACAATGCCGACCACACCACCACCTACAGCTTTAACCTGGTGGCAAAGGAGCGCTTGGCCAACCTGCCCGAGGGCGTGCGTCCCGTGGACACGTCCGCGACGTGCCGCGTGCTGCTCGAGGTGACCGATAACAACAACGGCAAGCTTACGTCCAAGGTGACCTATCGCGACGGCACCGAGAACGGCAAGATCGTTTTCCACAACACGCGTGACAAGGTCAAGACGATCGGCACAGTCGCGAAGCCCGATGCGGAAAGCGACGGGCAGCTGCTCTCTGTGGGCGACTCCTACGTCTATACCATCAACTGGGTCAATACCGAGGCCGATGCAGCTGGTAACCTGGTTCCGGCCAACGTGACCGTGACCGACGAGCTTCCTGCCGGCGTCGTGTTCGAGGCCTTTGAGGGAGAGTATGCCGATAAGGGCGCTGCGAGCGGTCAGTCGCTTTCCTGGAACCTGGGTGAGCAGCCTGCGGGCAGCCACGGTTCGGTGCGCGTGCGCGTCAAGATTACCGAGGACGCTGTGAAGGATGCCCAGGGTGCGGTCGGCACCGTTGAGAACAAAGCTACCGTAACGGTTGACAACAAGAGCTATACCGGCACCACGACCAATTACGTGCCCAAGAAGTCCGAGAGCGATGCTCAGGATTCAACGGGGTCGGGTGTGGCGCTGGGTGATGAGCTCACCTACACCATCGGCTACAAGAACACCGAGGGCGCGTCTGCCACGGTGATGATCACCGATGCCGTTCCCGCGGGAACCGAGTTCGTGGAGTTCGCCGGCGACCATAAGGATGCCGGCTCCAAGGACAACGACGGCAACCTCACTTGGAAGCTGACGGACGTTCCCGCCGGCAAGGAGGGCACGGTTCAGTTTAAGGTCCGTGTGACCGAGGACGCGTTTAAGAGCGGTGGTGCTTCGGGCGACATCTCCAACCAGGCGTCGGTGACGGTCGGCAACAAGCCTGCCGTCAAGACCAACACCACTACCGATCAGGTTTCTGACGGGCGCCTGACGTTGAGCAAGACGGTCACGGCCGCCGAAGGCATCACCGCGCCCAACAAGGCATTTACCTTTAAGGTGCTGCTCTACCAGGCCGATGGCACAACGCCTCTGGCCGGCACCTTTGCGTTCGCTGGTCGCCCCGGCGGCACCAATGGCACCTATGTAAGTGGACAGATCAAGAGCGGTGACACCATCGCGCTTAAGGCCGGCGGCTCTGTCACGGTTACCTTGCCCACGGGTACGCACTACGAGGTGCAGGAGCTCGACTCCAAGGGTGAGCTCATGACGAGCGAGGACGGCTTTGCGGTTGCCGATCAGGCGAACCCCCAGAAGGGTACCGTCGGACAGGCGACGCAGGTGGGCTTCACCAACGTCTACAGCGTGGAGTCCACGAAGGTGGAAAATGCCTTTAAGGTGCAAAAGAAGATCTCCGGACGCAACTGGACTAAGGCGGATGCCTTTACCATGACGCTGACTGCCCAGGGTGAGGCGCCCATGCCCAAGGGCGCCAAGGAGGGCGTGTCGACGATTGAGCTGCACAAGGATGCCCAGGTCGGCAACTTCGGCACCATCGAGTACACCAAGCCCGGTACCTACACCTATGTGATTGCCGAGCAGGCGGGTGACGAGACGGCGCTTACGTTCTCGAAAGCCACCTATCGCGCCACCGTCACGGTGACCGACAATGGCGCCGGCAAGCTGTCTGCCAAGACCGAGATTGCGCAGCTGACCGACGATGCGGGCGACGCCGCTGGGCGCACGGTCGAGGCAGCGGTCTTTACCAACACCGCCAAGACCGGCAGCCTCACCGTCAAGAAGACGGTCGTCGGTGGCGACAGTCAGCGCGAGTTCGGCTTCACGGTCGCGCTGGCCGACGGGGACGGCGAGCCCGTCTCCGGCACCTTCGGCAAGGGCGAGCACGCCGTGACGTTCACGGACGGCAAGGCGACCTTCACGCTCAAGGACGGCGGGGAGAAGACCGTCGCCGGCCTGCCCGTGGGCGCGCACTACACCGTGACCGAGGATGCCGCCGAGGGCTACACGACCACGGTCAACGGGGCTGACGGCTCCAAGGCCGAAGGCGCCGTGACCGAGGACGGCGCGACCGTCGCATTCACCAACACGTACGGAACGGCCACCGAGGGCAGAGACGTCTCCACCGCGGGACTCTTCACCAAGACGCTCGAGGGCCGCGACTGGGCGGAGGGCGATAGCTTCCAGTTCGCGCTCACGGGCGAGGACGGCGCTCCCATGCCCGAGGGCTCCGCCGACGGCTCCAAGACCGTAAGTGTGACGGCCGCCGGCACCAAGGCGGGCGATAGGGTCGCCTTCGACTTCGGAGCCATCCGCTACACGCTTAACGACATCAAGGACGCCGGGTTCGCCGAGGTCGGCGGCAAGCGCGTGCGCGCCAAGACCTTCACCTACACGGTGCGCGAGGTCAGGCCCGATGACGGCTCTGCCATCGCCGGTGTGGCCTACGACGGCCACGTCGCTATGATGACGGTGACCGTGACCGACGACGGCTCCGGCAACCTCACGGCCACGACGCCCGCGATCGCGGAGGTGAGCGGCGGCGACTTCGTCAACACCTACACGACCGAGCTCGACTACTCGGCCCGCGCGGGCGTGCGCCTGTCCAAGACGCTCTCCGGCCGCGCCATGGAGGCGGGGCAGTTCGCCTTCACCGTGGCCGCGGACGCCGAGACGGCCGTCAAGCTCGGCCTCAAGACCGACAAGGACGCCTACGCCGTGGCCGCGGCTGACGATGGGAAGGCCGACCTGGTCGACCTCATCGGCGGTGCCGCGGAGAGCGACGTGAAGTTCACCGACGCCGACGCGGGCAAGACCTACAGCTTCACCGTCACCGAGACCAAGCTCGGCGGCGAGGGCTACACCAACGACACCGCGCCGTGCACGGTGACCATCGCGCCCGGCTACGACGCCGCGACGGGCAGGCTCACGGTCACGACCACGGTTGCCAAGGACGGTGTCGAGGTCGCACACAGCGAGGTCTCCACGGCAGATGACGCCGCGGCGACGCCCGCGCCCGTGACGGTCACGTTCCAGAACTCCTACGAGGCCACCGGCGTGCTCGGCGGCGAGGGCAGCGTGGCAATTAATGCCACCAAGACGCTGACAGGCCGCGCCGCGGCGGCGGGCGAGTTCTCGTTCTCCGTCCGCGACGCCCGGGGCGACGTGGTCGCGACCGCGACCAACCGGGCCTCCGGCGACGGCGAGGCCGCGGGGCTCTCGTTCTCGCCCATCGCCTACACCACCGACTCTCTCGAGCAGATGGTGGCGGACGGCACCGCCGCCAGGTCCGCTGACGGCTCCTGGGCCATTCCCTATACCGTATCCGAGGACGGCACGGACCGGCTGCCCGCGGGCGTGACGGCGGCCGCCTCGAGCTTCGACATCACGGTCAAGGTGACCGATAACGGCAAGGGCGGGCTGGACGTTAGCGTGGTCTACCCCGAGGGCTCCGGCGGCACGCTGTCGTTCGTGAACGGCTACGGCACCAACGAGGCGACAGTCGACCTCGCGGGTACCAAGACGCTGGCGTTCGGCCAGGCCGGACTCGGCCTCACGCAGGCCGACATCGAGGGCAAGTACACCTTTAAGATTGAGCCGCTGGACGGCGCGCCCGCGCCGGTCGACGCCTCCGGCAAGACGGTAACCGAGGCGACCAACGACGCCGCCGGCAACGTCGAGCTGGGCCACGTCACGTTTAAGCAGCCGAGCGACCTCGATGACGTCGAGATCGACGGCGACGGCCTGCGTACCAAGACGTTCGCCTACCGGGTGAGCGAATCCGGCTCGGTCGACGGCGTGGTCAATGACGCGACGGCGATCAGGACCTTCACGATCAAGGTGGTCGAGGACACCAACGCGGGCACGCTCGCCGCGGAGGTCCTGCCCGCAGAGGGCACGCCCGAGGGCAAGGGCGCGTTCGAGTTCACCAACACCTACGTCGTGAACCCGACGCCGAGCTCCGTCACCGACCGGATCGCGGTGAGCAAGAAGCTTAAGGGCCGTGACCTGACCGAGGGCGAGTTCGAGTTCCAGCTGGTCGAGATTGTCGCCGACGGCAGTGAGAGCGTCGCGGCAACGGGCAAGAACGCCGCCGACGGCACGGTCGCGCTCAGCCCCGTCACCTACACCGCGCCCGGCACGCACAGCTATGAGCTGCGCGAGGTCGCCGGCACGGCGGGCGGCGTGACGTACGACAAGACGACGTATCGCGTGCGCACGACGGTTGTCGACGCCGGTAACGGCACGCTCGCCGTCAAGCACGAGCTCATGGATGCCGAGGGCAATGCCGCGAACGACACCTCGGTGACCTTCACCAACGGCTACGAGGCCGCGCCCGTCACCCTCAAGCTGGGTGCCGCCAAGGTGCTCAAGGGCGCCGAGCTCAAGGCGGGCCAGTTTAGCTTTGAGCTCAAGAGCCGGGACGGCAAGGTCATGTCGACCGCCAAGAATGCCGCCGACGGCAGCGTCGCGTTCGATGCGCTGACCTTCAAGCAGGCCGGCACCTACACCTTCACGGTGAGCGAGGTCGACGACGGCCAGGCGCACGTGACCTACGACAAGGCGGTGCACAAGATCGTCGTCACGGTGAGCGACAAGGCGGCCGACGGCACCAAGACGGGCTATCTGTCGGCGAAGGTCTCCTACGAGGGCGACGCCAACATGCCGCCGGTCTTCACCAACAGCTATGCCGAGAATCCCGGGACCCCCGGCACCCCCGAGAACCCCGGCACGCCGGGCGGCGACTCAGACGGCGGTTCAGATAACGGCTCCGGCAGCGGCTCTAGCGGCGACGGCTCCAAGGGTGGTATGCCCGACACCGGCGACCGCAGCCTGCCGGTCGAGGCGCTCGGTGCCATGGCCGGCATCGGCGCGCTGGCCGCAGTGAGCGGCGCGGTCCTGTACCGCAAGCGCCGTTAGGGATATGCACGAGTGGGGCGAATCCATCCGATGGGTTCGCCCCACTTGCCGTGGCGGGCGGGAGCAGGTAAGATATACCGAGCGCCTAGCGCGTTCGATGGGTTCGGATGACGACATGTTCCGAATCTGGTCAGGTCCGGAAGGAAGCAGCCATAAGGAGCCTCTGTCGGGCATCCGAATCCATCGAGTGCGCAGGCGCTTTTTGGTGCCGCGGCTACCCGCGAGTGCCGGCAGGGCGCTTGGTGTCTCGCTGGTCCTCGGCTTCGCCTGCGGGATCGCTCGACTACCAAGCGTCCTGCCGGCACTCGCGGGTAGCCGACCAAAACCGCCTGAAGGGTCACATTTATCTGAAGAATTGAATCCCGTGCTTTTTGCTGCTCGTTGGCGTTGTCTGGAGCGCGGTGGCTACGTGGTTCAAGAGATGGCGGCATTACCGTTTGTTTTTACAAGTAAAGAGGTCCGTTTCCCTAGGGAAACGGACCTCTTTTGTCTCTGGGTTTGTGGATTGGCGAAGATGGTATGCTCTGGCGGCTATTTTGAGTTCTTGAGGCGGCGTACACCCGTGGCGGTTATTCCGAGGCCTGCGGCGGCGATTCCTGCGAGTGCGATTGCGCTCGGCGCTGTGTCGCCCGTGTTCGCGAGCTTGCCGGTGGTCGTATTTGCTTGCTTGGTGGAGCTCAATGGAGCGTATTTGCCGGTCGCGGGCGAGCTGGCGGGCTGTGCCGTTTCGGCCGGCTGCGCTGAGCTGGAGGGTTTTGTCGTCTCGGTCGGTTTCGTTATCTCGGGCGAGGTGGCCTTGTCTGCCGCGGCCTTTGCCTCTTCGTATGCTTTGCAGGCGTCGTCATAGGCCGCTTGCGCCTTTTCCAAATCGCCGAGGAGCGCATTTCGCTTGGCTATGTCCTCGTCGATGTGGGCTTTAGCTTCCTTTGCCTCACTTTCGAAATACTGAACCTGTTTTTCCTGGCTTTCGAGCCGGCGTTGGTAGCGGTGAAGATCATCTTTACAAGATTCTTCTCGCCTTTCTGCCGTCATGATCTCCATGCGCAACTGCTTAATATGCTCCTTAATAGCTGTGCTGGGCTCCTCGCCGCCGAGTGCTTCAAGTGCCTTATCTAATTCTGCCTGAAGGCCGCTTGTCCGGTTGTGGGCCTCATCGTATTTGGCTTGGGCTGCATCGACGTTCGCTTGCATGGCGGGAAGGGGTTCCCTCCGTTTGGCGGCTTCCGCCACCACCATGTCGTAGAGTTCTTGAAATGCGGCAATGTCATCATCGATTTCCGCAATTTTCTCGGGACTTGCGGCGTTTTTAGCGGCCTCGAGTTTTTTGAGCGCTTCCTGCATGGCTGCATACGCTTTTTCTGGCTCTTCGGTGGTTTCTGTGGGAGAGATTCCGGCATAGGCCCAGCTCAGCGGGC
>CABUNJ010000013.1 GCA_902492935.1 uncultured Collinsella sp. | reverse complement strand
CGACCGGGCCGCGCGGCAAGGAGATATATTGCCAGACCGGAGGGGCCCCGCGGGCGGGAATCTGGGCGTACACATTTCCTACACATCTCGGGATTCGACTAACGTTTGCCAGCCGTTAACTACCGCTCGCCGAGCATCTCTTTATATAAGGCAGTCTCATGGTTAAAGCGGATACGTCCCCCTAGCTAAAGCACAGCCAGCATCGAGCAACTCATCGCGTTCTTCCACCGAGAACCCCTCGGCGTAGACGCGCACCACTGGTTCGGTCCCACTAGGACGGACCAGCAGCCACGTGTCATCCTCGAATGCCAAACGCAAGCCATCCATATGACTAACGTTTTGCGGCACCTTGCCACAAATCGACTTGGGGTTTACGCCCGGCAGCAGGGTTCGTAACGTTTCGGCATCTTCGGCCTCAAGGCGTAAATCGCGTCGACCGTAACTCGTCTTACCAAAACTGTCCTCGAGTTGGTCGACCAGAACGCCCAAAGGCGCGTCCGTCTTTGCCATAAGCTCACACAGAATCAGACAGGCGAGGATTCCATCGCGCTCGGGCATATGCGCGGCGATGCCGATACCACCGGCTTCTTCGCCGCCTATGAGGACGCCGCCCTTCTTCATCTCCGCCGCTATATATTTGAAACCGACTGGTTTGACGGTCACGCGGCAGCCAAGCGCCTCGGCAATGCGACGCACGAGCGTCGAGCATGAAAGATTGACGACGACGCGCCCCTCCAAATTACGAAATTGAACCAAGTCGCCCAAAACGAGCGCCATGATCTGATGCGGATGTATATATCTGCCGCGCTCGTCAACCGCGCCGATACGGTCGGCGTCGCCGTCGGTCACCAGGCCAGCGCAAGCTCCGTCCTCGATAACCGTGCGCTCGCAAGCGTCCACCCAAGGCTCAACGGGGTCGGGGCAGATATCTTCTTGGTCAGACGCCTGCCCGGCGTGAATCTCGTGCACCTCAACGCCAAGCTCGCGCAGCAAATCGGCTAGATAGCCCTGGGCTGCGCCGCCCATGGGATCGACAACCACGCGCAGGTGCGCGGCGCGGATGGCTTCGGCATCGACAAACGATGCCACCGCCTGCATATAGTCAGGAATGATATCCGCGGTGCGATATTGCCCCTCGATCCCCATTGGCTCGGGAGCCACGGTCTCTTCGAGCTCTTCGATGACATCCTGGTTGGCGGTCGAGCCGTCACCCATGCGAATCTTGAGGCACAGATAACCCTGCGGATGATGGGACCCCGTCACCATGAGCGCGCCGCACGCCTCACCGTCATAAGCCGCCGCCCACGTAAGGGCA
Source organism: uncultured Collinsella sp. (assembly GCA_902492935.1). Lineage (GTDB taxonomy): Bacteria > Actinomycetota > Coriobacteriia > Coriobacteriales > Coriobacteriaceae > Collinsella. The sequence continues at coordinate 60,700 of CABUNJ010000013.1, read as the reverse complement.
GGGGTCGGAACAGGTCGCGAAGCGAGCACGGCGTCCAGCCCGTGCGCTGCTAGCACGCCCGCCGCAAGCTCAGCGAACTCGCTCGCCAGGGGCCGGGTGTCGAACCCTATATATACCGTTTTGCCCGGATTGGTCTTTTGCCACAACTCGCCGACGGCATCGGCGATACGGGCAACGTTATCGGCAGTGAAGTCCTCATCGACGCGAGCGCGCCAACCGTCAGTTCCAAAATGAATTATCGCGCACACGCGCAGACACCTCACAGCGTTTGGATCATGGTACGCATGGGGTATACCCGCAACATGCACTCGGCAACCTGCCGGCACCAGCATTCACCATTTGGGCAAATGCTGCCGAGGACATGCAGGCAATAAAAAAACCGCCCCGTATGGAGCGGTTTTGCCCTTTATATATCGAGCGCCTCGGCCATCGCTGCCGTAGTGATTGCCGTGGTTCCGCAGCAACTGCCCACCATTGCGGCACCGGCATGTCTCCATTCGATGCATGCGCGCGCGAAAGCTTCGGGGTTCTCGTGCCATACGGGGCCATCCTGAGTCTGGACCGGATCGCCTACGTTGGGACGCACCGTGACGGGAGTAGTCGCCGATGCAACCATCCTGGGCACCGCCGCGTTCGCGGCCGCAAGCGAACAGCAATTAACACCAATCGAGTTTGCGCCGTGTTTTTCGGCGTACAAAACGGCTGCCTCGATGTTGAGGCCATCGCCCAACAGGTCGCCTTTATCGTCAACGACAAAACTCACCAGAACAGGCATACCGTCGGCGGCATCTCGGGCACCGGCAAGCATGGGCTGCAAATTACGGATAGACGTCACCGTCTCGATCAGCAGACCGTCAACGCCGGCATTGAGCAAGGCGTGCGCCTGTTCGCGCGCAATGCCTCGGATTTCACGATACTCGGCAGAGTCCTCGGCAAACCACTCAATACCGATCGGGCCCATCGAGCCCAGCAGCAGCTGAGGGTGCGCCTGGCGGGCATCGTCGACGGCCCCGCGATTGACCTCCGCCACGGACGGCGCAATCTGGTCGTGCTTGAGGGCATAGCTCGATGCCTGAAAGGTGTTGGTAATGAGCACCTGCGCGCCAGCGGCGACATACAAGCGATGGATACGAGAAACGGTCTGCGGCTCCGCCAGATTCCAAAACGCCGGTGGAATGTCGGCGGCATCGTACTCACTCAACAAAACACTGCCCATGGGGCCCTGCGCCAACAAGGTCTCGCTCGACAAGCGGCGCGCAAGTTCCTCGGCACCAAAGCGGTTGTAATAACTCGTATCCATATATATCCCGCTATTCCTCGACGCTGATTCCCTGCTTTTCGAGATAGGCGAGCCAGCGGCTCATCGTGTCCTCGGATAGCGCATGCTCCATCATGCAGGCCTCGGAATCGGCTCGCTCAAATTCGACACCGAGCTCCTGAACCAAAAACGTGCGGATGAGGCGATGACGGTACCAGATAGCCGTGCCAACCTCGCGGCCGCGATCGGTCAGGATTACCTTGCCGTAGTGCGATTGCTCGACAAGCTCGGATGCCTTGAGCGCCGAAACCGCTTTATTGACCGATGCCTTGGAGACGCCAAGGCGCTGCGCGATGTCGACCGATCGCACACCGTTGGTTTCCCCCTCTTCGCTTTCAATGCGAACCATGCACTCCAAGTAGTCTTCGTTCGCCACCGTCAGATGCAGTTCGCGCGAGCTATTTGTCGTATCCATGATCTTCCGTCCCTTCTGCATTCAATGGCTGATTCTACCCCATCCAAGCGTCGCGGTATGCCGTGGCATACCGTGCTAGAGTTCTTGTTGCACACGACGACCAAGATTGGAGCGGTCTTTATGGAAAACACCACCACGAACCCCGATGTCCTCGAGCGCTTTTTGCGCTACGTCCAGATCAACACGCAGTCCGAGGATGCAAACTGCGACCAGGTACCCTCGAGCGCCGTTCAGTTTGACCTTGCCAACGTGCTGGCTGAAGAGCTGCGCGAGCTTGGTGCGGAAGATGCCCACGTGACCGAGCACGCCTATGTCTGCGCGCATATCCCCGCAAGTGCGGGCGCTGAGGACAAGCCCGCCCTGGGCCTGATCGCCCATCTCGACACCACCGAAGTTGCACCGGGTGCCGGCGTGAAACCGCACATCGTACACTACGAAGGCGGCGACCTGGTCTGCGGCACGGTTGACGGTAAGCCCGTTGCCATGAGTACCGCCAAGCTTCCCGCCCTGAACGACCTCGCGGGTGAGGACCTGGTCTGCAGCGATGGCACCACGCTGCTGGGCGCGGACGACAAGGCAGGCGTCGCCGAGATCATGTCACTTGTCGCGCGTATCGCTCAGGACCCTTCTCTGCCCCATCCCGCACTCGGCATTTGCTTCTGCCCTGACGAGGAGATCGGCCACGGAGCCGAGCTGTTGGATATCGATACCTTTGGCTGCAAGTACGCCTACACGGTCGACGGCGGCCCCATCGGCGAGCTGGAGTGGGAGTGCTTCAATGCCGCCGAGGTGACCGTCCGCTTTGAGGGCCAGTCCATCCACCCGGGCGACGCCAAGGGCCGTATGGTCAACGCAGGCAATCTGTTCTGCGACTTCAACGCGTTGCTCCCCTACGTGCAGCGCCCAGAGTATACGGAAGGCTACGAGGGCTTTTATCACCTTGAGGGTGTATCTGCGACCGTCGATCACGCCACAGCGCGCTATATCGTCCGCGACCATGACGCCGCCAAGTTCCAGCAGAAGCTCGATCTTATTGATGCCGCCGCCTCGATGCTCAACCAGCGTCTGGGTGAGGAGCGCGTGACGGTCGAGATTAAGCAGCAGTATCGAAATATGGCCGAGATCGTTCGTGACTATCCCGAGCTTATTGATGTTGCCAAGGAAGCCTACCTTGCCTGCGGCGTTGAGCCCCAAGTGCTGCCGATTCGTGGCGGCACCGACGGCGCGCAGCTGTCGTTCCGCGGTCTGCCCTGTCCCAACCTTTCCACCGGCGGCTATTGCTACCACGGCGTCAACGAGTTCGTCCCGGTCAGTTCGCTCGTCAAGATGACCGACGTGCTCCAGGAGCTCGTCGCCCGCTTTGCATAGGGAACTCGAACAATCTAGGTAAGCAAAACCGCCCCGTCCTCAAAACCGAGAACGGGGCGGTTTTTGGTGCAAGGGGAAATAGAAGTTGGGGACGTTCTTAGACGACTAGTCAAACAAGAACGTCCCCAATGACTACTCCGGCAACGCCGATGTATTGGCAACGCCAGCGAGCGGGTCGCATTTGAGACAAGGTGACGTGAAACGAAAGGGCGCTGACCTTCTGGTCGCGCCCTTGAAGTTGAACGTCAGATTGTCCAAATGCGGCCCGCGCAGCGTCAAGCGGTTACGCGGTTTGGTAAAACCGCGTAACTTAGTAGTTGGCTTCGTAGCCGTTGCCGTCGCCGGTGGGCTCTTCGTAGTAGTCCGAATCGCTCGAATCGTTTGAGTCATCGGAATCGTCAGAGCTGACCGATGAGGTTGCGGTACCGTTTGCGTAGTCGTCAGACGTGTTGTTGTTCAGGTCGCCAATCGTAGAGCTGGAACCGTCGGAAAGACCCATGGTGTTGGGACCCTTGGGATCCTTGCCGGCATCGACGCGCTCCATCATTTCCTTGAGCTCGTCCTCGTAGACAAAGACGTAGCTCACACCGTCGATCATGGTGCTGTCGTCGGCGTACGAGGGCAGGTTGGCCGAGTAGATACCGTCGACATCCATACCGCGCATGGCGTTGACCGTAGCCACGATATCCTGAACGCTCATATCGGTTACGAGCATATCGGACAGCGAGTTGACCAGGCCAAAGATCTTCGTGGCATCGAAGTTATTGAGAATCTGGTTGGCAAGGGCGCCAAGCACCTGACGCTGGTGGCGCATGCGCGTGTAATCGCCGTCGGCATAGGTGTAGCGGCAGCGGGCATAGGTAAGGGCGGTGGCGCCGTCCATATGCTGCTGGCCAGCGGTAATCTTAATATCCAGGTGCTCGGGGTCGTCAACATCATCGGTTGCGTTAATGTCGATACCGCCAACCGAATCAATCAGCGCCTGCATACCGTCGAAGCTGACCTCGGCATAGTGGGAAATCTGAACACCGCACAGCTCGTTGACCGCCTCGACCATGGCCTCGGCGCCGCCAACGGTATGGCAGGCGTTGATCTTCATGGTCTCGCCCTTGTACTCGACCTTGGTGTCGCGCGGAACGGAAATGAGCGTCGCCTGCTTTTGCGTGGGATCGATGCGTGCCAGGATAATCGAGTCGGCACGATACGTATCCTCGCCCGGACGGCCGTCGGTGCCAAGAAGCAGTACGTAGAACGGATCCTTTGCCTCATCGGTGTCAACCAGAACCCGACGCAGATTGTCGGTAATGACATTAGAATCGCCGAGCTTGCCCATAATGGTGGCAAACCACAGGCCGGCAGCGGTAGTGGCACTCAGCAGCACGCCAAGCACGACAATGAGCGCGACGTGACGAATCGTGTGGCTACGACGACGTTGACGAGCGCGCTCGGAATAGCGAGCCACGTTATCGCGACTGTAGATCTTGGCCTGCGCACCAGTTGAGGGTCTTCGGGCGGTGGTATCCGCGAGGGGCTTTTTATTAAACATAGGCAACCTGTATTAGTAGATGACGGGATCGGGGACGGTAGCATGCTCGACATGCGCGCCGAGCGCCTGCAGCTTTTCGACAAACTGCTCGTAGCCGCGCTTGATGTGATGGATGGCCGAAACCTCGGTCGTCCCGTCGGCGATCAAGCCCGCTACGACGAGGGCCGCTCCGCCACGCAGATCGGGCGAGGTAACCTGTGCACCCGAGAAGCCCTTGACGCCATGAATCATGGCATGATGGCTCTCGATACGAATGTCGGCACCCATGCGCACCAGCTCAGAGGCAAACATAAAGCGATTCTCGAAGATGTTCTCGGTGATAACGGAGCTACCGTCGGCAAGGGCGGAGAGCACCATAATCTGCGCCTGCATGTCCGTCGGGAAGCCGGGGAACGGAAGCGTCTGGATGTCGACCGGCTTGATACACTCGGCACGGTTCACATGGACGCCATCCTCGACGCGCTCGCAGTCGATACCCATGAGCTCCATCTTCTTGAGCACCATGCCCAAGTGAATGGGGCAAAAGCCCGTGACATCGACACCGCGATCGTCGGCCATCAACGCACCGGCAACGATAAAGGTACCGGCCTCGATGCGGTCGCCCACTACGCGATGGGTAACAGGATGCAGCTCTTCCACGCCCTCGATGGTCACGACGGGCGTACCCGCGCCGACAATCTTGGCGCCCATCTCGTTGAGCATGTTGGCGAGATCGACGATCTCGGGCTCGCGGGCGGCATTGTCGATAACCGTGGTGCCCTGCGCGCGCACGGATGCCATGATGAGGTTCTCGGTCGCACCGACGCTGGCAAACTCGAGCGTGACGGTGGTACCGCGCAGACCTTGGGGCGCATTAGCGTTGATGTAACCGTGGGCGGTATCGAACTCAACGCCCAGGGCCTCAAGACCAAGAATGTGCATATCGATCTTGCGAGCACCCAGGTTGCAGCCGCCCGGCATGGCGATCTTGGCGCGATGGAAGCGGCCCAGCAGGGGTCCCATGACGGCGGTGGAAGCACGCATCTTAGCGACGAGCTCGTAGGGGGCCTCCCAAGAATCGACCTGAGAGGTATCAATCTCGAGCGTGTGCTCGTCGAGAACATCGATCGTAGCGCCCATGCCCTTGAGCACCTTGCCCATCACGTGGACATCGGAAATATCGGGCACGTTCTGCAGCGTCGTTTTGCCCGGCGCCAGAAGCGTTGCCGCCATGAGTTTGAGTGCGGAGTTCTTGGCGCCCGAAACGGGCACGGAGCCTCCGATGGCGTGGCCACCCTCAACGCGGATAATATCCAAGGTCTACCCTTTCAAAAAGCATGCCCGGGATGGCTGAGCCATCCCGGGCATGATGTGTTCGCAAATGGTCGAACGCTAAATCGTTTGACTATTGGGCAAGCTTGAGCTTACACCATGCGATTTCATTATAGAGGTAGGCGCGGCGTGCATCATCCTCCGACAAATTACCCAGCTTCTCTTCAAAACCTTGAATATCAGCTTTAAGCTTGTCGGCATCGACGGTCGCCAAATCGCAAGCGCGCTCGGCGAGAACGGTCACGACATCGTCCGCAACCTGGGCATAGCCGCCGGCCACGGCAAACGTGTGGTCGACAGTGCCCATGGCCTTATCGGAAACGCGAACGTAACCGCGGTCGATCGTGCAGATCTCGCTGGAGTGAGCAGGCAGAACGCCAAACTCGCCATCCGTGGACGGAATCGACACAAACGCAGCGTCGCCCTCATAGGCGCAGCTCACGGGGCACACGATGCGGATACGCATAACCTACTTCTCCCCCATCTTGCGGGCGCGCTCGCGCACGTCCTCAATCGTGGAAGCATAGCGGAAAGCCTGCTCGGGCAGGTCATCGGCCTTGCCGTCGACAATCTCGGCGAAGGAGCGGACGGTATCCTCGACGCGGACGTAGACACCGGGGTTGCCGGTGAACTTCTCGGCGACGTGGAAGGACTGCGAGAGGAACTGCTGAATCTTACGGGCACGGTTGACCGTAAGGCGCTGCTCCTCGGACAGCTCGTCCATACCCAGAATGGCGATGATGTCCTGAAGGTCGGAGTACTCCTGCAGGAGCTCCTGGACCTTGACGGCGACACGGTAGTGCTCCTCGCCGACAATCGAGGGATCGAGAGCGTCAGAGGAAGACGCAAGCGGGTCGATAGCCGGGAACAGGCCGAGCGACGAAATGCTACGCGAAAGAACCGTGGTGGCGTCGAGGTGCGTAAACGTCGTGGCAGGTGCCGGGTCGGTCAGGTCGTCTGCGGGGACGTAGACAGCCTGGACGGAGGTAATGGAGCCCGTCTTGGTCGAGGTAATGCGCTCCTGGAGGTCGCCCATCTCGGTTGCCAGCGTGGGCTGGTAACCAACGGCGGACGGCATACGGCCCAGCAGTGCGGAAACCTCGGAACCTGCCTGGGAGAAGCGGAAGATGTTGTCGATGAACAGCAGAACGTCCTGGCCACGATCACGGAAATACTCAGCGGTGGTAAGGCCGGCCAGACCGATGCGCAGACGCGCTCCGGGCGGCTCGTTCATCTGACCATAGACCAAGCAGGTCTTGTCGATAACGCCAGACTCGCTCATCTCGAGGAACAGGTCGGTGCCCTCGCGGGTACGCTCGCCGACGCCGGTGAACACCGAAGTGCCGCCGTGCTCCTGGGCGAGGTTGTTGATGAGCTCCTGAATCAGAACGGTCTTGCCGACGCCGGCGCCGCCGAACAGGCCTGTCTTGCCGCCACGGATGTAGGGCTCGAGCAGGTCGACGGCCTTGATGCCGGTCTCGAAGATCTCGGTCTTGGTGGTGAGCTCGTCGAAACGGGGCGCTGCATGGTGGATGGGGTAGAACTCCTCCACCTCGGGCATGGGCTTGCCGTCGACGGGCTTGCCCATGACGTTCCAAATACGGCCGAGCGTCTCGGGGCCAACAGGCATCTTCATGGGCTCACCGGTATCGGTGGCGATGAGGCCGCGCTGCAGGCCGTCGGTCGAGGACATGGCGACCGTGCGGACGACGCCGCCCGGAAGCTGGCTCTCGACCTCGAGGATCGTGCTCAGATGACCGATCGGGGTCTCGGCCTCGACCGTGAGCGCGTTGTAGATCGGGGGCACCGCGCCGTCAAACTTGACGTCGACGACAGGGCCGATGATTCGCACGATGCGACCATCACCGGCAGTCGTCTTCTTGGTGGCTTCCTCGACCGCAAGCTTTACGGTGTTATTAGCCATTACTGTTCCTCCAATGCTGAGGCTCCGCCGACGATCTCGTTAATCTCGGTCGTGATCGAAGCCTGGCGCACGCGACTATACGTGCGGGTAAGGGTCGAGATGATCGCGGTGGCGTTTTCCGTCGCGGAGTGCATGGCCTTGCGGCGTGCACCCTGCTCGGCAGCCGCCGAATCGATCAGGGCCTGGTAGATGACCGTCAGGATATAAGACGGCACAAGCTTGCCGAGAACATGCTCGGGAGAGGGCACGAACTCGAACGTGGACGAGATGCGCTTAGGGGCGTCGGTCTCGTTCTTACGCGGACCGTGGGCCATAGCGATCATCTCGGGGTCGAGCGGCAACAGATGCTCGACGCGAAGCTCCTGATCCACGCGGTTCTTGGCGTGGTGGTAGACAAGCTCGACACGGTCAAGCTCACCGGCACGATACGCATCACAGATATGAGAGGAGATCATGCGGGCCTGATTGAAATCGGGCTCAGAGGAGTTGCCCTCAAAGTGCATGACGACGTTTGCGCGGTCACGGAAATACGTGGCCGGCTTGCGCCCACACGCGATGATCTCGCACTCGATGCCGTCGTTCGCCCAAGAAGCGGCGAGCTTTTCGGCCGTGCGCTCCACCGTCGTATTGAAACCGCCGGCAAGGCCGCGGTCCGAGGCAATAACGACAATCAGGCCATGCTTGACGCTCTCATGCTTCTGCAGCATGGGATCGGTGCCCGAACAGGAGGCGTCGCCGGCGACCGTCAACATGACGTCGGTCAGCGCCTCCTTATAGGGCTCGGCCTGCTTGGAGCGATCGAGGGCACGACGGATCTTGGCCGTAGAGACCATCTCCATCGTGCGCGTGATCTGCTTGGTCGTGGTAACCGAGGAGATTCGCTTCTTAATGTCGCGAAGGTTGGCCATGGGGCTTAGTTCTCCTCTGATCCAGAAACATCCGAATGGTGCTTGGCCATGAACTGCTGCTTGAAGTCGCCGATGACGCGCAAGAGCTCAGCCTTGGTGTCATCATCGATCTTCTTGGCGCGAACCTTGTCGAGCAGCGAGCCAAAGCCATTGTCCATGTACTCGATGAGCTCGGCACGGAAAGGCAGCACGTCGGCGATCTCCAGGTCATCCAGGAAGCCCTCGTTGCCAGCGAACAGCGTAACGATCTGCTCGCCAACCTCAAACGGCTTGTAACGCGGCTGCTTCAGGAGCTCGGTCATGCGAGCGCCGTGGGTAAGCTGCTTTTGCGTGGCCTCGTCGAGGTCGGAGCCGAACTGCGTAAAGCCGGCGAGCTCCTGGTACGAAGCGAGGTCCAGACGGAGGTTGCCGGCGACCTGCTTCATAGCCTTGGTCTGCGCGTCGCCACCGACGCGGGACACGGAAATACCCACGTCGACTGCCGGGCGCTGGCCCTGGAAGAAGAGCTCGGACTGCAGGTAGATCTGACCATCGGTAATGGAAATGACGTTGGTCGGAATGTAGGCCGAGACGTCGCCGTCCTGGGTCTCGATGATCGGAAGAGCCGTCATGGAGCCATAACCGTTCTTCTTGGACATCTTGACGGCACGCTCGAGCAGACGAGAGTGCAGGTAGAAGATGTCGCCAGGATAGGCCTCGCGTCCGGGCGGACGATGCAGCGTCAGCGACATCTGACGGTAGGCCACAGCCTGCTTGGACAGGTCGTCGTAGATGACGAGCACGTGGCCGCCGGGGTTGGTCTCGCTGGCGGGCTTACCGTCCTCGCCGTTGTACATGAAGAACTCGCCGATAGCGGCACCGGCCATAGGCGCGATGTACTGCATAGGGGCGGAATCGGCAGCGGTGGCCGAAACGATGATGGTGTAGTCGAGCGCACCGTGCTGAGCGAGGGTCTCGCGGATGTTGGCAACCGTGGAGGCCTTCTGGCCGATGGCTACATAGATGCAGACCATGCCCTTGCCGCGCTGATTGAGGATAGCGTCGATGGCAATAGCGGTCTTACCGGTCTTACGGTCGCCGATGATGAGCTCACGCTGACCGCGGCCAATAGGCACCATGGAGTCGATAGCGAGCAGACCGGTCTGAACCGGCTCGCACACCGGGGTACGGTCGATGACGCCGGGGGCCTTGAACTCGATGGGGCGACGGTGCGTCGCGACGATGTCGCCTAGGCCGTCGATGGGCTGGCCGAGCGGATTGACGACGCGGCCGAGCATGGCGCGGCTCACGGGGATATCCATAATGCGGCCAGTGGTGCGGCACTCGTCGCCTTCCTTGATGGAGTCGACGGCACCGAACAGAACGGCGCCGACCTCGTCACGGTCAAGGTTCTGGGCAAGGCCGAAGACGGTCTCACCGGTATCGGAGCTCTTGAACTCCAGAAGCTCGCCTGCCATGGCGCTCTTGAGGCCGGAGACGCGCGCGATGCCGTCGCCTACCTCGTCGACCGTTGAAACCTCATGCGTATCGACCGTCGCGGAGAGGCTCGTGAGCTGCTCCTGCAGTTTCTTGGCGATATCCTGGGCATTGAGGGTTTCGGACATTAGGCTTCACCTCCGTACGAATTAGCAGAGTTTGCGAGGGTCTCCTGCGCGATGCGCAGCTGCGTCTTGACGGAAATATCACGACGCTCGCCGCGGGCCTCGAGCACCAGGCCGCCCACGATAGACGGGTCGACCCGCTCGATAAGGAATACCTTGCGGCCGAAGTCCTGCTCGCATTTCTTAGTGATGGTTTGACGCAGCTCGTCGTCGAGCGGGATCGCCGTGGTGACGGTCACGCCCACTACATCCTCGTCTTCCTCGGCAACATACTTAAAGGCAGCTGCCACCTTGGGAAGAAGGTCGAGCTGGTCGCGCTTGGACATGGTGTCGAGCACGGCGATGATCTCGGGGCTGGCAGAAGCCAAGCGCTCGATCATCTCGAGGTCCTCGAACACATGGTTCTCGGCCTTAGCGGCTTCCAGAAGGGAGCGCGCGTAGGTCTCGAGCACCTTGTCCTGATAGCGGCTAGTCGGCATTCAGGCTACCTGCTTCCTGGATGTAGCGCTCGATGAGCTTCTTCTGCTCGGCATCGTCCTCGAGTGCCTCGCCTACGATCTTGGTGGCGACGGCAACGGACAGGTCGGCGATGGAGCTCGCGGCACCGGCGTAAATGGACTTGCGCTCGTCCTCGACGGTCGTATGGGCCTTGGCGATGATCTCCTCGGCCTCCTTGTGAGCAGCCTCGATGATACGGGCGCGCTCGGACTCGGCGTCCTTACGGGCCTCGAGAACGATGTCGGCAGCCTGACGACGGGCGTCGGTGACGATCGAGTCGGACTCAGCGCGCTTGGCGATAGCCTCCTGCTTGGTCTTCTCGGCCTCGTCGAGGCTCTCCTCGATCTTCTTGCCGCGCTCCTCCATGGTTTTCATGATGCCCGGCAGGGCGACCTTGGCCAGCACGATCCAGATAATCAGGAAGGCGACAAGCGCCGGGATGAACTCCGCCATCTTAGGGATGAGGATGTCCGCACCGGCAGCGCCGTCCTCAGCGAACGCGGAAACCGGCATGAGCAGCGCGGCCGCGGACGCGGAGAGTGCGATCGCGCTCTTCTGGGATGAAAGATTCATACTTGACGCTCCGTGCTATTTAACGATCAGCGCGACAACGAAGCCGATCAGAGCCAGAGCCTCGCCGAAGGCGGAGCCCATGATGAAGACGGTGAACACGCGGCCCTGGACCTCAGGCTGACGGGCCATAGCACCCGTAGCACCCAGAGCAGACAGGCCGATAGCAAGACCAGCGCCGATAACACCGAGACCGTAACCGATAACTCCCACGATTCCTCCTTTGTCGTGCGTGTCTTATTTCACGCAGGATAACCTTTTTTATAACTGCCGGGCTCCATGGGTACGGGCACCGGCGGTTTAACGAATTGCTTACCTTTAAGGCGCGAGCGGAAGGCTACTCCTCCTCCGCGACCTCCTCTGCCTCGGAGACATACACGGCGGTAAGGACCGTGAAGACGTAAGCCTGGATGGCGCCGACCACAAGCTCGATCGCATAGATCAGGATGAGGATGGCAAGCCAGGCTAGCGAAGGCAGGGCGCCAACGGCGTGGGCCGCGGAAACCTGCTGAAGCAGCGGCTGCATGAACATGCTCGCCATGATGGCGAACGAGCCCATGACCACGTGTCCTGCGAACATGTTGCAGAACAGACGGACGGCAAGCGTGATGAGACGCAGGAAGGTCGAGAAAAGCTCGACGACCCACACAAGCACGTTCATCGGGAAGCTTACGCCCTGCGGGGCGAGGCTCTTGATGTAGCCGATCACGCCGTGAGCCTTGCATCCGTAGTAGATGAAGTACACGAAGGCGAAGATGGCGAGCGCGGCGGTGGAGCCGATTGCGCCGGTGCCGGGCTTCATTCCCGGAATCAGGCCGATCATGTTGTTGATCAGGATGAACAGGAAAAGCGAGCACAGGAACGGGAAGTGCTTCTTCCAGTTCTCACCCACGACGCCCTTGCCGATATCGTTCTCGACGTACTCGATGATGTACTCGAAACCGTTGACGAAGAAGCCCTTGGGAACCAGGGTCTGCTTCTTCTTGAACACGGCCAGGACGATCAGGAGCACGATCGTGGAGACGATCAGCCAAAACGAGTACTGCGTGATGCCGCAGCTCAGATCGCCCACGACAGGGGTGGAGCTGAACTCGCTGACCAGATGATTAATCTCATCAGGCAGCTTTTCAAAAATTTCCACGACTTACCTTTCGACCTCATGAGGATCTCGCAGCGCCTTGGCGACACGAACCGTGCAGGCGGCCATAAAGGCCACGAAGCCGATCGCCTCGCCCAGGAGGAACATGCGAAATGCCTCTCCGAACAACACAAACACAACCAAGGTAAAGACGAGCAGGGCGATTGCCGAGACCGCCAGGCTCACCATACCCTTGAGCATGTCCGCATTCTGTTTATCGTCAAGAACCGGCTTGAGCGTAAAGACAAAGGGAAGGAAGGCGACCGCGCCCGCGATGGCACCTGCAACGATAGCGAGCAGATCGGCTATCTGAAACACTGGCGTCCTCACTTTCCCTTTTTAACGCTTCACAGAACAGTTCCCGCCAAACATTGGTGACTATTGTACGAGCCAATCGCTAAAGTACAACCGAAAAAGCATCGGTTAATACGCACCTGTTCGTTTTCTTAAGACCTTCTTTATGCCGCAGGTACGGTAATACGTTTTTCTCGAACCCTGCAGGGCAAAACGTCCATTAACTAAAGGTGCGCACAGGCGTCTTCTACTTGCCCGCGCGCACCATTTCTTCCTATTTGCAGCCGCGGCCGTCTTAGCCCAGCGACTAGAGCGTGCCGTAGATGCGATCGCCGGCGTCGCCCAGGCCGGGAACGATGTAGGCAGCCTCGTTGAGATGGTCGTCGATAGCGCAGGTATAGATATGCACATCTGGGTCCTTCTCGGTCAGCGACTTGAGGCCCTCGGGGGCCGCGACGATGCACAGCATGCGGATGTCCTTGACACCGCGCTCGCGCAGGTAGCTGATGGCCATCTCGGCCGAACCGCCCGTGGCGAGCATGGGGTCGACGACCAGGCAGATGCGCTGGTCGATATCCTTGGGCATCTTGCAGTAATACTCATGCGGCTCATGGGTGACCTCGTCGCGCTCCATACCGATGTGGCCTACGCGAGCGGAGGGCACCAGGTCGAGGATGCCGTCGACCATGCCAAGGCCCGCACGCAGGATGGGCACGATGGCGAGTTTCTTGCCAGCAAGCTGTTTGAACGTGGCGGTAGTGATGGGGGTCTCGACCTCGACGTCTTCCATAGGCAGGTCGCGCATGGCCTCGTAGCCGTCAAAAAGCGCGAGTTCGCGCACGAGCTGGCGGAACTGGTTGGTGCCGGTGTTTTTGTCGCGCAGGATCGACAGCTTGTGCTGGACGAGCGGATGATCGACAAGCGTCACACGGGACGCATCGTAGGTGACGGCCATAGGTTGATTGCCCCTTTCGTTGCGGCCGCAAAACGGCCTTGCTGACAAGGCGCGCAGCAATGTTGCCGCCGCACGCCATGCATAAGTTTAGCGGTTTGTTGTATCGAGCAGCCCATCGCAGCCCTACTGTGCGGTACTGAGCGAGCGCTTGACTGCATCACGCCAGCCCGCAAGGTTTTGCTCGCGACGCTCGGCGGACATGTGGGGAAGGAAGGTCCTAACGATCTGGGCATTTTGCTCCAGCTCCTCCAGGTCTTCCCAATAGCCGACGGCAAGACCCGCCAAGTACGCGGCACCGATTGCCGTGGTCTCCACCGTCTCGCATTGCAGCACGGGGATATCCAGCAGGTCGGCCTGGAATTGCATGATGAACTCGTTGCGCGAGGCACCGCCATCGACAGACAGGCGCTCAATCGAAAGCCCCACGTCCTGCTCCATGGCGCGCAGCACGTCGTAGCTCTGATATGCCATGGATTCGCAGGCGGCACGTACGATGGTCGCACGGCTCGAGGCGCCGGTCAGACCGCACACGATACCGCGGGCATGCGGGTCCCACCAGGGAGCACCCAAACCTGCAAAGGCGGGAACGAAGTAGCAGCCCTCGTTGTCGCTAATCGAAGCGGCGAGTTGTGCCGACTCGCTCACGCTCGAGATGATGCCCATGTTGTTGCGAAGCCAGTTCATCGTTGAGCCGGCGGCAAAAATAGAGCCCTCGAGCGCATAGCTGACTTTGTCGTCCGCAGCGATACCGATGGTGGAGACCAGGCCATTCTTGGATTCGACGATCTCGTCGCCGGTGTTCATGAGCATAAAGCAGCCCGTGCCATAGGTGTTTTTGGTCTGGCCGGGATAGAAGCAGCAGTGGCCGAACAGCGATGCCTGCTGGTCGCCCGCCACGCCCATGATGGGCGGCATGTTGGTCATGATGTCGCTCGCGACGCGGCCGTAGTCGCCCGAGCTCCAGCGAACCTCGGGCATCATGGAACGTGGAACGTCAAAGAGCGCCAGCAGGTCGTCGTCCCAATCGAGCGTATGGATATTAAAGAGTGCCGTGCGGCTGGCATTGGTGTAGTCGGTGGCAAAGACCTGGCCGCCGGTGAGGTTGTAGATGAGCCAGGTGTCGATGGTGCCAAACATGAGGTCGCCCGCCGCCGCGCTCTCGCGTGCGCCGTCGACGTTGTCGAGAATCCACTGCACCTTGGAAGCCGAGAAATACGGATCGAGCGTGAGTCCCGTGCGGGAGCGCACCAGCTCTTCTGCGCCCCGCTCGACCAGCTCGTCGATCAGAGGTGCGGTGCGACGGCATTGCCACACGATGGCGTTATAGATGGGTTGGCCGCTTATGCGGTCCCACACCACCGTGGTCTCGCGCTGGTTGGAGATACCGATGGCGGCGATGCGGTCAGAATGGATGCCGCTCTTAAACTGGACCTCCATCATCACGCCGATCTGGCTGGCAAGCACCTCCGTGGGATCCTGCTCCACCCAACCGGGGCGCGGGAAGCTGGTTTTGACGCTACGACGCGCCTGCGCGACGATGCAGCCGTACTCGTCGACGATGGTCGCAAGTACCGAGGTGGTGCCGCAGTCGAGCGCCATGATGTAGGAACCGCCAAAGTTAAACGAGGCATCTTCCATACCCAGGCTACCTAGATTCAACGACATCGCTTACACCTTTCTATTGCATCGGGTCGGACAGGACCCGTTCGATCTCTGATGCGGGAAGCGCGCCTTGGCGCAGGATCTGGAGCTCGCCGTGCTGAAACGACACGATGGTTGAGGCGTCGCGACACGGGGTCTCACCGGCGTCGACGGCCACATCGACCCCCTCCAGGATGCGCTCCTCCACCGTGACAAAACTTGCCGGCGCGGGCGCGCCATGCGTGTTGGCGCTGGTGCAGGCAAGAGGGCTGCCGCAGGCGCGGATGAGCGCTTGCACCACGGGCGAGGCCGAAGCGCGAAGTGCCACCGTGTCGTCGGCGGCGCGCATAAAGGTCGGCACGCAGGGGGCCGCCTTGACCACGATAGTCAGGGCGCCCGGCCAGCATCGTCGGGCAAGCACGCGGGCCTCTTCCGGGATATCAACGCCATAGCGGTCGAGTGCTTCGACGCCATCGACCAGCCAAGCAACGGTTTGCGTGAGTTCACGTTGCTTGAGAGTGAAGATACGTCGATAGCCGGTACCGAGCGCAGGGACTGCGGCACCGTTGACAGCAACCTGCGGATCGCGCGGCCACGATGGGAATTCGCTTGTATCTTGGGGCACGGCGTCCGAGAAGGCGTTGACTGCCACGGCGACACCGTAGACGGTCTCGGTCGGGATCAAGGCCAGGCCGCCGCGGCCGAGCACCTCGGCCGTACGCTCGACGGCGAGCCGATGCGGCTCGCGCGTTCCCTCATATACCCGATAGACCGTCTGCATGTGTATGCCAGCCCCTTACGCTCTGGTGAAAGTTTGTTTACTGAGGGGCATTCTCGCACGAAACATTCAGCCTATTTGCCCAGAGCGCATGTTGGTTTGGTGAGCGGCTCTAGTAGTCGGTGAAAGTGAGGGGGTTATTGGACTGCGATGAACTTCTTTGGCCTGCCGGCGTGGCGTTTTTGGGCGACGTAGCGCTCGATGCTGTCTATCGTTATCATCCGACGGCCGTCGACGAGTTCAACATCGAGTTTTCCGGCTTTGACCAGCGCGGTAATCCGCGGAGCGGAGACTTTGAGGTCCAGCGCTGCATCTTTAAATGTTCGGCACGCCGCTTCCCGAGCGTCCTCGTGGTCGATTTCGACTGAAAGGGCCACGACCTCGGCCGAGCGTTCGTACCCTGCCGGAGTCAAACCGTTGTTGAGGTCGTCGGCCAAAAACGCCATCAGCGCCTCGGTGGCATGGGCAATCGCTTCTTCGCGCGTATCGCCATCGGCAAAGGCGCCGGGAATCTGCGGGAAGCTGGCGCAGTAACCGTCGTCTTCTTTTATGAGAACGCAGTCATAGGTAAATCGCTGCCTCATTTTGCCTCCAACTACCATCCAGCTTGGCGACGAATACTTGCCCACGTGCCCTTCTTTGGTCGATCACCACCAGAGCCGTTCACGGTGACAACACGATCGCCAGAAACATACTTAGCATGACTACCGACTTGCGCGACCTTCACGAATCCATCGTGCTTGAGTAGGGCAATGATTTCCCGAAAGGTAGGAGGTTGCATGGGCCGACCTCTTTCAGCCGTCCTAATTATAAACTACTTTATAATTTTTGCTAACCAGTTAATAAATATTACTGGCGCTGTTTGGGCTCGGTGACGATGGCTCGGACGATGCGGGGGCGATCGGTGAGGTCGTGGACGATACGCACGTCCGAAAGGCCTGCCTGGCGACAGAGCTCGGCCGCGGCATCGAGGGCACCCTCGTAGAGCTCGCAGGCAAACAGGCCGCCGGCGCGCAGCATGTAAGGCGCCGCATTGAGCAGGCGGCGGAAGATATCGAGGCCGTCGGCGCCGCCCTCGAGCGCCAGGTCGGGCTCAAAGTCCTTGACCTCGTGCGGCAGCGAGCGCATGACGCCGGTCGGGATGTAAGGTGGGTTGGAGACGAGCACATCAAAGGTGCCCCACTCCTCGCGGGGAATAGAGCTCACCAGGTTCGTGAGGCTGAAGGCGACCTCATCTGCCGTGAGGCCGAGCGCGTCGCGGTTTTTGGTGGCCAGATCGATGGCGCGCGGCTCGATATCGGTGGCGGTGCAGGCAACGTGGCCGCGGCGCTCCCAGGCAAGGGAGAGCGAGATGCAGCCCGTGCCGCAGCCGACCTCGAGAACGCGGGCGACGCGGGGCTCAGTTGGAGCAGGTACGTTGGCCTCGGCGGCATCTTGCGCGGGAGTCGTCTGTTGGTCGTTGCCCTCAATGGCGATGCCGTATTCGTCGAGCTCGGGCTCGGGGGTTTCCATGGCCTCTGCTTCTGCCGCCTGCGCGGCGGCTTCCTCGGCCTCGCGATCGGCAAGCTCCTCGGCATAGGCGCGGCTACCGAGCACATCGCTACCCAGCGCAGCCTCATCGGCGGCCGTCAGGTTGGCAGCACGGCGCTCGGCGGTCGCGCGCTCGTCGGCCAGCGCCGCCTCGGCTTTGCGAGCCTGCTCGACCTCATCGTTCCAAGGCAGCTCCACGCGCTGGCGGGCGGCGGCCTCGGGGCTCAGCACCTCGGCATCCAGGTAGTTCAGAACTTCTTCGACGAGCATCTCGGTCTCGGGGCGCGGGATGAGCACACCGGGGGCGCACGCGACGTCGATCATGCGAAACTGCGTGCTACCGGTGATGTACTGCAGCGGCTCGCCCTTCGCGCGACGGACGACCGCCGCGTGCATGGTCTCGAGCTGCGCTGCGTCGAGCGTCTCGTCCATGCGCATATATAAGTCGATACGCGCCAGACCCGTAGCTGCGCACAGCAGCCACTCGGCAGAAAGACGGGGGTGCTCCTCGCCGCGCTCGGCCAGGTACTCCTTGGTCCACTCGAGACAACGCTTGATGGTCCAGATCTCGTTTGCCATGGGGTCCTCCCCTCTTAAGCGCCGGGCGGCGCGCGAATGTCGGAGCAGATTGTACGCGAGGCCAGCGCTTGGCAAGGGACGATTGAAGGCGATTATCGAGAATCAGCCCAGAATTTTGCACCGGGCTCGCTCAAAGTGTTCATTCGCCGACGTCTAGATTTGCATTCGTCAAGCTTTTGGCAAGGTTGCCCCAAAACTGACCAATATCTAACCAAGAACTTGCCACATCGCTTGACGCACGACCCATCAAAAAATGCACTGCGTCTTCTTGGACGATTATTCGAGCAATATTTTCAATAGCAGATGAAGGCTGTTAATTACTTTGAGCAGGTAGGCAGCTTAATTTCTAACAAAACAGATTAAATAAACTCGAAAAGTAATTTACCCAACCTAGTCATTTAAGAACGTCCCCAATGACTACCTCTAAGGCGCCGCAGGTTGAGCATACCGCATCCGGAGCAAGGCAACGCCGCATGTAGAGGACGGACAGCGAGCGACGTCCAGAGCGAACAAGTTGGCATGAAAAAGGCAAGGCATAGACCTTCTGGTCATGCCTTGCCTTTTGAATGACAAATTGTCGCTCTGGGCGGCGCGCAGCGTCGAGCAGTTACGGCGTTTGGTAAAACGCCGTAACCTAAACCGCCTGTGCCAGCTTCTCGGCTCGCTCGGCGGCGGCGAGCGCCTCGATGACGGTGCCGAGCTGATCGCCCAGAAGGACGCCGTTGTAGGTGGAGTTGAAGCCGATACGGTGATCGGTCACGCGGTCCTGGGGCTGGTTGTAAGTACGGATCTTCTCGGAACGGTTGCCGTGGCCGATCTGGCTCTGGCGCTCGGCACCGAGCTCGGCCTGCTGCTTCTCGAGCTCCATCTCGTACAGACGGGCACGCAGCATCTGCATGCAGACCTCGCGGTTCTGGATCTGGGAACGCTGCTCCTGTGACTGCACCACGGTGTTGGTGGGCAGGTGGGTGATGCGCACGGCGGAGTAGGTGGTGTTAACGCACTGACCGCCAGGGCCGGAGGCGCAGTAGGTGTCGATGCGCAGGTCGGACTGGTTGATCTGGACGTCAATCTCCTCGGCCTCAGGAAGTACGGCGACGGTAGCCGTGGAGGTCTGAATGCGGCCCTGGGACTCGGTCTTGGGAACGCGCTGGACGCGATGCACGCCGGACTCGAACTTCATGACGGAGTAGACGCGGTCGCCCTCGACCTTGAACTCGATGGACTTAAAGCCGCCGGCCTCGCTGGGGCTGGAGTCGAGCACGGTGGTCTTCCAGCCGCGCGACTCGCAAAAGCGCTGGTACATCTTGTACAGGTCGCCAGCGAAGATGGCCGCCTCGTCGCCACCGGCGGCGGAGCGAATCTCGACGATGGTGTTCTTGTCGTCGTTGGGGTCGCTCGGAATGAGCATGTACTTGATATCTTCCTCGAGCTGGGGAAGCTTGGCCTCGTTTTCGGAGATGTCCATCTGGAGCATTTCCTTCTCATCGGCATCGGTGGTATCGTGGAGCATTTCCTTGGCAGCCTCGATGTCATCGAGCGCGCCGATGTACTCACGCGAGGCGGCGATGAGGTCGGACTGGTGCGCGTACTCCTTGTTGAGACGCGTGAACTCCTTAATATCGGAGGCGACGGCCGGGTCGGAAAGCTTCTTCTCGAGCTCCTCGTAGGCCTTGATAATCTTTTCGAGCTTGTCGCGCATGGCGGGACTCCTTAATATGCGTGAAGGTGAAAATCGGCAGAGTTGATGGGGCGCGCGGCGCCACTGCGGGGGTAAGCCCGGCTAGAACATGTCGATCTTCAGATACATGCGCATCCCTTCGCGTATGGGGTACATAGTTGCGGTCTAACCCATACATGATAGCGTGCGCATGCAAACCTGCATATAACCCGCACGGAATGATTGGTGCAAACAAACCCGACCCCATTGCACCAAGGGCTTGCTTTTTGGCTAGAGCGTTTGGAGTAGAGCGACGAGGAAGCGGATGCCCTGGAGGTAGGCGCGGCGGGTGATGCGCTCGTTGGTGCCGTGGACGCCGCGATCACACTCGTCGTCATCAACCACAAAGGCCGAGAAGCGAATGCACTCAGGGCAAATGTGCTGGTAGTTGGCAGCGTCGGTCGCACCGATCACGGTCGAGGGCACAATTGCCACTGGCTCGAATGATCCGTTTTCCTCCGTCCCCTTTGGATCACGGAAATAGCGGGCGGCGATGGAGCGAACCGCCTCGAGGCCGGGACCACCGATGCGCGGGGACGGCGAGGGTTCGGAGCTGCCGGGGCCCAGCTCCACTTCGACACGACCGGCAAGGTCCGCCCCGGCAACCGCCTCACGGCAGCGCGCCACAACATCGGCCACGCTCGTGCCCTCGAGCATGCGGAAGTTGATGTTGGCCCACATATCCTGCGGCATTACGTTGGCGCCGGTGCTGCCGCCCTCGATCTGCGTGGGCGCGCAGGTGGTCGTCACCAGCGGATAGAGCTTTTTGCTGGCGAGGCAATCGCGGACAATGGCATCCCCGTTGGCGGCAATTTCATCGGCCGTGTAGAGCCCCAACTCGACGAGCTGGGCGGCAAGCAAGTCGGTCACGCGCGTCGGCCACTCGATATCGCAGATTGCGGCGATGGCACGGCTGAGCACCTCGAGCGACGTGCCGCCGTAGGGATTGGAAGAATGCCCGCCCGCGCTCTTTGTCTTGAGCACGATATCGGCGTAGCCCTTCTCCGCGAGGTCGGCGTGCATGAGCCAACCCTCGCCCGCGCTGTACTCGGCAGCCGGAACGATGCGGTAGTCGCCCTCGTCGATCAGGTACTCAAGCTCAATGCCGCGCTCCTCGAGCACGCGGCCGATGGCGCCTGCGCCGTACTGCGTCGTCTCCTCGTCCTGGCCAAAGGCCAGGAGCAGCGTGCGCTCGTGCTGCCAACCGTGCGCCAGCGCATACTCGACAGCCTCGAGAATGCCTGCGACCTGGTCCTTCATGTCGATCGCGCCGCGACCCCAAATGTAGGTGTCGTCCACGTGGCCACTAAAGGGGTCGTGCGTCCAGTCGGCCTCGGTACCCGGCACCACGGGAACCACGTCCATGTGGCCCATGAGCATAACGGGCTTAAGAGCCGGATCGCTGCCGGCAAGCGTCACCAGCAGCGAATGGTCGATAAGCTCGACCTCGCCCGCCGCAAATACGTGCGGCCAGGCCTGCTGCATATAAGCACGCAGGTCGTCGAAGGGCCGCCAGTCCACCGCCTCGGCATCCATGCTCGAGATGGTCGGAAACGACAGCACGCGGCCCAAGCGCTCGCACGCGGCGGCCTCGTCTATATCGGCAAAATCGTCCTCATGCGCAAAAAAGCGCCAAACCTCGGCCATAACATCCTTTCGATTGTGATGACGAGGGCCGCCCCACCGGAGCGGCCCTGCCACGTAAACGTTTGCGGTCGGTTATTTGTCCTCGAGATAACGCGAGAGGAACTCGCGAGTGCGCTGGTGTTTGGGGTTGCCGAAGAGCTCGGCCGGTGCGGCGTCCTCGAGCACCACGCCCTTGTCCATAAAGACCACGCGGTCGGACACGGTTCGGGCAAAGGCCATCTCGTGCGTGACGACGACCATGGTCATGCCGTCGGCAGCGAGCTTGCGCATGACCTCGAGCACCTCGCCCACGATCTCGGGGTCGAGTGCCGAAGTCGGCTCGTCGAACAGCATGATCTGCGGATTCATGCACAGGGCGCGCGCGATGGCCACGCGCTGTTTTTGACCACCGGACAGGCGACCCACGGCGGCGTGCGCGAACTTTTCGAGCCCCACGCTCGTCAGATGCTCCATCGCAATTTTTTCAGCCTCGGCCTTGCTCATCTTTTTGAGCGTGACGGGCGCGAGCGTGCAGTTGTCGAGCACGTCCATGTTGTTGAACAGGTTAAAGCCCTGGAACACCATGCCGATGTCCTCGCGCAGCTTGTTAATGTTGCAGCGCTCGGCCGTAAGGTCCTGGCCGTGGAACCAGATATGGCCCGCGTCCGGAGTCTCGAGCAGGTTGAGGCAGCGCAGAAAGGTCGATTTGCCCGAGCCTGAGGCGCCGATAATAGTGACGACCTCGCCGGGGTTAACGGACAGGTCGATGCCCTTGAGCACCTCGAGCGAGCCGAAGCTCTTGCGCAGGCCCTCGACGCGGATGAGCGGCTCATTGGTCTGTGCGGCGGCCGCGGTGCCGGTAGTGGCGGTATCTGCCATGATGATTCTCCTCGTCTTGAGCCTAGTTGGAGCTGGGCAGCGTGACCGGAGCCTCGGCGCCAAGCTTTTTGCCAAAGGCCTCGAGCAGGCGGCTCGCCACGAGCGTCAGGATCAGGTAGACCACGAGCGCCACGCAGTAGACCTCCATCTGGCGGTAGTACACGCCGGCGACGGTGGTGGTGGCGTACATGAGGTCAAACACGCCGATGACCGAAAGCACCGACGAATCCTTGATGTTGATGATGAGCTCGTTGGTGAGCGCCGGGATCGCGTTTTTAATGCCCTGGGGGAACACGACTTTGCGCATAGCCTGCCACTGCGACAGGCCCAGCGAGCGCGCCGCCTCGGCCTGGCCGGGATCGATGGACTCGATGCCGCCGCGCAGGACCTCCATCATGTAGGCGGTGGAGTTGAGCGAGATGGTGACGAGGCCAGCGGTGAAGGTACTCCAGATCTGGTTGGCCTGGGCGGTCTCGAAGCCCATGCCGCGCAAAACGGTGAAGCCCGCGTAATAGATGAGCAGACCCTGGACCATCATGGGCGTACCGCGCACGATGGTGGAGTAGACGGTCGCAAAGCCGCGGCCGATACTCTTAAAGAAGCGCACCAGGTCGTTGTCCACGCGATCGAAGGTCTGAATGCGCAAAAACACGAAGAGCAGCGCCAGGAAGAATGCGATGACGGTGCCGAAGGTCGCAAGCGCGATGGTGATCTCGATACCGCGAATGAAGAAGTCCCCGCTCTTGTAGGTCATGTAGACCAGGCTCGACAAAAAGTCGCTGGGGTTGGAATCCGAGACAATGCTCACCTGCACCAGGTCGATAAACGACATGACGCAGCGGTCCACGAAAAAGATCGCCGCGATGGCGACCACGACGTAGCTGCCCAGGCGTGCGCCACGACGGCAGCGCTCGGATGCGAACGGCGACTTTTCGCGATAGTCGTTCCAGTGCATGAGCTTGGTGACCAGCGCCGCCGCCGACACGACGAGCCAGGCCCAAAGGATTGCCCAGAGGCAGTCTTGGAACACGCCCGTAGGCGCCAAGAAACTCATCGGCGTGGGGTTGCGCTGGCTAAACGCCAGGCCGAGCGCCGCGATGACGCTCGTGCCCAGGTATACATAACGGTGGTCGGCCCTGATAAAGGAGGCCAGGCGATTGATGGTTTTCATGCTGCCTCCCTATGCCGGCTGACGGTCGAGGCACGCGTCCCACATTTGGTCGCGCTCCTCTTGGCTAATGCCCTTGAGTGTCTTGTCGATGAGCTTAAGCAGTTTGTCCGAGCCCTTGCGGCAGCCGACGTTTGCCGTGACCTCCTGCTTAAAGCCCTCGCCCTCGGCAAACTGAATCGGCACGATACCCGGGTTTTGGGCCATATAGCCCTTCTCATTCTCGGTGTTGTAGGTCACGGCGTCGCACGTGCCCTGCAGCAGATTCGAGAACACCGTGGGGACGGAGTCGACCGGGTTTTTGTGCACAACACCCGGAATCTCGTCGATGACGGTATCGAGCATGGTGTCCTTTTGGCCGAGGACCGTAGCGCCGCTAAAGTCGCTGAGCTTGGTCGCATTTTGGTAGGGCGAGCCCTCTTTTACGAACAGGCCAAAGTAGCCGATAAAGTACGGATCGGAAAAGCCGACGGACTCCTCGCGCTCGGGTGTGGCGCTCATGCCGGCGATGATGAGGTCGATCTGGCCGTTGTTGAGCGAGTCGATAAGGCCCGAGAAGCTCTGCTTGACGGCGACGGGCTCGCCGCCGAGGGCCTTGCAGACGATCTTGGCGATCTGCACGTCGTAGCCATCTGCGTAGGCTCCCTGCACGTTGTCGATGGGGATGGTGTACTCGCTAGCCTCGGAGACCTGCCAGTTGTACGGGGCGTAGGCCGCCTCCATACCGATGCGGATCTTATCCTTGCCGATCACGGAATCGGACAGGTCGTCGCGACCGCCGCCCGTCGTGGGCTGAACCACCTTGAGCGTAGACGGGCGCTGACAGCCGGCGAGCGCACCGGCAACGACGGTAGCACTCGCAGCGAGGGCGCTACCCAAAAAGATGCGACGGCTGCACATCGGCTGTGGATGCGCGTCGCGTTGATGGGGAGAATGCATAATCTGCCTTCCCTGTTGAATCGTATGCTGACGACTTAACAGGATATACACCAGCAACCAGCAGCGCAGCACAAGCTCGAAAAATTAATAGACACACGGTAGTCATTGGGGATGCCGATGTTTTGGCAATGCCGGCGAGCGACGTCCAGAGCGAACAAGTGGCATGAAAAAGGCAAGGCATGACCAGAAGGTCTATGCCTTGCCTTTTGAATGACAAATTATCGCTCTGGACGGCGCGCAGCATCGACCGAGCGGCGGAACCTCTAGAGCAAGGTAACGCTAAAGCTGCGCTTGTCCGTCTCGCCGGGAGCCAAGGTGATGGTGTTGACCTTATGCTCAAAGACGTCGTCCTCGGTGTCCATGGTGGTGTGACCGGTCCAAGGCTCGAGCGCCACAAACGGAGCGTCGTTGGCGGCAGACCACACGCCGATGTACTTAAAGCCCTCAAAGTCGATCTTGACGCCGTGGCCCGACTTGCGGCCGCGCAGCGTGAGGGTGGAGCCCGGGGTATCGGTGAACATGATGGCGTCGTTATCGAAGCTGCGGTGCGTGATGGGCAGTACGTCCGAGTTATCGGGGGCCTTGTAGCTGCCCTCGAACGTCATAAGGCCATCGGGCGTGATGATGGGGGCCTCGTTGGTCCAAGCCTCGGTAAACGCCAGCTCGTAATCCTCGAACGTCTCGTCCTCGGCACCGGGGGCGGGCACGTTAAATGCGGGGTGGCCGCCCACCGAGAACGGCAGGTCCACGTCGCCGGTGTTGGTGACGGCAAAGGTCTGCGTGAGGGTGGCGTCGCCAGTCAGGGAATAGGTCATGTTGAGCTTAAAGTGGAACGGGAACGCCTTGAGCGACTCGGGCGTGTCGGTGAGCTCGTAGGTAACGGACGAACCATCCTCCGACACCTCGATGATCTTGTGCTCGACAATGCGTGCGATGCCGTGGCGCGCCATCTCGCAGGTGCCGGCCGCAGACGTCGCCGTATTGTTGCGCAGCGATCCCACGATGGGGAACAGGATAGGCGCGTGCTTGCCCCAAAAGGCCGGGTCTCCCTGCCACAGATACTCATTGCCGTTGAGGGCAAGGCTCTTGAGCTGGGCGCCCATGGAATCGATGGCCGCGGTAAGGCCGCCGCGCTTGATGGTAGTGACGGTGGACATGCTACTTCCTCCAATAGTGAACAACGGTGTCGAGGGATATTGTCCCACTCTTGGCGGCGGGGTTGAGCGGCGGGCGCAGTTATTGAGCAATAGCGTAAAGGTCAAACCCGCCCTGCGGCGCGCTATCGACCGTGTCGGGCGCTTGCGAATTAAAACTCACCGGAACCATGCGCTTTGAGGCGCGGTAACGCGTGCCGTCGGTGGCGACGGGCGGCTCATCCACCGTGAGCTCGTAGTCGCCGGGCTTGAGCTCGATGCCGTCACCTTCGGAATTGACGTATTGATACTCGTCGATTGTTTGTCCCTTGAGCGTGCGGCCCACGATATGGACGAGCATCTGGCTATCGCCGCGCGCGGTATCCCACGTCGCGCCGTCCTTAACCTCGACCGACACATGCACCGAGCGCGTGCGGCTGAGCGATTGCTCGACAGACATCTCGACCTTGGCGGCGTCTTGACGCTGCCGCTCGACATGGCTCCAAACGCTACCGATTGCCGAGCAGGCGATAACGCCGGCCATGAAGGCGATGAGGATGGGGCCGAGCGGCGAGCGACGTCCTGCATCTTCCTCGCGAGACAGATTGGGGCGACGTGTGGGTGCGGGCGCCTGAGCGCCCTGCGAGGGCACGTCGAGAATACTGAAGGATGCCGTGCTGTCGGGGTCGATGGTGTGACGCGGCTGCGGGATCTTTGCCGGCGAGATGGACATGTCGGCTGGCTCGCCGAGCGTGGCCGTAGCGTCGGCTTTGGCCTCGTCTGCCTCAGCCTGGGCCCAAGCTTGTTCGAAGGTCAGGGGCTCGACAGGGTCGAGGGCGACGTCCGAGCCGGCGGCGACGTCGTCGCCGGTCTCGTCCTCGTCGCTCGACACGTCACGCGGCGTGGGCTCGTCCCACTCCTCGTCCGGAGCTTCACCCTCGCTATACCACCATTCAAAGTTATCGATATCCATACGGGGCGCCCCTTAGGCCTCGCAAATAAACACTCGCTAGCCTTATACCCCCAGACGGCACCGAAGCTCACCTGCGCCGGACACGAAAACCGTCACAACATTCAACGCTTTTCCTCAATTTCGAGATTTTTATCGAATGTTGTGATGGTTTGGGCGGCAGCCACGCCGCGAATGTGACAAAGGGACTGTCCCTTTGTCACATTCTGTTAGAGTTGCAGGGATTGAATCCCGCTTATTCATGCGACATTGGAGTGACAACCTTGACCGCCGCAACCACGCCAAAAAGTAAGTCAACCGCCGCCGCGCTCTCCCCCGCGCGCACCAAGCTCTGCCTGGCGCTGCTCGTGCTGTTGGGATTCTCGCTCGGCTGCTCCGAGTTCGTGGTCATCGGCATCGAAAGCGACCTGGCGACGGAACTCGGCGTATCACTTGCCACTGCGGGCCAGCTCATCAGCGTGTTCGCGCTGGTCTACGCCATCGCGACGCCGGTGCTTGCGCTCAGCACGGGGCGATTCCGCCGCTACCAGCTGCTCGTGTGTTACAGCATCGTCTTTGTGCTTGGCAATTTGTTTATGGCACTGGCGCCCAACTTCCAGGTGCTCTTTATCTCGCGCATTGTCCTGGGCTCTGTCTCGGGTGCGCTGCTCGCCGTGGGCGTGACGTACATCCCTGAGCTTCTGTCCCCGCAGCAAACTTCGCTTGCCATCTCGGTAGTATATGGTGCGTTTTCCGTGGCGATGGTCTTTGTGACCTCGATCGGTAAGTTTGTGGCCGACACGCTCGACTGGCACGTTGCCATGTACGGCGCGCTGACCTTTGCCGTTTTGATCTGCGGAACGCTCGTGGCGTTTATGCCGCGCGCTGGGCAAACCGACGAGCCCGCCACCTTTCGCGAGCAGGCGAGTCTGCTGCGCGAGCCGAGTATCATCACCGGCATGCTTATCTTTTTGTTTGGCGTGGGGTCGGTCTACGTTTTCTATGGCTACGTGACGCCTTATCTTGAGCAGGTGCTGGGCATGGGCACGGTCGAAGCCAGTACCACGCTCATGGCCTACGGCGTGTTCTGCCTGATCTCGAACATCCTGGGCGGATGGATCGATGCGCGCTTTGGCATGAAGGTGCTACTCGTGACGTTTGTGCTGCAGGCTGCAGCGTTACTCGGACTGTTTGCTGTGGGCGGCACCATGCCGCTCGCGCTGGTCTTTGTCTTTAGCCTGGCGCTGCTCATGTACCTGTTCTCGGTGTCGTGCATCACGCACTTTATGGACGTGGCACGCAGCCGCCATCCCAAGTCGATGGTACTCGCAAGTTCGGTTGAGCCCATGGCGTTTAACGTCGGCATTTCGTTTGGCACCGCAGTGGGCGGTGCCGTGGTAAGCAGCGTTGGCATTGCGTACGTGGGCGCCGTGGGCGCCGCGTTCTCGCTTGTGGCCTGGGCGCTCACGCTGGTAACGATTAAGTTGGCTCGCTGGGAACGCAAGAGGACGATGGCGCAGGCGTAGATGCGATACTCGAGCTCGATGATGGCGATCGAAAGGAAACCGCATATGCAACGCGTACTGTTTATCTGCTATGGAAATATCTGTCGCTCGACGATGGCCGAGTCGGTGTTTACCGAGCTGGTGCGGCGCGCTGGGCGCGCGGGCGAGTTTGTCATTGACTCCGCTGCGACCTCGACCGAGGAGATCGGCAACCCGCCACACCACGGTACCGTTGCCAAGCTGCGCGAGGTCGGGATTCCCGTCGTCGCACATCGTGCACGTCAGGTGCGTCGCGCGGAGTATGGCGACTGGGACCACATTGTCTATATGGACGACGAGAACGCCCGCGGCCTGTACCGAATTTTTGGGAAGAACCCCGATGGCAAGGTCTCGCGCCTGCTCGATTGGACCGATCGCCCCGGCGACGTGGGCGACCCCTGGTACACCGGCAACTTCGATGCCACCTACCGCGACGTGCTCGACGGTTGCACCGCTATGCTCGAGCAACTGTAGGTTCGTGGGCGCACGAACCGCGCCCCGGCATAAATCGAGCGTGGATTTTCTCCCACTTTGAGCGTTCAAGTGCGCTCTATACGGAAGGAAATCCACGCTCGTTATCTCGGTGGGAGAAAATCCACAATCATGGATGTGACAAAGGGACTGGCCCTAGACCGGCTTGACCTCCAGCTTTATCCCCTCGGCGCAGGAGTCGCCCAAAACATCCGAAAGGGCCCAGGTCGCATATAGCGGCAAATAGAGAACCGCTCCGTTGCGCTCAACGTTGCCTCTCGAGAAAACAATCCCGAGCCTTACGCCATATTCAGCCGTATCAAGCACATGACCGAGCGCAGCGTGCGCGTGGTAATAGGAGCCCGATTTAACCTCGATCGGAACAGCCGTCCCATCCGGTCCATCGACCACAAAGTCCACTTCACCGCGCTTTTTTGTCTGATAGTAGTAAAGCTGGCGATTTTGGGCAGCCAGCTGCTGGGCCACCACGTTTTCGTAAATGCCGCCCAGGTTGGGCTCCTTGCTATCAAGATACGCCGCTTGGGCGACTCCAACGGGGTAGCGCGCCATCAACATGCCCGTATCCGATTGATATAGCTTGAACTGCGATGGCCGTGCCGTCTTGAGCAGGGGCGATTTTGGCTCGGTTACGATATCGGCTTTGAGAGCAACGCCGGCATCGACAAGCCATACAAAATCTCGCTGATACTTCTCGTAGTGAGCCTTGGGGTCAATGGAATTGAGCACGAAGCGCTTGTTTTCGCCCTCGAGCATAATAGGGAGCTGATCGTAGATGCTCTGCACCTGCAGGGCTCGCCCGCTTGCATACTTGGAGATATCCCGCCGGTACTGTTCGTTGAGCTCTGACTGTAGCTGACGAACAGAGGCAAGGTCGCCCTGCGTGTCAAGGAAACGCTGCACGACCTCCGGCATTCCGCCGACAACGGTATAGGTCCTGAAGTTTGCCATCATCGCGTCATGAATGTAATCAGGAATGGGCCTCTCGCTGATACACGCGTCGCGTATCGTTTGGCGAGCCCCCTCGCTCACCCCGATTGCCCAGCAAAACTCCTCAAAATCGAGCGGGAACATCCTAAGCTCGTGGACATACCCCACGGGATAGGACCTGACGCCCTTGAACTGAGTCCCGAGCATTGACCCCGAAAACGCCCAGCGGCACCTCCCGTCCTCAACAAGGAACTTTGCCATCGTCATGATGTCGGGGGCCTCTTGGACCTCATCGATAAACACGAGCGTTTTGCCTGGTGCAATCGACTTTCCCGAAAGAAGCGTCACCCTGCTGATGAAATCATCGGCATCCCGCGCCTCGAGAAGAGCATCTTTTGCCTGGCGATTTTCCATGAGGTTAAGCTCGATGTAGGTTGCATGGTTGGCTTTGCCAAATGCGCGAATCGAATAGCTTTTGCCGATCTGGCGAGAACCCGTAATGAATAAGGCCTTTTGCTCGGCAGACTTCAGCCAACGCTCCAGCTCTGCCGCTATTTTCCTGCGCAGCATAGGCTCTCCCCTCAGTGTCATCAAATGAAATGCAAAGTTTTATACGCTTGATTATCGATGAAACGCAGAATTTTTAGAACCTAAAATCGGATGAAATGCAGAGATTTGAGATTACAAGCATAATAGAAGGGGCACCACCGGCGAATGTGTCAAAGGGGCTGTCCCTTTGTCACATTGCGCTCGACTACTCGTCAACGATCTCGGCAAGCCAGACGTTCAGTGTATCGACTTCGGGGCAGCAGAACTTTGCCGTGCCGGGCTCGTTGCCAGGCACGGTTCCGCCATAGCGCAGGATATCGATATAGGGAAAGCCCACATGGCAGGCCATGGCGCACATCTTGCCGCGGTCTCGGTCGAAGTCAAAAACGTCGCCCGGCTTGTGACCATGGTGGCAGCGGCACGCACCCAGCTGGTCCACGCAGCTCACGCGGATACGCGGACGCTTGCCACGCGGCGCGCCGAGCGGCTTGTTCTCGCCCGCAGGCTTGACGCCGCCCTCGCCAGCATTACTCATGGTCAATCACATCCAGGCAGGCCTCGATGGGAAGGCCGGCCGACTTGTCCTCTTGGTCGGCATTGCGCTCGATAAGCTCAGCCACCACACGCATGGCATCGGACGTCGCGCGCTGCAGACTCCAACCTGCCATAACGCGGCCGACGAGCACCGCCGAAAACGTGTCGCCCGTGCCCGGGAAATAGACCGGAATGAGCTCAAAGGGAATCGTAAAGTACTCCCCCGCCACATGGTCGTAACCGATAACCGCGTTCGTGCCATTGACTACGGCGCTCGTAATGACCACAGATTTGGCACCCAGCTCGCGCACGGCGTCCACAAGGTCGCGGGCCTCATCGGGCGTGATTTGCTCTGCAATGGGTGTATCGGTGAGCAGACAGGCCTCGGTGTAGTTGGGCACCGCGTAGTCTGCGCACTCCAGCAGGTGCCGCATGAGACCGATCGTGGACTCGGGCACGCCGGCGTAGAGCTTGCCGTTGTCGCCCATGATGGGGTCAACGAACACCTTGGTGCCCTTTTGCGCACGGCGGTGGCAAAAGTCCGAGATGATGCGCGTCTCTTCCTCGGTCACGATAAAGCCGGTGGAGATGGCGTCGAACTCAAAGCCGAGCTCCTCCCAGATGGCGAGGCTCTGGCGCACGTACTCGGTGGTGTCGTGGATGTAGAACTTGGGATAGTTGAGCGTATCGGAAACGAGCGCCGTTGGCAGGTTGTGGATGCGATAGCCCATGTGCGACAGCACCGGCAGCATGGCGGAAAGCGCGACCTTGCCGTAGCCGCACATATCGTTGATCAGCAGCAGCTGAGTGTTCTTCATGAGGGTCTCCCTTGGTTCGGGCACGGCGCAGCAGCGCCACAGTGCGACTAAGTGTAGCGCAGGGAACGTTGTGAGCGGGCGCTACGGTCGCGAAGAGCGCATTGTTGCGAAAAGGTTTCGGAAATGGGGGGCATAGGCCTTGTGGCCATGCCCGACGATTAAACGTCAGATTGCCGCTTAGGAGCGTTTGCAGCGTCGAGCCGTTGCGCGGTTTGGTAAAACCGCGTAACCACTAGTTTGGTACCTTGACATTCATTTCTCATGCTCCTAGATTGGTTAGGCACAAAACAATTCCACTACCTAACTAAAGAAAGGAGCAACACTAATTCATGTGCGATGAACCTCTTAACCTTTGTTCGCACGAGCCCGGCGGCGACCCGTCACAGCCGGCTGATGTACCCGAAGCGGTTGGCTCGGAAGACAAGCTTGCCAAGCGCATCCTCAATAACCTGGGCTTTTGCGGCCATTACATGCACTTTCATGGTGGTGGCGTATCCGGCAAGGCGCCCATTATCTGCCTGCTGGCCAAGCAGCCCGGCGGCGAGATGTCGCAGCAGGAACTCGGCATGCACTTTGACCTCAAGCCGGGGTCGCTTTCCGAGATCCTGTCCAAGCTTGAGGTCAACGGCCTCATTGAACGCAGCCGTAACCCCAAGGATCGACGGCAACTCACCATTCGCCTGACCGAAACCGGCCGGGAAAACGCCCGCATCGACCAGGCAGCCCGCATCCGCTTTAGAGAACGGGCCTTTAGCGCGCTCACCCACGACGAGCGCGAGGACCTCGCCGAAATGCTCGATAAAATCCGCGTAACCTGGGAGGAACTGGATGATTAAAACCCTCATGGGCAGCATCCGCGACTATATGAAAGTCACCGTTGCCACGCCGTTGCTCGTGCTTGGCGAGGTGCTCTGCGAGATGCTGATTCCATTTATCACCGCCAACCTGATCGACGCCATCAAAGACGGTGCCACTGTAGCCGAGATGCTTCCCACCGCAGGCTTTTTGGTGCTCATCGCGCTAACATCCCTTGCTTTTGGCGCCGCTGCCGGCGTCACCTGCAGCCATGCGAGTTGCGGCTTCGCCAAGAACCTGCGTCACGACCTGTTCTACAAGATCCAGACGTTCAGCTTTGCCAACATCGATGAGTTCTCAAGCTCCTCACTCGTCACGCGCCTGACCACCGACATCAACAACGTGCAGCAGGCCTTTATGATGATCATCCGTATCGCCGTGCGCGCGCCGCTGGTATTGATCTTCGCCTTTACCATGGCATTTATCATGGGCGGCAGCGTTGCCATGGTCTACCTGATCATCATTCCGCTGCTGGGCTTTGGACTGTTCTTTATCATCTTTAAGGTGCGCCCCATCTTCTCGCGCGTGTTCCACAAGTACGACGCCCTTAACGAGTCCGTCGAGGAAAACGTCACCGGCATGCGTGTGGTCAAGAGCTATGTGCGCGAAGACTTTGAGAAGGAGAAGTTCGCGACCGCCGCGCGCGACGTCCAGATGGACTTCACCCGCGCCGAGAAGCTGCTCGCCTTTAACAACCCCATGATGAACATCTGCGTCAACGGCGCGTTTGTCGTCATCATCTACCTGGGCTCCAAGCTCATCATCACGAGCCAGGGCACGCTGTTCGACGTGGGCCAGCTCTCCTCGATCTTTACCTATGGCTTCCAGATCCTTATGAGCCTGATGCAGCTGTCGATGATCTTTGTCATGGTGACCATGGCCGACGAATCGGCGCACCGCATTACCGAGGTGCTGGCCGCCGAGCCCACGATCGCCGATCCCGCCGAGCCCGTGCTCGAGGTCGCCGATGGCTCCATCGACTTTGACCACGTGAGCTTTAAGTATTCCGCGCATGCGAAGCGCCAGGCGCTCGACGATATCGACCTGCACATTAAGAGCGGTGAGACCATCGGCATCATCGGCGGCACCGGCTCGGCCAAGTCCACGCTTGTAAACCTCATCGCCCGCCTGTACGACGCCACCGAGGGCACCGTGCGCGTGGGCGGCATGGACGTGCGCGACTACGACTTGGACGCCTTGCGCCACCAAGTGGCCATGGTGCTACAGAAAAACGTGCTGTTTAGCGGCACCATCGCCGAGAATCTGCGCTGGGGCGACCCGAACGCCACCGACGAGGAGGTCCGCGAGGCGGCACATCTGGCCTGCGCCGACGAGTTTGTCGACGGCTTCCCCAAGGGCTATGACACCTGGATCGAACAGGGCGGCTCCAATGTTTCCGGCGGTCAGAAGCAGCGCCTGTGCATTGCGCGCGCCCTGCTGCGTCGCCCCAAGATCTTGATCCTGGACGACTCCACCAGCGCCGTCGACACCAAGACCGACGCCAAGATCCGCGCAGGGCTGGCAAGCTATCTGCCCAACACGACCAAGCTCATCATCGCCCAGCGCATTAGCTCCGTGCAGGATGCAGACCGCATCATCGTCATGGAGGGCGGCCGCATCGCGCAGATCGGCAACCACGACGAGCTGCTCAAGACGAGCGAGATCTACCGCGAGACCTTTACCTCGCAGAACAAGATGTCTGCCGAGGGCGAAGAGGCCGTCGAAGCCGACACCGAGGCATCCGCAACACAAGCTCAGACCCAGGAAGGAGGCGAGGCACATGAGTAAGGCAACGACCGCCGAGCGCGCGCTCAACCGCAAGGGTGGCACCATGTCGCGCCTCATCAAGACGCTCTTTGGCTTCTACCCCGTGCTTTTGCCCCTCGTCGTCGTCGGCGTGGTGCTCTGCGCCATCATCAACTCCATCGGCGCGACCTTCCTTCAGAGCGCCCTGCAGATTATTAGCGAATCGTGGCAGTCGGGCGATTGGGAAGCTGCACAGCCCAAGATCGCACAGCTCGTGACCACCCTCGCCTGCATCTACGGCGTCGGCATCCTGTCCTCGCTGTTCTGGAACCGCGCCATGGCCATCGTCACGCAGGGCTCGCTCGAGAAGCTTCGCGAGAAGATGTTCAACCGCATGCAGGACCTGCCGATCCGCTACTTCGACACGCACCAGCGCGGCGACATCATGAGCCACTACACCAACGACATCGACACGCTGCGCCAGATGATCAGTCAGTCGCTGCCCAACCTGCTCATGACGGTCATCGTCATCGCCACGGTGTTCTTTATCATGCTGTACTACAGCGTGTGGATGTGCCTGGTCATTATTGCCGGCGTCGCCTTTATGACCTTTATGACCAAGCTGCTCGGCTCCAACTCCGCGCGCTTCTTTATTGCGCAGCAGACCGAGCTCGGCGTGGTCGAGGGCCAT
Source organism: uncultured Collinsella sp. (assembly GCA_902492935.1). GTDB lineage: Bacteria > Actinomycetota > Coriobacteriia > Coriobacteriales > Coriobacteriaceae > Collinsella. The sequence continues at coordinate 25,756 of CABUNJ010000013.1, read as the reverse complement.
ATCGAGGAAGTCATGAACGGCCAGAAGGTCGTCAAGGCATTCTGCCACGAGTCTGCCGCCGAGGCCGATTTTGACGAGCGCAACGAAAAGCTCTTCGAGGTCTCGCAGAAGGCCAACATGTACGCCAACATCCTCATGCCCATCCTTATGAACCTGGGAAACCTGCTCTACGTGCTGGTCGCACTGGCAGGCGGCATTTTCCTGGCGCTGGGCGTGCCCAACCTGAGCATCTCGGGCATGGCGCTGTCCATCGCCGTCGTGGTGCCGTTCCTCAACATGACCAAGCAGTTCTGCGGACAGATCGGCCAGATCTCGCAGCAGATCAACGCCGTGGTCATGGGCCTCGCCGGCGCCGACCGTATCTTTGAGCTCATCGACGAGGAGCCCGAAGCCGACGAAGGCTATGTGACGCTCGTCAACGCGCAGGTGAACCCCGAGACCTGGGAGTTCGAGGAGGCCGACCACCACACTGGCATGTGGGCATGGAAACATCCGCACCGTGCAACCGGCGAGATCGAGTACGTACCGTTGCGCGGCGACCTGGTCATGGACAACGTCGACTTTGGCTACACGCCCGACCACGAGGTGCTGCACGGCGTGTCCGTGTTTGCCAAGCCGGGCCAGAAGGTCGCGTTTGTCGGCGCCACCGGTGCTGGTAAGACGACCATCACCAACCTCATCAACCGCTTCTACGACATCGCCGACGGCAAGATCCGCTACGACGGCATCAACGTCAACAAGATCCGCAAGGCCGATCTGCGCCGCTCGCTGGGTGTCGTACTGCAGGACGTGAACCTGTTCACCGGCACCGTGATGGACAACATCCGCTACGGCAACCTGGACGCCACCGACGAGGAGTGCATCGCGGCGGCTAAGCTCGCCGGTGCGGACGACTTTATCACCCGCCTGCCCGACGGCTACGACACCATGCTCACCGGCAACGGCGCACAGCTGTCGCAGGGCCAGCGCCAGCTGATTTCGATCGCACGCGCCGCCGTCGCCGATCCGCCGGCGATGATTCTGGACGAGGCCACGTCGAGCATTGATACCCGCACCGAGGCCATCGTGCAGGCGGGCATGGACAAGCTCATGGAGGGCCGCACGACGTTTGTCATCGCGCACCGCTTGTCCACCGTGCGCAACTCCGACGCGATCATCTGCCTGGACCACGGTCGTATCATCGAGCGCGGCAACCACGACGAGCTGATCGCCAAGCATGGGTACTACTACCAGCTCTATACCGGAGCGTTTGAGCTGGAGTAGTTCGGCCCGCCGAGATGGCCGATTTGCCGCTCATTCGTCGGGCATGACCCTAAGGTCAATACCCTCCTCTTTCGGGGCAAATCGACTCATCTCAACGACCCAAACACAATGCACCGCAACGAATAAAGCCTCCGCAGCCACACGAGCTGCGGAGGCTTTTTTCATGCCGGCCGGAAACCGTATCCCACTTTTCGGGCGGGAAAATGGGATGCCGTTTCCCGCTGGACCCCCTCCGGGAAACGGCATCCCATTTCAAGGGGGTAAACCGGGATGTGATTTCCCCTAACGGCACCTTTGGGAAGCCGCATCCCACTCTGGACGCACAAAACGGGATGAGCTTTCCCATGGTGATCCAAGACCAGAAACATGTTCGATAGCGCGGCCAGGTCAAGAACAACAAGACAAGCGTTACGCCAATTTGGACGAGCGTCTGCTGCAGTTTGAGGCTGCTGGCCCATATGGTAGAGTTAACCACCCATGAATTTCAGCACACTGCGTGCTACCTGTTCTTTTGTCATTTAGGGGAGTGAACTTGTGAATACTTCTGTCGCCAAGAAGGCCGGCCAGGCGGTGCGCCTGCTCATGATGGTGCTCACGGCAGTTCTCATCTTCTTCTTCATCAATGTTATGCTGCTCGTCTCCGATATCCAGGGCACGGCGCGCGTGGTCAACTACGCCGGTCTGGTTCGCGGTACCACGCAGCGAATCGTTAAGCTCGAGGACGCGGGCCAGCCTCAAGATGACCTGCTTAAAGCCGTGGATTCATACATCAACGGCTTGCGTTACGGAAGTGACGACCTCAACCTCGTCCGTCTCGACGACGACGAGTATCAGGCAAAGATGACCGAGCTTGCAAATTATTTTGATGAGCTTTGCGCCGAGATCAGCCGCGTGCGCGAAGTCGGCTACGAGAACACCGACATCATCTCCATGAGCGAGGAGTTCTTTGGCATTTGCGACGATGCTACGCGACTCGCAGAGGACTACTCTCAGGAGAAGGCGTCGGCGCTCAACTATCTCGAGGGCTTGGTGATCATCGACATCATGGGCTTGGTGGCGACCTTTGCGGTCGAACTTGTTCGCGCGGTGCGAACTGCCGCGCTCAATCGCGAGCTGCAGAGCAAAGTCTATCTCGACGAAGCCACGGGACTGCCCAACAAGAACAAGTGCGAGGAGATCTTGGGGCAGGAGCGGCCTGTCTCCGCGGAGGCGCCCGTTGCGGTGTGCGTCTTCGACCTTAACAATCTGCATGTGGTCAATAACAACTTCGGCCATGAGAAGGGCGATGAATACATTCGCTCTTTTACCCAACAACTGGGAAGTGTGGCGTCGGAGACGTGCTTTGTGGGTCGCGACGGCGGCGATGAGTTTATCGCGGTGCTATGGGATGCCGACCGAGCCGCTGTGGAATCCTGTCTCGCTCGGATTCGCGCGAACGTGAACGAGTATTCCAGGGCTCACCCCGACATGCCTATCAGCTATGCGGTGGGCTACGCGCTTTCCAGTGATTTTGATGAACCGCCTACGATGCGCGAGCTCTTTTCCCAAGCCGACAAAAACATGTACATCGACAAGAACCGCGTAAAGACAGCCGAGGCAGCCGGGCCGCAACGCGAGGACCGCTAAACCCGTAGCAAAGGGTAGCTAATTTGAGACGGGACTCTTTTGGCTATTTGAGAAGTTGTGCCATGGCGTTGACGAATTTTTGGACTTGGAGGGTGGGCTCGAGCGGGTAGTGCAGAAAGACCGGCACCTCTCGCCCGCACAGGAACGGCACGCCCACAAAGGCCGGGTGCACCCCCGACCATGCGCCGCAGGTGAGCACCGCGTCGCCCTTTTCCTCTGCCTCGTTAAAGAGCGCAAAGTCGAAGCTGTCCACGTCGATCACGTCAACGCCGCCGTCGGCCAGAAGGTCGATGCGCAGGCTGTCCATTGCGTCGTTGCCGTGGCGGAGCACGCGCAGGCGCATGCCCTCCAGGTCGGCAACCGTAATGCGTGTCTTGCGCGCCAGCGGGCTCGTGCGCGGCAGGTCGATATAAAACGGCACGTTAACGATGCGAAGCTTTTGGCAGGCGTCGCCCCAGCGTGGGGTAGAAAAACTCGACTGCACCACATCGACCTCGCGGCCCAAGCTGCGCATGACGGTCTCGCGCTCGTCATAGAGATCGCTTACTGGCACGATCTCAAATCGCAGCGACGGTTCCAGCTCGTGGACGCCCGTCCACATCGACAGCGTCTGGCGTCCCGGGCACATCATCGACACGCCTAGGCGCACGGCACCGCCATCGCCCGCCGCGCGTCGGGCACGGCGCAGCGCGTCCTCGGACTGCCGCATGATCGAGCGCGCGTCGTCCACCAGCAGCGCGCCGGCCGGCGTCACCTTGACGCCTGAGTGCGAGCGTTCAAACAGTGTGATGCCGAACTCGGCCTCGAAGCCCGACACCTGCTTGACGAGCGCCGGGGTCGACACGCGCAATTTTGCCGCCGCACGTGAGAAGCTTCCCAGCTCCGCGGCGGCCGATATGGCCTCGAGTCGTCGATCGTACACGTCAATCTCCCGTTTCCAGACGCATGGCAATGAACTGCCGAAGGGGGTCGTTTTGGCAGGTCACGCGCTCAATTGAGAAAAAACTGCATCACACAGTGTAAACCTACGGTTAACGCCATTCTAACAAATATGCAATTCACCTGCGCAAATGCAAAGCATACGATAACCAGCGAAAACCACGTGGGTCGGTTAATGGGAGCGGCCCACCGGGAGGCACAAGAAGGGAAGTTCCTATGAGCAATTGGCTTAAGCTCGAGGGCGATGTCTGCGCCGTGACTGGCGCGCTCGGCGGTATGGGCGTCGAGATTTGCCGCGAGTTCGCCCGCAACGGCGCCAACGTCGTCCTGCTCGATCTGGACGAGGAAAAGGTCAAGGCTGCAGCCGCCGACCTCGCCGCCGAGTTTGGCATCCACGCCGAGGGTTACAAGATGAACGCCACCGACGAGGCCGAGGTTCAGGCCGCCGTCGACGCCACCATCGCCGACTTCGGCCGCGTCGACGTTCTCGTCAACACCGCCGGCATCCTGCGCTTCGCCGCCATGGAGGACCTGCCGCTGAGCGACTGGGAGCAGGTGCTCAACGTCAACCTCACCGGTTACTTCATCACCTCGCAGCGCTTTGGTCGCGAGATGATCAAGGCCGGCCAGGGTCGCCTGGTGCACATCTCGACCGTTGCCAGCCACTCCCCCGAGACGTTCTCGGGCGTGTACAGCTCCACCAAGGCGGGCGTCAACATGATGTCCAAGATGCTCGCCGCCGAGTGGGGCCCCTACGGCGTCCGCTCCAACTGCGTCGAGCCCTGCTTCGTTAAGACCCCGATGTCGGCCAACTTCTACGCCGACCCCGAGGTCGAGAAGAGCCGCAGCCGCCTGATCGCCACGCGCCGCATCGGCGAGGTCAGCGATATCGCCAACGCCGTCATGTTCCTGGCATCCAAGCGCTCGGACTTTACCACCGGCGATGCCATCAAGGTCGACGGCGGCTTCTCCAACATGATGGGCGACCTTACCGCCAAGCCCGGCGGCCGTCGCGTCTATGCCGACAACTACCTTAAGAACAAGGGTGTCGAACTCTGGTCCGATGAGTCCGGCGTCGCCAAGCCGACTGACCAGTAAACCAACCTAACAGGGAGACCCGCGGATACGACCGCTCCTCCTCCCCCGTATCGATTAGAAAGAGTCCAATGGCTTCCACCAACTCCAACAAGGGTCGCGCTGTCGTGCTTTCCGCCGCGTGCGTCACCATGTTCTTCATCAGCTCCATCGCGCTGTATTCCGTCGTGAGCAAGAATCTGCTCGCCGTCTATCCCGAGTGGTCCAGCGCCCTTACCTGGGCCTTCCCCGTCTTCCAGACCATCATGGCCGTGACGGGCATCTTCGCCGGCCGCATCTCCGATAAAATCGGCCCGCGCAACGTCGTGATCGCCGCCGCCGTGTGCTACGGCCTGGGCTGGTTCATGTCCGGCACCGTCACCGAGCCGTGGCAGTTCTACCTGTGGTTCTCGCTCGTCGCCGCCGTCGGCAACGGTCTGGGCTATAACCCGGCGCTCACCACCGGCCAAAAGTGGTTCATCGACAAAAAGGGCCTTGCCTCCGGCATCACCCTGGCCGCTTCGACCGCCGGCCCCGCCGTGCTGTCCCCGGTGCTCGCCTCGCTGCTCATCCCGAGCCTGGGCATCTTTGGCGCCCTTAAGGCGCTCGGCGTCATCTTCTTTGTGATGATCGCCGCCTCCGCCCTGTTCCTGAAGGCTCCCGAGGCCGGTTGGCTGCCCGAGGGCTTCGAGGCCCCCAAGGGTGGCGCACACGCCGGCACCTTCGGTGACCTCACCCCGGGCGAGATGGTCAAGACCCCGCGCTTCTGGGTCCTCATCATCACCTTCGCCTTTGCCGCCACCGCCGGCACCCTGCTCGTCGGCAAGGTTGCTTCCATCGCCGCCGTCCAGCTCTTCGCCGATCCCACGAGCGCCGCGGCCGTCGCCCTCGGCGGTGTAGTGGTCTCCGTCAACACCTGCGCCAACCTGGTTGGTCGTCTGTCCTTTGGCCAGATCATCGACAAGCTCGGCGCCTACAAGTCGCTGCTCATCAGCCTTGTCGTCACCATTGTCGCCCTCGTCATCATGTCGATGAGCTTTACGCAGAGCATGTTCTTTGTGGCGCTCGCCCTGCTCGGCTTTAGCTTTGGCGCTCTGCTCGTCATCTACCCGCCGCTCACCGGTGGCGCCTTCGGCACCAGCAACATCGGCGTCAACTACGGCATCATGTTTTTGGGCTACGCCGCTTCCACCTGGATCAGCCAGCCCATCACCGCCGTGCTGTATCACGCCGAGGCCGGCAGCGCCGCCTACCAGCAGTCCTTCTACGGCGCCATTGTGATCGCCGCCATCGCCGTCGTGCTCACCGTCTACATGATGGTCTCCGACAGCAAGAAGAAGTCCGCCTAGTTTTACCGATGCGACAAAGGGGCAGCCCCTTTGTCGCATTCCACCGGTCACCAGTATTAAGGAGTCGAAATGTCTGAGCTCAACCCCGTCCGCATTGCCGTTATCGGCGCCGGCGCCATGGGCCGCAACCACATCCGCTTTGTCACCGAGGAGCCAGAGGCCGAGCTCGTCGCCATCGCCGACGCCTTTGAGGGCGCCCGCGCCACGGCCGAGACTGCCGGCGTGCCGTTTTACACCGATCCCGCCCAGATGATGGACGAGGTCAAGCCCGAGGCCGTCATTATCGCCACCCCCAACGACCTGCACTTGGGCGTTGCTCGCGAGGCTGTGAAGCGCAACATCGTGCCGCTGGTCGAAAAGCCGATCTCCAACGATCTTGAGGATGCCCAGGCTTTCGCCGCCGAGGCCGAGACCGCCGGCGTGCCCGTGCTCGTGGGCCAGCACCGTCGCCACAACCCCTTCGTCAACAAGGCCAAGGAGATCATCGAGTCCGGCGAGCTGGGCAAGCTCACCGTGTCGAGCTTCCACTACATGATCTATAAGAATGACGAGTATTTCGATGTCGAGTGGCGCCGCAAGAAGGGTGCCGGCCCGATCCTGGTCAACCTGGTTCACGACGTCGACCTGCTCCGCTATCTGCTGGGCGAGCCTGTTGCCGTCCAGGGTATGCAGTCCAGCGCCGCCCGCGGTTTTGAGACCGAGGACTCCGCCGTGGTCAACGTCCGTTTTGCCGATGGCGCGCTCGCAAGCATGACCATCTCCGACGCCACCGCCAGCCCCTGGAACTGGGAGGCAACCGCTCGCGAGGATCCGCAGTACCGCCCCTTCGACGCCGACGCCTACTTTATCGGCGGCACCAAGGGCGCCCTGTCGCTGCCCCGCCTGCACCAGTTCTCCTACGACGGCGCCTCCAACTGGCACAAGCCGCTGCAGATGGAGATTCCGGCCGTCGACCCGGCACTGCCGCACAAGATGCAGCTCAAGCACTTTGTGAAGGTTGTCCGCCGCGAGGTCGAGCCCGTCGTGACCCCCGCCGATAACGTTAAGACGCTCACGCTTCTCAACGCCATCAAGGAGGCCGCCGAGACCGGCCAGCTCGTCGAGCTGTAATGCCTTAAGAGCGGGTCGCGGCAAACTCCCCGCCGAGCGCCTTGGCCCGCCGCCAACAAGCCCCTCTTCTTTGCCCCGCGAGCAGCCTCCTGCTCGCGGGGCATTTTGCTACCTTGCCGACGATTTTTCTGGGGCGGGGGCTATTTTGCACCTCGGCTTGATTCGTTCGCCACGAAATGGGCCTATCTACTACGTTTAACCGATCGCCCTCAACCATACCGAATTTCGCGAAGTAAAAACCGCAGGTAGACGGCTTGCGTATTTTCGGAAAACCGGGGGATGGTCGACCCATACGGGTTAAACGTAGTAGATAGGTCATTTTCGTGGCACGGCCCAAAACAGTCTTTTGGGACGGGTGGTATCCTTGGTAGCTCTGTGCTGCAAACGCACCTTAAACGCAAGGAGTCCCATGGATCTTATCGCCCAGCTCGCCCGCGAGCTCAACCTTAAGGCCGCCAACATCGAGGCGGCCGTCAAGCTCATCGACGAGGGCAACACCATTCCCTTTATCTCGCGCTACCGCAAGGAAGCCACGGGCGGCATGGACGACGTCGCCCTGCGCGCGCTCGACGAGCGCCTGTCCTACCTGCGCAATCTTGAGCAGCGCAAAGAGGACGTCATTCTGCTCATCGACGCCCAGGGCAAGCTCACGCCCGAACTCGAGCAGCAGATTCGCGAGGCCACGCAGCTGCAGCGTGTCGAGGACCTCTACAAGCCCTACCGCAAAAAGCGCATGACCCGCGCACAGAAGGCCCGCGAGGCAGGCCTGGAGCCGCTTGCCAACATGATCATCATGCAGGCCTCGGCCAAGGGCAGCGCGCTCGACACCGCCGCGGCATACGTCAACGAGGAGGCCGGCTTCGACACACCCGAGAAGGCACTTGCCGGCGCCGCCGACATCGTTGCCGAGACGGTGGCCGAAGACCCCGAGAACGTCGCCGACCTGCGCGCCTTTACGCAAAACACCGCCGATATCATTGTCGAGGCTACCGATCCCACGGAGAAGACTCCCTACGAGCCCTACTACAACTTTGACGAGCCGCTGCGCCGTATACCCAACCACCGTGTGTTGGCTATCGACCGCGGTGAGCGCGAGGGCAAGCTCCGCGTGCGCGTGAACGTCGACGGCGCTGCCGCCACGGCATGCCTCGGCAGCCGTTGGCCCCGACGCCAGGGCGTCTTCGCGCCCGTCTTTGACGCCGCCATCGCCGACGGTTACAAGCGCCTCATGGCCCCCTCGCTGGAGCGCGAGGCCCGCGCCAAGCTCACCGTTCGCGCCCAGACCGAGGCCATCAACGTCTTTGCCAAGAATCTCGAGGGCTTGCTCTCGGCGCGCCCCGTGCGCGGCGCCCGCGTGCTCGCGCTCGATCCGGGCTACCGCACCGGCTGCAAGGTCGCCGTCATGGACGAGACCGGCAAGCTGCTCGACCACGGCGTGGTCTACCCCACCAAGCCGCGCCACGACGTCGCCGGCACCAAGCGCGAGCTCGCCCGCCTCGTCAAGAAGGACGGCGTCAACACCATCGTCATCGGCAACGGCACCGCCAGCCGCGAGACCGAGGAAGTCGTCTCGGAGTTCATTGCCGAGCAGGCGCCCAGCCTTCGCTACACCATCGTTAACGAAGCCGGCGCGTCGGTGTACTCGGCTTCCGAACTCGCCAGCCAGGAGTATCCCGACTTGGACGTCACCGTGCGTGGCGCCATGAGCCTGGGCCGCCGCCTGCAAGACCCGCTGGCAGAGCTCGTCAAGATCCCGCCCCAGTCCATCGGCGTTGGCCAATACCAGCACGACCTTGACCAGGCCGAACTCTCGCGCACCCTGGGCCACGTGGTGGAAGACGTCGTCAACCGCGTGGGCGTCGACGTCAACACCGCGAGCGCGAGCCTGTTGGGATACGTATCGGGTATTACGCCGAGCGTGGCCAAAAACATCGTGGCCTACCGCGAGGAAAACGGCGCCTTTACCGATCGCCGCCAGCTCAAGAAGGTCCCCAAGCTGGGACCCAAGGCATACCTCAACGCCGCGGGTTTCCTGCGCATCAGCGGCGGCAAGAACCCGCTCGACGCGACAAGCGTCCACCCCGAGAGCTACGAGGTGGCCGCGGCCGTCCTGGAGCGCGCCGGCGTTAAATCAAGCGAGCTCAGCCGCGGCGGCGTGCCCGACATCGAGCGCCGCCTAGGCAGCATCTCGGCGCTGGCAAGCGACCTGGACTGCGGCACCCTCACGCTCATCGACATTGTCAACGAGCTCAAGAAGCCCGGTCGCGACCCGCGCGACGACGCGCCCGAGGTGGTCTTTAGCCGCTCAGCGCTTTCCATCGACGACCTGGAGCCCGGCATGGAGCTCAAGGGCACGGTGCGCAACGTTGTGGACTTTGGTGCCTTCGTCGACGTGGGCGTGCACCAGGACGGCCTCGTGCACATCTCCAAACTGGCCAACCGCTTTGTCAAGCACCCGAGCGACGTGGTGCGCGTCGGTGACACGGTCAAGGTGTGGGTCGAAAAGGTCGATCGCGACCGCAAAAAGATCTCGCTCACCATGGTGCAAGGCAAGTAAACCGCCAAAGCAAAGGTACCCCCTGTAGCGATGTGCAAAATCGCGAGTATTCTGCAAATTCCACCGTTCCGAACGCCCCACAGAGACAATAACGTCAAAAACAGCCCCCGTTTTAGCGACATTAGAGCCAGAACGGGGGCTGTTCCGTGCTTCACCCAACTGGTAAAAGCCTTTACCTTGCTGAATACTCTCAATTTTGCACGGCGCAGGCAGGGGTACCTTTGCCCACGGCAGGATATGGAAGCCTATCGCCAACCTACCGGCAAGCTCGTGCCGGCAGCCCCGGCCTTCCCTTTCCCTAGCGCGACCCTCGCAAAGCGCGTGAGCGATAGGGAAAGGGAAGGCCGGGGCGAACAGCCCATGGCGCAGCCAGTGTTCGCCCTACGGCAGAATATGGAAGCCCAAAGCGGCGATATCCTTGGCAAAGCCGCGGACGGTGTCGAGCGAGACCTCGTACGGGTCGCGACCGATGTTCTTCCGCTTGGCCAGGATGCTGTTGGGCACCGTAATGATCTGGCAACCGCAGGCCTCGGCCTGGTAAATGTTGATGAGCTCGCGCGTGGACGCCCACAGGACCTCACAGTTGGGCTTGGCGGCGGCCTTCTTAACCGACTCCGTCATAAACGGAATGGGGTCGACGCCGGTGTCGGCGATGCGGCCGGCAAAGAGCGAGATGATGGACGGCGTCTCGGCGTCAACGGCCTCGACCATCTCATCGACCTGCGTAGGCGTAAAGATGGTGGTGACGTTGACCTTGATGCCGTCGGCGGAAAGCTTGCGGACCAGCTCGGCGGTGGACTCGCCCTTGGTGGTCACGCACGGAATCTTGACGTAGACGTTCTCGGCCCAGGTAGCGATCTCGCGGGCCTCGACCTCCATGGTCTCGACGTCGTCGGCAAAGACCTCAAACGAGACGGATACATCGGTGATGTGGGCCAGGACCTCCTTGGCAAACGCGCGGTAATCCGTCACGCCGCCCTTCTTCATAAGGGACGGGTTGGTCGTGAAACCCTGAACGTTGCCGTTCTCGTACATGTCGAGCATGCCCTCGAGGTTTGCACCGTCAGCGAACACCTTGATTGCCATCTGCCTGATTCCTTTCGTTAGCATACGGCCGATAAACTGCTAAACACTTTACCTACGTTTATCAAGGCGTGAACTGCGGTTTTTTATCTTCTCGGCGAACGGTATAAACACCTCAGTGTTTGGATTGATAAATCGATTGAGCATGCAAAAGCAAAGAGTCGCAGTTTGAGCAAACGTCAGAACGCGGGATTCATTAGATGAGGCCGAAATGCTGCATCGCCGTGACGGTGCCGTCGTGTGCGACATCGTCGGTCACGTAGTCGGCGACCGCCTTGACCTCGGGCATGGCGTTGCCCATGGCCACGGCCGTCTCGACAGCAGCGAGCATACCCAGATCGTTGCCGGAATCACCAAAGCCAAAGGTGCGCGCGTTGCCGGTGCGACCCAGGTATTCCAGCGCTCGCGCCACTCCCACGCCCTTGTCAATGCCCTTGGGGCTCAGCTCGCGATTCTGACCACCGGTGTTGCACAGCTCAAACTCGCAATCGATAAAGCCATCATCGTTGGCTACGCGAGCCAGGTCACTCGCGACGATGCCTACCTTGCCCACGCGCAGACGGCCGTCGACGCGCATTTCCTCGGTGCTGTGCACCACAGAAGTGCCGATCAGAGACGACCGCTCAACACCCGCGGGTTCCAGGGCAAAAGTAGCCACGTTGGTCTCGAAAAAGGCCTCAATCCCTGCCGCGGCCATACGGCGCGCAAGCTCCTCGATAACGTCCTCGTCAAAGCAGTCCTCATACACCACGCGGCCCTCGACCTCGAGCGTGGCGCCCGCCATGGCAACGACGCCCGCGGGGTCGAGCGCACGCAAGCTATCGGCGATGAGCCACAGGGGGCGACCCGTGCAGATAAACGCCTTGTGTCCCGCGTCGCGCAGACGATGAAACGCCTCGACGACCGCCTGCGAGGGGCGAACCGCCGAAAAGTCCTTGTCGGTCATGTTGTCGGGATCGAACGACGTCAGCGTGCCGTCCACGTCAAAAAAGAGCACAGCGGGTTCGGGACACGCATCAATCATATGGGTTCCTTTCGAGGATAAGGGCAAACGAAGCATCCATCATATAATGGAGCGACGCAACCAGAGAGGTCACCCATGGAATTTTACGCAAGCTGCCCCGAAGGCTTTGAGTCCGCACTCGCCGATGAGCTTAAACGCCTCGGGCTTTCGCATGTTCGCCGGCTGAAGGGCCGCGCCACGTTTGAGGGCGAGCTCGAAGAAGGCTACCGCGCCTGTCTGTGGTCGCGCCTAGCGAGCCGCGTGTTTGCGGTGCTCGGGCGCTTTGAGGCGCAGGATGCCGATGAGCTGTACGATAGCGTTTACGACATCGCCTGGGAGAACATCGTCCGCCCCGGCGCCACCATTGCCATCACCGCCCGCGGCGTGACCGAGCAGCTGCGCAACACGCGCTTCTCGGCCCTGCGCGCCAAGGACGCGCTGTGCGACCGTCTGGCCGAGACCACGGGCCGTCGCGCCGATGTCGACGCTGCCGATCCCGACGTTCACCTGTTGCTTTCGCTGCGCCAGCGCCGCGCGAGCATCAGCCTGGACCTTTCGGGCGACCCGCTGTTCAAGCGCCTGCCGCCCGCGGCGACCCGTGCCGGCGAGGGTGCGCACGTGTTGCGCCCCGACTACGCCGCCCTGGTGCTGGCGCAGGTCGGCTGGACCGCACTGTGCGAGCGCGAGTTGACGGCCGACGATTACGAGAATGAAGCCCTTCCCACGCTAATCGATGCCTCGTGCGCCGGCGGCGGCCTGTTGCTGGAAGCCGTGAACATTCTGACCGACCGCGCCCCGGGCGCCGCACGCGAGCGCTGGGGCTTTGAGGGCTGGCAGCTACACGACGCCGCTCTGTGGGAGCAGCTGCTTGCCGAGGCGCGCGAGCGCGAGGCGGCAGCGCGCGAGCGCCAGGCGCGCATCGTGGCCATGGACATTGACCCCACCGCCCGCAAGACCGCCGAGCGCATGGTCAAGTGTGCCGGCTACAAGCGCTTTGTCGATTTTTGCGCCGCTAAGTCCGCCACTGTGCTGGACCACGCGGGCACTGTCGCCGGTGCCGCCCTCGTCGCGGATACGACCGAGACACCGCTTTCACTCATGCACGATGCCATGACGCTCATCGGCGAGCTGCGCCGCGCGCCCGAGCTCGCTTCGGCACCGGTCGCCGCGCTCACCCGCGATGGCCTTATGGCCCGCGCGCTCCATGCCGAGCCCAAGCGCTCGATCGCCATCATGCCCAATAACGAGGAGGCGGCTATTGAGGTTTGGCCCTCGCTCGACCACGCCGCCGCGGCATTTGAAGCAGCGATCAGCGCAGATGCCGAGGAACAGACCGCAGACGCTCATGACGAAGCCGCCGACACCCCCATGCCCGAGCCTGCCGCCACGCTCGACCTGGGCGACGGCAAGCCGCTGCCCGTGCTCATTCCCGAGTCTGAGCAGTTCGCCAACCGCCTGCGCAAGAATGCCCGCCTGCGCCGCAAGTGGGCCAAGCGCGAGGGCGTGAGCTGCTACCGCGTCTACGATGCCGACCTGCCCGACTACTCCGCCGCCATCGACCTGTACGAGGGCTGCCCGCAGACGCCGGGCCGCTGGCTCGTCATCGCCGAATACGCCGCGCCCAAGACCATCGACCCCGCGCTGGCCCAGGCCCGCATGCTCGACATCTTGGCCATTGCGCCCCGCATCCTGGATGTTCCGGCCGAGCATGTGCACGCCAAGGCCCGCATGCGCTCGCGTGGCGGCTCGCAGTACGGCAAACAGGGCGCCGGCAAGGGCGGATCGGGCGAGCGCGCCAACATCGCTCGCCGTCGCCTGCCGCTCATCGAAGAGGGTGGACTCACCTTTGCCGTCAACTTTGACGATTATCTGGATGTGGGCATCTTCCTGGATCACCGCGTCACCCGCAACCTGGTGCGCGAGCACGCCAAGCAGGCGCGCCGCTTCCTCAACCTGTTTGCCTACACCGGCACTGCCACCTGCTACGCGGCCGATGGCGGCGTCGAGGAGACCGTGACGGTCGACCTTTCCAACACCTATCTGGACTGGGCCGAGCGCAACATGCGCAAAAACGGCTTTGTGGGGCCGCAGCATCACTTTGTGCGCGACGACGTGCTCGCCTGGATTCGTGACCAGCGCCAGACGCGCAACCGCTGGGACTTGATCTTTGTCGACCCGCCCACGTTCTCGAACTCGTCCAAGATGGGCCGTCGCACCTGGGATGTCCAGCGCGACCATGTCGAGCTTTTGGCCGGCGTATCGCGCCTGCTCGCGCAGGGCGGTCATGCCATCTTTAGCTGCAACCTGCGCGGCTTCCGCCCCGAAACGCGCAAGCTCGCACGCGCGGGCGTAGTGCTGGAGGACATTACGGCACAGACCATCCCCGAGGACTTCGCGCGCAACCAGAAGGTGCACCACTGCTATATCGTGCGCCGCCTGCCCATCGAGGACGCCATGGCCGAGGTCGGCTTTAGCGCCGAGGAAATTGCCGAGCGCGTCGAGGAGCTGCGCAACCCCGAGGCCCGCAAGCCTCGCGCAACGGCGCCCGCGCACGCGCAGGCCGGCAACGGCAAGTCCAACTTTGCCGGCAAACCCTCCCCCGCAGGCAAGCCCAAAAAGAAGAAGTTCTACGCCAGCAAGCCCAAGGGCAAATAAACAAAGTTGCGGTGGAATACGGACTGTTTTGCCTGGAATTAGGCAAATTTAGACCGTATTTCACCGCAACTCATATTGGGATGGTGGTTGGCGATCTAGCCTTGGGTGACCAATCGGTAACCGATGCCCACGTGCGTCTGGATATAGCGCGGGTGCGCGGGGTCGGACTCAATCTTCTTACGCAGCGTACCCATAAAGACGCGCAGGCTCGCCAGGTCGCTCTTAGTTGCCGTGCCCCAAATCTCGTGCAGGATAAACTGGTGCGTTAGTACCTTGTCGGCGTTATGTGCCAGCAGGCACAAGAGCTTGTACTCAATCGGCGTCAGATGCAGCTCCTCGCCATCCATCGTGGCGATGCCGGCATCAAAGTCGATATGCAGCTCACCGGTATCGAACGAGCCCTCGGAGGCAACACCACCCGTTTGCGCATACGAAAGGCGCCTGAGCGTCGTGCGAATGCGTGCAAGCAGTTCCTCGACCGAAAACGGCTTGGTCAGGTAGTCATCGGCGCCGGCATCGAGCGCGCGAATCTTGTCCGCGTCCTCGCTGCGCGCCGAGACCACGATGATCGGCATGCCCGACCATGCGCGCACCGACTCCACCACCTTGACGCCGTCCATATCGGGCAGGCCCAGATCGAGCAGCACGATGCTCGGTGCCTGCGATGAGGCGGCGGCGATGGCGGCATGGGCGGTCTCCACGGCCATATGACGCAAGCCGTGCGCCTCGAGCGCGGCAACAATAAGGTTGCGGACGGCGGGATCGTCCTCAACGACCAAGATGAGCGGTTTTACGGCAGAGTTCGGCACAGCGCTACTCCTTATCAAACGAAACGTCGGCGACGGGAAGCTCAATCGTAAAGACCGAGCCGTGCGGGTCCGCCGCGGCAACCTCTATGCTACCGCCATGCGCCAGCGCAATGGAGCGGCAGAGCGAAAGACCCAGGCCCACGCTGCGATGGCTGTCGGCAAGACCGTGGTTGGCGGTGTAGAACGACTCAAAGATTCGCTCGCGGTCCTCGGGCGCAATGCCCGGGCCGTCATCGGCCACCGAGCACGCCACGCGTCCATCGTCGACGCTAATCGAAATCATGATATGCGAGCCTGCGGGCGTATAGGTGATGGCGTTGTTCACCAGATTGACCACCAGCTGCACCATCAGGCGCGCATCGACGTTGACGAGCGCCGGCTCATCGCACGCCACCACCTTAAGGTCGTGCTCGCGCACGGCAGGGTTCACGTGGCGCAGCGCCTCCTCCACGATATCGTCCATGAGCTCGAGCGTGGTCGACAGGCGCATACCGCCGCCCTCGAGCTTGGTGATGGCGAGCAGGTTCTCGACGGTGGCGTTGAGCCATTGCGCATCCGAGCGAATGGACAGGAGCAGGCCGCGGCGCGTCTGGGCGTCGAGCACGGCGGTGCCGGTCGAGCCCTGGTCGAGCAGCACATCGGCATTGCCCGAAATACTGGTGAGCGGCGTGCGCAGGTCATGCGAGATGGAGCGCAGCAGGTTGGCGCGCAGCTGCTCATTTTTGGCAAGCACCGCCGCCTCCTCGCGGGCCTCCATGGCGCGGGCGCGATCGAGCGCCAGCTCGCCTTCGCTCACGATGGCATCGGCAAGTGTCCGCTCCTCATGCGTCAGCACGTCGGGCTCGGCAACGATAGCCAGCACGCCCACCACCGAGGCGGGATCGCCCGAGCGCGCGAAGCCGTCGCCTGTGCGAACCGTCAGGTAGATGCCATAAAACGCCGAGCCGCCAAACGTGGCGTCGAGCGGCGTTCCCACATAGGCGGACGCCGAGAGCCGAGGCGGCATCTGCGGCGCCAGTTCGTGCACCGGTGCGGCATCGCCCACGGCCGTGTAAGTCGCGCGCGGCAGCAGGTCATCGCCCTCGGCGTCGGCGCTGTACCACACGACAGGGCAGCCCGAAAGACGCGCCAGCTGCGTGGCCATGGCGTGAACGATCTGATGCTGATCGGCGCACCGCTGCAGCATGCGGTTGGTCTCGAGCACCATATGTGTGCGGCGATCGCTGGCGGCAGCCTGTGCCAAGGCGCGGCGCAGGGCCAACGCAATCGAACTCGACACAAGCGAGACCACGAACATGATGAAGAACATGCCGGGATAGCCGCGGTCGATAAGCGACAGCGAGTAGCGCGGGTCGACAAACAAGAAGTTGTAGAGCGCCACGGCGGCAGCCGAGCTCAGCAAGCAATACAGGCGACTCCAGGTAAAGAATGCGCACAGCTGAACGGCAAACACATAGACGATCATGATGCTCGGCGCGAGACCCGGATGGTCGAGTAGCGCGCCCACAATCGTCGCCGCGACCAGCAGCCCCACCGATACGCAGGCGTCATACAGAGGAGTGCGGCGCGTCAGCGTTGTGCGCCGCCACCAAAAGCTATCGGCAATATCGCCGTCCGTACGGACGTCCATCAGCGTCCCGCCCCTCTCTCAAAAACAAAAACCACCACAAAGGGACAGGCACCTTTGTGGTGGTTTCCCTTGTGGTGGTTCCAAGTGTATAGCCTTTGCAACCGGCGGTCGCTAGACAAACAGCACGTGCGCGAGCAGGGCACACACGCACACCGCTCCAAATACCAGTGCCACGATCGAGATCACGCGGTCGGCCATGTCCATGTTGGCACGATTCGTAAAGAACCGATCTTCGGCGGCGTCGACGCGCGCCTCACGCACCATTTCGACCACCGCCTCACGGCCATCGAGCGCCTTTGTATCCATGTTTACCTCCCCGGCCTCATGCTTATCCATCAAAAACCAACTCCGTGTAGCCGCCGACGTCTACGGCCGCTCGTTGGGAGCCAGGCGTTGCATCTTGTTCACGGCCTTGAACTTGGTGAACAGCGGCACGTACTCAAAGCTCACGTTGGAGTTCTCCAGGCCGTACCAACGCGCGGGCGTGCCGGCGGCGCGGCGAATGATGTACTTGAGCGTGATGGCCGTACGCTCGCTGGGCTCCACATCGCTTTCGGGCGCCAGAAGCTTACGGATCAGGACGAACTTGAACGTGCCGATGTTACCCGGATCCTTGTAGACCGAGTAGTCATGCGTCTGCGGCGGCAGCTCGCCGGTGGCAGCCAGGTCCTGAACAACCTGACGCAGGTAGGCATTGACGCGCTGGTTGATCTTGTAGCCCAGGTACAGGTGCACGCGGAACACGTAGTCGGTGCCGAACGTCTCGACCGAATAGGCAAAGGTGTGCGGTTCGTCCATGGTCTCGACATTCACGAACCACCAGGCGCGGGCACGCTTGGGATGCTTGTCCAAGATCGAATAGACGATATCGCGGTCGATGTAGTCGGTATGGGTGTCCTTGGTCAGGTACACGACGTTGTCACTCATGCGCTCGTAACGGTCGTCGTCGCGCAGGCGCTTGAGCTGCGGCAGATAGCTGCGCAGCGGCAGCAGCGTAAACTGACGCTGCTCGACCGCCGTGCCGTTGTACCAGCACACCATAACGCCCATGATGAGTGCAGCCATGAGGATGGTGAAGTAGCCGCCATGGAAGAACTTGGTGAGCGAGCTCACAAAGAAGAAGCCCTCGAGCATAAGGAAGAACGCAACGAAGATATACGGGGCGACCTTAAGGCCGCGATCAACATGCAGGTAGAAGAAGAGCAGCAACGTCGTGCACATCATGGTCAGGGTGATCGCCAAGCCGTAGGCGGCCTCCATGTGCGCCGAGCTCTGGAACAGCAGCACCACGATGACGCAGCCCACGAGCATGACGTTGTTGACCATGGGAATATAGAGCTGGCCCTTGGTCTCGGCAGGATAGAAGACCTGCATGTGCGGCATGAGGTCCAGGCGGCTGGCCTCGGACACCAGCGAGAATGCGCCGGTGATGAGCGCCTGCGAGGCAATGATGGCCGCGACGGTGGAAAGGCCGACGGCAAAGGGACGCAGACCCGGGGTGAGCATCTGGTAGAAGGGGTTGAGGTCGGCGATACCCATAAGCTCCGGGTTGCCGGCGTTGTTAATAAGCCAAGCGCCCTGGCCCATGTAGGACAGCAGCAAGCAGCACTTGACGAACGGCCAGGTAGCGTAAATGTTGCCGCGACCCACATGGCCCATGTCGGAGTAGAGTGCCTCGGCACCGGTGGTGGCAAGGAAGCAGCTGCCCAGAATCATGATGCCCGCATGGTTGTTGGGGCTCAGCAGAAAGCCGATGCCGCGCAGCGGGTTGAGGCACAGCAGCACCGCGGGGTGCTGGAAGACAAAGAACAGACCCGTACCGCCCAGGAACAGAAACCACAGCGTCATGATGGGGCCAAAGGCACGGCCGATCTTGGCTGTGCCGATGCGCTGCACCAAGAAGAGCACAATGATGATGGCGAGCGTAATGGCGACGACGCGGCCCTGATCGTCGCCCAACACAGCATGGACTGCCGGAATGGTGCGCAGACCCTCGATGGCCGTGGTGACGGTAACGGCAGGCGTCAGGATGCCGTCGGCGAGCAGCGCGGCGCCGCCCAGCATGGCGGGGATGATGAGCCACTTGCCGCAACGCTTGACCAAGCTGTACAGGGCAAAGATACCGCCCTCGCCGTGGTTGTCGGCGCGCAGCGAGATGAGCACGTACTTGACGGTCGTCAGCAGCGTGACCGTCCACACGACAAGGGAGAGCGCGCCAAGCACGAACTCCTCCGTGACACTTCCGATGCCGCCATTGCCGGCAACGAGCGCCTTAGTTACATACATGGGGCTGGTGCCGATATCGCCATACACCACGCCCAGCGTGACGAGCATCGCCGAGATGCTCACAGGAATCGCAGCGTGCGAGGCTGCCTCCTTGGCCTTTTGTTCCATAAGCCGGTTTCCTCCCAACTTTAATGTTCGAAGGAATTATAGGTAATCGGCCCATGTTTGAATGGCACTGTTTTCCCAGCTAAATAAACATTTATACGGCCTTTAGGCCACCACGGCGATATGGAATGCAACAAAGGGACTGTCCCTTTGTCACATCGCCGCATTCGTTACTTGCCGAGCCAGTTTTTGAACCACCACTCCATGGAACGGCTCATCTCGGCCATAAAGGGGCTCGTGTGCTTGCGGGTGTAGATATCCACCACGCGCTCGCCTACCTCGCGGGCATGCGGACGGAACATCGCGTCCATCTCGGCCACCTGCGCGTCCATGGTCGCAGCATCGGCGCGGCAGTAGCGCTCCTCGTGCACCAGGTTCACCACGGGATGCGCGATCGCCGGGCGCTCCTTGCGGGGCGTGCCGATGATGAGCATCGACAGCGGCATGGTATAGGGCGGCAGATCGAGCAGCTCGGCAACTTCCTCGGCATTCTCGACGATATCACCGATGTAGCAGCTCCCCAGCCCCAGGGCCTCGGCGGCAACCACGGCGTTTTGCGCGCCGATCACGGCGTCCTGGGCCGCGATGGCAAAGTCGCCCAGACCCGGCGCGCGGCGGGGCGCCTTACCCGTGCGCTCGACAAACTCGGGCTCAAAGCAGCCCACGTGCTCAAACAGATCGATCCACTTGGCATAATCGACCACAAATATTAGTGCCCAGGGCGCCTTGGCGATCATGGGCTGGTGGTCGCACAGGTCGGCCAGACGGTCCAGCGTAGTCTGCTCGCGAATGCTCACGATGGAATACATCATCATGGCGCCCGCCGACGGCGCGCGACTCGCCGCATGCAAAATCGCCGCACGCTGCTCGTCGGTCACCGCCACGGGACGGTCGTCGTCATCACGCGCGAAGGCACGCGTGGAGGAACGGTGCTCCAACGTGTCCAGCACCGCATTGCCCGTCGTCTCGACCGGATAGCCGCACGTATCCACAGCCTTGGTGCAAACCTGCTCGTTCATCGCCTCATCCTCGCTAATTCTTTAAGAAGCCTTTACGTTTCCGTGTAATTCCCGTCCATTATCGCGCAGGTCGCCACTACATTGCGCCACACCGCCACACGTGCGCGTTAATATGGCTGGTTGTTGTGCGCAGACACCAATTGCAGCGCATATCTTGGTAACAATCGGGTAAACCCCCGCTTTCGTACGTTTTAGTTTGTGAGGAGTCTCAGCATGTTCGCTGCCGCCATCTCGCTCGTCGGTCTTGCGGCGACCGTCTGCCTTGTCTCGCGCGAGGCCAAGGCCATTCGCGCTCAGTCGGGCACCGTTGCCAAAAGCGCTCTTGGGTGGAGCGTCGCCTTCGGCCTGTTCCAGGTCTTTTTGACCATTTGGGGCGCTATTGGTCTCGTCGCGCAAAACGAGCCGCTCGCCTTTGTGATGCTCATCCTGACCAATGCCATCCTCACCGGCTGCGCTTGGGCCAGCATCGCCCGCGACCGCATCGCCCCGCGCGTCTTTGCGTTCGCCAAGCCCGACGCCCCCGCCCCCACCGGCAAGCTAGCCCGCCTGCGCGGCGCCTTTGTGGGCAAACCGCTCGTCGCCGCCGTCCTGTGCCTGCTGCTCGCCGGCGTTTTTGCGCTGCTGGGCATGGAGGTCTCGTCCAACCACGACTTTACCTGGGTCTACCCCCTGTGCATCCTGCTCGAGTGGGCCATCATCACCGTGCTCATGACCGGCCTGTTCTTCCTGTTCCAGCGCCACGGCGCAGCTCCCGCCGTCCTGGCCTTTGCCCTTTTTGTCCTGGGCATTGCCGAGTTCTTCGTCATCACGTTTAAATCCATGCCCATCCAGCCGGGCGACCTTTCGGCCATCTCCACCGCCGCTGCGGTCGCCGGCACCGGCTACACCTTCTCGATCTCGCTGTTCTGCGTGCTGTCCATGGGCTTTACCGCCATCGCCATGCTGCTATG
This sequence comes from uncultured Collinsella sp., assembly GCA_902492935.1. GTDB lineage: Bacteria > Actinomycetota > Coriobacteriia > Coriobacteriales > Coriobacteriaceae > Collinsella. The sequence continues at coordinate 4,298 of CABUNJ010000013.1, read as the reverse complement.
CGAGTACGCCGGCCTGGTGGCACCGCACCGTCAGAAGGGCGCCGCCAACGCCAAGCGCATGCTGCTCACCAACCTGCTCGTCGCCGTGCTGTGCCTGGGCGGCGTGACCGCGCACGTCACGCTCATCGACTACTACAACACCCTCGGCATCACCGTCTACACTTGGCGCCCGCTCGAGAGCTACTGGCGCGAGGGCTACCTGCCTGCCTTTATTAGTGCGGCGCAGTCCATCAAGCCGCCCAAACCCGCCGACTACTCCGTCGACGATGCCAAGGCCACGCTCAAAAAGTACGCCAAGGCCTACGACAAGTCCGACGCGGCCAAGAGCGACGAGCGCGCCGCCGCAAAGGAGCAGTTCGACAGCGAGAAGCCCACGGTCATCGCCATCATGAACGAGACCTTCTCAGACCTTTCGATCTACCAGAACATGCGCGCCGGCTACGAGGGCCCGCAGTACTTTAAGAACCTGTCCAACTGCCTCAGCCGCGGCAAGCTCTATGTGAGCGCCTACGGCGGCGGTACCGCCAATACCGAGTTTGAGTTTATGACCGGCAACTCCATGGCCAACCTGGGCTCGGGCGTGTACCCCTACACCATCTACAACATGGAAACGACCGGGAACCTGGCAGAGCAGTTCAAGTCGCTCGGATATTCCACCACGGCCATGCACCCCAACCACGCCACCAACTGGAACCGCGAGAACGTCTACAAGGACTTTGGCTTTGACCGGTTCCTGTCTATCAACGACTTCCAGGGAGCCGACACCCTGCGCGGTATGGTGACCGACCAGGCTACCTACGACAAGATTCTTGAGCTGCTCGACCAGAACGCCGACCCGCAGTTTATCTTCGACGTGACCATGCAAAACCACTCGGGCTACGATACGGGCCTGCTGCCGGTCGACAAGCAGATGCACCTGAATATCGACACGACCGATCTGGATGCCAAGACCGTCGAGGACGGCACGCTCTCCGATGTCGACGAGTATGTCTCGTGCATCGAGCAGTCCGACCAGGCGCTTCGCTACTTCCTCAACGCCCTGAGCAAGCTCGACCGTAAGGTAGTCGTGGTGTTCTGGGGCGACCACCAGCCGTTCTTCCCGTCCAAGTTCAACGACAAGTGGTTTACCGGCGAAGACGACGCCACGCACCAGGAACGTCTGTGGCAGACCGACTACATCATCTGGGCCAACTACGACGTTGCCGGCTGCGACCAGACAAGCGAGGTCGACGACCTGTCCACCAACTACCTGTCCACGCAGCTGATGCAGCTGATCGGCGCACCGCTGACCGACTACCAGAAAGCGCACATGACGCTGCGCGAGTCGCTGCCCGCTATCAACTCCGTGGGCTACGAGGACGCCAGCCTGCGCTGGGCGCTTTCCTCCAACGTCACCGGTGACGACGCCGATGCCGCAGCCGCCACCAAGGCGCGCGAAGATTACGCCAAGATGCAGTACTACGAGATGTTCCGCGACGGCAAGAACGTCTATACCGAGCATTTCCAGACCGAGGCCAACGAGACCGACCCCAACCTGGCACCGGGTACGACCAAGATCAAGTAACGACCAGCTGCGAGTTCATAACTGAAACGTCTGTCCGGACGGAGGCATATAAGGTTCCCTGCTCGGACAGTCCTGCGCAAGACGGGGGCCACATTAAGTGGCCCCCTTTGCGTGCGGAACTCGCGATGAACCTTATATGCCTCCGCCCGGACAGACGCCCTGTTGTTGGAGCGCGGCTTGTCTTGGGTGTATCGCCGAACATATATAAGTTGAAGGCCACGTTATGTGGCCTTCTTTGTTTGCGGAAAGTGTGTCCCGGAATTCTTGTCTGGAATGGGATGCAGTTTCCACTTGGGACCCGATTGGGAAAGTGTGTCCCACTATTCAGCTGGATTCCGGGATGTATTTTCCGGATGAGGGCTTGACGGAAAATGTGTCCCGTTCCGGGCGCTAATTGTGGGATGCAGTTTCCGCTTGCGGAGTCTCCACTCAACAGAAAACCCGGGTGGCCTGTTTTTTGGCTACCCGGGTTTTTGGGTTGTCGATATGTTCGACTGGCTACTAGTGGGTCTTGCGGCGCTTGATCAGCATGATGAGGGCTATCACTACGAGCGTTGCTCCCGCTGCTGCTGCGGTGGCGACTAGGGCGAATGTTTGGTCGCCGGTGTTTGCGAGGTTCTTCGCTGTGGTCGTAGTCTTGACCTTGGTGTCGGTCTTAGCTCCGTTGTCGGACTTGGGCTTGTCCGGGTTCGTCGGGGTCTCAGGAGTCTCGGGGTCCTTTGAGCCTTCGGAATCGGTTGGGCCGGCGGTGTTTACCAGCGTATGGTCCAGGAACTTCTTGGCGCCCGCACTTGCCTGTGAGAACAGGCGGCGCGTGCGGATCGGGGTGGCGTTCACCGTTGTGGGCGCCGTCTCCTCGGCCTCGATATTCACGAGCGTCGTGCCGGTGTCGAGGCCCACGTCGTAGTATCCCACGTGGCAGTAATACTGCGCATCGTCATCGTCTGCGGTCAGGTCAATCTCGAGCTTTGAGGCCGTTCCAGCCGCGAGGTTGCCGTCGGCACCCACGAGCTTAAACTCTGTCTCGCCGCGGCCCTTGCGGTACCACATATAGGTCGGTGCCAGCCCTGTTTCGCTATCGTCGGCACCGAGTTGCTTCACATGGCCAATCGCCGAGAGCGTCAGGTGGCTTCCCGCCGCGCGCTCAACCGAAGAGTCGTATCCAAGATCCGGCCCCTCCGCAGCATCCGCCGCAGGTCCGCTCACGGTCATCGTCATGCCATCGGGCATGGTCTTGACCGTGATGATTGCCGAGCGAATACCTGTTTCGGTCGTGGATCCATTCTTAACGGCGGCGATGGCGAATCGATACTCCGTATTGGGCTGCAGCCCATCCCACTTGAGCGAGGTCTGCGTGTTGTCGGCAATCTTCCAGCTATTGACGACCGCATCCGCCGCATTGCTCTGCAGCATGCCCACGCCGTAGCTAAAGCCACTCTTGTTTGCGAGTACATCGTCCCAGCTAAACGTAACGCTGGTCGAATCGACGGCGTTTGCCGTAAAGCCCGTCACGGCCGGCGCGTCGGGCATCTCGACGTCCTTAACGTCATAGCCCACGATCCAGAACTGGTCGGTGTCCTTGGTGCCGAGCTTGTCGCCCGAGTCTGCCTCGAACTTGTCGACATCCGCCGCGTTGACGCCCAGACGCCACACAAAACCGTACTTGCCCTGCGCGGCCTCGGGCAGGTTGTCGACGGTGCCGCCGTATTCGGTCGATTCACTCGAGGAGTTACCCGTAGTAAAGCCGGCGTTGGCACCAAAGCACAGACCGCCAAACAACTCGTGCTTTGCGAGCTTCGCGCCCATGACAACGCTGCCGTTCAGCGTCAAGCCGAGCTCGAGCTCCTGCTCCTTGCCCTCCTCGACTTCGATGGTCTGCTCAATGCTCGCCCCCGACTGCGCGGCGGCGCCGTTAAACCCATCGTGCGTGTAGGCGCGCGTTACGCCAGGCTTGCCCAGGCCAAAGGAATCCCCAACGGGAGTCTCGCCGTTGAGCGTCGTTTGATAGGTTCCGGGTTCTCCCGACCGGTTGGTCAAAAAGTAGCTGAGCGGCGTCATATTGTGCTGTTTGGCAATGCGGTCATAGGCCTCGACATTAACGACCGAGGTCTGCGCGCCAAGCGACACGGGCGCCGCCATCACGCCCTTGCCACCAGTTTCCTCATTTTCGATCTCATACTCGTAATAGACCATCGGAATCGTGTAGAGCACGGCCTTGTCACCCTCGCCGGCATGCGACTCATAGCTTACGCTTGCGCTGACCGTGCGCTCGCTCCGGTAGTCATAGCATCCCTCGGCGGCAAAATCGACTGAAGCATTCATCGCGACCAGGGGCGGACCGGTCTGCACCTCGACGGCAACGCCCAACTCGGCGCCAATGGTATAGCCCTGGGATGTCCCCGTGCCCTTTTCCTCTCCGTATGACGTGCCGCCCAACACCAGATAGCCGTATGCCTGCTCCAGATCCTCAACATAGGGCGCATCCTGCAGCACGGCAAGCACGCGCGGGTTGGTATAGACCTTGTAGCGGTCCTTGTACGTGATCTTGACGCTGTCGTTGTCGACATCGGGCAGCGCGAGCGAGATAAATGTGCCGTAGGTAGTGCCGCGACGGTTGCTCTCGCTAATCACCTGCTCCTCGCCGCGGCGCACCTTTCCGTTCTCGTCGAGCGAAAAATGGGCTCTTCGGTGGTTTCTGTGGGAGAGATTCCGGCATAGGCCCAGCTCAGCGGGC
>CABUNJ010000012.1 GCA_902492935.1 uncultured Collinsella sp. | reverse complement strand
CTCCGGGGCCGAGGGCCCGCGGGCCGAGGCCGCCGGGGAGGCCGCGGCCGCCTCCACCGCGCCCCGCCGGCGCTCGTCGAGGCCGAGAACAGGCAGGTCAGGTTCCTGGCCGCCCGGATATCGGAGGCCCTCGACGAGGCCGGGGCCCTCGAGGCCGAGACGGCAGCGCTGCTCGAGGGCGACGAGACCTACGCGTGCCTGCTCACCGTGCCCGGCATCGGCCCGAGGACCGCGGCGCAGCTCGCGGTGTCGGTCGACATCGGGAGGTTCCCGGACCACGACCACCTGGCCTCGTACTGCGGCATAGCCCCGAGGGTGAGGAGCTCCGGCACGTCGGTGAGGTCGGTCAGGGCGTCCAGGCGCGGCGACGCTAGGCTCAAGTCCCTGCTGATCTTCTCGTGCAACAGCCTGGTGAGGTCCTCGGGGCGCTACGGCGAGTACTACCGGGCCTGCAGGGCGCGGGGCATGGGGCACGGGCGGGCGCTCAAGGCCGTCGCGAGGAAGCGGCTCAGGGCGATATACGCCGTGATGCGCGACCGGGTGCCCTACCGGGAGCAGCCCCGACGGTTGACAAAACTATAGGAACACCCAATGACTACATTGCGGGTAGCAAAAAGAGCCCCATCCTAAATTAGCTGCCCCGCCAACACCGCAGGTAGAGCAAAAGTCAGCGAAAACCCGCCAGAGCGAGCAAGGTGCCTTGAAACGAGGCGGCATTGATCTTTTGATCATGTCGCCGAAGTTGAAAGGCAGATTGCCGCCCTGGCGGGTTTGCAGCGTCGAGCCGTTACGCGGTTTGGTAAAACCGCGTAACTAAATACGTTCCGCGATCTCGTGGATGAGGTAGTCGGTCTTTTCCCAGCCCAGGCACGGGTCGGTGATCGACTTACCAAAGACGCCGCCGTCGACCGGCTGGTTGCCGTCCTCCAGGTAGGACTCGATCATAAAGCCCTTGACCAGCTTGGAGATGGACTCGTTGCGGCGGCAGCTGTCGAGCACTTCCTTGCAAATGCGATACTGCTCCAGCGGACGCTTGCCCGAGTTGTCATGGTTGCAGTCGATGGTCGCTGCCGGATTGGCATAGCCGGCGTGCTCGGTATAGCGCTCGGCCAGGCGTTCCAGGTGTTCGTAGTGGTAATTGGGGTAGGTGCGGCCATCGAGACCGATGTAGCCACGCATAACGGCGTGCGCGAGCGGATTGCCGTCGCACTCGACCTCCCAGTTGCGGAAGATGAAGCTCTGGTGCGCCTGCGCGGCGTAAATGGAGTTGAGCATAACGGTGGTAGAGCCGGCAGTGGGATTCTTCATGCCAACGGGTACCGAAATGCCGCTCGACACCAGGCGATGCTCCTGGTTTTCGACCGAGCGTGCGCCCACGGCAACATAGCTCAGCAGGTCAACGAGGTATTGGTAGTTGGACGGATAGAGCATCTCGTCGGCGGTGAAGAAGCCCGTTTCCTCAATAACGCGCAGGTGCATATGGCGGATGGCCTTGACGCCCTCGAGCAGATCGTCGGGAGCCTCGGGGTTGGGGTTGTGCAGCAGGCCCTTGTAGCCGGTGCCCTTGGTGCGCGGCTTGTTGGTGTAGACGCGCGGAATGATGATGAGCTTGTCCTTGACCTCCTCGGCGGTCTTGGCCAGTCGGTTCATGTACTCAAGCACCGAATCCTCGCGGTCGGCAGAGCACGGGCCGATGATGAGCACCTTACGTGCGTCCTCGCCGGTAAAGACTTTGGCGACCTCGGCGTCAAATGCCTGCTTTTTGGCGGTAAGCTCGGCAGAAAGCGGCATTTCCTCGCGGATCTCCATGGGGATCGGCAGCCTGCGTTTGAATTCCATGGCCATAGGGGTCTCCTCAATCTATAGAAAGAGCAATAAGCGTATTGTCGAATGCTCGGCATTATCCGCTGTCGCACGCTAAAGTGCAAGCCCTTGTCACCCCGAAACCTACCAAAAAGGGACAGGTTTATTTTGGCGGGTTTTATCTGGGCAAACGTCGGTGGATGCCGGGAGGGAGCGGCGCCGCGCGGGACCCTAAGACTGTTGTCGGTTCCCAAGGAAATACCCTGTGGGCAAAAAATGCCAAATATGAGTACGGTTGCTATCTTAGTATCATATTGCCTTCGCAAAATAATAGACATAACAGCAAAATATGTTCATTAACGCAAACACATATAAGTCCGCTATAGGGCTGTTTGATCAATTTAGGGACCCGTGTAAGCCGTGAAAACGGCATTTGGGGCTGTTTTGTCTGTTACTAAAAAGGTAACAGTACTCATATTTGCCATTTTTTGTCCACAGGGCTTGAAGGGAGCTGTCAATCAGGTTCCAGGGGAGGCACTTCGAGGGCTGCAGAGCAAAAAAGCGGGGGCGCAGGTTGTCCTGCGCCCCCGTTCTCGGGCATTATCCGTTCTCTGCGGCGGAGTCTACGCCGCCTCGTCGAACTGCGAGTTGTACAGGTCGGCGTAGAAGCCGCCTTGGGCGAGCAGCTCGTCGTGTGTGCCCTTCTCGACGATATCGCCGTCGCGGATTACTAGGATCACGTCGGCGTTGCGGATCGTGGACAGGCGGTGCGCGATGACAAAGCTCGTGCGGCCCTGCATCAGCGCATCCATGGCACGCTGAATAAGCTCCTCGGTACGAGTGTCAACGTTAGAAGTCGCCTCGTCCAGAATCAGCGCCGGGCGGTCGGCCAAAATGGCACGAGCGATGGTCACGAGCTGACGCTGACCCTGCGACAGGTTAGTGCCCTCTTCGTTAATCATAAAGTCGTAGCCGCCGGCGAGCGTATGAATAAAGTGGTCGCAGCGTGCGGCACGCGCAGCGGCCTCGACCTCGGCATCGGTCGCATCGGGGCGTCCATAGCGGATGTTCTCGCGGATCGTGCCGTTGAACAGCCAGGTGTCCTGCAACACCATGGCGAACTCGCCGCGCAGCGCCGCGCGGTCCCAGTCACGCACGTCGATGCCCTCAACGCGCAGCGAACCGCCGTCCACATCGTAAAAGCGCTGCAGCAGCTTGATGAGCGTGGTCTTGCCGGCGCCGGTGGGGCCGACGATGGCGATGGTCTGGCCGGGCTGCGCCTCGCAGCTAAAGTCGTGGATGATGATCTTGTCGGGCGTGTAACCAAACTTGACGTGGTCAAACTCCACATGACCGGGGCGTTTCTCGGGAATCTGCGCGTCGGCCTTCTGCTCCTCCTCGGGCGCGGCCAGGAACTCAAAGACGCGCTCGGTGGCGGCAGCCATCGACTGCATCGTGTTGCTCACGTTGCCCAGCTGCTGCACGGGTTGCGTAAAGTTGCGCACGTACTGGATAAAGCTCTGGATGTCGCCGGGCGTGGCATTGCCGGTCAGTGCGAGCTGCGCGCCCACCACGACGACGCCCACGTAGCCCATGTTGCCCACCAAGCTCATAAGCGGCATCATCAGGCCCGACAGGAACTGCGAGCGCCAGCCACTAATAAAGAGGCGGTCGTTTTGACGGTCGAACTCCTCGATTGAGGCCTCGGCGCGGTCGAACACCTGGATGACGTTCTGGCCGGCAAAGTCCTCCTCGATAATGCCGTTGACGGTGCCAAGGACTTGCTGTTGCTCGCGGAAGTACGGCTGCGAGAAGTGAATCATCACGGTCAAGATAATCGCGGCGGCCGGCAGCGTGAGCACGGTGACGCCGGTAAGCGGCAGGCTGATCGAAAGCATCATGACGAGCACGCCGATAATCTGCGTCACCGACGTGATGAGCTGCGTCACGCTCTGGTTGAGCGACTGACCGAGCGTATCGACGTCGTTGGTGATGCGGCTGAGTACGTCGCCCTTGCTGTGGCCGTTGAAGTAGCTCATCGGCACGACGGCAATCTTGGCGGCGATCTCCTTGCGCATGCGGTAGCAAATCTTTTGCGTGACGCCGGTCATGAGCCAACCTTGGATCAGGCTGCAGACAGAGCTCGCCAGATACAGGCAGAGCAAAAAGCCGAGCGTCTTGGCGATCCAGTCAAAGTCAACGTCGCCGGTGCCGTTTACCTTGGCAACCAGACCCTCGAACAGTTTGGTGGTGACCTGGCCGAGCACCTTGGGTCCCACGATATTAAAGATGACCGAGCACACGGCAAAGGCGACGGCGACAAACACGGCAATCTTGTGCTGGCCGATATAACCGAGCAGCTGCCTCATGGTGCCCTTAAAATCCTTGGCTTTCTCGCCGCGGCCCATGCCACCCATACGGCCCATGGGACCACGCTGGCGGGTGGGCTTGGGAATCTGAGTCTTGGTCTCGTCTGCCATTAGCGCTCGCCTCCTTCCGTGACTGCTGCAATCTCTTCTTGGGTAAGCCCCAGTTCCTCGGCGGAAAGCTGCGACTGTGCGATCTCCAGGTACGCCGGGCAGCTGCGCAGCAGCTCCTCGTGCGTGCCGGTGCCCACTACGTGGCCGTCGTCGAGCACGATGATCTGGTCGGCGTGCATGATGGTCGCGATGCGCTGGGCCACGACCACGAGTGCGGCGTCGGTGACGTTTTTGGCGAGCTCCTCGCGCAGGCGCGCGTCGGTCTTGTAGTCGAGGGCGCTAAACGAGTCATCGAACACCACGACCTCGGGCTTTTTGGCCAACGCGCGGGCGATGGCCAGGCGCTGGCGCTGACCGCCCGAAACATTGGAGCCGCCCTGGCTGATGGGGGAGTCGTAACCGCCCTCGCGCTCGGCGATAAAGTCCTCGGCCTGGGCGATGCGTGCCGCCCGGTGCATGTCATCATCGCTCACCATGTCGCCGGCAAACTTGAGGTTGCTCTCGACAGTGCCCGAGAACAGGCGACCCTGCTGCGGGATGTAACCAATGCGGCGGCGAAGCTCGGAAAGGGTCATGTCGCGTACGTCGATGCCGTCGAGCGAAATGCTGCCGCCCGTGACGTCGTACAGGCGCGGAATCAACTGCACGAGCGTGGACTTGCCCGAGCCCGTGGAGCCAATGATGCCGAGCATCTGGCCGGCGTGCGTGGTGAAGTTCACGCCGCTAATGACATCGGCGCGGGCATCGGGATACTGGAAGCTCACGTCACGGAAGGTGAGCTCGCCGCGCGGCGAGCTGGCCGCGGGCAGTTTGGGCGAGACGGGGTCGTTGATGCTCGTGGGGCAGGTGATGACCTCTTCCACGCGCTCGGCTGCGACCTCGGCACGGGGCAGGATGACCGAAACCATGGTGAGGATCATAAACGCCATGACGATCTGCATGGTGTAGGAGATAAACGCCATCATGTTGCCGACCTGCATCACGCCGTCCGAGACGCCCTGCGCGCCAAACCAGACGATCAGCACGGTGATGCAGTTCATGACGAGCATCATGAGCGGCATCATAAAGCTCATGGCGCGGTTGGTGTAGAGCTGCGTGGTCATCAGGTCGAGCGACGCCTTGTCAAAACGCTCGAGCTCATGCTCCTCGCGGTTGAACGAGCGGATGGGCATAAGGCCGTCGAGCAGCTCGCGGGCGGTAAGGTTCACGCGGTCCACAAAGCTCTGCATCTTTTTGAACTTGGGCATAGTGAGGCCCATGAGCACACCGACGACGGCTGAGACCGCGATGATGGCAACGGCGATGGTCCACTCCAGGCCGGTATGGTTGGCCAGGACGCGCATGACGGCGACGATGCCCATGACGGGGGCCATCAGGCACATGCGGATAAACAGGGTGGCGGCCATCTGAATCTGCTGAATGTCGTTGGTGCAGCGGGTGATGAGCGAGGCCTGGCTAAACTTGCCCACCTCGGCCGGCGAGAAGTGCATAACCTTGTTGAAGGTCTCGCGGCGCAGGTCGCGGGCGATGGAGCAGGCGGTGCGCGAAGCCACGGCACCGGTCAGGATGGTGGCGACGAGCGACACGAGGCACAGTCCAAACATCGTGGTCGCCATGCGGCCCAGGTAGGCGTTCTGCACGTCGGCGGGGTCGATGCCCTGCGCCTTGTACTCGTCTTGCACATAGCTCACGGCGCGTTGGGTCACGATGGAACCCGACATGGAGCCCATTTTGTCCGCCATATCGTTGGCGCCCTCCACGAGCTTGCCCTGGTCGATTAGGCCGCCTTCAACGCCTAGACGCAGACCCTTCATGGTGATCTTACCGCCGTCGGCATCAATCTGCTTTTGCATATTCTGCGCCGCTGCGGCCTTCTGCTGCATCTCGGCGAGCTGCTCGGGCGTCATTGCCGCCATCTGCTCGGGGGTGGGCATGGCCTGAGCGGCGCCGCCATCGCTTGCCTCGGTAGATGCGCCGGTCATGTCGCCCATGGAGTTGGCATCGATGCCCTGGTTGAACGAAAGGACGACAGTCTCGGGCAGGCTCATGATGTCGGCAATCTTGCCGCCGTCGGCACGCTCCTCCTCGGTGCCCTTGTACGTTCGAATGCCGTTTTTGTCTGCCTTGCCAAACGCAGCCTCCACAGCTTTGGCGTCCTTGGCGCTCATAAAGAGTTCGAGGTCGTTGAGCGATTCGGCACGGATGGTGTCAGGTACGGGCGAGGCGATACCGCCTTGCTGCACACCCACGTCGACGATGTCGCTCATATACGTAGGTAGCGCCAGATCGGCGTTGCAGCTGATTACGATGAGTACGATAGCTGCGAGCAGTGCCAGGATATGCTTTTTAAAGAGCTTGAGAATCCTCACTCGGCATCTCTCCTTTCTTGATTGCGGTCGATAATTTCGTTGGCACGTCTTAGAAGGCGCACCATCTCTTGGGTATCTGTTTCGCCAAGCTGCTCGAGGAAGGCCGCGGTGCGGTCCTCGAATTCCCGACGTTTGATTTCGATGACCTGGAATCCCTTGTCGGTCACCGTGACGTGTACGCGACGACGGTCGGTCTTTGAGTGCTCGCGCTCGACCCAGCCCTTGGCCTCGAGGGCGCGCAGGATATTGGCGATACGGGCGCTCGAGACCCAGGCGCGATCTGCGAGTTCGCTCGGCGTGAGCGAGCCGCCGGCGCGCATGAGGGCGCGCATGACGGCCATCTCGCCGCCGAGAGCTTTGTCCGCAAAGCGCGAAATACGCTGATGCATGCTGCCAAACTCAGTTAAGAGCTGACGACCAAGCTCATGGAAATCGGTATCTTTCACCGAAAACCCCTAACACTAGAAACTATTTCCGGTGAAAGATGATACCCTTGCACGCGCACCCTATACGGTAGATTTTTGGGTCATGCCTAGAAAACAATCTTTAGGCGACCTCCGTACACCGTCGGTATCAGCAAAGTTAGGGGTAGATCTCTGGGCATGTCCCAAAAAAATACCTGGTTGCTAGGCAATATAAAGAGCGTATAAAGAATTAAAATAATTCAATAATTGTAGCGTTTCAAAGAACTATTATGCACGCGGTTAGGCGAGGGGTTGTCACCACCATGACGACTGGGACTCATATAATCGCCACGTGCGATGCTCCAACTTCCCGCAAGGAGACACCTGAATCAAGGGGGTTGGAGTCATGGCATTTGACTTCACGGGCAAAACCGCGATCGTTACCGGTGGCACTCAGGGCATTGGCCTCGAGATTGCCAAGGGTATCGTTGCGGGCGGCGGACACGTCGCGCTCATCGCAAGGAACGCTGCTAAGGGCGAGGCCGCGGTGGCCGAGCTTGGCGAGGGCAACAAGTTCTACCAGCTCGATGTCGCCGATGCACCCAAGGCGCGCGAGACTGTCGAGCAGATTTTTACGGACCTGCCGCAAACCAACATCCTGATCAACTGCGCTGGCGTCATCAGCACCAAGAAGTTCGACGAGATCGATGACACCGAGTGGCGTCGCACCATCGACATCAACCTCAACGGTACCTTCACCATGATGAATGCCGTGTACCCGCACTTTAAGGCGGCCCATGCCGGCACTATCGTCAACGTGAGCTCTGTTGCCGGCAAGATCGGCGGCGGCCTGCTCGGCACCGCGGCCTACGCGAGCTCCAAGGCCGGCGTCAACGGTCTAACCAAGGCAGTCGCCAAGGAAGGCGGCAAGTTCGGCGTCCGCTGCAACGCCGTGTGCCCGTCACTTACCCTTACCGATATGACCTCGATTCTCTCTGACGAGAACTCTCAGCGCATCATCAACGGTATTCCTCTGGGCCGCGCCGCCCAGGCCAGCGAGCCTGCGCAGATGGTGCTGTTCTTCGCTTCCGACCTCGCCAGCTTCGTGAACGGCGAGATCGGTGACTGCGACGGCGGCATCGTCCTGGACGGGTAATACCCCACGACGATTGTTCGGCGACGGCTCCTGCGACTCGGGACCGTCGCCTTCTTTCTGATATAGGCGCGTGCGGCTACGAATCGCATGCATCCAAAGGAGATATATATGAGTGAATCGACTGCGGTGGAGGCGCCGGCGGCAAAGGAGCCGTTCTTTAAGATGTCCTCCATCCCGGGTGCCAATATTTTGGTGCCGCTTTTGTTGGGCTGCCTGCTCAACACGCTGTTCCCTGACCTGTTCAAAATGCTCGGCAGCTTTACGCTTGGCATGACCCAGCAGGGTGCAGGCCCGCTCGTGGGCGCTTTTTTGCTCATCGTCGGTACGACGATTTCGTTTAAGAGTGCTCCTGCCGCCGCTGCCCGCGGCGCCATCATCATCGCCGTCAAGCAAATCGTGGTCGTTGCCGTGTCGCTGCTCATCCTTTATGTGTTCAACGACAACCTGTTTGGCATCTCGGCCATGGTGATGCTGGCCGCTTGCACGGGTGCCAACAACGCTATGTACGCTGGACTGATGGGCACCATGGGCAACGAGGCCGAGCGTGGCGCCGTCGCCATCACCACGCTCGTTGTCGGCCCTCCGGTCACGATGATCGTGCTCGGCGCCGCCGGTCAGGCTCCGATTGGCTGGTCGCTCGTGGGCGCCATCCTGCCGATCGTCGTCGGCATTATCCTGGGCAACCTGTTCCCCAGCTTTAAGAAGATGATGACACCGGCACTTTCCGCCATCATCGTGCTCGTCTTCTTTGCAATGGGCTCGACCATGACTTTTGGTCAGCTTATCAACGGCGGTCTTCCCGGCATCCTGCTCGGCGTGATCTGCTCGGTGGTCTTTGCAATTCCCGTCATCGCGGTCGATAAGCTCACGGGCGGTACGGGTGTCGCAGGTGCGGCCATTTCAAGCTGCGCCGGAGCCAATGTGGCCACGCCTGCTGCCATGGCAAGCGTCAATGGGGCCATGTACGGTGGCGCCGTGCTCGCGACGGCTACGGCACAGGTTGCTGCCTGCGCAATCGTGACGGCTATTTTGACCCCGCTGGTCACCAGCTGGTGCTACAAGCATTTTGAGGGCCAGGGCAACGGCGATAGCAAGGCAACGACCGACAAGGCCGCCGCAGCCGCCTAATGCCAAGCGGCAATCAAAGCTAAAAACTAGCTACGCCACAGGGCGGCCACGGGGGATCCCGTGGCCGCCCTGCAGTTTCTGTAGGGTCTCTGGGACACTTTACCCTGCTAAAGCTGGCATAACAGCTAGAGCGAAGGTCGTACAAAGGCAAGGAAAAATAACATACAAATCGGTGAACGGTAGTTGTTTGCGCTCGCATTTCCTGCGGGTTTGTAAAAAACGCTCTTATGATATAAAAAAAGAAACATATAACAGCCCAGATGGAGAGGGTGGCTATGTTATCCTTCACAGACGGGTGAAATCTTGGGTTTTGGGTTGTAGTTCCAAGGTGGACAAACGTTTTTCCTGCACCAACGTGTGGTGAAGAACGGAAGAAGCCGGTAGTGCAAGCCGAAATTCAAGAATTCAATAAGCAGCGGTGTGAGAGAGCGCCGCATTACACGTAACTAGGAGCGTGGTTACACAATGCAGGAGGCATGGAAGGGCTTCAAGGAAGGTATCTGGACGGGAGAGGTTGACGTCCGAGACTTCATCCAGAAGAACTACACCCCCTACGAGGGCGATGAGTCGTTCCTCGTAGGTCCGACCGAGCGTACCAAGGAGCTGTGGGGCGAGGTTCTCGACCTGCTGCTTAAGGAGCGCGAGCAGGGCGGTGTCCTCGATATGGACACCAAGACCGTCACGGGTATCGTGAGCCACCCCGCTGGCTACATCGATAACGCCCACCGCGAGAAGGAGACCATCGTCGGCCTCCAGACCGACAAGCCGCTCAAGCGCGCGCTGCACGTCAACGGTGGTATCCGCATCGCTTGCCAGGCTGCCAGCCAGCACGGCTACAAGGTCGACGAGAACGTTGTCGAGCGCTACACCTTCGAGCGCAAGACCCACAACGCCGGCGTCTTCGATGTTTACACCCCCGAGATGCGCGCCTGCCGCTCGGCCCACATCATCACCGGTCTGCCCGATGGCTATGGCCGCGGCCGCATCATCGGCGACTACCGTCGTGTCGCCCTGTACGGCGTCGACTACCTGATCAAGGACAAGGAGGCCCAGAAGGCTTCCACCCCGACGGTCATGACCGCCGACAACATCCGCGACCGCGAGGAGCTGCAGGAGCAGATCCGCGCCCTCGGCGAGCTCAAGATGATGGCCGAGACCTATGGTTTCGACATTTCCAACCCTGCTACCAACACGCAGGAGGCCATCCAGTGGATGTACTTCGCCTACCTCGCTGCCGTCAAGGAGCAGAACGGCGCTGCCATGTCCATCGGCCGTACCTCTACGTTCATCGACATCTACGCTGAGCGCGACCTTGCCAACGGCACCTTCACCGAGGAGCAGATCCAGGAGTTCGTGGATCACTTCATCATGAAGCTCCGCATGGTCAAGTTTGCCCGTACCCCCGAGTACCAGGCCCTGTTCACCGGCGACCCGCAGTGGGTCACCGAGTCCATCGGCGGCATGGGTGTTGACGGCCGTACGCTCGTTACCAAGATGAGCTACCGCTACCTGCACACGCTCGAGAACATGGGCACCAGCCCCGAGCCCAACATGACCGTTCTGTGGTCGACCCGTCTGCCCGAGAACTTCAAGAAGTTCTGCGCCAAGACTTCCGTCGCCAGCTCTTCGATTCAGTACGAGAACGACGACCTCATGCGCGTTTACCATGGCGACGACTACGGCATCGCCTGCTGCGTTTCCTCCATGCGCATCGGCAAGGAGATGCAGTTCTTCGGCGCCCGCGCCAACCTGGCCAAGTGCCTGCTGTACGCACTCAACGGCGGTGTTGACGAGGTCTCCAAGAAGCAGGTCGGCCCCAAGTATCGCGCCGTCGAGGGCGATACGCTCGATTACGACGACGTTGTGGCCAAGTACAACGACATGATGAAGTGGCTCGCTGGCGTGTACGTCAACTCGCTGAACATCATTCACTACATGCACGACAAGTACTGCTACGAGCGCATCCAGATGGCTCTGCACGACAAGCACGTGCACCGCTGGTTCGCTACGGGCATCGCTGGCCTTTCCGTCGTGGCTGACTCCCTGTCCGCCATCAAGTACGCCAAGGTCCACCCCGTCCGTGACGAGAACGGCATCATCGTCGACTTCGAGACCGAGGGCGAGTTCCCCAAGTACGGTAACGACGACGACCGCGTCGACCAGATCGCTCACGACGTTGTGCACCAGTTCATGGAGTACATCCGCATGAACGACACCTACCGCAACTCCGTACCCACGACCTCGGTTCTGACCATCACCTCCAACGTCGTGTACGGTAAGAAGACCGGCTCCACGCCCGATGGCCGCAAGGCTGGCCAGCCGTTCGCCCCGGGTGCTAACCCCATGCACAAGCGCGATAGCCACGGCGCCATCGCTTCGCTGTCTTCGGTTTCCAAGCTCCCGTTCCGCGATGCTCAGGACGGCATCTCCAACACCTTCTCCATCATCCCGAGTGCGCTCGGCAAGGAGGACCAGGTGTTCTTTGGCGATATCGACCTTGATCAGCTGGGCGAGTAACTATTGTTAGTGCTATACTAACAATAACGATTACTGATTAGTGCGCCGGTTTCGGCCGGCGCCTATTAATCGAAGGAGACACATTATGAAGGTTTCTGAAGTTTCCGAGACCCAGGCCGATAACCTGGTCCACATGCTCGACGCTTACGCCGAGAAGGGTGGCCACCACCTGAACATCAACGTCTTCAACCGTGAGACGCTGCTCGACGCTCAGGCTCACCCCGAGAAGTACCCGCAGCTGACCATCCGCGTTTCCGGCTATGCCGTGAACTTCCACACGCTCACCAAGGAGCAGCAGGACGAGGTCATTGCGCGTACCTTCCACGACAAGTTCTAAAGGGACTCAACTCCCACCGGAGGCCCGGTAAGGCCTACGCACTTTGCCTCTCAAACGTCCTCGCCGCTTCGCGGCTGCGGAATGTTTGCGAGACAAAGTGCTCCCGGCCTCGCCGGGTCTCCTGCGTTGTCGCCCTTTAGGGAACCACGCTAAATCAAATTTGTGTCCTCGGGCATGCGAGAAGCCCCCGCTGCGCACTACGTGCGGCGGGGGCTTCTCGCGTCCTGCGGGATGTTTTGGAAAATAACCCAAAACCGGCCATGTGGGGTCCTTTGGAGTCACCCTTTAGGCGGAACTCTTCTAATTATTTGGATGAGTCGTTTACTTACTTGTGCTGTTACCGTCTTCCCGCTGTTGTTGGGGTATGCTTTGTTCGTATGTAAACGTATGACATGTTGATGGGGGAGGATGCTATGGCTCGCGAGGGCGCTCGTTCTAAGGATTCTGCTAAGCCTGGCATCAAGGAAGTTGCAGCGGTGGCGGGGGTTTCGCCTACTACGGTATCTCGCGTGCTTAATAATCGCGGCTACATTAGTCAGGAAACCCGCGATAAAGTCCATGCCGCGATGGAGCGCATCAATTACACGCCCAACGATATCGCCCGTGCCATGCTCAACGGTCGCCTGAACCTTATCGGCATGATCGTTCCCTTTGTGAGCAGCCCGTTCCATGCTCAGGTTGTGCAGGCGGTCGAGCGCACGTTGGCGGAAAACGGCTTTAAGATGTTGCTGTGCAACAGCGCCAATCGACCCGATCTTGAGCGTTCCTATATCGACATGCTCCGCCGCAATATGGTCGACGGCGTAATCGTCAACTCCCTCAATATCGGTGCCGAGGCATATGCCGAGATGGGCTTGAGCCTGGTTGGCATCGACTGCGATCTTGGCGAGGGTTCTGTCCAGATTGCAAGTGACAGCTATGGCATCGGCGAGCTCGCCACGCGCCGTCTGATTGATGACGGCTGCAGGCGTATCCTGTGCCTGCGCAGCAATAGCCGTATGCGCATGCCTGCCAATAAGCGTACCGATGCCTACCTCGATGTTGTTGAGCAGGCCGGTTTGTCCGCGCTTGTCCGTGAGGTCGAGTTCGTTAAGCCCGACGACGAAAAGGGCGCGGTCGTTGCGAAGATCCTCGATGAGAATCCCGATATTGACGGCATCTTTGCGGGAGACGACACGATGGCGGCCATCTGCCTCAACATGATGAAGCAGCGCGGCTTGAGCGCTCCAGACGATATTAAGGTCGTGGGCGCGGATGGTGCCCGCCGCACCATGACGTTTATGCCTGACTTAACAACCGTACGTCAAGATATCGATCGCATCGGAGAGCTCGCGGCGCAATCCATCATCGCTCTTATTAATGGTGAAAAGCCCGAATCGAATATCAAGCTCCCCGTTGAACTTATCGAGGGCAAAACCGCGTAATTCGCCCCGTGCCAAAAGAGTCCCTCAAACGCCTCTGATTACCGTTCGCCGGCATATGTCAACCGTTTGCCGACGACTGGAACTGCGAAAAGACGTATTGGTGTGAAAACGTTTGACATATGAAAACGATTGACATATCTTGCCATTGTACCGAGTTAGTATGTCGTGGAAAGGAAGTCTCGGATGCACAAGGTGTATTACCAGCCTGAGGGAATTTGGGTAGGCGACATCATGCCGTACGGCGAGGACGGCACGTTCTATCTCTATCATCAGCGTGACACGCGTAACCCCGAACCTTTCGGAGAGCCGTTTGGCTGGGCACTCGCTACGACCAAGGATTTCGTCAACTACAAGGACTTTGGCGAGAGCCTTGAGCGCGGCGGCGACGAGGAAGTCGACCAGTACATTTATGCCGGCACGGTGTTTAAGGTGGGCGACAAGTACCATGCGCTCTACACTGGTTGCAATCGCGATAAGGTCCGCGCACGTTTGATGAAGCAGGTTCTTCTTCACGCAACGAGCGACGACGCCGTCAAGTGGGAGAAGAACATCGCCGAGACGCTGCTTCCGCCCCAGGAGGGTTACGATGACCGCAACTGGCGCGATCCCTTTGTGCTTTGGGATGAGGAGAACGAAGAGTACATGCTCATCCTCGGCACGCGTGTGGGCGAGGACAAGCGTCTGATGACCGGCCGCCTGGTCAAGTTCACCTCCAAGGATCTGACCAACTGGGAGTTCCAGGGCGACTGGTGGAACCCGGGCCTGTACACCATGTTTGAGATGCCTGATCTCTTTAAGATGGGCGACTGGTGGTACCTCGTCTTTTCCGAGTACAGCGACGGCAACAAGACCCGTTACCGCATGTCCAAGTCCATCAACGGTCCTTGGATTACCCCCGCTGACGACTCCTTCGACGGCCGCGCGTACTACGCCGCTCGCACCGCATTCGATGGCGAGCGTCGCGTTCTCTTTGGTTGGGTTCCTACGCGTGACGAGGGCGGCGACCCCAGCTCTTACCTATGGGGTGGCACCTTTATGCCCCTCGAGATCGTTCAGCGTGCCGACGGAACGCTCGGCACCAAGCTCCCCGACAGCATGCTTGGCGCCTTTGGCGAGGCTAAGGCAGTCGAGACCTTTGAGCTTTCCTGCGAGTCGGGCAAGGTCGAGCAGGTGCTCGCCGCGGATGCCGGCTCCACCTACTTGCTCGATGCCGACATTGAGCTCGGCGGTAACGCTGCCGGCTTCTCGGTCAAGTTCGCCGAGGACGCCGAGACCGGTCTTGCCTATGAGTTCCGCGCCAACCTGCGCGAGGGCAAGCTCGAGTTCACGCCGGCTCCCCAGTACCCGTGGTTCCAGGTCAACAACATGGGCCTCGAGCGTCCGTTGTTCTTTAAGGGCGAGGGCACTCACCATGTGCGTCTGGTCGTCGACGACGACATCGCGACCATCTTTGTCGATGATGTTGCGCTCAACGCTCGCTTCTGCAACAAGCAGGGCCAGGGCGTGGCGCTTACCGTCACCGACGGTGCGCTCAAGTGCGCAAACGCAACGATCGCGTCTCTGTAGCGGCAACGAACCGTTTTATGATTTAGAAAAGGAATGGAGAGGAACATGGACTACAAGGCAGTGTCCCAGCAAGTCGTCGACAACGTCGGCGGACTGGAGAACATCGAGGGCGCCACGCATTGCGTGACCCGTCTGCGTCTGGTGCTCAAGGATACGAGCAAATACAACAAGGCCGAGCTCGAGAACATCGATGGCGTCAAGGGCGTGCTGTACAACAGCGGCCAGCTCATGATCATCTTCGGTACCGGTACCGTCAACAAGGTTTACGATGAGTTTATGGCTCTGACGGGCGTTAAGGAGATCAGTGCTTCCGAGGTCAAGGGCGCCGAGGCGGACAAGAAGGGCAAGTTCTTCTCGGTCCTCAAGGTATTCTCGGACATCTTTATCCCCATCATTCCCGCCTTCGTCGGCGCTGCTATCATCATCGGCCTTAAGTCGCTGATCGTTGCCAACGGCCTCTTTGGCATGGAAGGTAGCCTCGCCGATCACAGCGAGTTCCTCAAGAACCTCGCAAGCTTCTTTGCCATTATCGCCACCACGTTCGACTACCTGCCTGTCCTGGTTATGTACAGCGCAGTCAAGCGTTTTGGCGGTAACCCGATTCTGGGCATCCTCGTCGGTATCGTCATGGTTCACCCGAGCCTTATGAACCGCAACACGTTCGTTATGGACCCGACGGGTGCTGAGTACTGGTACTTTGGTCCGCTCTCCATTCCCATGGTTGCTTTCCAGGGCGGCGTATTCCCTGCAATCCTGACTGCCTGGTTTATGGCCAAGGTCGAAAAGATTGCCCAGAAGTACATCCCCGAGGTCGTTTCGTTCGTCTTTGTCCCGACCGTTACCCTGATTCTTGCTAACGTCGCCCTGTTCACCGTGTTCGGCCCGCTCGGCAACCTGATCGGCGATGTCCTCGCAGGCGTAATCGATATCCTGTACAACAGGATGGGCGTCTTTGGTGCCTTTGTCTTCGCCGCGTTCCTGCAGCCGCTTGTCGTTACCGGTACGCATCAGTTCATCCAGGGTATCGAGGCCAACCTCGTTGCCACGACCGGCTTCAACTACATCCAGGCCATCTGGTCGGTTTCCATCATCGCCCAGGGCGGCGGCGCCATCGGTATGTACCTCATTCACAAGAAGCACTCCAAAGAGCGCAACATCTGCATGTCGTCCTTTATCCCGACGCTGGTCGGAATCTCCGAGCCCGCTATCTTTGCTGCAAACATGCGCTATTCGATCATTCCGTTCATCTGCGCATGCATCGGTGCAGGCTGCGGCGGTGCCTTCGTGAAGTTCTTTGAGGTGCGCGCTATCGGTCAGGGTCTGACCGGTGTGCTTGGCCTGCTCATCGTTACGCCCGAGACTCTCGTGTGGTATGTGGCTGGCAATCTCATCGCCTTTATCGTGCCGATCGTCTTGATCTTTGCCTACAACAAGGCAAAGGGCGTTCCGACCACCGATGAAGAGGGCGCTGGCGCAGGCTTCGATGTCAGCTTCTAGTTGAGCCATTCAGTGTAATGTGCGGATAAGTCCATTTGAGGAAGGGCGTTCGGCTCGTGTGAGTCGGGCGTCCTTCCCTATAGACGAGAAGGTCAATGGCGATGTTTAATCAAAACAATAAGGTGACACGCGCGGACTATGAGCAGTGGCGCGCCGGACAGGATGAGACGGCGGGTCGCATCGCGTCCGACCCCGATAGGCTCCTGTTCCATATGGAGCCTGAGCTTGGCTGGCTCAACGACCCCAACGGTTTGGTTCAGATTGGTGATACGTATCACATCTATCATCAATACGATCCGTTCGATGCTGCGCATGGCGGGCCAGTGCTTTGGAACCATCTGACGACAAAGGATTTTGTGACGTACGAGAATCACGGCCCTGTGCTGTTCCCCGATTCCGATTTGGATTCGAGCGGAGCGTATTCTGGTTCTGCCTTTGTACGCGATGGCAAGATTCACTACTTCTATACCGGCAACGTCAAGCATTTTGACCGCGATGATTACGACTACGTGTTGACGGGCCGTGAGCAAAACCAGATTCATATGGTTGCCGAGAATCCCGACGAATTGGGCGAGAAGCGCATGGCTGTTGGACCGGTCGATTACCCCGACGATATCGGTACGCACGTGCGCGACCCCAAGATCCTTGAGCACGATGGTATCTACTATATGGTTCTGGGCGCTCGTACGAAAGACGACCGTGGCTGCGTGCTTGTCTATACTTCGCGTGATTTAGGGGTCTGGAGCTATGCGACGCGCATTGAGCTGGGCGAGAAGTTTGGCTTTATGTGGGAGTGCCCTGATCTGTTTGAGCTTGATGGCGAGCTTGTTCTCGTTTGCTGTCCGCAGGGTGTGCCTGCCGATGGTTGGCGTTACCGCAATCCGCATCAGTGCGTGTGGTTCCCTATCGAGGCCGATTGGGAGGCGCCGAGTTTTAAGATCACCGGGCAGGGCATGCCCCCGATGGTCGATGCCGGTTTTGATTTCTATGCTCCGCAGTCCTTTGAGGATGCTGCAGGCCGGCGTTTGATGATCGGATGGTCGGGTTGCCCCGATGCGACGGCGGAAAACCCGACGGTGGCGCGCGGGTGGCAGTGCGCGTTGACGGTGCCGCGAGAGCTGAGCATGCGCGATGGTAAGCTCTGCCAGCAGCCGGCGCACGAGATTGGGAGGATGCGCGGCGACTGCGTTCGCGCGACAGGCGGTGAAACCGTTGAGGAGCCGGGCCGCCTGTTTGATCTTGTGGTTTCCTGCGAGGGCGCCAAGATGGTCGAGCTCGAAATCCGCAAGGGTGTCTTTGTGCGTTATACGGACGGGATGCTTACCCTCGATATGGGTGACGAAGGCTATGGGCGCGACCAGAGGTCGATTGAGCTCGGCGAGCTTCGCGACCTACGCGTGCTTTCGGACACTACGATGGTCGAGATTTTTGCAAATGGCGGCGAGACGGCACTTACGAGCCGTACCTATTCGCCGGCGGTTCCGGCGATGGAGCTGCACGCCGAGGGTGCGGCATCGATGGATTTCTACCGCCTCGCGCATTAACCGTGCGTGGAGCACGATTTGACTTGCCGGGCGGAATGTGTCGCAGTTGCCGCAGCGAACTACCGTTTATCGTGTATAGCTACCGTTTGCGGAGTAAGTAACACATTGTTGCAAACCGTGTAGAATCCTAAATAAGCACGGAGTTTTCCAGGGAGACGCTGTCCTTTGTTGTGTGCAAGGGGCGGCGTCTCTTTGGTGCTTGGATGCTGTTGTGCAACAGTGCGGCGGCGCGTGCCATGTATTGAAAAGCCAATGTTGAGATGGGTCGTGATAATAATGGGCAAGTACGTAATCGTGGTTGAGTCTGGGTCGGATGTGACGCCGGAGCTTTGCGAACGCTACGGCATCGTGCGCGTGCCCATGCATGTCACGATTGGTGACGAGACCGTCGAGGACGGTTCGATCGATCCGCTCGAGATTTATTCACGCTGCAACGAGTTTGGCGTAATGCCCAAGACCAGTGGCTGCGCGCCTGCGGATTTTGCTCACGTGTATGACCGCATTCATGCCGAGCAGCCCGACGCGACTATTCTGCATCTCGCGTATTCCGAGGCAACGACCTGCTCCCATCAATCATCGAAGATCGCCGCCAAGGGTTGCGACTACGTCTACTCCATGGACACGCGTTTTGTCTCGGTGGGCCAGTCGCTCGTTGTCGTCGAGACCGCCAAATACATCGAGGCTCACCCCGATGCCACCGTCGACGAGATCTTTGCTTTTACGAATTCCGTCATGGATCGTGTGCTGCTGGGCTTTGTTCCTACCGACCTAGCCTTCCTTAAGGCAGGCGGTCGTCTGTCCAACGTGGCATTCCTTGGCGCCCACCTGCTCAAGATTAAGCCCTGCATTGAGGTAACGGGCGGTAAGTTTGTGGCGACCAAGAAGTTCCGCGGCTCTATGCTCAAGTGCGCCCGCGCCTTTATTGACCACATGGTTGCGAAGGGCGAGATCGACTACTCGCACATTGGCCTGGCGTATTCGGTGGGCCTTTCCGAGGAGCTGCGCGACGACATGGAGGTCTATGCGCACGACCTGGGCTTTAAGGACGTTACCTGGACCCAGGTTGGCGGTGTCATCTCGAGCCATTGCGGCCCGACCGCCTTCGGTGCGGTGCTCACTCTCAAGGCGTAAGGCCTGGCGTCTATCGATTACTATTGCCGCGGCAGCGGGCAGGTTGTGACAACCTTCCCGCCGCTTTTGCGTGGAGTCAAATAGGACGACCTAATTGACCTCTAAACCGTTTCGCCATCATGCGTATGGGCTAGAATGGCTCTGGCATTTATGTAACTAAAACCAAAGAGAGGCAAGGTAGCGGGAATGGCTGAGATGACGCTCGAGGGTGTGGACGCTCGTCCCGAGGACTCCGCGTTTGCCCTGGGTCGCGTACATTCGATTGAGACGATGGGTACGGTTGACGGTCCCGGCATCCGCTTCGTAGTGTTTGTCCAAGGCTGTCCCATGCGCTGCGCGTATTGCCACAATCCCGATACTTGGTCTGTTAACGGCGGCACCATGGTGACCGTCGAGCACCTCATGGACGAGTTCCAGAGTAACCATGAGTTTTACCGCAGCGGCGGAATTACGGTTTCGGGTGGCGAGCCGCTTCTGCAGCCCGAGTTTTTGGCCGACCTGTTCCGTACAATGCACAACAACCCCGATGGCCGCGTGCATACCTGCCTTGACAGCTGCGGATATGCGTTTGACCCCAACCACCCCGAGAAGTTCGATGCCGTTCTCAACGAGACCGACATGGTGCTGCTCGACATTAAGCATGCCGATCCGGTTGAGCATAAAAAGCTGACCGGATGCGATCCTGCGCGCATTCTGGCGTTTGGCGATGAGCTGGCGCGTCGCAGGATCAAGGTCGTTATCCGTCACGTAGTGGTGCCGGGCATTACCGACACGGTGGAGGAGTGCGAGGCACTCGGTCGCCTGATTGCCCCGTGGCATAACGTGGTGGGCTTGGAAATGCTGCCGTATCACACGATGGGCGTCGTCAAGTACGAGCAACTGGGCATTCCCTATAAGCTCGAGGGCGTGCCCCAGATGGATACCGCGCGCATGCCCGAGCTGCGCAATGCCGTTATGGCCGGTATGAAAAAGCGCCGTGCGGAGCTCAGGTCGGCCATCGGCTAACAAGCCATTTTTGCCCCTTTATGATACCCGAGCTGTACTGGCCTAACGGCTTGGTGCTGACACGGTTGAGCCAAAATGCTGGTACCATACCGTGGATAAGCAATTTGCACGGATTTGGGGGATGGCATGGCAACCATCGCGATCATAGGCGCACTCGAAAAAGAGGTTGCGCAGATTAAGGAAGAGCTGAGTGGCGCGCATGAGTCGCAGGAGGCGGGCTTGACCGTTGTGAACGGTGGGCTTTCGGGTCTGACAGTAGTCGCCACGACGGCAGGCATGGGGACCGTGAACGCCGCTGCCGCAACGCAGCATCTCATCAGCAAATATGCCCCGCAGGCCGTTGTGTTTTCGGGCATTGCGGGTGGCCTAAACCCTAAGCTCCATATTAACGACGTGGTTATAGGCAAGTGCCTGCGCTATCTGGATACCGATACGGCACTCATCGCCGAGTCGGCGCCGGGACTCGAGGAGTTTGTCTCGACGCCGGCGTTGGCTGATGTTGCCGCCGCCGTGCTTGCCGAGCGTGGATTTGTGGATGCCTCGGCGGATGAGACTTCTGCGGAGAAGGACCCCAAGCAGTTCCTGTGTGGCACTATTGCCACGGGTGACCGCTTTGTTACGGGTGACGCCATGCGTAACGCTGCGATTGAGGCCACGCATGCCGATTGCGTTGAGATGGAGGGCGCGGCAATTGCGCACGTCGCGGCCAAGAATGGTGTCGATTGCCTGGTGCTGCGCGCTATCAGCGATAATTGTGACGAGGCATATGACGCGTTTTGCGAGCGCGAGTTCGATCTGGACGAGTACGCTCGCACCGCGAGCGGCATCACGCTTGACATCGTTCGTAGTATCGCCGCCGCGCAATAGCACGCCCGTTTTGTAAAAACCTACGACCAAGGAGTGTCCATGGCCGATTCAATTAACTACCAGCTTGCCAAGTTCGTCGCCAGCTACGGCAAGGTTTCGCAGATTCCCGAGTCAACCTGTCCCGAGGTGAGCTTCGTCGGCCGTTCCAACGTGGGCAAGTCGTCCATAATGAACAAACTCTTTGGCCGCAAGAACCTCGTCAAGGTTTCGAGCACACCGGGCAAGACGAGCAACATCAACTTCTTCGAGGCCGACGACGTGCACTTTGTCGACCTGCCGGGTTACGGTTTCGCCCGCCGTTCCAAGGCCGAGCGCGACCGCTGGGCCGAGCTCATCGGCGACTTCTTTGACTCCGAGCGCAGCTTTAACCTGGTCGTATCGCTGGTGGACATTCGCCACGACCCCAGTAAGCTCGACCACGACATGATCGACTACCTGCAGGGCAACGAGTTCAACTTTATCGTCTGCCTCACCAAGGCCGACAAGCTCAGCCGCACCCAACAGGCCCGCCAGGCAGCAGCCATCAAAAAGCAGCTCAACGTTCCGGCCGAGAACGTGATCATCACAAGCTCCCAAACCGGCGTGGGCATCGATGAGCTGAAGAAGCGGATTGCTGAGGCTTGTCTCTAGGACGCGTTCGCACTGTCAAACAACTTCTGCTTATCTATATCACCCCAGTGATGTCATTATCGGACTGTCACTAGGGTGATATTTTTGAATTCGAAGGTATCGATATGGGGTTTGATGACAGGGAGGGTTGATTAAATGATCCAAGAGTTAACGGATTGTGGGCCGAGTAGGACATATCCCGTCTACTACCTCGAGGACGCCATGAACAACCTTGGCGACTACTTTGACTACGCCGTGAACGATTATGGAGCGGAAGGGTCTAAAGTTGCTGAGCTCTTTTGCCTGAGCGGGGTTGCCCGCGAGTTTGAGCGTGGCAATGCATGGGTCGTATCGGGAAAATCGGGCGTTGAGCTGTTCGCGCTTATCGCCGAAAGGTCGGGCTATCAATCAAGGCCGATGCCAAATCGAACCTACCGATTCGAAAAGACACCGGAATATTGGACAGGCTGGATATTGGCATACCTTCAGTGGCGCCTAGGAGAGTCTTTCGAAGATTTGCTGCATGTCGTTCCATTCGATGTGCTACGCAGTCTGTACTACCCCTGGCACGAAGCCTCGGAGGAACGCGTGGCTCGCCTCGTCTGCGATATGGCGAAAAAAGCGTCCAGGCAAACCAAACTTGCGTTAGCAAGAAAGAGGCTCAAGAAAACCCAACAAGATCTGGCATACGAATCGGGTGTGTCACTCCGCTCAATCCAAATGTACGAGCAGTGTCAGAGAAACATCAATGAAGCCTCGGTAACAAGCGTACGAGCCATAGCAAAAGCCCTCCACTGCAACATCGAAGACCTCCTAGAACCAGTCTTCGAATACAAAGAAACCAGCGCCGCCTAAACCAAGCACACAGCCGATGCCCGCCTCTAGGAAGTGCTCCAGCCTAGCAAGAGCCCCTATCAATAAAAGCCAAATTATCAGCCCGGCGACTTTCCAGAGCATAGGTCCCTGTAGCCGCCGCCAGCGAAGTTAACGTAGGGGAGGCCAGGGGCCTTGCTCCCAAATCTTTCCGCAGGACGGCAGGACCCCCGCCGCGCGAAGTGCGCAGCGGGGGGTCCTGCCATGTCCGAGGACGATTTGGGAGCAAGGCCCCTGGCCTCCCCGGCGGGTATACGGTGCGGCGACTACAGGTATTCGATCTGGGCGCCCTCGGTGTCGCACGTGAGGATATGCGTGTCGCACTTGGGGAACTGCTCGCGCAGCTTGACCTGCAAGAACTTTGCCACGATGGTGTCGTCGGTCACAGCCATGAGGGTCGAGCCGGAGCCACTGATCCAGATGGTCTTGGCGCCGCCGTTAAGGCAGGTGTCGCGCACGGCGTTGTAGTCGGGAATCAGACGGCGACGATAGGGCTCCTGGATGCGGTCGTCGTTGGCGGCGGCAATCAGGCCCAGGTCGCCCGTCTCCAAGCCGCGCGTCATGCCGGCGATTCGACCCATCTGCCATACGGCGGTGGAGAGCGGAATCTCCTGCGGCACGACCTTGCGCGCCTCGCTCGTGTGCACCTCGTAGGGCGGAATCACGGTAATAAAGCGTAGCTTGTCGCTTACCTCGTAGCGCAGACACTGGGGGAGCGAATCGGTCGGCGTAAAGGAGCAGACGGCGCCGCCCAGGATAGCGGGGGCGACGTTATCGGGATGGCCCTCGACCTCGGTGGCAATGCGGACGAGCTCGGCGCGGTCGACGGTGTGGCCCGTCAGTGCGGCGGCTGCCATAATGCCGGCGACGACGCAGGTGGAGCTGGAGCCCAGGCCGCGGGCGACGGGAACGTCAGTCTGAATGTCAATGGCGACGGGGAAGGCCGGCTCGCCCCAGGCGGCCAAGGCGTCAACAAAGCTCACGTAGACCAGGTTGTTCTCGTTTTGGAACTCCTCGGGGCAGCCCGTAATGGTGAGCTTATCGGCGCGCTCGAAGGTAAAGTGCGAGTAGAGGCTGACGGCCATGCCGAGGGTATCGTATCCAATGCCCAAGTTGGCGCTGGTTGCTGGGACGGTGATTTTGATCATGTGGGTCCTCCTGGGCGGGTCTGGCCGTTTAGTTCGCTGCTCGGGCAGTCCTGGCTCGCTCGGAAAGCACATTAAGTGCTTTCCGGCTCGTGCGGAACTCGCGACGAACTAAACGGCCAGACCCGCTCGCATGCTCGTCATCATCCCGAAAGCTAAATAAAAAGAAGGTGCGCCGGCTTTCGCCGGCGCCTTATAAGGGGTCTAGTTGGAAGCCATCTTTTTTGCTGCGGACTCGACGTAGCTTGCCATCTCATCGACGTCGCAGACGTCTTCGAAGCGGACGGGCTTGGATTCGAGTTCGGCGAGCTGGGTCGGGGCGACCGTGTTGGTGGCCTGCTCGAGCACGCGCATGGCCTCAAAATCATCCTCGGGAACGTCGAGCCCCAGGGCGTCGCAGCAGGCGCGCGGGAACTTGTAGGGGCTGGCGGTCGAAAGCAGCACGCGGGCCTTGGCGTCCTCGGCGGGAGCGACCTGCTCAAAGACGTGATAACCGCAAGCGGTGTGCGGGTCGATCACGTAGCCGTTCGCATCCCAGCAACTCTTGATGGCAGCGCGGACCTCGTCCTCGCTGGCCCAACCGCAGCCAAAGACGCTCTGAATCTTTGCCAGCAGGTCGGCGGGAACCTCGTAGCGACCGGTCTGTGCCAGCTGCTCCATAAGGCCGGCAACAAGCTCGCAGTCGCCATCGGACAGGAAGTACAGCATGCGCTCCAGGTTGGAGCTGATGAGGATGTCCATCGACGGCGAGATGGTCGTGAAGAACGGACGGTTGCGGTCGTAGACGCCGGTGGTCAGGAAGTCGGCCAGCACGTTGTTCTTGTCGCTCGCGACGATGAGCTTGGCGACGGGCAGACCCATGCGCTTGGCATAGTAGCCGGCCAGGATATCGCCAAAGTTGCCGGTCGGTACGCAGAACTCCACGGCGTCGCCGGCCTCGATGGCGCCGGCGCGCAGCAGCTGCGCATAGGCGGCAAAGTAGTAGACGACCTGCGGCACCAGGCGGCCGACGTTGATGGAGTTGGCGCTCGAAAGCACCGTGCCGGCGGCCTCTAGACGTTCGGCAAGCTCCTTATCGGCAAAGATGCGCTTGACGGCACTCTGGGCATCGTCGAAGTTGCCGCGGATGCCGCAGACGGCGACGTTATCGCCTTCCTGTGTGGACATCTGCAGATTCTGCACGCGGCTGACTTTGCCCTCGGGATAAAAGACGGTGATGCCCGTGCCCGGGGCGTCGGCAAAGCCGGCGAGTGCTGCCTTGCCCGTGTCGCCCGACGTGGCGGTGACGATCATGATGCGCTCGGCGCCACCGTCCTTGGCGGAGGTGCGGGCCATGAGGCGGGGGAGCATCTGCAGGGCGACGTCCTTAAAGGCGCTCGTGGGGCCGCCAAAGAGCTCCATCACATAGGTTTGAGGGACGTCGGCGCCCGGTGCTGCATCGAGCTTGACGAGCGGCGTGACCTCGTCGCTCGCAAACGTACCGCGGTAAGCCTCGTCGACACACGCCGAAATTTCTTCGGCCGTGTAATCATTCAGTAACATTCCCAACACATCTTGAGCGATTTCAAAGTACGATTTATCTGCAAGCGAGCTGATATCGACCTGCTGGGTGCCGAGCTCGTCCGAGACAAACAAACCCCCGTCGGGAGCGATACCGGTGCGGATTGCCACCTTACTTGAGCACGATAAAGTGCGTCCTCGTGTACTATGATAAGTTCCCATATAACACTGCTCCTCGGATGCCTTGGTCCCAATCGGTGAAACCATGGTATCAGAGCGTGCAAAATAGGTTCGCAGAGGCTTTTTAGAAAGGTAACCTCCAGCCCATGATTAAGATTGCCAAGTTTGGCGGCTCGTCGGTCGCCGACGCCGAACACTTCAAGAAGATCAAGGCCATCGTCGATGCCGACCCGGCTCGCCGTTTTGTGGTGGTTTCCGCCTGCGGTCGCCGTTTTAAGGGCGATACCAAGGTGACCGACCTGCTCTATCTGGTCAATGCGCACGTTAAGTACCACGTGTCGTGTGAGGAGCTGCTTGAGGACATTGGCCAGCGCTACTTTGATATCGCTGACGAGCTGGAGCTCACCTATCCCATCCGTGAGGAGTTCGCGGCTTTTGCCGAGCGTGCCCGCTCGGGCGGCTACTCCACCGAGGAGCTGGTGAGCCGCGGCGAGTACTTCACCGCTCGCCTGATGGCCGAGTACCTGGGCCTGCCGTTCCTGGACGCCGCGACGGTTGTGGCGTTCCATCACGACGGTACGCTCAGCATGAACCGCACCTCCGAGCTGGTGCAGGAGTACGGCCAGCAGGGCGGCTTTGTTATGCCCGGTTTCTACGGCGCGACGCGAGAGGGCCAGATCAAGCTGCTCGATCGAGGCGGCGGCGATATCTCGGGCTCGATTCTGGCCAAGTGCCTGGGCGCCGATCTGTACGAGAACTGGACCGACGTCTCGGGCTTCTATTCTGCCGATCCGCGTATTGTTCCCGAGGCTCAGCCCATCGCCCGCGTTACCTACGAGGAGCTGCGCGAGCTTTCGTACATGGGTGCAAGCGTCCTGCACGAGGAGGCCGTGTTCCCCGTGCGTGAGGCGGGTATTCCGCTGGTCATCAAGAACACCAATGCGCCGCAGGATCCCGGCACTATCATTAGCGAGACGGCCGATGAAGGCGAGGCGGAGCCCATCATTACCGGCGTGACCGGCAAGCGCGGCTTTGTTGCCATCAACGTTGCCCGCGACCGCACCAAGCCCCGCGTCGGCTTTATGCGCCGTGCACTTTCGGTGTTCGAGCGCTATGACGTTTCCGTCGAGCATATGCCTACCGGCGTCGACCGCTTTGGCGCTGTGGTGCAGGAGCAGGATGTGCACGATTCGCTGTACTCGCTTGTGGGCGACATTCAGCAGGAGGTCGAGCCGCTCGAGATCGAGGTTGTCGAGGGCTTGGCGCTCATCGCGACCGTCGGCCGTAACCTGCGCGGCCGCGCGGGTATCTCGGGCCACCTGTTTGGCATGCTTGGTCAGGCCGGCGTGAGCGTGCGCATGATTTCGCAGAGCTGCGACGAGATTAACATCATTATCGGTGTCGAGGAGAAAGACTTCGACCTGGCGATTCGGACCATTTACCGTGCCTTCTCCGACGAGAACGGCATTGTGAAGGTCTCCGACCTGGAGGCTCCCGCGCCGGTCGATCCCGCCCTGGCCGCGCTCCACAAGTAGCTGCTATCTCGCTAGATTTTCGGGTCATGTCTCAAAAATCTACGGCGGGGCGTTTCGTTTCGGTTTCGTTTCGACGGGGCGGGTTTCGTGTCCGCCCCGTTCTTGTATACACTGGCAACAACAATCGGCCTGCTCGGCGTGCAGGCAAAAGCCATAACCTTTAAAGGGGGAAGCATGAAACAGTACACGGTTGCTATTTTGGGCGCGACGGGGGCTGTGGGCACCCAGATGCTCGAGTGCCTCAACGAGCAGGAGTTCCCGGTTGGCAGGCTCAAGCTGCTGGCAAGTGCACGCTCCGCGGGCAAGACCGTTGAGTTCCGCGGTGAGCAGATCGTGATTGAGGAAGCTTGTCCCGAGGCCTTTGAGGGCTGTGATATTGTGCTCGGAGCCGCCGGCGACGATATCGCCAAGGAGCTGCTGCCCGAGGCCGTCAAGCGCGGCGCCGTCGTGGTCGACAACAGCCATGCCTTCCGCATGGATCCCGAGGTGCCGCTGGTTGTGCCCGAGATCAATGCCGACGACATCAAGTGGCATCACGGCCTAATCGCCAACCCCAACTGCGCGACCATTATCGGCCTGGTTCCTACGTGGCCGCTGCATCAGCTCGCTGGCGTGAAGCGCATGATCGTCTCGACGTACCAGGCGGCTTCGGGTGCTGGCGCCCCCGGTATGGCCGAGCTCGAGGCTCAGCTGGCCGCCCTGGGCCGCGGCGAGGAGATTCCCGATCCGCGCGCTTTTGCCGCCCAGCTGGCGAGCAACCTGATTCCGCAGATTGGCGGCGTCAAGGAGGAGGGTTTTACCTCCGAGGAGATGAAGCTGCAAAACGAGGGCCGCAAGATCATGCACCTGCCCGAGCTGCGCGTGAACTGCACCTGCGTGCGCGTGCCCGTGCTGCGTTCGCACTCCGAGAGCATTACGCTCGAGTTTGAGCGCGACATCACGGTGGAAGAGGCCCGTGCTGCGCTGGCTGCCGCTCCGGGCGTGAAGCTGGTTGACGACATGAGCGCCGAGGATGCGCACGATCGCTTCCCCATGCCGATGGATACGTCCGACCAGGACCTGATTTGGGTCGGTCGTGTGCGCCGCGACATCTCGAACCCCGAGGCTGCGCGCGGCATCACTTTCTGGTGCTGCGGTGACCAAATCCGTAAGGGCGCGGCAACCAACGCCGTCCAGATCGCTAAGCTGCTCTGCGAGTAGTGTGACCTGTCCGGCGGGGGCCGGGCTTAGTTTTCAGAACGTCCTCGACCATGTGTGGCGCCTTGTCCTGCTCCTTCGGAGCTGCGGACAAGGCGCCACACTGGTCTGCGGAGTGTTCTGAAAACTAAGCCCGGCCCCCGCCTGCGGTGACGCTGCTGCAGGCGGCCTGCGATGGGGCCGTTGTTGGTTGAGGTCGCTGGGCTGATGTGGGGGCGCGCGGCTGTTGCGGGCTCTGGTCCCGGCGGCGGCCCCGGCACTTCGTGCCTGCCGCCTTTGGGGACTGTGGGGCTCGGCCGGCAGCTGCGGCGCGTTGCGCCTGCTGCCTGCGGGGACTTTGGGGTCGTGCGGCAGCCCCGGCGCTGCGCGCCTGCTGCCTTGGGTGACTTTGGGGTCGATTGGGGTTGTCTGCACAATTCGCGGTATTATGGTGCGGAGTTTTGAAAGGAGCCGCTGGTGGTCACGACGACGTTTGCTTCGCCTTTGGGCGAGATTTTGCTTGCCGCTGATGGCCGCGGTTTGACAGGGCTTTGGTTTGAGGGACAGGAGCACTTTGGCTCTACGCTTCTCAAAGAAGATGCAGAGCATGTTGAAGGTACCGATGCGGTTTCCGGTATTGGTGGCATGTCTTCGGCGAATCCGGCCCATGGTGCGGCTTCTTCGGTGCTTGAGCGTTCGTGGGCTTGGCTGAATGCTTATTTTGCAGGGCAGGAGCCTCGGTATACCCCGCCGTTGCATATGATTGGTACGGCGTTTCAGCGTGAAGTTTGGTACGAGCTGCTTTCTATTCCGCGTGGCGAGGTCGCCACGTATGGCGAGATTGCGGCTCGTGTCGCCGCCCGCCATCGTGTGCCGGGAAACGAGGCTCCCGTTGTGTCCCCGCGCGCCGTGGGGGCTGCGGTCGCTCGCAATCCCATTTCGATTATCGTGCCGTGCCATCGCGTGGTTGCCGCCGACGGCTCGCTTAACGGATATGCCGGCGGCCTCGACCGTAAGGAGTGGTTGCTGCGGCTTGAGGGCGCGTACGAGGAGTAACGCTCGAGCACTTTGCATAACTAGGGCGCCGTGAAAGGACGAGTCGCTGTCTTTTCGCGGCCGACATGCGTCTAAGCGCTCGGTGTCTGCGCCTTAAGTTTGGCTAAGCCCTATCCTGCGTATTTAAAAACGCGCAGGTTGAGCGGCTAAGGCTACGCTAAGGCGGCTGACGGTGCGCTATCATCGGCAGTATCGAAACCTGTATAGCCGTGCGCCAAAGGAACAACTATGACTATGAAGCTGATGCTTGCCGAGGACGAACCTGGCCTCTCCCGCGCCCTCACCGCGATTTTTCAACATAGCGACTACGATGTCGATACCGCCCTCGACGGTCTGACGGCGCTCGAATATCTACTCGCCAACGACTATGACGCTGCAATCCTGGACATCATGATGCCCGGCATGGACGGCATCGAGGTGCTCAAGCGCACACGCGCCGCCGGCAAACGACTGCCCATTATCATGCTCACGGCAAAAAGCGAGGTGTCCGATAAGGTCGAGGGTCTGGATGCCGGCGCCAACGACTACCTGACCAAGCCGTTTGCCGCCAAGGAGCTGCTCGCTCGCATTCGTGCCATGACGCGCGCCGCGACGGCAATTGACGCCACGACGCTCAGCGTGGGCAACGTGCGCCTCGATACGGCATCGTGCACACTCGTGGGGCCTTTGGGCGAGGAACATCTGGCCAATCGTGAGTTTCAGCTTATGGAGCTCTTTATGCGCAATGCCGGCACGCGCATGCCCACCGAGCGTCTGATGCTCGAGGTTTGGGGTGAGGACGCGCCCGAAGGCGCTAACGTGGTGTGGGTCTATATCTCGTACCTGCGCAAAAAACTGACGGCGCTGGGTGCCAACGTGGCCATCCGCGCATCGCGCAATCAGGGATATTCGCTTGAGGTTGTCGAGGAAGGCGAGCGGGCGTGAGCGTACGCGCGTGGTGCAAACGCATGACGGAGCGGTTTCACGCCGCCTCGAGTAGTACGGGGCGGGCAAACGCTGTTGACGCATTGGGCCGCCGTCTGCGTCGCAAGTTTATCCTCGTTGCCATGGGCGCCGTGACCGTGGTGCTCACGCTCATCATCGCCGGCATCAACATCGTCAATTATTCGCATGTCTGCAAGATGGCCGACGCTCGCCTGGACTATATCCTGGCGGGCAAGGACGGTATCGATTGGGGGGACGAGCCTAAGACCGATCCCGCCGATGGCAAGGATGCCGGCGATAGCCAAGCGGGCGTTCGCATCAGGCACTTCGAAGGCATGACGGCGGAGTCTCCCTTCGACACGCGTTACTTTACGGTGACGATTGATGCCGGACGGGTTGCCGATGTCAATACGGCTCGCATTGCCGCAGTGGGTGCCAAGCGCGCCGCCAGTATTGCCGCAAAGTTGTATTCCAAGGGTTGGGTCTCGGGTTTTTCTGGCAATTATCGCTATATGACTGACGTTCAAGACGATGAGACCACCTATGTGTTTGTGGACTGCTCGCGCGAGCTTGCAAGCTTTCATTCGTTTTTGAGCGCGAGCGTGGTAATCAGTTGCATTGGCTGGCTGGCGGTGCTGGCAATTGTGGCGGGCGCCTCGGGCGCGGTGATTCGACCGATGGTCGAGAGTTATAGCAAGCAAAAGCGCTTTATTACCGATGCAAGCCACGAGATCAAGACGCCGCTGGCCGTGATTGATGCCGCTAACGAGGTGCAGGAAATTGAGAGCGGCGAGAGCGAGTGGACACAGAGCATTCACGAACAGGTCGCGCGGCTGACGGCGCTCACGGAGCGTCTGGTGTTTCTGGCGCGTATGGACGAGGGCTCGGCCGGCTTTACCATGGCGGCGATCGATCTTTCGGAGGCCGTGGACAAGGCTGCGGCGCCGTTTGAATCGGTGGCGGTTTCGCGTGGCAAGCGTCTGTCGACGTCGATTGCAAGCGGCGTGCGGGCCCATGCCGACGCTGCAGCGGTGGCGCAGGCGGTTGAGCTGCTGCTGGACAACGCCACGCGCTATGCGAGCGAGGGCAGCGTGATTGAGCTAAGCCTGCGCGCAGCCTCGCGCGGTCAGGGTAAGGGCGCCGCCGAGCTTGTCGTATCGAACGCCGTGGACGAGCTGCCCGAAGGCGACCTGGATCGATTGTTCGACCGCTTCTACCGCGCAGATGTGTCGCGCAGCTCCAAGACAGGCGGCTCGGGCGTGGGCCTATCCGTGGTGCGAGCCATCGCCGAGGCCCATGGCGGGAGCGCTTCTGTCTGCGGCCACGGCAACCAGATTACCTTCACCGTCCGCTTCTAAAACCTGCCAAAAAGGGACAGGTTTATTTTGGCAGGTTTTGTCTGGGGAAACGCCGGCGGGGAAGGCTGTGGGCGAAGGGTACGTCCCGGCGTGACGCTGCGGAGCGGGATGCACTTTCCTCTTGGGGCGCCTAGCGGGAACTGCATCCCAGTTTGAGGCTTCAGAACGGGACGCAATTTCCCCTAGGGGATATAAGACGCGACGGGCCGCGTCAAGATAATTACCGGACGGCCTAGGAGGCGGCTGGTTGGCTGGCTTAAAACCTAGCGCGTGAGATGACGCTCCACGCTATTCAGCGCGCTTGATAGGATGACGAACCACGGTCTTTAGTTTCTCCGGCGCACACTTGCGTGGATCGGAGAGATAGATTTCGTGATGTAAACGGGTATCTGAGAAGTCGGGGACATAGCCCTGCTCGGTCGTGTATTCATGCATAGCGTTTACGGTCGCCGGTTCGTTGTCGTAGGGCCCGGTGTGCATGCATTGAACGCAGAGACCCTCGTCAACTTTAAGCAGCTCGACGGCGGAAAAGTCCAGTTTCTTTTTGTTCGTGGCTTCCGCGACTGCCCAGTCAAAGTCATCTCGGGTGACGAAATCGGGCAGGCGGATACACGAGATAAAGTTGAAATCGTCCTTGCGTACATAATCGATGTCGCCGCTCGGGGAGTCTTGCCACCAGAAACCCTCGAGCGGCGGTACCACAAAGTCGAAATAGCCCTCGATACTCCTTGAGCCTTTCTTCGACATCTTGACGGTATAGGCGATGCCGTAAAGCAGCGGTAGGGCGTTTTGATACTCGCCACCTTCGGTATTTGGGTCGCCCTTTCCGCGAACGGCAACGTAGCTCATAGGCGGGACAGTTACGATACTCGGCTTGCTTGCAGGTTTGTAGAGCTCCTTGCATTCCTTCTTAAAGTCGAACGCCATGTTGGCCGCCTTTCTGCGTATTAGCCTGCTTAGATAGCGGAATCATATCATAGAAACGAACAGCTGTTCGAATGATTTGGCTGACAGATTGAGATGCGTGCGTTGTGTTTGGCGGCCGGCCTGACCCCGTCGATGATTTCTCTGCCTCCCCGGCGCCTCATCTATAGCTGCCGTTCCCCCATATAAAACCTGCCAAAATGAACCTGTCCCTTTTTGGTCGGTGCGAAATGGGTAATACTAAAGAGTTATCCGACCAGATGGGAACCGATCGATGGCCTATATCGAATTCAAAGACGTCATCAAAGCATACGGCGAGGGCGACGCCCGCATTCACGCGCTCGACGGCGCGAGCTTTTCTGTTGAGCGCGGTGAGCTCGCCATTATCCTGGGCGCCTCGGGTGCCGGCAAGACAACGGCGCTCAACATTCTGGGCGGCATGGATACGGCGACTTCCGGCACCGTGACGGTGGACGGGCGCGACGTGAGCTCCGCCAACGAGGCTCAGCTCGTGGAATACCGCCGCGCCGACGTGGGCTTTGTCTTCCAGTTC
Source organism: uncultured Collinsella sp. (assembly GCA_902492935.1). GTDB lineage: Bacteria > Actinomycetota > Coriobacteriia > Coriobacteriales > Coriobacteriaceae > Collinsella. The sequence goes on along the minus strand of CABUNJ010000012.1, from coordinate 29,472 downwards.
TACAATCTGGTTCCCAACCTGACGGCACTCGAAAACGTTGAGCTCGCAGCTCAGATCTGCCCCGATTCGCTCGATGCCGAGCAAACGCTTTGCCAGGTTGGCCTGGGCGAGCGCCTGGGCAACTTTCCGGCACAGCTTTCGGGCGGCGAGCAGCAGCGCGTGTCCATCGCCCGCGCACTGGCAAAGAACCCCAAGCTGCTTCTGTGCGACGAGCCCACGGGTGCGCTCGACTATAAAACCGGCAAGCAGATCTTGCAGCTGCTGCAGGATACCTGCCGCAAGCAGGGCATTACGGTCATTATCATCACGCACAACTCCGCGCTGGCGCCCATGGCCGATCGCCTGATTCGCTTTAAGAGCGGTCGCGTGGAGAGCGAGACGGTCCAGCAAAATCCCGTGCCTATCGAGACGATCGAGTGGTAGCGCCCATGGACCAAGACCGCCAAAACAGCCAAACCGGCGATGCTAAGCACACGGAGCGCGACCGGGAGTTTACGACCTACCGTACCGCTCAAAGCTCAAACGATATGGTGCCGACGGTTTTTCGCCGTGGCATCTACCGCACAATCCGAGGCAGCCTTAAGCGCTTCCTGTCCATTGTGGTCATCACCGCGCTCGGCGTGAGTGTGATGTGCGGCCTTAAGGCGGGCTGCGAGGACCTGTGCGATTCGGTTGACGCCTACTTTGACCAGCAGAATGTCTACGATATCAACGTCCAGTCGACTTATGGCCTGACCGACGATGATCTCGCCGCCATCCAAGAGGTCGATGGTGTCGAGACGGCCGAGGGCATCTACACCGAGACCGCCTACACCGCCGTGGGTACAACGCGCGAGCGCGTGGTCGTGCAAAGTCTCTCCAAGGAGAACATCGATCAGCCGGTGCTCGTGAACGGCGATTTGCCCGAGAGCGCCGATGAGGTCGCGGTGACTTCGAAGTTCCTGAAGGCTTCGGGCAAAAAGCTCGGCGATACGGTGAGCTTTGCCGCCAACGATGCGAGCTCGTCCAATCAAAGCGCCAAGGACCAGTTTGCCGCGGGCGATTACACCATTACGGCTGAGGTCCTCGACCCCACTGATGTAAGTTCTGACTCGACAGTCAACGCCTTTCGCGCTGCTTCGGCGGCGGACTATAAGTTCTATGTGAGCGAGGACGCCGCGACATCTTCTTCCTACTCTGCCGTCCACGTGATCGTCGAGGGAGCCAAGAGCCTCAACTCCTATTCGGATTCCTACGCGGCAAAGATCAATGAGGTCAAGAGTAATATCGAGAAGATCCGCGAGGAGCGTGAGAAAGCGCGCGCTCAGGAACTGACGGTCGACACGCCGGCAAGCTTGGATGCGGCCGAGCGCCAGGCGAATATGCTCTTTGGGATTGAGCAGGACAACATCAATCGCATGGCCGAGGGCAGCGACGAGCGTGCGCAGGCGCAAGCCGACCTGGACCAGCGCCGTGCCGCCGCCGACCAGCAGTTTGCCGATGCCCGCGCCGAGCTCTCTGACCTTGGTGAATGCACCTGGTACATCCAGGACCGCGGCAATATCGCAAGCTACTCGAGCGTGGAGAGCGATAGCTCGTCAATTGAGGCCATCGCCACGGTGTTCCCGTTCATCTTCTTTATCGTCGCCGTGCTCATCAGCCTCACCACCGCCACGCGTATGGTCGAGGAGGAGCGCACGCTCATCGGCCTGTATAAGGCACTCGGTTATTCGCGCGGACGCATCCTGTCCAAATACGTGGACTATGCGCTGTGGGCTTGTCTGATCGGCGGCGTGCTCGGCAACATCATCGGATTTGTGGGCCTGCCGCTGTTCCTGTTTACGGTGTTCGACGACATGTACTCACTGCCCCAGATGCTGCTTTCGTACGACATCGTGTCCTCGATCGTTTCGGTGGCGCTGTTTGCCGTGGGCGTGGTGGGCGCCACGATTATCGCCTGCCGCCACGAGATGGCCGAGACCCCGGCCTCGCTTATGCGTCCCAAGGCCCCGCGCGCTGGCTCGCGCATCTTGCTTGAGCGCATCGGCTTTATTTGGCGACGTATGAGCTTTTTGAACAAGGTGGCAGCACGTAACCTGTTCCGCTACAAAAAGCGTGCCTTTATGACCATCTTCGGTATCGCCGGCTGCACGGCGCTTGTGATCTGCGGTATGGGTATTCGCGACACGTCGGTCGCGCTTTCGCCCAAGCAGTACGGCCACATCACACGCTACGATCTGCTGGCGGTCGCCAATCCCGACGATTTTTCGCAGACGTGCGCGGCGCTCGACGAGCGAAGCGCAGCCAAGGATTCCGACGTGACCGTGACTTCGACGCTGCCGATTATGACCGATAACGTCACCTTTACATTTGGCGGCAAGAGCGAGACCGTGCAGCTGATCGTGGTGCCCGATGACCGCACGAACGACCTGGACGACTACGTGTGTCTCGAGGACGAGTCCAAAGAGCCTCTATCTTTGCGCGACGGAGATGTGTATCTGAGCAAGAGTTCACAGCTGGTGCTGGGGATTCAGCCGGGCGATACAGCACACGTCCAGGATTCGTCACTCAACGTCGCCAAGGTCAAGGTCAGCGACATCTCGCTCAACTATCTGGGCAATACGCTTTATATGACGCAGGGCACCTATGAGCGCGCGTTTGGCCGAAGCGCACGCCTTAACGGCGTCTTTGTGCTGCTTAAGGGCTCGTCGGCCGACCAGATTGCGTTTAGCAAGAATCTTAAGAGTGACGGCTGGCTTACGATTTCGAGCACGGCCGAACATTGGCAGAACTACGAGGCGAACTTTGCGATCATCAATTCGGTCGTGGTGCTCGTGACCTTTATGGCGGCATGCCTGTCGTTTGTGGTGGTGTTTACGCTGTCCAACACGAATATCTCCGAGCGCGAACGCGAGCTGGCGACCATCAAGGTGCTGGGCTTCCGCCGTGGCGAGGTACACCATTACGTCAACAAGGAGACGTTGATCCTCACGGCAATTGGCGCCGCGCTGGGCGTGCCGCTGGGCGGCTTGCTGGCCGAGAGTTTTACGTACATTTTGCAGATGCCGTCGCTGTACTTTGACGTTGAGGTCGAGCCGCTAAGCTACGTGCTTGCCGTGGTACTTTCCTTCGGCTTTACGATCATCGTCAACCTCGCCACCAACCGAACTCTCAATAAGATCGACATGGTCGGCGCCCTCAAGAGTGCCGAGTAACCTGTCCTGGGATTTAGCTGTAGCGAGCTACCGACGCACCCACATCCGCATTATTGCATAAACCGCCCCGTCGAATGCATATTTCGGCGGGGCGGTTGCTACTTGTCCACGGGTACCCCAGGGGGCGGCGTGCAAATTCCGGAGTATTCAGCATCCCGGGGTCCGCGTGCGCGGGGGCGGGAGTGCAAAACTGCGCCGAAAGCCCCGATTCTGAGCCCCAACGCCTCTAGAGCCGCTCGTTTTTTACAGGATGCGGCCCATGGTGCCTGCCTTTCGCCCAAAATCCAGTATGAAGGCACCCTTGGCTGCTGAATACTCCCAAAAATGCACGCCGCATCCTACCCTAGGCACCCGTAGCTACTCTGCGGGCGCGTGGCCTGATAGTAAGTTGCGGTGGAATAGTTCCAGTTTTATGGCCCTGCTATGCCAAACAGGAACTATTCCACCGCAACATATTGAGAGGGCTCTTGGCTGTTGTGCGTACTGACATCTGTCATGAAATGGCAGGCCATTAGGGGTTGCTACTCGTAGTTGCGGTAGGGTTGGGGCAGATTCTAACTAGAAATGGTGGTCTCTACCGGTTGCTCTCGGCATACTCGGCTCATTCGATTACGGTCACCATATGAAAGGAACCACCATGGATCTTGCGATGGCGCAGCGTCTCGTCGATCGCCGCAAAGCTGCCGGGCTTTCTCAGGAGGCGCTTGCCGCCCAGCTGGGTGTGAGTCGTCAAGCTGTCAGTAAATGGGAGCGCAGCGAATCCTCGCCCGATACCGATAACCTTATTGCGCTCGCCGCGCTGTATGGCGTGTCACTGGATGAGTTGTTGTATGGGGAAGCGGCTAGCGATGTCGACATCTCGGCCGACGATGACGTTGACGCAAATAATTACGACGAGACTGAAGGCAACGAGTCTTCTACCGAGCACGTGGATCCTGACGGCAAGCCACTTGTCGACATTTCCCTTGCACGCGGCATTCACGTCGTCGACCTCAACAAAGGTGAAGAGGTTCATGTTGGTTGGAGCGGCATCCACGTGGCTAACGAGCGCAAGGGTGAAGAGGTCCATGTGGGGCCGGGCGGATTGCATATCGATACGCTAGAGGACGATGGACACAGCGTACATACCAATGCCGACGGCACCGTCACCATCGACGGCGAGACGTTTTCCAGCTGGAAAGAGGCACGCGACAAGCTCGACCATCATGGCAAGCATTTCCACACCAAGCTCGGTCGCGCGTGGAATAAGTTCCCCTTCCCCGTGCTTGTCGCCCTCGCCTATCTGGCGCTCGGCATTATTTGCGGCGTGTGGACTACGGGACTTTTCCTCGTCTTTTTGATTCCCGTCTACTACGCGCTTGGCGATTTCATCGACCGACGTCATCTGTCAAAGCTTGTCGACGCCGTCTACCCGGCAGCTGCCATAACTTGGTTCCTCTACATGTGGCTCTGCCTGGGACAGCCCCATCCCGCATGGGTCATCCTCATCACGATTCCCATCGTAAAAGCGCTTATGCACTGGTGCCGCAAACAATGGAAGCACCGCAAACAGGCCTAAACCGCCCTAACCCGCCGGCGCCACTCATCCGACACCGCCCGTCCCTTCCAAGTTGCGGTGATATAGGGACTGTTTTGAGACTCCAAAGCGCCAAACAGTCCGTATATCACCGCAACTTACAAACAACTGGGTCAGTTCCGGCACGGAGATTAGCATTGAGCTGACCGCGCGCCAAGAAAAGGGCCTATTTACTACGTTTAACTCGATGGGGCCAACCATGACCGCCTTTTTCGAAAATCGACAGGCCTTCTACCTGCGGTTTTATTTTTCGTTTTCCCGGCATGGTTGAGGGTATCCAATTAAACGTAGTAGATAGGCCCGTTTTGTGGCATACGACCCATTCAGGCCCAATCTCGAAGGCTAAAGAGAGCCTCTCATCCACGCCCGCGAACGAAAACCAAATAGAATGAAAGGCAAATGGAAAAGCCCGTTTAGCGAGCGGAGGACATATGCGCGACGTAGCCGAAAGCGACTGGAAGCTGTTTAAGAAAATGCTTCCCCAATGGCAAGAACGTTATATGGAAAAGCTCATCGGCCAGTACGTTGAGATGCTGAACGGCGACAGCGAAGCGTCCAGTAGATTTTGGGCACTAGAAGAGCGTATCAATAGGGATAAGCTGTCCTCAGGAGTGCTGGTGAACGACCTTCGCCGCAGTACAATGCACCGTGAGATAGCTAATTTGCTTATCGACAGCGTGATTACCCTCGACGATCTTGATGGTTTTACCGAAGACATTAAAAGCTATGCGCAACACTGGACTGGCCAGTAAGAGCACTGAACGACAGACATTCCCAGCAAAGCGGGGCAAACGCCGGGCCACCTAATGGTTGTCCGGCGTTTGCCCAGATTAACCTGCCAAAGATGAACCTGTCCCTTTTTGGCGGGTTACTCGGCGCTTTTAAGAGCGCCGAGTAACCCGTTCTGGGATTCAAGCTGTAGCGAGCCACCGACGCGCCCACAGCCACTAAATTGCATAAACCGTCCTGCCGATTGCATATTTCGGCGGGGCGGTTGCTTTTTGCCTACGGGTAACCCAGGGGGCGCCGTGCAAATTTCGGAGTATTCAGCATCCCGGAGTCCGCGGGTGTGGGAGCGGGCGCACAAAAGCGCATTGAAAGCCTGACTTTGAGCTCCGGCGCCTCGAGGGCCGCTCATTTTTTTGCAGAATGCGGCCCATAGCGCCTGCCTTTCGCCCAAAATCCAGTATGCAGGCACCCCTCGGCTGCTGAATACTCCCAAAAATGCACGCCGCATCCCACCCTAGGCACCCGCAGCAAGAAGACGAATAGCCTCGGCCTCCCTAGTTGCCGCAGGAGGCCCCGGGGCTTACCTCCCAAATCTTTCCGCAGGACGGAAGGACCCCGCCGCGCGAAGCGCGCGGCGGGGTCCTGACATGTCCGAGGACGATTTGGGACGTAAGCCCTGAGGCCTCCGATGGGGTCGGTTCCAGCCGAGGCTATTCGTCGCCGAAGCTGATGCCCAACGCCTTGGCCTCGCGCACCAGATCGCTCTGGGGGTCGACATACTTGAGCTTGCCGGCGACATCCTCGAGCGGCATGTGGCACATCTTGCCGTCGCGCAGGGCAATCATGTAGCCAAACTCGCCGCGTAGGCAGCCAAGCGCGGCTTCGACGCCGCACTGGGTCGCAAAGATGCGGTCCTGGGCGTCGGGCTGACCGCCGCGCTGCGTGTGGCCGGGGATGGCGACGCGGGTCTCGCGACCGGTCTTGGCCTCAATCTCCTTGGCGATGTCGTAGACGATCGACGGGCTCGTGCGCTCGGCGAGCTTCTTCTTGTACTCCTTCTTGGACAGCGCCGCGTCCTCCTTAGAGATGGCGCCCTCGGCGACGGCCACGATGGTAAAGCGGCTGCCGGTTTCCATGCGATGCTCGATGGTCTTGATGACGTTATCCATGTCGTAGGGGATCTCGGGAATCAAGATGACATCCGCGCCGCCCGCGACGCCGGCGTATAGCGGGATCCAGCCAACCTTGTGGCCCATGATCTCGATAACGAACACGCGGCCGTGGCTCGAAGCGGTGGTGTGGATGTCGTCGATGCACTTGGTGGCGACGTCGATGGCGCTTGTAAAGCCAAACGTCAGCTCGGTGCCCCAGGTGTCGTTATCGATGGTCTTGGGCAGGGCGATAACGTTGAGGCCCTCTTCGCGCAGGCGGTTGGCGGTCTTGGTGGAGCCGTTACCGCCCAGCATAAACAGGCAGTCGAGCTGCAGCTTATGATAGGTGTGGACCATCGCCGGCACCTTCTCGACACCATCGGTTTCGGGGGTATCCAGGCGCTTGAACGGCGTGCGGCTCGTGCCCAGGATGGTGCCGCCGCGGGTGAGGATACCGCTAAAATCGGCGGGCGTCATGACGCGGAACCTGCTGTAGATAAGGCCCTGGTAGCCGTCCTCAAAACCATAGATCTCGATAGGTTCTTCGCTATTGGTCATAAGCGTTTTGACGATGCCGCGCATGGTGGCGTTGAGCGCCTGACAGTCGCCGCCACTGGTAAGAAGACCGATCCTGAGCATGATGAATCCTTCCGGGCAAGTTATAACATGCGCATAAGTTTACCCCCGCACACTGTTGATACGGGGGTAAAACGTGTTAGCTCAAGCGTATGGAAATGCAAGCAACGTCAGGGAACGTAAGGTCGACGGGCCTGGCTCCTTACAGCGCAAAGGCGTCGACGTCGCCCCAGTGGCGGCGCAGCGTGATGGCGGCAGCGGGCTCGGTATTGTCAAAGATGACCGACCATTGCGTATTGCTGGTGATGTCTTCCGGATTGGGTTCTTGCGCCGCAGCGCGTAGGGCCTTCCAAGCGACTGCCTCGTCCTGGGCACCGACATGGGCGTCAAGGATATCGGCGATTGCGATGGCGCGCTCTTTACCATGGCCCAGCTCGCCATTCTTTTGGTTGGGCAGCACTTCGTCGCCATAGCAGGCGTAGAAGTTCGTAACCTGGCGTACAGGAGTCGCTTTGAAAGCGCGGTCCGGATCGCGCAGATTCCACTCTACTACGCGCGCGTCACCGGAGGCGTCGTTGATAAAGAAGTGGTAATCGCGTCCGGCCATGGCGTGCATGTCGTAGGCAGAAAGCAGATCGACAGCTTCTTGCGTGGTGGCGGCACGGTCGAGCACCAGACGGATGGCGAGCGAGGTATTGATGACGGGGCGTTGCGTGTCCTGGTCACAGGGCTTGGAATCCAGGGTGAGTACGGCAATGGATACGCCGCATTCGTTAACACCGTCGAGCTGGGCAAACGGGCCCATGAGTGCAGCGGTGCGTCCGGCGACGGAGTCAAGCGGAGCGTTGGTGCCCAGGTTGTTGAGGGCCGCAAAGCCGATGGAGGCATAGCCGTCGCGCGGGTGATTACGCACCAGCAGCGCCGAGGTGTCGTCCTTAAAGTCGTAATTGCGACCGGTGCGCACGCGGCCTTCGGCATCTATGGTGACAAAAGCGCTGCAGGCAAACTGGGGCGCCTGGACATGTGCCGGCACGCCGGGCAGCACCTGCGCCACCACGGCATCGATGTAGGCCTGGTCGTCGCGCACGCCAGCGGCGATGATGCGGTCGAGGTTGTAGTCGTAAGCGATGTCGATTGCGTACAGGTCATAGCCATCCGCGTAGCCGGTCAAGCGTTTGAGCGACGCGGCGGACTTGATTTGCTTGCGGTTAACGATGCCGGCGGCAGCGGCAAGGCCGACGGCGACTCCCGCGACACCGCAGGCGATGGCAATGTTACGTGGCTTCATGACGGCTCCTCTCGTCCTGTTAGCGTAATTGTCGCAAAAGGAGCGCGGGCATGATGACTCAACTTGGTGAGCGGCGCGGAATTAAGCACGGAATGAAGAGTGCGGCACTGGCGTGGCGGGGTATGCTGGAGGGGACCATCAACCCAGCGAAAGGGGAGAGCATGACGGATCAGGAAACGCCCGAGCGCGTGCACGTGACTGCTGACGATATCGAGGCCGCCAACGACCTTATCGACTTTATCGAGGCATGCCCCAGCATGTTCCATACGGCGGCGACCATTATGGCCGAGCTCGACGAGGCGGGCTTTACCTACCTGCCCGAGAACGCGGCATGGGATATCGAGCCGGGCGGGCGTTATTACACGCAGCGCAATACCTCGAGCGTCATCGCCTTTAAGGTGGGCGAGGACCTGGCCGCGACGTGGGGCGAGGACGGCGTTGCCGGCGACTATCATTTTCAGCTCACGGCGTCGCACAGCGATTCGCCGACGTTTAAGGTCAAGGCCGTGCCTGAGCTTGACGGCGCGGGCGAGACGCTGCGCCTGAACACCGAGGCCTACGGCGGCATGATCGACTACACCTGGTTCGATCGCCCGCTGGCGCTCGCGGGCCGCGTGCTGGTGCGCGAGGGCGACCGTATCGAGAGCCGCCTGCTTGCCACCGAGCGCGAGGTCGCTATTATCCCGAGCCTTGCCATCCACATGAACCGCGGCGTTAACGAGGGCTTTGCGCCCAACCGAGCCGTTGACCTGTGCCCGCTCATCAGCGCCGGCGAGCTTAAGCAGGGTGACTTCGATGCCCTGATCGCCGAAGAGCTGGATGTTGAGCCCGAGCAGATTCTGGGCCGCGATCTGTTCCTGGTCAATCGTCAGGATGCGCGCATTTGGGGCTGGGCCGATGAATTTATCTCGACGCCCAAGCTCGACGACCTGGCCTGTGCCTATACCTCGCTACAGGCATTTTTGGGCGCCGAAAACGCGCACGACGTCTCGGTCTTCTGCTGCTTCGATAACGAGGAGGTTGGCTCCGAGACCAAGCAGGGTGCCATGTCGACCTTCTTGGCCGACGCGCTGCGCCGCATCAACGGATCGCTGGGTTTTGACGACGAGTCGTACCATCGTGCACTTGCTGCCTCGATGCTTGTAAGCTGCGACAACGCACATGCCGTGCACCCCAACCACGCCGAGAAGTGCGATGCCCGCAATCAGGTGGTGCTCAACGGCGGTATCGTCATCAAGGAAGCCGCCAACCAGCACTACTGCACCGATGCCTTTAGCCGCGCGGTGTTCCAGGCCATCTGCGATGACGCCGACGTGCCCACGCAGGCCTTCGCCAACAAGAGCGATATGGCCGGCGGCTCCACGCTCGGCAATCTGTCCAATATGCAGGCGAGCATGCATGCTGTGGACGTGGGCCTGCCGCAGCTGGCCATGCACTCAAGCTACGAGACCGGCGGCGTACGCGACGTGATGTACGCCATCCGCGCTCTCACCGCCTTCTACGAGCGCGACCTCCATATCAACGGCGCCGAAAGCGTAGAGCTCTAAATGCAGGCCGAAGAAATGAAGGCCGAGCGTGGGGCTCAGCTTATTGATCGGGGTTTACAGCTGTTCGTCGCCGCTTGCCATGAGTCAGGGGTCGACGTGTCCAAGGCGCGACCAACGAGTGCTGAAGAACTCAAGCGTAACGCCTATTCGGACCGCTATGACGAGGAGACGGACTGGCTCTAATAAGCGAAGTGTCGAAAACGCTAGATGTATGTTTGATATCACTTTGGCGAGAGTGTCGCAGACAGAACTACCGGTATAGCGCAAGCCAACCTGACTCCATTGCGCCAAACCTACCAAAAAGGGACAGGTTCATTTTGGCAGGTTTTATCTGGACAAATGCCGCAATGCCAACAGCTGGACAGAATTGTTAACACACCGCGGGTTGAGCAAACGTCAGCGAGCGACGTCCAGAGCGAACAAGTTGGCATGAAAAAGGCAAGGCATAGACCTTCTGGTCATGCCTTGCCTTTTGAATGACAATTTGTCGCTCTGGGCGGCTCGCAGCGTCGACCGGTCCGCCGTTCGTTAGAACGGCGGAACCCTAATGTTCGATCCAGCAGCGCAGGGTCTCGCCGGCCTGCAGGTGACGCAGGTTCTCCGCGGCGATGTCGACCACGTTGTTGAGCGTGGCTGCCAGGTGGAACCAGCCCGAGACGTGCGGTGTGATGAGCATGTTGGGCGCATCCCACAGGGGGCTTGCCTCAGGCAGCGGCTCGGGGTCGGTGACGTCGATCGCGGCACCGGCAAGGTGTCCGGACTCCAGAGCGGCAACCAGATCGTCGGCAACAACAAGGTCACCGCGGCCGCCATTGGCAAAGAAGGCGCCCGGCTTCATCGCGGCGAAGAACTCGGCGTTCGCCAGGCCGCGAGTCTCGGGTGTGCTGGGCATAAAGGCTGCGACGACGTCGGCCTCGGCTAGGCGCTCGGGCAGGGCGTCCATGCCGTCCATGTCCTCAAACACAATGGGGTAGACGAGCGGATGGCGCTTGATGCCGCGGACGTGCGCGCCCATGCTGCGGCAGAGCGTGGCAAAGTGGCCGCCGATATCGCCCGCGCCCAGCACCAGCACGTTGGCGTTTTTGAGCGAGGTGACCGCGCCCAAGTCCTCCCAGCGATGCTCGCGCTGCAGGTCCTGGTAGCCGGGCAGGCGTTTCATCATAGACAGCACCATGGCAAACATGTGCTCGCTCACGGCCTGGCCGTAGGCGCCTACCGAGCAAGACAGTTTGGCGTCGGCCGGCACGGTGCCGGCGGCAAGGTAATCGTCATAGCCGGCGGTCTGCAATTGCAACAGCTGGAGATGTTCGCATGCCGTGAGCATGTCAGGGTCGATGTTGCCCAAGATCACGTCGGCATCGGCGACCTGCTCGCGCGTGGCGGCGTCGGAGCTCGTGTAGATAAAGTCCTCGCCCGGAGCGCTCGACTCAAGAATTGCGCGATGGCGGTCGTTGACGGGCAGCAAAACCAGGATGTTCACAAGCAGTCCTTTCCGCTCGACCTGCCAAAAAAGGGACAGGTTTATTTTGGCAGGTTTTATCAGACAAAACGTTCAAATAAAAACGCCGGATGCAAGACGGGCGTGCCCGTCGGCATCCGGCGCATTCACGGCTACCAGCTCAGCAGCTCGTAACCATCCTCGGTCACCACGAGTTGTACCTCGCACTGGGCGGAGTCGCTACCGTCCTTGGTGCGCACACACCAGCCGTCGCCCTTGCTAATCTTGATGTCGGGCGCTCCGGCATTGACCATGGGCTCGATGGTAAAGACCATGCCCGGAGCCATGATGGTGTCCACATCGGGTGCCTCGGTGGTAAAGCCCACAAACGGGTCCTCGTGGAACTCCTTACCGATGCCGTGTCCGCCGTACTCGCGCACCACGCTAAAGCCGGCGTTCTCGACCGTCTTTTGTACGGCCTCGGCCATGACGGACAGCGGCAGCCACGGCTTGACGGCCGCCAGACCCGCCTCCACGCTGGCGCGGGTGACGTCGACCAGGCGCTGGCGCTCGGCCGAGACCTCGCCGATGCAGAACATGCGGCTCGAATCACTAAAGTAGCCGTCTAGGATCGTAGAGCAGTCCACGTTGATGATGTCGCCCTCGTGCAGCACGTCCGCATCGCAGGGGATGCCGTGGCAGACCACGTCGTTGATCGAGGTGCACACGCTCTTGGGGTAGCCTTCGTAGTTGAGGTCGGCCGGCGTACCACCGTGCTCGATGGTGTAGTCGTAGATCATCTGGTCGATCTGGTTGGTGGTCATGCCTGCAGCGATATGCTCGCCCACATAATCGAGCACGCCCACGTTGATGGCTGCCGAGCGCTTGATGCCCTCGATATCGGCGGGCGTCTTGTAGAGCGTGCGGGGCAGAACCTCCCAGCCCTCTTCCCACAAGCGCTCGAGGCGCTCGTCAAAGGCGCTATGGCATTTCTTGTATTTCTTGCCGCTGCCGCACCAGCAAGCGTCGTTGCGGCCAGGCACGGGTCCTTTGTCATACATGGCTAACTTCCTTTCATCCGCAGCTAGTATAGCCCACTCACGCGTCCATAAAAGTTGCGGTGATATAGTTCCGATTTAAGCGGTTTAACAGCATAAATAGGAACTATATCACCGCAACTGATGGAGCGGGATGGCTGACACTAGCTGCTGCGTGGTTTTGCTAGTAGCTCACTTGGCAGGGAATGCCGAGGGCGCGCACGCGCGCGGCAATGGCGTCGAGGACGTCGGGTGCTGCTTTGGCAAGGCCGGCGACCGGCGTCTCGCGCGCCACCGTGTAGATGGTCGCCTCCTGCGGACGAATGCGCTCAAGCGCCGCGAGCCAGGGGGCGACGTATTCCTCGCCGGTGTTGTCGATGAGCTTGCCCTGATACTCGCCGGTCAAAAAGATCGTCTGGATAATGACGTGGCCGTTAAAGCTCGCGAACGTCTCGATCTGGTGCTCCACATCGTAAGGGCCAACGGGTTGATCGAGCAGCTGGATAAATGCCGGATCGACCGTATCCAGCTTGAGGATGTTGTCGTCGACCATCATGAGCGCATCGTGCACCTGGGGACGGCCGGCGCGCGTGCCGTTGGAGAGCACGGCGATCTTGGAGTTTGGGGCTAGCTGGTCGCGCAGCGCAACGGCGCCGGCGATGGCCTGCGGAAACTCGGGTGCGGCGGTGGGCTCGCCGTTGCCTGCGAAGGTGATCACATCGGGTAACTCGCCCTCGGCTGCCATCTCGCGCAGCTTTGCCTCGAGCGCGTCGAGTACCACGGCAGCTGTGTTGTACGGCTCATGGCAGGGGCGCTCGGCGTTGAGGCCGTTTTCGCAGTAAATGCAGTCGAACGTACAGATTTTGCCGCTGGCCGGCATCATGTTGACGCCGAGCGAGAGACCAAGGCGACGGCTGCGAACGGGCCCAAAGATGGGGCTGGCATTCAAAAACGTAGACATAGGCATATGCTCCTCAAGACAATTGTGCCTAAGCATAGCATCGGCTCCAAAGCAAGGCGTGGGCTCTTGCTTTACAAGTTTCGTTTTTTCACGTCGCTCATTATGCGGTGCCATGAAAAGTCTCGGGTCAGGTACAGTTAATCTGTTAACAAGGCGTAAGGAAATGCGGGTCCATCCAACCGTACTGATGTACAACTGGATGGGCATTGATGATGGGGGCACAACATGGATTTTACGGTCGAGAACGCGGGCACCACGATTGTCTGTCGCGAATATGCCGGCCCGGGTGTATCGTCCGATGCACCCGCCTTGGTGTGCGTGCACGGCGCCTGCGTCGACGGTGTCTTTTTTGACGCCATCGCCCGCGAGCTCGCCCGCGACTGTCGCGTCATTGCCTACGACCGCCGCGGTTGCGGCGAGAGCGGCGACGCTGCAGACGGACGCTACGACCTCGCCGCCCAGGCTGCCGACCTGCAGGCCGTTATCGAGCATATTGGAGCTCCGGCAAACGTGCTCGCGCACAGTGCCGGTACGTTGGTGGCCCTGGAGCTTCTCCGTGCAAACCCCACCATAATCCCGCGTGCGATTCTGCATGAACCCGCCGTGACGGCTGAGGGTGCCGGTCTGGGCGCGGCCCCGGTTTTGCTCGAGATGATCGCCGCGGGAAAGGTCTCCAGGGCATTACGGGCCTTCCTGGGCGTCATCGGCGATTCGGACCCTGAGGCCCCCAAGTTAACCGAGGCAGAAGCCAAGCATGCCCTGCGCAACGGCCGTAGTTTCATGGCAAACGAATACGGGATTACTATGACCTGCGTTCCCGATTGGGATAGTGTTCGTGCGTCGAAAACGGTGGCCGCCGTGCTCCTGGGCGAGCTCTCGATTGACACGCCTCGCGAGGCGGGCACAAGGGTGGCGGCTGAGCTTTTGGACTGTCCACTCGTAATGGTTCCCGGCGCGCACAACGGCCTGCGCGATCGCCCGGTAGCGGCTGCCCAGACTGTCCGTGACATCCTGGGGCTCTAGCACCCGCAATAGCCAAAGCAGACTTCACCCGCAAACGTTTCGGCCTTGTTAACAAATGTGCTCAAAACCTTACGTTTGCGGCTCCAATTGCGCCGTCTGCCAACTCATAAAAATGTAACGGCATTCACGTGCTTACCTGCATCGGCAAGGTGTTACCCTTGTAACATTTGGAACCCACCGCTACTATGCGAAGCTATCGAAAGGGCCCCATATGCTCAATAATCACGAGGCCAATCTAACCGACGAGGAGGCCGCCGCCGAGGTCGCCCGCGTCGCGAAGACCTACCCCGTGGTGCGTTTGCTGTCGGCCGATCAGATTAAGAGCGAGCCTAACTGCTTGCTTGCCGGCGATCGCTGCCCTTGTCTGCGTCAGTCGAGTCTTGAGGCCTTGGCAGGTTCCGATGAGGTATCGGAGCAGCTGCTCAATGATGGTGCCGAGTACCGCGCCCGTCTGCGCCCTCTAAAGGTCGAGGGCGAGCCTCATGTCTTGCTGATGGTGCGTCCGATCGATGAGCAAGAGGCTGCAGAAGAGGACCTTGTCTACACCGACGTGCTGACGAGTGTACACAATCGCCGGTATTACGAGGAAAAGCTCCGAAGCGCCCGTATGAATGCCGGCGTTGCGATGATCGACCTTGATGATTTTAGGGTCTTCAACGATACGTGTGGCCGTCATGCCGGCGACCTTGCGCTCGGTGCTGTGGCGACAGCCATACGCAGCGGAATTCGTTCGACTGACGAGCTTGTGCGCTATGGCTGCGACAAGTTTGTGGTCGTCATGCCCAATATTCCCTCCGATGACTTCGCCCGTCGCCTGCATCAGGTATCCGAAGCCGTTCATTCCACGATTATTCCGGGCCATGAGTACGTGAGCTTGACGGCATGTGTTGGTGGCGTTCGCATTCATGGCGAGACGGTCGATGAGGGCGTTGGCCGCGCTGTCCAGTTATTGAGCCGCGCTAAGGCAAAAGCCGGTACGGTCGTGACCGATGCCGATTCCATCGAGGCCTTCCAAAGCGAAAAGCCTTTGGTGCTTATTGTCGATGACTCCGAGATGAACCGAGCCATTCTCAACGAGATGCTCAAGGACGAGTATTGCATCTTCGAGGCCGATAACGGTCGCACCGCGCTCGACATGGTCGACCGCTATGGCGATGAGCTGTCGCTCGTGCTGCTGGATATTGTCATGCCGGGCGTAAGCGGCTTTGAGGTGCTGGCCGGTCTGTCGCGCCGATCGGTTAGTGACAATCTGCCCGTCATCATGATTTCGAGCGAAGATTCCGATGATATGGTTCTGCGCGCGTACGAGCTGGGCGCCTCGGACTATATCAACCGCCCGTTTGACTCCCGTGTCGTGCGCCGCCGTGTAAGCAACACCATCCGCCTATACGCCAAGCAGCGCCGCCTGACGAACCTGCTGTCCCAGCAGTACAACGAGCGCGTCAAGAACAGTCGCATGCTCATCGACATCATGGCCGGCGTCATGGAGCTTCGCAACGGCGAGAGCGGCAGGCACGTTACGAACATCGAGAAGCTGACCGAGCTGCTGCTTGGCTGTCTGGTCCAGCGTAGTGGCACCATCTCCCTCGACAATGAGGAACGCTCCACGATCGCCCTTGCTTCGGCGCTACACGATATCGGCAAGATGTCGATTGACGATGCGATTCTCAACAAGCCCGGACGCCTTACGCCCGAGGAGTTCGAGATTATGAAGACGCATACCACGATCGGCGCCGACATGCTGCGTGAGCTGGGTAGCCATCACGCCGGCAATGCGCTTATGGAATATGCGTACCAGATCGCGCGTTGGCACCACGAGCGCTGGGACGGCAAGGGTTATCCCGATGGCCTTAAGGGCGATGAAATTCCCATTGCCGCACAGGTGGTTTCGGTGGCCGACGTGTACGATGCCCTGACGAGCGTGCGCGTGTACAAGGACGCTATCCCGCACGAGGAAGCGATCAAGATGATTCTGGACGGTAAGTGCGGCACCTTTAACCCGTTGCTGCTCGACTGTTTGCTCGAGGTGCAAGACCAAATTGCCGAGACATTGGCACGCCCCGCCGATGTCGTCGCGTTTCCTACGATTTAGTTTGACCAAAGGAGTTTTTAATCCATGATTTCCATGCGTGAGGCGTATGAGAAGATCGGCGCCAATTATGATGACGCGTGCGCTCGGCTGATGGGCGAGGAGATGCTTAGCCGCTTTGCCCTCAAGTTTTTGGATGACGAGAGCATGGACAAGCTTGAAGTCGCCATGGCGGCGGGAGACGCCGAAGGTGCGTTTATGGCAGCGCACACGCTCAAGGGCGTGAGCCAGAACCTGGGATTCGATAATCTGTACGAGCCGGCGGTCGTGGTGACCGAGGCGCTGCGCGGAGCCGATACCGTTGACGGCGCTCGCGAGGGAATGCATGCGCTGCAGCAGCAATATGCGGCAACGATGTCAGCCCTGCGCGAGGCGGCCGAATAAGAGCTTGCGGGCCTTGATGACTATGAGAGTGGATAATCTCCCGTTTTAGGCCCGGTGGCGGCCTCAAAGTGGGAGATTATCCACTCTCGTTCGATATGTGTCCAAAAATCCACGCTCACCCCTCCGGGTTAGTAAATGGCCTATGCGCACTGGCGGGGCTTTCCGCATGCAATCAATATCGTTGTTCGATAAACTGTTCGAATAACGATAGAGTCGATGAGGGTGAGTGTATGTCTAACAGCGTTCAGCGTATGGCCAAAGCGGGCGAAAATATCAGGAAGCTTGGCTTTTGCATGGCAGCCGTTTTTGCAGGGATGCTCGTCGCTTTTGCCGCGTTGGTTGTTTACGTGATCTGGTATGCGGTTGCAAACGTTGCCTCTGTCGATTCTTTCGGCGTCGTGACGCTTCTCGATGGCGGGTGCATCGTTATCCCAAGCGGACTGTGCCTGGCACTCGTCGTGGGTATTTCGCTTGTCGTTCTGTGTGGGATCAGCCGTAACATCTCGCGAGGCGTCTCGCCCTTTACCAAGACGCATGTGCGGCTTATCCGTGTTCTTGCGCTTGCCTTTGCTGTTAACGCCGCGGTTTCGCTTATTGGTGCCTACGGATCGGTCAATCTTACCATTGGTGGGCTGGAGCTTTACGTCGTGCCTCATTCCTTCGTTATTGAGATTTGCCAAGGCGTTGCCTTTGATGCGGGGTCGCTTATCGGCGCGGCTGTCTGTCTGTGTATCTCGGTGATCTGGAGTTATGCCTCGCTGCTCCAAGAGCAGTCTGACGAGCTTGTGTAGGAGGAAGCATGAGCTATCTCATCATCGAGCTTGAGACGCAGCTACTTAAGACCGGAAAGACCAGTGCTGATCTGATTCGTGCCACGGGGCATACTCCGGCTAATATTTCTAAGCTAAGAAACGGAAAAATTAAAGCTATTCGCCTCAAGACGCTTCTCGATATTTGCGATGAACTTGACTGTCAACCGGGAGATATTATTCAGCGCGTGAGCGAGAAAGAGCTTGAGGAGCTTATTGTTGAGCGTGCAAAAAATGTCGTGAGGCAGATGCGGGACGGCGGAGGCAATGAGGCGTTGCTTCCGACATCAGTCTTTGCTGTAGATTTGAGCGACGAGTAGCATAAAGCGAACAACTATAACGAAATATCAGCGTAAAGGGGCCCGTGTCTAACACGGGTTCTTTCTTTTAGATTACCTTGACAAATATGAGTTATCGAAAAACAATAACAACTATGAAAAACGATAAAGGAAAGAAGGAACGATATGAGCGGTTTTGCTATCAAGCAGAACGGGAGGCCGATGAACGCATCAGCGATAAAGTTATCAAAGGTGTCAAAGCGCTACGGGAAACGGCGCGTTTTGCATGACGTTTCCTTCGAGGTGCATCAGTCTGAGCTCCTTGCCCTTGTTGGTGCAAACGGTGCGGGCAAAAGCACGCTTATTAAAATCGTCTTGGGCCTCTGCGAGCCGTCGTCGGGGAGCGTGAAGCTCTTTGGGGGCAAGTCGAAAAAAGAGCTGAGCCTGATGCGGACGCGTGTCGGCTATGTGCCAGATTCCTGCGGAGCATACCAATCCCTCAGTGCGGCTGAGAATCTTCGGATCCGATGTGCGGAATGGGGGCTTGATGCGAATCGTGAGATTCCTCGCGTTTTGAGCCTAGTCGGGCTGGACGTCGAAGAGAAAAAGAGCGTGAACAGTTTTTCTCTGGGAATGAAACGGCGGCTGGATATAGCTACGGCTTTGTTGGGCGACACCGACGTACTAATTTTCGATGAGCCGGCAAATGGATTGGACCCGCTGGGCATCGAGAGTATATGGGCCCTTATCGGTCGATTGAATCGAGAACAGGGTAAGACCATGCTCGTCTCTAGCCATGATTTGGATGAGTTGGCATCAGTTGCAACAAGTTGCGTGTTTATTCATGACGGCGAACTGCTGAAAAAGGAATCGATGGACGTCATAAGGGATGAGGCGTCGTCCCTAAAAGAGTATTACAGGCGCTTGATGAAGGCGGTCTCGCTATGAAGCGGGCGATCCATCCCATAAAGGCAGATATGATGCGTTTGCACAGGATGTTTCCGGCGAAGTTTGGTCTTGCGCTTATTCTGGCGTTCGGCCTTCTCTTCGGTGTCTTTCTAAAAAACGGAACAACGTTGCTCGCCTTTGGCAATAGCGTTTTTGGGGAGGATATTGGTTTCTGCTGGAATGTAATCGATCCTTCTGCACCCGATGAGTCCCTTGTGCGCAGTGCTTTTGCCGGCACGTCTCTGTTCGTTCCGCTCATCGTTTGCCTGGCGATTTTACAGGAGCGCGTCTATGATGAGGGGCACCGAATTTCTTCAGCAAGAGGTCTTACCCGCTTTAATGGGGTCCTAGCACATGTGCTTTCGTTTGCTTTAATAATTGGCGTAGCATATAGTGCGCTTTGCCTTCTTCTTTTTGCAATAGCCATAATACGTGGAGGGCATAACCTCTCGCACGATATGCTAACTGCATTTTTGCCTGCAATGATAGTCAACGCTGTATTGGTGATATCGGTTGCGCTGGAGACGGTGACCATCTATCGGATTACAGACAGCGCTGTATTGAGCGGGGCTGCGATAATTATTGGATTTGTCATGAGCTTGACGCTCTACGGAACCTTCCTTCAGGCGCCCATACCGTCCTTGCGATGGATTTTCCTTCTTCCGGGGCCGTATCTTGGAGTCGGATGTGCCCTTGGGTATAGCGATATGGGTCAGCTGACACTTCTGGGATACGGCGTGGCAGCCAGCTGTCTATCGGTATTGATTTACGCTCTCGTGAGCTTTCGTGCTGGGGGTGTGCTCAATGGCTCGCCAGACTAGAAGATTTCTTCATTCAGAATTGAGGCATGTGAGCAAATGGACGTACGCCTTAATCCTGGTAATTTATGCGTGCATGGTGGTATTGCAGCTTAATTCTTTCCCGATGTGGTTCTGTAGCCTCCGTGAGAACAGTTTCTTGGGCTTTTTCCCAGACCCGACACTTCGGCTATCGGCAGAGGATGTCCTTCTATTTGGTAATGCAGAGGTTTTCCGCGGTCTGCTGTTCAACGTGGCCCCGTTGGCTCATGCATTGTTCTTTCCGTTCATCGCGGCTTGCATTGTGCCGCGCTTTGTCAGTTCGGGCTTTATTGAGGAACCGTGGGGGTTGTCGGAGGCTCGGGGAGGGAAGCGTGTGTGCGCTATCGTTGCGCGAGTGGTGCTGTCTTCTTTTGCCCTTTTGGGCGCATTTATCCTGTCAAGTGTCGTTTTGTACTGTCTTAACTGCGTAATCGTTTTGGATGCTCAGCAGTATTTCAACCTGAATATTTTTTGCTATCGACTTCTTCTGGCGAGTGTCGTCTGCCTTGCATATGTGGTCTCTTGCGTGATTGCTGTTTCCTATTTTGGGTCCGGCTTCGGTCCGATTGGCATGCTGCTGCTTGTCAACGTTGTAGCGATCTACATACAGCTCGGGGCCAATTCCATGCTTCCGCTTCCGTCCTCGATGCTCATGTGGATTTGCGGTGTGACCCCGTTGGGGGACGGCCAATGCGTTTCGATTTTAATTGACTGCCTAATAAACGTAGCAAGCGTTTTTACCATTTGCTTCACTATCGACCGATTGCGGTCGAGATTTATTTGATTGTTTGTGAGGGATAATCATACCGAGCAAACCAAATGCAGGCGGGCGGGCACCGTGGCTGGTGTTCGCCCGCCTGGCATAGGAGGCTTTAACCTGAGTGGTTTGCGGGCTAGCGGGCCTGCTTTACCTTGGCCGCTGCCTCGACAAACGACTTCCACAGGTTAAAGTCGGTCTCGAGCGTCTTCCACGTGTACTCGGGGTGCCATTGCACACCCAAGCAGAACGGCTGGCCTTCGACCTCGATGCACTCGGGAACGCCGTCGGTTGCCTTGGCGACCAAGCGCGTGCTTTTACCCAGACGCTCGACGCAGCAGTGGTGTGCGGAGTTGGTCTGGATCAGCCTGTGCCCGCCAACCGCGCGCTCCAACAGCGAACCCGGCACGACCTCGACGGGATGCACGGGGTCGTTGAGCACGTGGGTGTGGCGCCACTGCGTGCGGCCCTCGCGAGCGCCCAGGCTCGGCACGTCCATGCACAGGGTGCCGCCAGTGGCGACGTTGAGCAGCTGCGTGCCGCGGCAGGTGGTAAAGAGCGGCTTCTTGGCGCGAAGCACCTCGTTAACCAGCTTAAACTCAAAACGGTCGCGAATCTCGCAGCACAGCGTGGGATCGTAAGGACGCTCGTCGCCCCAACGTTTGGGGTTGACGTCCGGGCCGCCGGGGATGGCGATGCCGTCGGCGATATCGACGTAATGACGGATGACCTCAATGTCCTCGGTGATGGACATCTGCAGCGGCAGGCCGCCAGCGGCAAGGATGGCATCGACAAAGACACTTGCGATTTCCTCGTTGGGGGAGAGCATCTCGGTTAAAAACGCCTCTGCCTCTTTCCAGCGCGGCGCGACGAGGATGAGCGGACGGTCGGCGGGGGCGACGTCGACATGCGGGGTGTAGGACGATGAAGTGCGAGTTCCGATCATAGGTGCTGCTTTCGAATCTGAAGGTGACGGGGCGCATGAGAGACGTGGGACAACACTTTCAATGGATTTGTCCCACGGGGCGGTCTGGTTAGTGGCCCTTGATGGAGTTGAGGAAGTCCTGGGCGCGCTTGGTCTGGGGGTGGCTGAAGAACTCGTCGGGCGTGCCGGTTTCCACGATCTGGCCGTCGGCCATAAAGACGACGCGATCGGCCACGCGGCGGGCAAAGTTCATCTCGTGCGTAATAACGATCATCGTCATACCTTGCTGCGCCAAGCGCACCATGACCTCGAGCACCTCGTTGATCATCTCGGGGTCAAGGGCGCTCGTGGGCTCGTCAAAAAGCATGGCCTTGGGCTGCATGGCGAGTGAACGAGCGATGGCCACGCGCTGCTGCTGGCCGCCCGAAAGCTGCGCGGGCACCTTGTCGGCCTGCTCGGCCACGCCCACGCGGCTCAGCAGGTCCATGGCGCGCTCACGGGCCTCGTCCTTGGACACGCCCAGCACGTCGACCGGCCCCAGCATGACGTTCTGCAGTACGGTCATATGTGCGAACAGGTTGAACTGTTGAAACACCATGCCCAGCTCGGCACGCATGCGGGCAAGATCCTTGCCTTCCTGCGGCAGGGGCTCGCCCTCGATGAGGATCTCGCCCGAGTCGATGGTTTCCAGGCGGTTGATGGTGCGGCACATGGTCGACTTGCCCGAGCCCGAGGGTCCGATCACCACGACGACCTCGCCGCGGTCGACCGACAGATTGATGTCGTTGAGGACGTGCAGGTCTCCATAGTGCTTATCGACGTGCCTGAGCTCGATCAGCGGCTGATTGCCGGTAGAAGAGATGCTCTGTGCCATGGTGCTCGGCTCCTTATGACTCGAAATGGTAAAGCGTTAGCGGATGATGGTCGCGCCGGTCTTGTGCGAAACATAGACAGCGGCCTTGTTGATCGCGACGTTGATGAGGATGTAGATGACCGCGATTACCAGGTAGACCGATACGAGTGCATCATAGTTGGTAATGAGCACGCGGGCATTTTGCATCAGGTCGGGATAGCTCACCACGTAGGCGACGGTGGTGTCCTTGACCACGACTACGAGCTGAGAAATCAACGACGGGATAATAAACCGAATCGCCTGGGGCAATACGATTTTAAAGGTGATTTTAGCCTTGGAGAGACCGAGCGCCTGGGCCGCCTCGACCTGCCCGCGCGGTACGGCGTTGACGCCGGCGCGGAAGATCTCGGCAAGTACGCCGGCGGCAGCGAGCGCGACGGGAAGCGTGAGCATCCAAAACGACGGCAGCGCGATCTTGTACTGGGGCAGCACCAAAAAGAAGAAGTAGATGAACAGCAGACTCGGCACGCCGCGGAAGAAATCGGTGAGCACGCGGCAGACCAGCTGCAGCGGCTTGATGCCGCTCGTGCGGCCGAGCATAAGGCCTAGGCCCAGCACGAGTGCGATGGCGCCGGCGGTGCACGCGACTTTAACGGTGCCTTCAAAACCGGCAAGCAAGAACTTCCAGGTGGTGAGGTGCGTAAAGAAATACCAATAGTGGACCGAAAGCTGACCGGTCACATAAAAGCGCTGCAGTACCAGAGCGATGAGCGCGGCCACGGCAACGAGCGAAATGGCGGTGCCGATGCGAATCTTGGCGCGCATCTTGGGGCCGGGAGCCTCGTAGAGCGCATCGCGCATGGTAAGTGCAGGGGAGGAATGCTTGCTCATCGGAGGATCCTCACCTTCTTATCGATGTAGTTGCCAATGTGGCTCACCACAAAGGCCGTGCCCAGGTAGCCGAGCGCCGAGATAAAGAACGCGGCGACGCCGCCGAGCGAGCGGGTATTGATGTAGCTCACCACGCCAGTGAGCTCCTGCGGTTTAAGCGGCACCTGGCTGCCGAGCGCGGTGGTGAGCATGACGGCGATAAAGAGGTTGGTCATGGGCAGCACGCTCGAGCGCAGTGCCTGCGGAATCACGATCTTGGCGAGGATGCGATTGAAGCTCATGCCGAGCGAACGTGCGGCTTCGACCTGACCGACGCCAACGGTGTTGATGCCACTCATAAAGTTCTCGGAGCCAAAGGCCGAGCCCAAGAGGACCGTGGCGACGATAACGCAGGTGCGGTAGGGCAGGACGACCTTGAGCGGCGGCAGTGCGTAGACGACGATGATGAGCAGCGCGATGCCGGGGATGTTACGGAAGACCTGGACATACAGGTCGCCAAAGACGCGCAGCGGCTTGAGCGGCGACACGCGCATTACGGTGACGGCGACGGCCAGCACCATGGCGATGACAAACGACTCAAGCGTCATGCCCCAGGTTGCGAGCAGCGCGTCGATATAGTTCTGGCCATAGAGCGACCAGAGCTCGGAGAGACTCATGCGGACCTCCCGCCGATAAGGAAAGGGGCTCCCGTGTGTACGGAAGCCCCGACAACTCAGTAAGGAAACAGTTTATCGCAATAAAGCACATCGTGCGTTTCCGTATGGTTTCGTTGCGGCCGTTACTAGGCTCGCTGTCTAGGCGCCAATCTCGGGCAGCTCAGGAACATTGGTGTCGCCCGTACGGTCACCGATGCAGATCTGCCACAGCTCGGTCCAGGTGCCGTCGTCCTCGATCTTCTTAAGGAAGTCGTTGACAAAGGCGACGCCGTCGGAATCGAGCGGCAGACCGATGCCATAGGGCTCCTTGCTGCCGAAGGGCTTGCCGGCAATCTTGTACTTGCCGGGCTCGCGGACCAGGGCGCTCTGCTGCATGTTGTTATCGATGACGTAGGCGTCAACGCGGCCCTGCTGGAGTGCCTGGCGGGCCTCCTCGTCGGTCTTGAACTCCTGCTGGCTGGCCTTGGGGGCGAACTCCTCCAGGATGGCGGGGCCGTTGGAGCCGGACTGGACGGCGACGTTCTTGTCGGCCAGGTCGTCGACGCTCTTGATGTCGTCGTTGTCGGCGAGCACCAGGATGGCCTGCTGCGTGTAGTAATAGGGACCGGCAAAGGAGACGAGCTTCTTGCGCTCGTCGGTAATGGTGTAGGTGGCAAAGACGGCGTCGACCTGGCCGTTCTGCAGGACGGACTCGCGCGTGTCCGAGGTCACCTGGGTGATCTCGACCTTGTTCTCGCCCAGAATGTAGTTGGACAGGAGCTGTGCGATACCGGCATCGAAGCCGCGGGTCTGACCGTCTTTCTCGTTGAGGAGGGAGAAGAGCGTGGAGGTCTGAACGCCACCGATCTTAAAGACGCCGGCGTCCTTGACGGCCGTGGCCCAGGTGCTGGCGGCGATGGCGTCGTCATCGGCCTTGGGGCCGTTGTCGACGAGCTTGTCGAACGCCTTGGCGTCGAGCGTGGTGGAAGCCTCGGTATCTTCGGAGCTCTTGGAGGAGTCGGCGGCGGAACCCTTGTCGGCCTCGGCGCTGGTGTCGGAGCAGCCGGCAAGACCAAGGCCGGCGACGGTTGCGAAGGTGGCGGCAACGAAGCCGCGGCGGTCGAGAACGACCTGCTGGAAGAGGTTCTTGCTCATGGTAGAACACCTTTCTCAATAAAATCCCTAGCGGTTGAGTAGAGTTATACCCTATCGCGCTCAAATGGGTCAACACGAAATAACTCAGAAACATACTTACCTTATGGGTAATTCTACCTACCAAAAAGGGACAGGCACCTTTGTGGTGGTTCTGACCGATGCAGCGGCATGCCTTGCTGTTTTGTCTCAATCTGTAACATCTGCAGCCATTTTTGCCGAGTAACTGTTACAGATTGAGATTTTCTCTTCAGGGGAATTCGAATGTCTCAATCTGTAACATCTGGACGGCCAAAAGGTCTCTATCTGTTACAGATTGAGACAAAGGTTAGGGACTAAGACGTCTTATCTAGATCTGTAACAGTTAGACGGGAATTCGGGCCCTAGATGTTACAGATTGAGATAATTGAGCCGTGAAAACAAAAACCTCCGCAGGGGTGCTTCCCTTGCGGAGGTTTTCTTACTCGTTGAGTAGTCTCGCGGCTTCGGCGGCCATGTTCTCGACCGTCATGCCGTTCTGCGCGAGCAGCTCGTTGGGGTCGTAGCGGTCGGGGAAGCCCTTGGCGATGCCGAAGGTGCGCGTGCGCAACGGCGTGCATGCCAGATAGCATGCCACGCGCTCGCCCCAGCCGCCGTCCAAGATGCCGTCCTCGAGGGTGACGACAACGCGATGCTCGGCGGCAAGGCTATCGAGGAACTCGCGGTCGAGCTCGGTTGCAAAGCGCGGGTTGACGAGCGTGGCCTCGATGCCGTACTCGGCAGTCAGACGGTTTGCCACGCGCTCGCCCAGCTCAAAGAAATCGCCGAGCGCGAGCACTGCTACGTCGCGACCCTGGCGCACCGCGTTGTAGCGAACGGCGCTGTAGTCGGTGTCTTCGGCGGGCGCAAGGTCGGGACGGCTCACCAGGCCGATGCCCGGTACGCGGATCGCCACGGGATGCTCGCGGTGGTCGAGCGACCAGCTCAGCATGGACAGGTATTCCTCCATGCAGGCCGGCGCCAAGTAGTGCATGTTGGGAAGACCGCCCAGCATGGAAATATCAAAGAACGAAAGGTGCGTCTCGGACGTGGTGCCAAAGATCGACGCACCAAACACCAAAATGGTTGCTGGGGCGTCGTTGAGGCACAGGTCGTGCCACAGCTCGTCGTAGGCGCGCTGCAAAAACGTGCCGTACACACCAAAGACTGGCTTGGCGCCCGAGCGAGCAAGCGCGGTGGCAAAGGTCACGGCGTGCTCCTCGGCAATGCCCACATCGACGAACTGTTTGCCGGCGGCAGCGCGAAGCTCGGGTGTAAAGCCCATGATATAGGGTGTGGCGGCCGTGATGCCCACGACCTGCGGATCGTGCTCGATGGCGGCGCTGAGCGCCTCGCCCGTAATGTCGGCATAGGTGCGCGGCGCAGGCTCGCTCGGATGGCCCGGGCAGAGCTTGCGCCCGGTCGCCATGTCAAACGGACCCACGTGGTGCCAGTGTTCGGGGTCGTTTTGGGCTGGCTCAAAGCCCTTGCCCTTGGCGGTCGAGACGTGCAGCACGATGGGGTGGTCGATCTCGCGCAGCTCCTGCAGCGCGTCGACCAGGGCCAACACGTCGTTGCCGGCGTCCAAATAACGGTAGTCGAGTCCCATCGCGCGGAAAACGTTGCGCTCACAGGTGCCGTTGCTGGTGCGCAGCTCGGCCAGATTACGATAGAGGCCACCGTGGTTCTCGGCGATGGACTGGTCGTTATCGTTGACGATGATGATCAGGTTGCTGTCGAGTTCGGCGGCATTGTTGAAGCCCTCAAACGCCAAGCCGCCCGAAAGCGAGCCGTCGCCAATGATGGTGATGACGTTGTAGCTGTCGCCCGCCAGATCGCGGGCGTGTGCCAAGCCGCAGCCCAGGCTCACCGATGTGGAGGTATGACCCATGGCGAACAGGTCGTGCTCGGACTCGTCGGGATTGGCAAAGCCAGAGGCCTCGCCAAAGCGCTTCGGATCGATATAAGTGTACGCGCGCCCAGTCAGTGCCTTGTGGGCGTAGGTCTGGTGCGAAACGTCAAAGACAATCTTGTCGATAGGGGAGTTAAACACGCGATGGAGCGCGACCGTAAGCTCAACGACGCCCAGGTTGGGGGCAACGTGCCCGCCGACGGCGGCGGAGCTTTCGAGGATGGCGTGGCGAATCTCGTCGCAGAGCTGCGGGAGCTCGGCACGATTAAGGGCCTTGACGTCCTCGGGCGTTGTCGTTTGCGTAAGCAGCATCGTTGTGGGTTACTCCATGCGAATCGAGCGTCGGCGCTCCCTCGGCCGACACAATTGCACAAGACAGTCTCGCACATTTTGGCGTTTGATATGTGACGGCGGCGCGGTAATTCGCCAACTGGTGGGGCAAAACGTTTTGTCCGATGCCATACTGATGTGTTCCATGATGTTTTTATCGATTGTGCACAGGCCGTGGCTTGCCGCCGTGAGCCGCTGGAAGGAGGCAGCATGTCCGATGCCGTTCGTGCCGAGATAATCGCGCACGAGGTCGGCTATGCCGCCCGCCAGCTCGCCCAGGCGGGCCGCTTGGACCTGACGCGCGAGTTTATCCAGCATGGTGACGTGACGGTCTATGCGCATGTGACCTCGGTGGCGCGGGCAAGTCTGTCCTTTGCCGAGCGCTTGGGCCGTGCTGGCATTTCGGTCGACCGTGCCTCGCTGCTGCGCGGAGCCCTGTTACACGATTACTTTCTCTACGATTGGCACGACCCCGACCCGAGCCATCGCCTGCACGGATTTCGGCATCCGTTTTTTGCCCTGGCGCGTGCGGAAGAAGATTTTGAGCTGACGCCGCGCGAGCGGAATATTATCGTGCGGCATATGTTTCCGCTGGTGCCGGTGCCGCCGACGTGTCGTGAGGCTTGGATTGTATGCCTGGCAGACAAATGGTGCGCGCTGCGCGAGACAGTCGCCGGCCGCCTGCCGCGCAAGGACGAGGCGGACGATGGCGTGAGTAAAGCATCGAGCGAAAAGAGGAGAGGGTAGACGGTGGAAACCGCGATCGATATGGCGTTTGGCGGTGCGACGCTTGCCGCCTGTCCGCTCTCGGCATTGGTACTCTCGTTTGCCTTCTACGGTTTTTGCGGTTGGGTATGGGAATCGACAGTCTGCGCCTTGCTCAACCACGGACGATTTGCCAACAGTGGCTTTTTGCTGGGGCCGTGCTGCCCTATCTATGGCGCGGGCGGCATTGCCTGCTGGCTGCTGTTGCGCGGAATTCCGGATGCCTCGAGCCAGTTTGTCGCTGCAGCGCTCGTATGCAGCGTGATCGAGTACAGCGTAGGCGTGCTGCTGGAAAAAACAACGGGCGCTCGCTTTTGGGACTATTCGCACCTGCCGTTTAACCTGCACGGGCGCATCTGCCTGTACTGGGCCTGCGCGTTTGGCCTGGGTGCGTTGTGCATTTGCCGTTTAGTGGAGCCGGCATTGCTGGGGCTGCTTGGCCATCTGCCGGTGCTGATTGTGCGGCTGTTCGCCTTTATCGTCGCGGTCGCGATGATGGTCGACGCGGTGTGCTCGTTGGCGAGCTGGCGGCGTCTGTCCGATCAGTTGGAGCGCGTCCGGGCCGACCTTGCCGACCGCATCAATGAGTCGCTTGCCGATGCGTCCGACTCCATGCTAGAACGTATTCCCGATTCGGCAATCGACTCGGTGGCACAGACGCATATCCGCAGCCGTGCCGTTAACGCGTGGCTGGCCGAGCTGGGCGACGCGACGCTCGATGCCCTTCGTGAGAAGGCTTCGATGCCGACATTTATCTCGGATGGTGCTCGCGGCCTGGCACTTGCCGCCCGCCGCGTGGCCGATGCCGCGCCGAGCATGCCGCGTCCGTCGCTCAGTCGCCGCCTTGCCGGCAAGCGCATGAGCCGTCCGGTGCCGAGCGTGTCACTCAGCCGCCGCGACCTACGCTTCTTTAACGCCTTCCCGCGCCTGCGCATCAATCGCTACGAAGGTGTCATTCGAGCAACTAATCTCCGCGACCGCGCCCACGAGCTGTTTCGGCGCTAGCCGGGACGGGCGCGCTCACGGCTCCCTTGCTCGCGTATTTCCCGTCCGTTTCGCGTCCGTTGCCGCGCCGTTTCTAAGATTGCGGCACCGTTTCCATTCGACAACGCAGCGTTTAACAACGCCGTATCTGGTCTACACCAGTTGCCCCTCGGCCACATTATGGGCGCCGACAACGTTCATGCGACCAAGGGGGAGCGAATGTACGATACGGGATCGACAACGTTTATGCTCATCTGCACTATGCTCGTGTTTTTAATGACACCAGGTCTGGCGTTTTTCTATGGCGGCCTGTCCAGGCGCAAAAATGGGCTCTTCGGTGGTTTCTGTGGGAGAGATTCCGGCATAGGCCCAGCTCAGCGGGC